>NZ_JALCZA010000049.1 GCF_022690765.1 Anaeromyxobacter oryzisoli | reverse complement strand
CTCGCCCGCAAGTCCCCTGCCTCCATCCCCGCCGACCGCCCCCTCCTCGAGCTCGGCCTCGACTCCCTCATGGCCGTCCAGCTCCGCAACCGCCTCGCCTCCGCCACCGGCCTCCCCTTGCCGGTGAAGTTCCCGTTCGAATGTCGAACGGCTACGCGGATGGTCCAGAGCCTCCTCCGCCAGCTCGGGCTCGACGCGGGCTCGCCCGAGGGCGGCGGGGCGTCCCGGCGCGGAGCCCTCGGCGACCACGGCCGCGAGGTGTTCACGAAGCTGACGGAGGCCGCTCGTTCCGGGGAGACGGCGCTCGGCTGGGAGCTGCTGCGCGGCGCCGCCCGAGCCCGCCGCGACGCGGAGCGCCCCGCCAGGTACGCGCCGGAGCTCCTGCGGCTGGCACGGGGCAGCGCGCGGCCGGGCGTGGTCTGCTTCCCCTCCTTCGTGCCGCCCACGGCCGTCCAGTATGCCCGGTTCGCCTCGCCTCTCCGTGAACTCCGTGACGTCTGGGTGCTCGACGTCCCTGGATACGTACCCGGGGAGCCCCTCGCGCCCGATCTCGCGACCCTGGTCCAGACCGCCGCGAAGGCGGTGGTGCGATCCGCCGCGCGGGGCCCGTTCGCGATCGTCGGCTACTCGTCCGGCGGGTTCCTGGCACACGCCGTGACACGACACCTCGAGGATCTAGGCGTGATCCCGAGCGCGCTCGTCCTCCTCGACACGCCCGCCACGGTCTCGTCGTCCGCTCCGTTGCTCGATCGCCTGGCCGCGCGACTCCTCGCCGAACCGCGCCACGACGTCGAGCTGACGGCGATGAGCTGGTACCTCGACCTGTTCGCGACGTGGGCGCCGGCCGAGGTCGCGGCTCCGATCCTCTTCGCCAGCCCGGCCGAGGTCCGCGCCGACGACGCACCGCGAGCCGATCGCGCATCGTCCCCCCGCTGGCCGTTCGATCACGCTCTCCTGGAGGTGCCGGGAGATCACTTCTCGATGATGGATAGACACGCCGAGGCCGTCGCGCGGATGGTCCACGGCTGGCTCGGCGAGCGCTCACCGGCGCGCGCCGGCCGAGCGCCCTGCGGCCATCCGGTGCGCCAGCCCGCCGGTGATCCCTGACGGCGGTCCTCGGGGCAGCACCTCGGCAACGCGAACAGACGCACGCGAAACCTTCGCCTTCCCTTCACCGTCCCAAGGAAAGTCCCTCATGGACACATCGACGAGCCTCCCGGAGTCCCTGGTCACCTCGCTCTCGCCTCCCCGACCGCGCGTCGGCCGCGAACGGTTCCTGGCGGCCGCCGCGATCTGGATCGCCGCGATCGTCTCCGTCGGGCCGATCGCCCGCTGGGTGACGGTCCAGCTGCTCCGCCTCGATCCCGACGGGCACCTCGGCTCGGCCGTCGTCTTCTTCCTGGAGGACGCGCCGCGAGTGCTCCTGCTCCTGGTCGGGGTGGTGTTCGTGATGAACGTCGTCAACTCCTACTTCACGGTCGAGCGCGCCCACGCGCTGCTGGCGGGGCGCCGGAGGTACGGCGGTAACGTGTTCGCCGCGCTCCTCGGGGTGGTGACGCCGTTCTGCTCGTGCTCGGCGGTCCCGCTCTTCATCGGCTTCGTCGAGGCGGGGATCCCCGTCGGCATCACGTTCTCGTTCCTGGTCTCCGCGCCCATGGTGAACGAGGTCGCGCTCGTGCTGTTGCTCGGGATGTTCGGCTGGCGCGTCGCGCTCCTTTACCTCGCCAGCGGGGTCACCATCGCCATCGTCTCGGGGGTGATCCTGGGGTGGCTGGGAGCCGACGACCACGTGGAGGACTGGGTCCGGGCGCGCCTCAAGTTCTCCCTCCCGCCGCAGCAGCGTCCCCTCACCCTCGCGGAGCGCGGCGGCGCCGCGTTCGAGGCGGTCCGGAGGATCACGGCGAAGGTCTGGCCGTACATCCTCGGCGGCATCGCGGTCGGCGCCTTCATCCACGGCTACGTCCCCGAGGGCGTCCTGGTCCAGTTCGTCGGCCGGTCGGCCTGGTGGGCGGTGCCGGTGGCGGTGGCGGCGGGGGTCCCGCTCTACTCGAGCGCGGCGGCGCTCGTGCCCATGATCCAGCCGCTGCTGGCGAAAGGCGCGGCGCTCGGCACCGTGCTGGCGTTCATGATGGCCGTGGTCGGCTTGTCCCTCCCCGAGATGATCATGCTGCGCAGGGTGCTCAAGCCGCGCCTCATCGCTGCGCTCGTCGGCGTCGTCGCGACGGGCATCCTGCTGACCGGCTGGCTCTTCAACGCGATCCTCTAGCTGCCTCTCTCTTGCCTGGACGAGGGCACCATGAGGGAAGAGACGCACAGTGAGGCAAAGACCGACTCGGAGGAGGACGTGCCGCGCGCCGACTCCTGCCGCCGCCTGGCGTCCGAGGCGATCGGCACCGGGCTGCTGCTGGCGACCGTGGTCGGCTCGGGGATCATGGGCGATCGCCTGTCCGGCGGGAACGTCGCCATCGCCCTGCTCGCCAACACCATCGCCACCGGCGCCGGGCTCGTCGCGCTGATCTCGACGTTCGGGCCGGTCTCGGGAGCGCACTTCAACCCGGCCGTCACCGTCGCCTCGGCGTTCCACGGGAGCCTGCCCTGGTCGGAGGTCCCCGCCTACCTGGTCGCCCAGGTGGTCGGCGCGTTCCTGGGCGTGGCGGCGGCGCACCTCATGTTCGGCGAGCCGCTCTTCGCTGCTTCCACGCACGTCCGCGCGGGCGGTCCCCAGTTCCTGAGCGAAGCGATCGCGACGTTCGGACTGCTGGCGGTCATCTGGGGGTGCTCGCGCGCGCGGCCGAGCGCGGTCCCGTTCGTCGTCGGGGCTTACATCACGGCGGCGTACTGGTTCACGGCCTCGACCTCGTTCGCGAACCCGGCGGTCACGCTGGCGCGGGCTGCGACTCCGACCTTCGCCGGGATCCGGCCCATCGACGTGCCGGCCTTCATCGTCGCGCAGCTCATCGGGGCCGCGCTGGCGACGGGGATCTTCGCCTGGATGGGGCGGCCTCTCCGTTCAACCGCTGGCGCCACCGCGCCGGGGGAGGCGATCCGCCCGCCCGCCCCGTCGGAAGGCGAGCCTTAGCCGATCGTCGTCGCGTCGTGGCAGCTCAGGGTCGCGCGGGGAAGGGCCAGGCGGCTCGCCGCGCGGAGCGGTCCGTGGACTCTCGCCGCGATGCCTCGCTCGCACGGGAGATCACGCGACCGATCCCCTGCGCCCCGTGCGCGAGGAGCGCTCGCCAGCGCGTCGGTTCCCCAGCATGACGCCGGGAGCAGGACGGATGCGCGCTCGAACGGCGGATCGAGCCGTGGTAGGTAAGCGGCATGCAGCATACCACCAGACGCAGGCCCAGCAGCGACGCGATGCGACGCCTCGCCACGTGTCGCAGGCCCGATGGGACCCGGTGCCGGCCCACCGAGATCTTCCGTGTCCTCGCCGATCCGAACAGGGTCGCGCTGCTGGAGCGGCTGATCGCGAGAGGTCCGGAGATGCAATCGGTCAGCGAGCTGGCGCGCGCCTGCCCGGTCGACTTCTCGGTCGTCTCGCGGCACCTCAAGCAGCTGCGAGACGCCGGCGTGATCGAGGCGAAGCGGGTCGGGAAGCACGTGTACTACGGCGTCCGCGCGCGAGAGGTGGCGTCGGTGTTGCGACGGCTCGCCGACGCCCTCGAGACGTGTTGCCAGGACGACTCTTCGCTGGCTCCGGCGGGGGGCGCCGACCGTCGCCAGCTCACGATGGCGTGCCCCGCACCCCGCATGCTGGTCCGGCGCTCCGCCGGGGCCGGCAAGCGGGCTCGTCCTGCGGCGCGTTCCGCGGACTGACTCCGGCTCGCCATCCTCCGGAAGACCGCCGCACCGCACAGCGCCGTCGGCGCGGCGGGCTCGCGGCGAACCCGGAGGCGACGCTCGCGACCAGCCACCGCGGAGCCGAGCACGCTGACCCGCGAGCGGTCCCGCCTCGGCGCGCCGCTCGGGGGCGGCGGTTCCCCGCGACGCGCTCCGCGCCCCGATCCGGGCGGCCCTCTCGATCGCCCTGTCGGAGAGACCGCGCGCGTAGGGCCTGTGGGCCACGGCCTCTCCCCAGGATCACGATCGCCGCCCTGACGCGGGGTCCTCCCCATGCGCCCGCGGACCGGCGCGGCGAGACGACGGCAGGAGTGCCGCGTCGCGCGCTCGTCGGAGCAGGCCCGAGCGCGGCGACCGTGTACGCAGCGTCAACGCGCCGCACGCTCGTGCGCCGTCGAGCGAGATCACCGGCGACCTCGCCGGGTCCCTCCAGATCTGCCTTGACAGGGGTGCGCCGCCGCGTATCTTTGCACCGTGGTGCAACTGTTAACTCGGCGTCACGGGGCGCGCACCACGAACCAGGCCGTCCCTGCGTGAAGCGCAGGGAAGAGTCGTGCACCTCCCGAGCGGACACGGAGCTTGAACCATGTATCTGACTCTCATGGTGAAGGGACTCCTCCGGCACCGGAGGAGCGGAAGGCGGCTCTTCGTGCTGTTCGCCCTGTGCAGCGCCGCGGTCCTGTTCTTCTTGACGTTCAGGGACAGCTTCACCGCGCGCTACCGACAGCTCGCCATCGACACGTCGACCGCGCACCTTCAGATCATGCCCTCCGACTCGCCCAAGCTCAGCCCTGACGGCGCCTGCACCGATCACCGCGAAGCGGTCGTGCTGCTCGACTACACGCAGGACCTGGAGCGATTCCTCCGGTCCCTCCCCGCGGTCGAGAGCGTCATGCTCGCCCTCGAGAGCAAGGCGGCGATCTACACCGCCGAGGGAGAGCCGACCGGCTTCACGCCTGCGGTGATCGGCGTGGACACGCTGACCTTCGCACGGACGCTCCCCGGAGTCCGGGTGACCGAGGGGGAGCAGGCCCTCGCGTGGACTCCGTCGATGCGCGACATCCCGGTGTTCCGGTCGGCGCTCGAGGAGAGCGAGATCGTGTGGGACAACGATCGCTTCGTCCGTGACAACTTCCGGCTCCAGAGCCGCGACTGGGAGAGCTTCAAGCTCGCGGTGGCCCGCGACATGCCCGGTCTGTTCGCCGATGCGCGCGGCCCGCTCCAGGATCGGCGGTTCCTCGCCTCGATGAACCAGGCGCTCGACCGGGCCGATCTCCCGGCGCTCCTGCCTTCCAGCGTCCGCGAGACGTACGACTACAGGGTCGACGACGCCGTCGCCGCGCTCGAGCAGGCGTCCGCGGACCCGCCCCCTCACGGCGACGGCGAGCGCCGCTTGAAGGTCTTGAGGAAGCGCCTGCTGCAATCCGTCTACCCGCAGGCGATCACGCCGGTCCGCGACGCGATCGAGCTGAACGCGCCGTACACCCTGGCCATCCCCTCGGCGCGGAGCGCCACCCTGGGACGACCCGTGGTCTTCCCGATCAAGATGACGGCCTACGTCCAGAGCGTTCCGTTCTTCCCGGGGCGCTACTACGTCGACGGCCGCGCGTTGCGCGCGCGGCTGGGCGTCTCCGAGCGCCAGGGCACCAACCTCTACGTCCGCCTCGCCTCCGAGGCGGACGTCCCCGCCGTCAAGGAGGCCGTCGCGGGCTGGATCGCCGCGCGCCACCTCCCGTACGTGGTCAAGGATCACCAGGAGCTGGGGAAGATCTTCGCCTCGACCACGATGGCGCTCGGCGCCATCACGTCCGTCCTGATCGTGCTCTTCGTGGCGACGGTCACCATCTTCGTCGTCAACACCGCGCTCCTCGCCGTCGTCAAGCGCCGGCGGGAGATCGGCACCTGGATCGCCCTCGGGCTCAGCCCGGCCCAGAACGTCGTGATCCTGTGCGGCGAGATCCTCGTCCTGGTCCTGGTCTCCTGGGCCATCGGGTCGATCATCGGGACGGGCGTCATCTTGCTCTTCCATCGAACCGGGATGCCCGGCGTCGTCTTCATGCCCGGGAGCCGGCTCTTCCTCGACTTCCGCCCCGTCCACCTCGCCGTCAGCTTCGCCGTCCTCTTCTTCGCCTCGGGGGTCGCCTCCCTCGTCCCGCTCCTGCGGCTCGTGCGGGTGAAGCCGGTCGAGCTCCTGAAGGAGGCGGCGTGATGCTCAGCGCGAAGCTGGCCTTCCGCAACATGCTGGCGCACCGGCAGCGGAGCCGGATCATGTTCGTCGTGATCGGGCTCGTCTCGTTCGTCGTCTTCCTGTTCATGGCCTTCTCCGACGGCCAGCTCCACAACTTCAAGACGGGGGTCATCGCCCTCACCGATCCGGCGGCCGACGTCGTCGTCTCCGCCCGGGGCTTCAAGACCGCCGCCGAGCAGGGTGAGGACTTTCGGGAGCTGTCGTCGCACAGCGTCGAGGGATACCCGGCCGTCCTGCGCGAGCTCCGGGCATTACCATACGTGAAGAGGGCCGCGACGCCGACCACGCCCGTGCCGATGAACCTCGTCGCCCACGGCCTTCGGCACGAGAACTTCACGCTGCGCGGCGTCGATCCGGATCAGGCCTACCTCGTCCGCGAGCACCTGCGCATGAAGGAGGGGAGCTTCTTCGGCGCCTCGGACGAGCCCGAGATCATCCTCCACTACAAGACCGCTTCGACCACCCACCTCCGCCCCGGGGACGCCGTCACCTTGAGCGGGAAGAACCTCTTCGGCCAGGTGGTGGTCCAGCAGGCGCGCTTCAAGGGGTACTTCGTCGGCGAGCAGGACATCCCGAACCTGGCCGAGCTGGGCTTCGTGAACATGGCGGCCTACCGCCTCGTCTCCGGCTTCGCGCCGCACGAGACCCTGTCCCTGTTCGTCGAGCTGAGGCCGGGAGAGGGCAAGGCCGGAGCGATCCAGAAGCTCGGGGAGTGGGCCGCGGAGCGGGGATTCGACCTGGAGTTCTGGGACTACGACCGGCAGCCGAGATCGACGCTCCGCGTCCACGCGCTGATGCGCGTCTACGACCTGTTGCGCCTCATCCTGCAATCCATGAGCGTCGTCGTCCTGACGATCGTGACCTTCGGGATCATGAGCGTCGTCTCGGTGAACCTCCAGGATCGACGGCGCGAGATCGGGACCTACTACTGCCTCGGGAGCGAGAAGGGGTTCCTGATCCGGCTCTACACGCTGGAGCTCCTGATGATCAACCTGGCGGCCGCGGTGGCGGGCGTGCTCGCCGGGCTCGCCGTTCGACAGGTGGTCCAATCGCTCCGGATCCAGACGGAGGAGTCGGGGCTGCAGTTCCTCTTCGGAGGGAGCCACCTCACCATGGGGGTCAGCGTCGGGACGGTGATCTTCGTCCTCTCGTCGATCGTCGTCGTGACCTTCGCGACGGCCGTGACGACCCTCGGCAGCCGCCTCCAAGTCTCTCCGGTCGCCGCCCTCCGCGAGACCGAATGATCGAGAGGAGCCCAACGTGAGAGCCCGACACGCATTCCGCGCCGCCATCCCCATGTCGATCGCCCTGGGCCTCGCCGCCCCCGCGATCGGCGCGACCGCCCAGGAGTCGCCTGGCGCGGCCGTACGAGGGAGCCAGGCCCCGACCGCCGACGCCCTGGTGCGCGCGCTCGAGAAGCTGATGTACCCGGACGCCCGGACCACCCTGAGGCTGCGCTTCAGGTCGAGCGAGGGGCGCGACGAGCAGTACGAGATGGTCTGCTACACGCGGGAGCGAAACGGAAAGATCATCGTGCGCATGGCCGCGCCTGCCGAGCAGATCGGCAACGACATCCTGATGCTGGACCAGAACGTCTGGACCTACGACAGGGCGGCGAACCGCGTCATCAAGGTCGCGTCGAACCAGTCCTTCGGCGGGACCGGCTTCTCGTACGGCGACGTGGTGCGGCTCAACTTCTCGAGCAACTACGACGCCGCGCTCGAGGGAGAGACCCCGGACACGTACCTCCTCGAGCTGACCGCCAAGCACCGGAACGCTCCGTACTACCGGATCGCGCTCACCGTGGCGAAGCGCGGAGGGTGGCCCGTGAGCGGCACGTACTACGCGCAAAGCGGCAGCGTGGTCAAGGAGATCACGTACTCGGACATCCGAGACACGGGCTTCGGGAGGAAGCCCGTGACGCTCACGGTGCGAACACCCCTCGATCCCGGGTCGGTGAACGTCATGTCCGTGGTCCGAGAGGAGTCGAAGGATCTTCCGGACCGCATCTTCAACAAGCGCAACCTCGAGACCCGCCTGGAAGAGAAGCTCTAGCCGGAGGAACAGATGATCCGCGCGAGAAACCTCGTGAAGAACTACTCCCTCGGCCACACCACCGTTCACGCGCTCCGAGGCGTGGACCTCGACATCGCCCGGGGGGAGCACCTCTGCGTCTCCGGCCCCTCCGGCGCGGGCAAGTCCACGCTGCTCAACATCCTCGGCTTGCTCGACGACGCCTCCGCCGGAGAGTTCTCCTTCGACGGCGTGCAGATCGGCTCGCTGAGCGATCGGCAGCGGCATCGCTTCCGGCGAGATCGAATCGCCTTCGTCTTCCAATCCTTCAACCTGGTGCCGGTGCTCGACGCCCGCGAGAACATCGAGTTCCCGCTCCTGATACAGAAAGTGCCGGCTCCGGAGCGCAAGAAGCGGATCCTCCAGCTCGCGGAGGAGGTGGGGATCCGCGACTACCTCGACCACAAGCCGGACGAGCTCTCCGGCGGCCAGCGCCAGCGGGTGGCGATCGCGCGCGCCCTCGTGACGAAGCCCCAGGTGGTCTTCGCCGACGAGCCCACCGCCAACCTCGATTCGGTCAACGGCGCCGCCGTCCTCGACGTGATGCGGAGGCTGAACCGCGAGGAGAAGACCACCTTCGTGGTCGCGAGCCATGACCAGGTGGTCATGCGGGAGGCCGACCGGATGATCCGCGTGGTGGACGGGGTCGTCGCGGATGTTTGACGGTGGGTCCGGCCCCGGCCTGGCCGCGCTGATCGCCGCCCTGGCGGCGATCCAGCCGGACGCGGCCCCCCCGGCGCCGGAGCTCCCCGCCGCCGTGGCGACCTCCGATCGTCCCGCCGACGACGGCGCGGCCAGGCCGAACCAGGGAGGTGGCCTGCTGAGCGGGACGAAGCTCTGGGGCAGCACCTACTACCAGGCGGTCGGCGCCGACGGCTCCGGCTACACCCGCGGGCCCTGGAGCGTCGCCCAGGAGGCAGGGCTGTCCGTGAACGTCCGGAGCGAACGCGGGTTCGAGCTCCTCGCCAACTTCGTCCTCCCGGTCGATCTCGACCAGAACCTGAGCTCGAGGACGGTCATCCAGCAGCTCTCGGTGCGGATCGCGCCGTCGGACCGCGTGACGATCATCGGGGGCAAGCAGCGGCTCAACTGGGGGACCGCCCTGATCTTCTCGGCCATCGACACCCTCGAGCCGCGAGCAAACCCCCTCGACGTCCGGCCGCTTCCACCCGGGGTCTCCGGTCTCAAGGCGGTCGTCATCCCCAACGACTGGCTCAGCCTCAGCGTCGTCGTGCTCCCGTCGTCGGAGGCGCGCTGGAGCCGCACCGCGGCCCGCGTCGACTTCGTGGCCGAGGACGCGGGGCTCGACCTCGGGTTCGGGGCGGTGAGGTACGTCTTCGCCGACCGGGACGTCGCGCCGGGCGCCGATCCGGTGAAGCGCGCTCGTTTCGCCTTCCTCAGCGACGGCGCCTGGTCCAGCGGCGACCTGGTGCTGTACGAGGAGCTCCAGCTCCGCCGCGGGCGGGAGGCCGGTTACAGGCTCCCCGGCATGGCGAGCTTCTCCGACCTGGACGACGGCGCCCGGCCGGTGTTCCGCGGGGTCGCCGGGGTGAGCTATCAGCTCGGTGTCGGGCTCTCGCGCCCCGTGAACCTCGTGGCCGAGTACCTCTACAACGGTGACGGATTCAGCACCGGCGAGGCGCGTGCCTTCGCGGCGGACCTGGCGGCCTGGGACGCCGCCGGGCGCCCCGCCGGCTCGGACCTCCCCGCCCTGCTCCAGGGCATCGGGGGGTTCCGCCGGAACTACGCGTCGTTCGGCATGCAGAACCTCGCGGTGCGGCGCTACCTCCTGCTGAGCGTGAACGGCATCGTCGGCGTGGACACCCTCTTCTCCCGGTTCGCCGGCACCGTCGAGTGGGTGCCCACGCAGGGGACCGCCGTCAGCGCGCGGTACGAGCACTTCACGAGCTTCGCCGCCTCGAGTCGTCCCTCCGAGCTGCTGATGATCCCGTTTCGCCATCGACTCACCGCGACGTTCTCCACGACCTTCTGATCGGGGCGCGTGACCGAGGCGCAGCGCAGGGCTCAGCCGAACTGCCGCCGGAACCGCCACAGCCCGGCGCCGAAGCAGGCGGTCCCGAGGGCGGCGATGGCCGCGACGTGCGGCCAGAGCACCTCCATGCCGACGCCTCGCAAGAGGATGCCGTAGGCGACGCTCACGAGGTGGCGGAGGGGCGAGAGGCTCATCACGGCGCGGAGGGGCTCGGGCTCCGCCTCGAACGGCGACCACGTGCCCGAGAGCTGGAGCACGGGCATGAGGGTGAGCAGGATGAGCAGCCCCACCTGCGTGGTGTTCCGCGCGAAGGTGGAGAGGACGAGGCCCAGCGCCGCGTTCGTGAACGCGTACAGCGCGGTGACGGCGAGGAGCAGCGTGAGGCTGCCGTGCGCCGGCAGCCCGTAGACCGCGCGCAGGATCCCGTGGAGCGCGATCCCCGTCCCGAGCAGCGCGACGAAGACCATGGAGAGCGCCTTCGAGAGCATCACCTGGAGCGGCGTCAGCGGAGACACGAGGAGCTGCTCGATCGTGCCGTGCTCCTTCTCGCGCACGGCCGCCGCGGCGGGCAGGAGCACGCAGGCGACGGTCATCATGCTGAGGAGCTCCGCGAGGGCGTTCCCCCACGCGTCGTCGAGGTTCGGGTTGTACCAGGTGCGGCGTCGGTTCTCGATCGTCGGCAGCGCCGCGACGTCCACCCCGAGCCGGCCCAGGTTCCGGGCCGCCTGGTCGCGCGAGAGGCCGTCGGCGATCCGCCCGGCGTAGCTCGGCGCGAGCCAGGCCGAGACGACCCGGCTGCCGTCCACGACGAGCTGGACGGTGGCGGGCGTGTCCCCGCGCCCGAGGTCGCGCGAGAAGGTGGGAGGGATGTCCACGAAGAACCGGACCTCGCCGTGGTCGAGCGCGCGGAGCGCCTCGCCGGGATCGCGCACCTCGCCCCGCAGCGTGAACCAGGGCTCGCGCAGATCGTGGACGAGCTCGCGCGAGGCGGCGCTCCGGTCCGCGTCGCGCACCAGGAAGGGCGCGTGCGACAGCTCGCGGGTCCCGCCCGCGACCAGGACGAGCTCGACCGTGAAGAGGTAGACGACGTAGAGGAGGAGGGGCCGGTCGCGCCAGAGCTGGCGGAGCTCCTTCACCGTGAGGGCGAGCACCTGCCGCCCCCAGACGACGCCGGCGGTCACGCGCGCCTCCGCTTGTGGAAGAGGAGCCAGGCGAGCCCGGGGAAGGCCGCCGCGAAGAGCGCCAGCGCGCAGAGCTCGCGCCACAGCTCGGCGGCCCCCATGCCCTTCAGGAAGACGCCCTGGACGAGGTCGTTGAAGTACATCGCGGGGAAGACGTGCGCGATGAGCCAGCCCGGGCCCGAGAGCGACTCGACGGGGATGTACATCCCGGAGTACTGCGAGCCGACGAGGGTCGCGACGACGACCGAGATGATCATCGCGGTCGTCTGGGAGTCCACCAGCAGCGAGATGACCAGCCCGATCCCGGGCGTGGCGATGACGTAGAGGAGCGAGGCGGCCGCGAAGAGGAGGAGGCTCCCGTGGAACGGCGCGCCGAACCAGCCGACGGCGAGGAGCCAGAGCAGGACCGTGTTGGCGCAGCCGATGGCGACGTTGGGCAGGAGCTTCCCGACCAGGAACTCCGCCCGCGTGACGGTCGAGGAGTGGACGTTCAGGATCGACCCGCTCTCCTTCTCGCGCACCACCCCGAGCGCCATCAGCAGCGGCGCGACGAACATCAGGATGAACATCAGCATCGAGGGGCCGACCGACCAGACGGTGCGGAGCTGCGGGTTGTAGAGGTACCGGACCTCGACCCGGATCGGGTTCAGCAGCGTCAGCGCGCGCTCGACCGACACCCCGAGCCGCCGCGCGACGGCGCCCGCCTGCAGCTCCGCCGTCGCCGCCGCCGTGATGGCCTCGACATAGCCCTGGAGCGTCCGCGGCGGCGTGCTGTTGCTGAAGCTGCCGTCGATCCAGGTCTGGATCGCGGCGGATCGCCCGGCGACCAGGCGCCGCTCGAACTCCTCGGGCACCACCACGACCACGCGCACGTCGCCGCGGGCGAGCCGCGCCGCGGCCTCGCGCTCGGAGTCCACGTACCCCGCGAGATCGAAGTACACGGTGTTCCCGAACCGCTCGGCGAAGCGCCGGCTCGTGTCGGTGCGGTCGTGGTCCACCACCGCGAGCGGCACGTGCTCCAGCGACTGCCCGCTGCCGTAGGCGAAGACGAGCATGAGCATCGCCGGGAGCACGAACGCCAGGCCGAACAGCTTCCGGTCGCGGACGATCTCGCGCCACTCCTTCCGGGCCAGGGCCGCGACGCGCACGAGGTTCACGAGCGCCCCCCGGCGCGCCAGGCCTCGCGCTCCTCGAGGGCGCGGACCCGGTAGATGAAGACGTCCTCCATCGAGAGCGGCACCGGCTCGATCCCGCGGCAGGCGATCCCGGCCGCGGCGAGGCTCTTGCGGATCCGGGACGCGTCGCGCTCGGGCTCCGGCGACAGGACGTGGATGCGGCGGCCGAAGAGCACCGGGTCCCCGAGCCCGTCGCGGCGGAGCCGCTCGACCGCGCCGGCCGGGTCGTCGGCGACCACCTCGAGGAGGCGCCCCGCGTCTCGCTCCACGTCGCGCTTGAGCACCGCCGGCGGGGCGTCGCTGACGATCCGGCCCGCGAACATGAGCGCGAGCCGGTCGCAGCGCTCCGCCTCCGTCATCGAGTGGGTCGTGACGAGCACCGCGACGCGCTCCCGCCGCGCCAGCTCGAAGAGGATGTCCCAGAAGCGGCGCCGGCCCAGCGGATCGACGCCGGAGGTGGGCTCGTCGAGGAACACCACCTCCGGCCGGTGGACGAGCGCACAGCCGAGGGCGAGCCGCTGGCGCATGCCCATCGGCAGGCTCGCGGTCCGGGCGTCGCGGTGGCGCGCGAGCCCCGCCATCGCCAGGAGCGCGTCGGCGCGCTCGCGCGCCGCCGCGCGCCCGAGGCCGTAGATCCCGGCGTACAGCGAGACGTTCTCGGCGACGGTGAGATCGGTGTAGAGCGAGAACGCCTGGGACATGTAGCCGATGCGGCGCTTCACGGCGCGATCGGAGCGCGCCATGTCCACGCCCGCGACGCGGCCGCGCCCGGCGCTCGGCCGCAGGAGGCCGGTCAGCATCTTGATGACCGTGGTCTTCCCGGCGCCGTTCGCGCCGAGCAGGCCGAAGATCTCCCCGGGTCGGACGCGGAAGGTGACCTGGTCCACGGCGCGGAACGCGCCGAAGTCGCGCGTCAGCCCGTCCGCCTCGATCGCGTCGCCGCCGCCCGGCGCCGCCGGCGCGCCGACGGCCACCGGCGGGCCCGCCTCGACGCGCGCCCCCTCGCGCCGGAGGAGGGCGACGAACGCGTCCTCGAGATCGGGCTCGTCGGCCGCGACCCGGCGCGGCGGCGTCCGCGCCAGTGCGGACCGCACCCGGGCCGTCGCCTCCTCGGGCGTCGCCGCCTCCACGAACACCCGCAGCGTGCCCCCGAGCGCCTCGACCTGCGGGAACGCCGCCTTCAGCGCCGCGAAGGCGTCCGCCTGCGGCTCCGCCTCGACCGACACCGCGGCGCCGGGGACGAGCCGGCGCACCTCGGTGGGATCGCCGCTGGCGACGCAGCGGCCCTCGTGGAGGAGCGAGACGCGGTGGAACCGGCTCGCCTCGTCCAGGTAGGCGGTCGAGATCAGCGCCGTGAGCCCGCCGGACCGGAGGAGCTCGGAGAGGATCGCCCAGAAGTCGCGGCGCGAGACCGGATCCACGCCGGTCGTCGGCTCGTCCAGCACCAGCAGCTCGGGCTCGTGCACGAGCGTGCAGATCAGGCCGAGCTTCTGCTTCATGCCGCCGGAGAGGTGCTTCATCGGCCGGCGGCGGAACGGCGCGAGCCGCGTCATCGCGAGGAGGCGCTCCTTGCGCGCCGCGAGCGCGGCGGCGGGGACGAGCCGCAGGCGCGCGAAGAAGTCCACGTTCTCCTCGACGGACAGCTCCGGGTACAGGTTCAGCCCGAGCCCCTGGGGCATGAACCCGATGCGCCCCTTCACGCGCTCGGCGCTCGCCTCCGAGTCGATGCGGACCCCGAGGACCTCGAGCACGCCCCCCTCGAAGGAGAGGACGCCCGCGATCGCTTCGAGGAGGCTGCTCTTGCCGGCCCCGTCGGCGCCGATGAGCCCGTGCAGCTCCCCGCGCTCGACGCGGAGGTCCACCCCGCGCACGGCGGGGCGCCCGCGGTACCGCTTCCACATCCCCGCCGCCCGGACCACGGGCGGCCCGCTCACCAGCGCGGCTTCCCCCACGGGACACCTTCCTTCCAGCGGATGAGGGCGTCCGCGGACAGGCCGGGCGTGAGCTCGTGCCGAGGGTTCCGGACGAGATACAGCTTCACCGCGTAGACCAGGCGCGCCCGCTCGTCCGGCGTCTGCACCTCCTTCGGCGTGAACTCGGCGCGCGAGGCGATGAAGCGCACCTCGGCCGGGTACGGGGCGTCCGGGAACGCGTCCGTGAAGACGCGCGCCGGGATCCCGAGGCGCACGCGTCCGATGTCCTTCTCGGGGACGAAGCACTTCAAGTACAGCCGGTCGAGATCGACCACCTCGAGCAGGGGCGCGCCCGCCGCGACGACCTCGCCCGCCTCGACGTAGCGCGTGGTGACCGTGCCGGAGGCGGGGCTGACGATCGCGAGATCGTCGAGGGCGACCTGCGCCTGCGCGAGCTGCGCGGCCGCCTGGCGCGCGACCGCCTCGAGCACCCGCACCTGCTCCTCCTGCGCGCGGACGCGGGTCGGGCCGAGCCGCGCGTCGGCGAGCTGGCGGGCCGCGCGAGCGGCCTCGGCGCGGGTGCGCTGCTCCTCGCGATGGGCGACGCGCGCCGCGACCTCGAGGCGCTCCGACGCCTGCGGGTCCATCGCGCCGCCCTCGCGGAGCCGGCGCGCCCGCTCGCGCTCGCGCGCGGCCTGCTCCGCGCTGGCGCGCGCCTTCTCGAGGCTGGACCGCGCCGCCGCGAGCGACGCCTCCGCCGCGTCGGTGGAGATGGGGGCGCTCCGGCGCAGCACCTCGAGCTCGGCGGTCGCGGCGGCGACCCGCGCCCAGGCGGCCTGCTCCGCGGCGCGGGTCTCGTCGAGGCGGGCGCGCGCCGTGTCGTCCTCGAGCCGGACGAGGAGCTGGCCCGCCCGGACCGCGTCGCCCTCGCGCGCCGCGAGCACGGCGATGCGCCCAGGCAGCTTGCCGGAGATGATGACAGGGTCGCCCTCGATGCGGCCGTTCACCTGGATGAGGCCGTCGGGGACGGCGGACGCGCGCGCGAGCCGCCGCTGGACGATCACCGCCGCGGCCACCACCGCGAGCACGGCGGCGCCGGCGAGGACCCAGGTCCGACCGCGGCGCGGGCCGGGCGGGCTCGGGCCGGGGAGCGCCTCGCGCTCCGAGCCGGGGACGGGCGCGGGCTGCAGCGGGATCTCGCGACCGGTCGCCATCGCGCTGCCCACGATCTCGGGGAACCGCCACACGTTGGACCGGCCGGAGCCCTCCGGTCCACGCGCCACTTGTAGCGCGGCGCCCGCGGGAACCTGCCGGGGGGAGGCGCCGGGTACACGGGCGGCCGTGCGCGCCAGCGGGCGGCGAGGGCACGCTCGACTACAGGTGGGCGGCCTCGGGCTTCCCGCGCACGTGCATCACGATGGGGATCGTGCTGAGCCCTCCGATCGACAGGAGCGCCCAGCCCGCGCCTCTTCGCGCGCACTCTCCGAGCCTCCCCGCGATGAGGAGCCCGATCCCGACGCCGAGCGCGACTCGTGTGCCGGCGATCAGCCCGATCTCCGGCGCCGTCAGCGTCCTCGCCTTCATGGCGTTCCGCCCGCCTTCCCTGCCCCCTCCCGCCTCGGCGTGAGGCGGGGCGTGGGGACTCACGCGTCGCACGCCGGTGAGCTCCGGCGAGACGGCGCTCCCCAACCATTGCGCACGCGGCACCGGACCGGCCGCGCTCGCCTTTTCGCATGGAAGAAGCGCCCCGCGCCTCGGGGACGATTGGTCGACGCCAGGCGGCCCGATCGAGGAGGCCGGCGCCCGCGCGCTCCCTCGCGCGATGCAGGACGCCCCGGCCGGCCCCAGGATCCCGGTGCTGGATGCGAACGTGCCTCCGAGGAGCGCCCATGCCCACGACGAACCCGCAGACCGGAACCCGCATCGACGAGGTGGCCGACGGCATCTACCGGATCAGCACGCCCGTCCCGCCGAGCGTCATCCCGGGTGGCTTCTCGTTCAACCAGTACCTCGTGGCCGATGACGAGCCGCTGCTGTTCCACACCGGCCTGCGCCGGCTCTTCCCGCAGGTTTGCGAGGCCGTGGAGACGGTCCTGCCCGTCGCGCGCCTCCGCCACCTCGCCGTCTCGCACTTCGAGTCCGACGAGTGCGGCTCGGCCAACCTGCTGCTCGGCGCCGCTCCGGACGCGGCGCCGGTCTGCGGGCGGATCAACGCGCTCATCAACGCCGACGCATGGGATCGGCCTCCGCGCGCCCTCGCCGACGGCGAGCTCCTCTCGCTCGGGCGCCACGCGGTGCGGTGGTTCGACACCCCGCACCTGCCGCACGGCTGGGAGTGCGGCTACCTCATGGAGGAGCGCACCCGGACGCTCCTGTGCGGCGATCTCTTCACCCAGGCCGGCGCCGACTTGCCACCCCTCACGAGCGGCGACCTCCTCGGGCCGAGCGAGGCCATGCGGGCGAGGCTCGACTACTTCTCGCACACCTCGCGCGCTGCCGCGCTCCTCGAGCGGCTCGCCTCGTGCGCTCCCACCACGCTCGCCTGCATGCACGGCAGCGCCTGGGAGGGCGACGGCGCGGGGTTGCTGCGGGCGCTCGGGCGCGTGCTCGGCGAGGACGCGCCGGCCCCGGAGCGCGGCGCCGGGGGGACCTCGACGCGATGAACCGCTGCGCGGCTTCTCCTGAATTGTGGAGCCCGGCGCCTCGGTGAGCGCCGGGCTCCACCTCGATCAGAACGCGAGCGCGACGCGCGCGCCGGCCATGCCCGGCTCGAGCCCGACCGAGACCCGCGTCGAGTCGCCCAGGTGTAGCCACGCCCCGGCCGCGAGGGCGACCGCGCCCGCACCGCCGAGCGCGACGCCGGACCACGCGAGCGCGTTCGAGGAGCTACGAGAGGTCGCGGCTCGCCCGAGATCGCCCCGGGCGAGCGCCGCGTTGGCGTCGTTCGAGGCGGCCCAGGCGAGGGTGCCGCTCGCGGCGGCGCCGACGATCAGGGCTGCTCCGCTCCCCAGGAGGATGTTGCCGACCACGTGTCGGCTCGACGCTGCGGTGGGCTCCCCGCGGTTACCCGCCTCGACGGGCGGAACCGCGGAGGTGCGCGCCGGCGCCGGCGGACGCGCCGAGAGGCTCGGCGGCGCGCTGGGGATCGCGGCCCTCGCCGCCGTCGCGGCGGGCGGGGCGACCGGGCGCGAGGGCATGACCGGCGGGGGGAGCTCGCCGCTGAGGACGAGGATGGACCCGACGAGCCGCTGCGCGAGCCGCGCCGTCGCATCGCGCGCCAACCGCTCGTCGCGCGCGACCGTCTCCATGCCCTGGCCGCGCAGCGAGCCACGCTTGCCGTCGCGCAGGCGCACCTCGACGCGCCAGCCCGCCCCGGCGTCGGTGACGCTCGTCACGAGGAGGTAGTCGGCGCGGGCAGCCGCGCAGGTCGCGACGACGCAGCCCGCGTCGGTCGCGCAGGCCGCGGCCGAGGCGGTGCTGCCCACGATCCGCCCCACCTCGTCCGGCGACATCGCGTCCGCGCCGGCCTGCTGCGCCGCCGCCGCCGCGGACCGCGCGGCGGCGGTGGACGGTGCGGAGGCGCCCCCAGGGGCGGCCATCACCGCGACGCGCGGCTTCGGCGCCCCTGCCCCGGCGGCGACGGCCGCCGGGGCGAGGGCGAGCGCGACGAGGACTGCGATCCCCATCGTGCTGGCGCGGTTCATGGCGTCGCGACGATCGAGATGTCGTCCACGTACGCGTACGAAGTCGTCGAGTAATACCCGTACTGATAGGTATTGCACACGATCTGGACGTTCTGCCCCGCGTAAGCGGTGACGTTCGCCGTCGCCGTCGTGAACCCGGTCGTGCTCGAGTACGTCGAGAAGATCGTGGTCGACCCTCCGGTCGTCAGGTTCTGGACGGCGCAGCTGGTATGGTCGCCGGAGTAGCCCGAAGTGTGGCGGTAGGAGACCGACGCCACGATCGAGGAGTACCCCGAGGGGAGCGCGATCGTCGGCGAGGTGATCTTCGAGTCCCCGTACGTATAGGACGCGCCGCCGCCGAGCATGGCGGAGTAGCTGCCGGTCGCCGCTGCCGCCGTCGACACGGACGGCGCGACGGCGTTCCCGGTGGTGGAAGTCGTCCAGGGGGTCAGGACCCCGGACTCGAAGGTGCCGTTCGACACGAGCTGCACCGGACCGAGCGTACCGGCATAGCTCTTCATCGCGTTGCCGCTCGAGTCCTTCGCGCCGGAGACGGTGTAGCTCCCGTTTCCGTTGGTCGAGGCGGGGATCGTGATGGAAAACTTCCCACTCATCCCGTCCGCGTTCCAGACGAACGGCCCGGCGGTCACGCTCGCGGGAAGCGTGATGGTCGGAACGACCAAGTTGTCCATGTACTCGCCGAACGTGACCGAGAGCGTGATGGTCTTCGGGGACGTGCCCGCGCTGTTATCGGAGTTCCCGGACTGGAAGGCGGTCTGGACGACCGGCGCGACCGTGTCGGTCAGGTGGACGGGGGTGACGCTCGTGGGCGAGAGCGCGCCCGCGGCGTTCACCGCCACGACCGCGAAGTCCACCCCCACGCCGAAGGCGAACGGCGTCTGCTTGCTGTCGCTGTAATAGTCGAACGTGGCGGGGAGCGTCACGGTCGCGCTCGGGGCGGGCGAACTGCCGACCTCCTGCACGAGGAGGTAGTCCGGGTTCCGGCTCGTGTCACGCACCCACACCTGGTAGCCGGTGGCGTTCGCGGAGGGGTCCCAGTTCCAGGTCAGGGTGAAGCTGGCCGTGTCGTAGTCCGCGGCCTCGGGCGTCACGACGACGAGGCCGGCGACCGCGGGTGGCACGCTGGTCGGGACGATCGCAGTGACGGAGCGGGACACGGTGAGCGGCGCCCCGTTGACCGCCGCGACGGCGTCGACCTTCAGCGAGTAGGCGTGGTTCGCCGCGAGCAACGTCCCCGTGGGCGCGGGCGCGACGGTGAGGATGGTCCCGGTCGCGTCGAACGTCGCGACGATCGCGACGGGCTTCTGCGCGGTGGGGTCCGCGGTGGTGTCGTCGAGCGTGACGGACGTGAGGCCCTGGTCGAGCACCTGGTTGAAGGTGAGCTGGATGGCGGTGTTCGCCGCGATCGTGCCGGTCTCGACGTTCGAGGCGATGAGCAGGAGGTCCTCCGCGGCGAGCCGGAGGTCGACGTCGAGGAGCGAGCTGACCTGCGGATAGGTCGAGCCGGCGTACGACTGCGCGCCGTAGTCCGCGACGCCATCCCCATTCGCGTCCCACGGCTGGGCCACGACCGCGACCGGCAGGCCGGTCGGGGCGCCGGGGAGCCCGGTGAGGGTGTACGCCCCCTGCGCGTCCGTCCGGGCCGTCGCGACGAGGTCGAAGCCCTGGGGCCGCAGATCCGCCACGAGCTCCACGCCGCTCGCCGGCAGGAGGTCGCGGCCGTACACGTGCCCCTTCAGCGTCGCGTTCGCCTGCGCCATCGCCTGGTCGACCTGGACGACGCCGTTGCTCGGGTAGTCACCGGCGCTGTTGGGGATCTGGGGCGCGTCGGCAAACCGCGGCACATACCCGGCGGCGGCGAACCGCACCGTGTAGGACGCGCCCGGGACCAGGCCCCGCAGCGCGTACGCACCGTTGGAGTCGGTCGTCACGGAGATGATCCCGCCGTTCGGGCTCGGGACCGAGACGGTGACGCCCGGGAGCGGCGCCCCCGTACGAAGCGACGTGACGACGCCGACGACGGAGCCCGTCAACTGCGACGCTCCCTGAGTCGTGTCGACGGTTTGATTGCCTTGACTGCAAGCAGCGACGAAGACGAGCGCGATGGCCGCGCCGAAAATCCGGTTCATCATCCCCTCCGAGAAAAACAGGTGAGGACGATTTCCCCCGCCGTAAACCCAACGTCAACTGGGAATATTTCCGCACCGTCAAAGCACGTTCGGCGTGCTCGCGAGCATCGAACGGCGCGAGGCGAGACCACCAGCGGATCCGCGCGCTTCGCCGCGTGAGGCCCATCGCACCCAGGGGCTATCCCGGTGGCGCGCCGGCCCCGCGATCCGATTCACAAATGGTGATTTCGCTGAAGCGCACGAGGCGTACCTCGCGCAGGGCGACGCCCGCCTGTTTTCACGCCCTCCGCGGCACGATCCGGACGCTCGGCGCCTTCACCACCGCGGCGATGGGCCGTCCGGCGGCCAGCCCCATCCGCTCGGCGCTGGCGCGCGTGACGAGCGCCACGAGCTTCACGCCGCAGTCCACGGTGATCCGCACGAGCGGCCCCTCGTCGCGGCGCGCGACGACGGTGCCGGCGAGCCGGTTCTGGGCGGAGGACTCGTGCCCGCCGGGCGGCTCGAGCACGACGTCCTCGGCGCGGACGCAGGCGTACGCCTCGTCCTCGACGCCGCCCGGGTCGATCGCGACCAGCTCGGCGGCCCCGGCCCGGACGACCAGGAGCCCGTCGGCGCGGCGCACGAGCCGCGAGGGGAAGACGTTCTCGGTCCCGACGACGCGCGCCACCTCCGCGTCCACGGGCGCGGAGAAGACCTCGGGGACCGAGCCGATCTGCCGGACCGTGCCGTCCACCAGGACCACGAGCCGATCGCCGAGGGCGAGGGCCTCGGTCCGGTCGTGCGTGACCACCACGGCGGGGACCCCGGAGCGCTCCAGGAACTGCCGGAGCTCGCCGCGGAGCGCCTCGCGGGTCGGGGCGTCGAGCGCGGACAGCGGCTCGTCGAGGAGCAGGAGCCTCGGCCGCGGCGCGAGGGCGCGCGCGAGCGCGACGCGCTGGCGCTGCCCGCCGGAGAGGTCGCCGGGCCGGCGCCGGAGGAGGTCGGAGAGGCCGAGGCGCTCCGCGAGCTCGACGACGCGCGCCTCCCGCTGGGCGCGCGGCAGCCGGTGCAGGCCGAAGCCGACGTTCGCCGCGACGGAGAGGTGCGGGAAGAGGGCGTACTCCTGGAACAGCAGCCCGACCCCGCGCGCCTGCGGTGGGACGAACGTCCCCCGGTCCGCGTCGAACCACGTCTCCCCGTCGAAGACGATCTCGCCGGCGTCGGGCCGGACCAGCCCGGCGAGCGCGCGCAGCACGGTGGTCTTGCCGGCGCCGGACGGCCCGAAGAGGACGGTGACGGGCGCGCTCCCCAGCGGCCAGGACGCCCGGGCCGAGACGACGGGTCCCCGCGGGAACCGCCGGACCACGTCGAAGGTCAGCGCTCGTTCCATGGGAAGACCGGCCGCCGCTGCAGCGCGTAGACGAGGGCGAGCACCGCGAAGGAGACGGCGAGGAGCAGCCCCGCGGTGCGGTGCGCCGCGTCGTACTCCAGGGCCTCGACGTGGTCGAAGATGGCCACCGACAGCGTGCGGGTGCGGCCTGGGATGTTGCCGCCGACCATCAGGACGACGCCGAACTCGCCGAGGGTGTGCGCGAAGGTGAGGACCGCGCCGGCGAGGATCCCCGGCCAGGCGAGCGGGAGCGTGACGCGGAAGAAGGTGCCGAGCGGCGAGACGCCGAGCGTGTGCGAGGCCTCGACGAGCCGTCGATCGACGCCCGCCAATGCGCCGGCGAACGGCTGCACGGCGAAGGGCAGGCTGTAGAGCACCGACGCCGCGAGCAGCCCCGCGAACGAGAACGGGAACGGGTGGCCGACGACCGCCGCGAAGGCGCGCCCGGCCGGGCTGTGCGGGCCGAACGCGGTGAGCAGGTAGAAGCCCAGCACGGTCGGGGGCAGCACGAGCGGCAGCGCCACGACCGCCTCCACGAGGAACTTGCCCCGGAAGCGGCTGACGGTCAGCCACCACGCGAGCGGCAGCCCGAGGACGAGCAGCGTCACGGTGGTGAGCCCGGCCAGCTTCGCCGAGAGCGCGAGGGCGGCGGTGTCCATCGCGCCTACGGCAGCCCGTACCCGTACCGCGCCAGGATCGCACGCCCCTTCGCGCCGGCGACGAACGCGAGGAAGGCGCGGGCGAGCCCGGGGTCGCGCGCGGTGGAGAGCACGACCCCGGACTGCTCGACCCTCGGGTACAGGCCGGCCGGGACCGGGACGACCTTCCCGCCCGAGAGCCCCTTCCCGAACGTGAGGGAGTACGGGAGGAAGGCCACGTCCGCCGCGCCCGTCGTGGCGAACTGCGCGGCCTGCGCGACGCTCGTGCCGAGCACGAGCTTGCCCTTCACCGCGTCGAGGACCCCGGCCGCCCGGAGGGCCGCCTCGGTGGCGCGGCCGAAGGGGGCGACGGCGGGGTTGGCGATGGCGATCCTCCTGACGGAGGGGTCGCCGAGGGCGGCCAGCCCCCGCCGCGCCAGGTCCACGGTCGAGCCCGGCGGCAGCCAGGCGACCAGCTTCCCGTACGCGTAGACCCGCTCGTCGGACGGCGACGCGAGCTTCGCCGCGACGAGCTTCGCCGGGTACTCGCGGTCGGCTGAGAGGAACACGTCGAAGGGCGCGCCGTTCTGGATCTGCGCGAAGAACGTCCCCGAGGCCCCGAGGACCAGGCTCACCTCCACGCCGGGGTGCTCGGCCTCGAAGCCCCGCTTCAGCTCCTCCGCGGCGGTGGAGAGGTTGGCGGCGGCCGCCACGGCGAGCCGCGGCCCTGCGTGCGCCGGCGCCGGGAGCGCCAGGAGCGCGAGAGCGACGAGCAGCGCGCGGCGTGCGTGGTGGATCACGGTGCGTTCCATGAGGGTTCCGACGGGCGATCGACCCGTCTCCGGAGCCCCATCGTACCCCGGAGCGACACGCGGCTCCATCCGCGTACCCGTGGAACGCGACCGGCGCCGCGCCGCGGAGCCGGGGGGGTCACCGCGCGCTCACGGGGTCCGCCGGGCCGGCCGTGACCACTCGTCCTCGCCGTGGTGCGGGTACTCGACCTTCCTCGGCGGGTTCAGGTTCTCCTTGATCGCGCGGGGCGACACCCAGCGGATGAGGTTCCACGCGGACCCCGCCTTGTCATTCGTGCCCGAGGCGCGGGCGCCGCCGAACGGCTGCTGGCCCACCACGGCCCCGGTCGGCTTGTCGTTCACGTAGAAGTTCCCGGCCGCGCCCTCGAGCGTCCGGCCGAGCCGCTCCACCGCCGCGCGATCCTGCGCGAAGACGGCGCCGGTGAGGCCGTAGGGGGAGGTCGAGTCGCACAGCTCGAGGGCCTCCTCCAGCCGCGCGTCGGGGTAGACGAACACCGTCAGGACCGGCCCGAAGATCTCCTCCTGCATCAGCCGGTGGCGCGGGTTGGTGGTCTGCACCACCGTCGGCTCGACGAAGTAGCCCACCGCGTCGTCGCAGTGACCGCCGGCGAGGACGGTCGCGTCGGGCGAGCTCCGCGCGAGCTCGAGGTAGGAGCGGACGTTCTCGAAGGACGCGCGGTCGATGACCGCCCCCATGAAGACCCCGAAGTCGTCCACGGGATCGCCCACCTCGAGCGTCGCGAGCTGGCCGAGCAGCCGGTCCTTCACCGCCGGCCACAGGCTCTCCGGGACGTACGCGCGCGACGCCGCCGAGCACTTCTGCCCCTGGTACTCGAACGCCCCGCGGCAGAGCGCCGTCGCGAGCGCGTCCACGTCCGCCGAGGGGTGCGCGAACACGAAGTCCTTGCCGCCCGTCTCGCCGACGATCCGCGGGTAGCTCCGGTACCGCGGGAGGTTCTCGGCGATGGTGCGCCACATGCCCTGGAACGTCGCGGTCGAGCCGGTGAAGTGGAGGCCGGCGAGCGCCGGGCTCGCGAGCGCGGGGTCGCCCACCGCCCGCCCCGGGCCGGGCACGAAGTTGACGACGCCGGGGGGCAGCCCCGCGGCGTGGAGGAGCTGCAGGAGCCACCAGGCGGAGAGGATCGCGCTCGAGGCGGGCTTCCACAGCACGGTGTTGCCCATCAGCGCCGGGGCCGTCGGCAGGTTCGCGGCGATCGAGGTGAAGTTGAACGGCGTCACCGCGAGGACGAAGCCCTCGAGGGGCCGGTACTCGACGCGGTTCCAGACGCCCGGCGGCGAGAGCGGCTGCTCCTCCTGGAGGCGCTCCGCCCACGCGACGTTGAACCGCCAGAAGTCGACGACCTCGCACGCGGCGTCGATCTCCGCCTGATCCACGGTCTTCGACTGTCCGAGCATCGTCGCGCCGTTCAGCGTCGCGCGCCAGGTGGTCGAGAGGAGCTCGGCCGCCTTCAGGAACACCGCCGCCCTCTGGTGGAACGGGAGCGCGGCCCACCCCGGCCGCGCCGCGCGCGCCGCCTCGACGGCGCGCTCCACCTCGGCCGCGCCCGCCTGGTGCCACCGCGCGAGGCGCTGCGCGTGCCGGTGCGGCGCGCGGGCGTCGGCGAGCCGACCCGTGCGCACCTCGCGGCCGCCGACGACGAGCGGGATCTCGAGCTCCTGGTCCGCCAGCTCGGACAGGCGCGCGCGCAGGACCCGCCGCTCGGGGGAGCCCGGCGCGTACGAGAGGACGGGCTCGTTGCGGGGCGGGGGGACGCGGAAGAGGCCGTTCGACATGGGCGCACTCCTGCTCGCCGGGCGCCGTGCGACGCACGCGGCGGGCGCTCGGTCGCGTTGAAGCGAATGTACTGGACGCGCCTCTGGCCCGCAGGATCCCAGGGCGGCCTTCCCCCGCGGGGACCCACCGCCGGCCTCGCGTCCGCGAGCGTCGCGCCGTGCGCCCCACACAGGCGGGCGCTCGGTCGCTGATGTAGGGATTTCGCGATATGCGGACTTCGTTGGACCGCCGCCCGTTTGTCGCAGGCGCATTTGCCGCAGATCTCCGTTCCCTTCCGGGCCGTACGCTGATCGCGTCCGTCGGCGCGCCCCTTCGCGACCGACTCCGAAGCCCCAGCAACCCGGAGATCCCATGTCCAAGAACCTGTCCCGCCGCGAAATCATCACCCGCGCCGTGTACGCCGTCGGCGGCGCCGCGACCTTCGCCAGCGTGCAGGCGTGCGGCTCGAGCGCCGCCACCACCACCACCACGCCCACGACCGGGCCGACCCCGAAGGACTTCCCCTACGAGCAGCACCTGCCCGCCGGGTATCGACTCGATCCCGCCGCGGTGAAGGAGCCCGCCTACCACGCGTACTACGAGGCCGACGGCGGCTGCTGCCATGGCTCGTACAGCGCGCTGATGAAGCACCTCGCCGCCACCGCGGGGGCGCCGTTCGATCAGCTCCCGGCCGACTTCGGCAGGTTCGGGGCGGGCGGCATCGCCGGGTACGGGAGCATCTGCGGCTCCCTCCTCGGCGGGCTCCTCGTCATCAACCAGATCGTGTCCGACAAGACCGCGCGGAACGCCATGATGACGGACCTCCTCCGCTGGTACGAGGGGGCGAGCTTCCCGTCGTACACGCCCGCCACGGTGGACGCGGCCGAGACGGGGAAGACGACGCTCGACTTCTCCGCCGCCAACCTCGTCAACCTGCAGACCACACCGGGGTCGCACCTGTGCCACGCGTCCGTCAGCGGCTGGTGCGCGGCACGAGGCGTCGCCGCGAACGGCCCTGACAAGCTGGCGCGCTGCTCGCGCCTCACCGCCGACGTCGCCGCCAAGGTCGCGGAGATGATCAACACGTACCTGGCGAGCACCACGACGCCGAAGACCTACGCCGCCGCCGCGATCGACTCTCGGTCCAACACCTGCCTCGGGTGCCACCCCAAGACCTCGACGACCCGCCCGGTCGCCTCGGGCATGGCCTGCACCCCCTGCCACTCGAACCAGTCGCTGCCGAGCACTCACCCGGTGATCCCGTAGGGACCCCGCACGCGCGCAGGCCTCGAGGCCGGCCTCGCCCTCTTTCCGGGCAGGGCCGGCCTCTCGCCTTCTGCCGGGACTCGGAGCGGGGCATGCGGCGAGGACCTCTCTTGCCGCTCACCGCACCGCGACGCCTCCCGTCCGCAGCACGGCGGCGACCTTCCGGCGCAGCTGCCCCGGGTCGCCCTTCGGCACGTACCCCGCGATCCCGAGCCGCTCGGCCGCCTCGCGCAGCGCCTGCTCGTCGTTCGACGAGTACAGCAGGACGCGCACCCCTCGCGTGCGCTCGCGCCCCTGCAGGACGGTGACGAGCCCCTCGCCCGACAGCGCCGGCATGTTCACGTCCACGAGGATCAAGTCCGGCTCGTACCGCAGCACCTTCTCGGTCGCGCCGAAGGCGGTGGAGTGGACCCGGACCTCGTACCCCTCGGCCTCGAGGAGCTCCTTCGCGCAGACGAGGTGCGTGGCGTCGTCGTCGACGACCAGGATCTTCGGGCTGCTCACGGTGTGCGCTCTCCTCGCGGGGCGATGCCCGGCAGGTGGACGGTGAAGGTGCTGCCCGCGCCTCGGCGGCTCTCGACCTGGACGCTCCCGCCCAGCAGCGTCGCAAGCGAGCGGGTGATGACGAGCCCGAGCCCGGTACCCTCGTGCGTGCGCGTCGCCGCGTCCTCGAGCTGGCCGAACGGGACGAACAGCCTCGGCAGGTCCGCCGCGTCGATGCCGCACCCGGTGTCCTCGACCGAGAGGATCGCGCCGCCCCCCGCCCCGGGCGCGGCGGCGACGCGGATGAACCCGGCGTCGGTGAACTTCGCCGCGTTGCCGACGAGGTTCACCAGGATCTGGCGCACCTTCGGCGCGTCCGACCGCAGGACGAGCCCGGGCGCGACCTCGACCCGGACCTCCACCGGCTTGGAGCCCACGAGCAGGCGCGCGGTGCCCGCGACGTCGCTCACGACCTCGGCGAGGTCGAAGGGCGCGGGGGACACGGTCATCCGCCCCGCCTCGAGCTTCGAGAGATCGAGGATGTCGTTGACGGTCGACGCGCTCCACGCGCTCGTCCGGCGCCACCCGCGCGTCGCCGGTCAGCACCTCGCCCAGGGAGGAGCGCCGGGACTCCTCCGCCGCGAGGACCAGCTCGATGCGGGTGGGTGTCGCCATCAGCACGCTCGCTCCCGTACCGCCGCGACCTCCCGCGGCGCCGGCGCTCGATCCTGAGCGGCCCTCGTGACTCCCGCGCGGCGTGGCGGTGACGGTTGGGCGACCGCGGGCGATGGGGCGGCCAGCTCGAATCCGCTCGCGGCGCGTCCTCACCGACTCGCCGCACGCTCGTGACCTGCGGGTCACGAGGCCCGCCGAGCATCCCCTCCGCCCCAAGGAGGCCCGAAGTCGGCGCGCTGCTCGGCCGCGTGGACGCGTGCTGGTTCACGGTGAAGGAGGACAACGTCGCCGCGCGCGCGCTCCACGCGGCGCTCGGCGCCCGCGACGTCGAGGTCCGCGAAGACTTCTACGGGCCCGGCGACCGCCGGATCGTGACGCGCATCGAGCGCCACGCCTTCGAGCGCCTCGAGGCGCGGATGCAACGGCTCGGGATCCTGGACCGCGGCGCGGTCTCGCGAGCTCGCCGGATCACCGCGCGATCCCGCTCCGAAGGTGGCGCAGCACCCGCTCGCCTTCGTGAGCGCCCGCGCTCGTGGCCGGCGCTCGGAGCGCGGCGCCTCGCGGCGAGCGGAGCAGGGCCGTCGGAGGCCCGCTCGGCGCTCGCACGCGAGCCGCACCGCCCGCCATCACTGTTTCAGGTCGATCCCGTGCTCCGGCCGGTAAGGACCGGCCGGGAAGCCCGGGCCAGGGAACGCCATCGCCTTCCAGCTCGCCTGGCGCGCGAGCGGCATGTAGTTGGGCGACGCCTTCGTCACCGCGGCCGACACGATCGCCCCGAGGAGCCCGCCGCCGCCGGAGTCCGACGAGTACTCCATCTTCTGGTGCTCCTCCCAGAGCGTCGCGCCCGTCTTGCCGTCCTTCAGCACGTACTGGAACTCGACCGTCACGTAGGTGGACACGAGCACCCACTTCGCCTCCCACTTCTCGATCGTGACGTAGAGGATCGCGTCGGCGCCGAACAGGCTCGCGAGCTTGGCCGGGTCCGCGCCGTGGACGAGCGCCGCGTCGGAGAGGCCGTCGTCCTCGAGGAGACGCTTCACCAGGTTGACGGGGAACACGTAGTAGCCGCGCTCGCCCACCGGGACCGGGAGGGTGGAGAGGAAGTAGTCGGGCGCGTTCACGTCCACGCTGTTGTTCACGACCGGGACGACCAGGATCGAGCGTGGCTGGGCCGCCACGAGCTTCGCGTAGTCCTTCTTGGGCGCGGTCGCGCAGCCGGCGGCGAGCACCACGAGCGCGACGCCGAGCGCGAGCCGGCGCGCCGCAGAGCGGCAGATGAAAGTCATCGCTTCGTCTCCACCGCGCCGGCCGGGCCGCGCGTCGAGGCAGGGATCCGCGCGCCGGCGACGTTGCCGGCCCGCTGCTGCGCGTTGCGGATCATCTTCTCCATGAGGACGCGCGACTCGGGCCACTTCGTCTTCTCCTTCTCGAAGTAGGAGATGGCCTCCTTCGTCTGGCCCTCCTCGAGGAGCGCGTACCCGAGCTCCGCGTACACGCCGGGCGGGACGCGTTCCCCGTCCTGCTCCGCTGCGAGGACGGTCTCCTCGAGCCCCGCGACCCACGCCTCGCGGTCGAGCGGCCGCTTGTAGTGCTTGTAGAGGGTCTCGTCGTAGCTGCCCCAGTGGTACGTGGTCCGGGCGGCGCAGCCGGAGACGGCGAGGGCGACGGCGAAGGCGAACACGGGCGCGCGCATCAGTGCACCACCACCGTCTTGAGCTCGCTCTCGACGAAGACGCGCTGATCGAAGACGACCTGGTCGCCCTGGCGGAGCTCGAGGTCGTGCGTGCCCGGCTCGACCCGGAGCACGTTCGGATGGCCGTCGTACTCGCGCGGATCGCCGACCGCGACGCCGTCCACGTAGAGGACGGTGCCCCAGGGGGCGCCGGAGAACGCGATCGCGGGGCGGGTGTCCACGGTGCGGACGACCGTGGTCGGCCCCGCGCAGGCGGCGAGCGCGAGGACCGCGGCGGCGAGGAGCTTCCTCATGGCTGGCCTCCGTCCTTCACCTGCACGACGTACAGCCTGGCGAGCGCGGCGCGGTCCACCGCGCCGGCCACGACCTGGCACACGGAGCCTTCGCTCGTCTCGTCCTCGCCGAAATTCGAGAGGACCCGGAGCGCCGCGACCCGCCGCGGCGGCAGCGTCAGCTCGAAGCCGGACTGCTTGCTCTTCACGACCTGGCCCGCCTCGAGGACGACGAGATCGTCGCCTGGCCGGAGCCCCTGGCTCCGCCCCCCGCTCACGAACACCTGCGAGCCCTGCACCTCGACGATGTCGGTGCGCCACGGCCGCTCGCCGAGCTTCGACACCAGGCGATCGATGAGGTCCGAGATGGCGGCCGCGATCGCGCGGTCGTTCAGGGTCGCGTCGTACTCGGAGCGGCTGCCGAAGCCGGCCACCTCGCCGACCTCGGTGGAGGCCTGGCCTGCGCCGGTGGCCGAGAAGTAGGCGTGCCCGGTCTTCACGTCCACGAGCCGGACGTCGACCTTGGCCTTCGCGATCTGCTCCTTCGTGCTGGAGAGGAACCCGACCTTGCCGCCGACGGATCGGCCGAACTCCGTGACCGAGCCGACGATCAAGGTGTCCGCGCCCACGAGCGCGCCGGCCTTGGCGACGCCCTGCTCGCGCTCGATCTTCGCGGCGTCGGGGCGCTCGAGCACGATGAACTGGCCCGACATGACGAGCCTCGACGAGAGCATGTCCGACGCCTGCTTCCCGAGCCGGTCCAGATCGGCGTCGTTGAGCAGCGACCGACCGTAGGTCGTCTCGTTCGTGAACCGACCGATCGCGACCTTGCGCTTGTAGCGCACCGTTCCCGGGACCTGGCGCGCCGCTTGCGCCTGGACCTGCGCGCGCCCGGAGACCGGCGACTCCACGACCGAGGGCCGCTGCGACGGCGTCGCGCACGCCGACAGCAGGAGCAGCGCCCCGCCGGTGACAAGACGAACTCGCATCCCTGTTCTCCTCCTCGCCGCCGGGCGGCGACCTCGAGCTGCTGGTCCTGGAGCGATCGCACCGGCCGCGCGCGAGCCGCGGCGGCCGCGTGATGGTCAGAAGCGATACTGGAGCGTCGCGGCGATCCGCAGCGTGTCGAGCCGTGTCCTCACGCCGTCGAGCCGCGGATCGAGGAACGTCCACCGCGCCTCGACCCCCACGAGCGTGGTCGGCCAGAGCTCCGCCGCGATCGCCGCGCCGAGGTGGTAGCCGAAGGCCGTCGCGTGCTCGGTCGTGCGCACGCCGGCGAGGCGGGTCGTCAACCACGGGTTGTGGAGGCCGACGCCGCCGAGGCCGGAGAGCTCCATCCGCTGCACCGGCACCCGGAGCCGCAGGCTCACCGTGAAGGGGAGGTCCTGGTAGACGAGGGTCGTCCCGCTCGAGCTCCCCTCCGCGCGCTCGTACGCGAGCGCGCCCTCGACGCTCACGTTCGGGTTGAACCGCGCGCCGAACGTGCCGCCGACGTCGTAGCCGGGATCGAGCGGATCGAGCGCGCTCGACCGCGGGAACACCGCGCCGAGGTGAAGCTGGAGGTAGGTGTCGGGCCCGGATGCGTCCGAGACGGGCTGGGCCAGCCCGACGGCCGGCGTCAGCAGCGCGACCGCGGCGAGCGCGGCGGCGAGAGCTCTCATGTGTCGATCCTCCCCTCGAGCGTTTCGACGCGGTCACGTTACCCTAGGTGATGCTCGAAAGGGGAGCCGTCTTCCTCGGGATCGCGTCACCAGATCCCGTGACACGGCGCCGACACGGCCGACGATCCCGCGGTGGGTGCTCGCTCACCCGCTCACGGCCGGGGACGAGCGTGGGTCGCCTCGGCGTCGGGCGCGTCGCGCACCGATCGCTGGGCACCGTTCGCTGCGCGCTGGACGGGGCTCCGCCTTGACCCGGACCCTGCCGCGCCGCACAACAGCGGGATGACGCACCCGCTCTCCGTCGGAGGCCGTCGCGCTCCACGCGGGCGCGTGGCCATGACTCTTTCCGCGGAGGCGTCCCCGTGCCAGGTCTCGTCGCGAGCGCGTGCATCCAAATGCTCCTGGTCGCGGCCCCGGCGGCGCGGCCCGTCCGCGGCGCGGAGGTCCCCATGACGAATCCCCTGCTCCTCCCCTGGTCCGGACCCTACGGCGGCGTCCCGCCGTTCGACGCGGTGAAGGTGGAGCACCTCGCGCCGGCGCTCGAGCGTGCGATGGCGGCGCAGCTCGCCGCCGTGGACGCCATCGCGACGAGCCCCGAGCCGCCCACCTTCGAGAACACCCTCGCCGCCCTGGAGCGCTCGGGCCGCGCGCTCGATCGGGTCCTCGCCGTGTACGACGTCTACTCCTCCACGCTGAGCACGCCGGAGTTCCAGGCGGTGGAGCGCGAGGTGGCGCCGCGCCTCGCGGCGTTCCGCGATCGGATCACCCAGAACGAGCGGCTCTTCGCGCGCATCGAGGCCGTCTACGCGACGCGCGACCGGTCCTGCCGGACGCCCGAGCAGCGCCGCCTCGCCTGGCTCCACCACACGAACTTCTCGCGCGCGGGCGCCCGGCTCGACCCGGCGGCCAAGGCGCGCGTCGCCGCGATCAACGCCCGGCTCGCCGCGCTCTTCACCGCGTTCGGGCAGAACGTGCTCGCCGACGAGGAGTCCATGCTGCTCCTCGACGACGAGCAAGCGCTGGCGGGGCTCCCGGCGTCGGTCGGCGAGGCGATGAGCGCGGCCGCCGAGGCGCGTGGGCAGCGGGGCAAGTGGGCGGTCCTGAACACCCGCTCCGCGGTCGAGCCCTTCCTCACCTACTCCGCGCGTCGCGACCTCCGGGAGCGGGTGTGGCGCACCTTCGTCCTGCGCGGCGACCTCGGGGGCGCGCACGACAACAAGGCCGCCGTCGCCGAGATCCTGCGGCTGCGCGCCGAGCGGGCGCGCCTCCTCGGCTACCCGACCCACGCGCACTGGCGGCTCGAGGACCAGATGGCCGGGACCCCCGAGCGCGCGCTGGCGCTCATGGAGGCGGTGTGGCCCGCGGCGGTGGCCCGCGTCCGCGAGGAGGTCGCCGACATGCAGGCGATCGCGGACCGGGAGCGGGCCGGGATCACCATCGAGCCGTGGGACTACCGCTGCTACGCCGAGAAGGTGCGCAAGGCGAGGTACGACCTGGACGAGGACGAGGTGAAGCCGTACCTGCAGCTCGAACGGCTGCGGGAGGGGATGTTCTGGGTCGCGGGCGAGCTGCTCGACCTCCACTTCACCCCGGCGCAGGGCGTGCCGGTCTACCACCCCGACGTGCGCGTGTGGGAGGTCCGGGACGGGCGCGGCCGGCTCGTCGGGCTCTGGTACTTCGACCCCTACGCGCGGGAGGGGAAGCGCTCCGGCGCGTGGATGAGCGCCTACCGGAACCAGGAGCGGTTCGAGGAGGAGATCACCACCATCGTCTCCAACAACGCGAACTTCGTGAAGGGGAAGCCGGGGGAGCCGGTCCTGGTGAGCTGGACCGACGCCCAGACCCTCTTCCACGAGTTCGGCCACGCGCTGCACGGGCTGAGCTCGAGCGTCGCGTACCCGTCGCTCTCCGGGACCTCCGTCGCGCGCGACTACGTGGAGTTCCCCTCGCAGCTCCTCGAGCGCTGGCTCGCCACCCCCGAGGTGCTCGGCCGCTTCGCCCGCCACGTGAAGACGGGCGCGCCGATCCCCGCCGCCCTCGTGGCCCGGATCGAGCGGGCGGCGCGCTTCAACCAGGGCTTCGAGACCGTGGAGTACCTCGCCGCCGCGCTGGTGGACATGAAGCTGCACCTCGCGGGCGAGCGGCCGATCGATCCGGCCGCGTTCGAGCGCGACGCCCTCGCGGCGCTGGGGATGCCGCGCGAGATCGTGATGCGCCACCGCCTGCCCCAGTTCCAGCACCTGTTCGCCGACGACGGGTACTCGGCGGGCTACTACGCCTACCTCTGGGCGGACACCCTGGCCGCCGACGCCTACGAGGCGTTCCTCGAGGCGAAGGGCCCGTACGACCGCGAGGTCGCGAGGCGCCTGCGGGAGCACGTCTTCTCGGCCGGGAACACCGTCGATCCCGCCGAGGCCTACCGCGCCTTCCGCGGGCGCGACGCCGGGATCGGGGCGCTCATGCGGCGGCGCGGCTTCCCGGAGCCGGCGCAGGCCCCGTCTCCGAAGAGCTGATCGGGGGGCGCGGGGAGGCCGCGTCCTCCGCTAAACGAGGGTTCGCGATTCGCGAACACCTTCGGTGTCGCGCCTCGCGCCCTCGTTTAGCCATGTTTACACGGGGGCTGCGCCCCCGCCCCGTCGAGCGAAGCCCGCCGTGGCCCCACCCCTGGCTCCGCGGGGCCCACGCGCGCTGGCGCGCGCTGTCCCGCGGGGAGGAGCGCTGCCCCTCCCCACCTGCGGTGGGGCCCCTCCCCGCTCACCGTTCACGAATCATGATCGGCCGTTCAGCCGCCAGCGCCCGCCGGGCCCCCGGAGGGCGCCGGGGCGTCGCCGAGGTGCGCGCGGAGCGCCTGCGGGCTCATGGTCCGGTCGAGGATCGGGAACAGCACCTCCTCCTCGAGCTCGAAGTGCGCGAGCACCACCCCGAGCAGCCGGTCCGCCCGGCGCGTGAAGTCCGCGGCGGCTCCGTCGGCGGCGGACGCACTCCGCGCGAGCTCGTCGAGCGATCGGCGGATGATCCGATGCTCGTAGCGCATCGACGCGCTGAAGGCAGCCGGCCCCTCGCACGCGAACTTGTCCACGAGCGGGTGCACGGTCCGCTCCTCCCACTCGAGGTGCGGGCGGAGGAGCTCCTCGAGCTCCTCGACGAGCGCGCGCCTCGCGCCGGCGCGCACGCCCGGCGGCGCCGCCGCGCGCGCGCCGACCCGCCCGGCGACGTCCTCCAGGCGGCCGCGCAGCGCGG
>NZ_JALCZA010000048.1 GCF_022690765.1 Anaeromyxobacter oryzisoli | reverse complement strand
CGCCGGCGGCGCGCGGTCCTCGAGGGCGAGGTCGGCGATGGGGCCGCCCCCAGCGGGCGGCGCGGCCGCGGGCTCGGAGGCGAAGTCGAAGTCGCCCGAGAAGTCGAGCTCGCCGACGCCCGGAGCGGCGGCCGGCGCGGCCATCTCCAGCGCCGGCGGGGGGGCGACCTTCGTCGCGGCCGGGACCGAAGGCGGAGGCGCGAGCTCGGGCAATGCGGGGGCGGCCGGCGCGCGCGGAGCGCCGAAGAGCCCGTCGAGATCCGTCACGGGGGGGCTGGCCGACCCCGGGCGCGGCGTCACGGTGGCCGCGAAGGGATCCCCGAGCGCGGCGAACGGATCGGCAGGAGCCGGCGCCGCCGCGAACGGATCGGCGCCCGGCGCCGCGGGCGCGAACGGATCGACGGCGTGCGGGGACGGGCCCGCGGCGAACGGGTCGGCGGCGGGCTGATCCCCGGCGGGCGGCGCGAACGGATCCGGTGCGACGGTGGAGGCGGCAGCCTGGACGGGCGCCGCGAAGGGATCCGGCGCCGAGGCTGCGGAGGGGGCTGGGGGCGCGGCGGGCGCGAACGGGTCCCGCTGCGCGGCCGCACGGGACGGCGGGCGCGCCTCGAGATCGATCGCCGCCGGGGGCGCCGGGCGGGCCGGGGGAGCGGCCGGAGCCGCGCCGGCGTCCCGGTGGACGGCGAAGACCGTCTGGCACTTCGAGCAGCGCACCTTGGCGCCGCGCGGACCGATCCGGTCCTCGGCGACCTTGAACTTCGCCTGGCAACGCGTGCAGATGACGATCATGCGGGCCCGTCCGGGACTTTGGAGATTACACCGCGAACCCGCTTGACACCAGGCGCCACGAACAGAACAATCCTCGCGATCTTGCAGGCTTACCGCCGCCCTGGGACGACATGACCGACGAGCACACCGAAGGTACGGAGCAGGCCACAGGCGGAGTCGAGCCGAAGGTCATCAAGCGTTACACGAACCGGAAGCTCTACGACACGGTGGAGAGCCGATACGTCACGCTCGACGAGATCGGCCAGATGATCAAGGCCGGCGGCGAGGTGAAGATCGTCGACAACCGGACGAAGGAGGATCTCACGTCCGTGACCCTCGCGCAGATCATCTTCGAGGAGGAGAAGAAGACCTCGCGGATGAGCCTCGAGACGCTCCGCGGGCTCATCCGCCAGGGCAGCGAGGTGGCGCAGCGGCTCGTCGAGGGGACCCAGGAGCAGCTCCGCGGTCGCGTCGACGCCGTGAAGGCGGCGGCCGAGCAGCGCGTCCAGAGCCTGCTCACGCGCGGTCAGGCGACGAGCGACCGCGCGAAGGAGCTGGTCCAGGCCTCGCAGGAGAGCGTCGCGGCGCTGCAGAAGCGGATCGACGAGCGGATCCGGGCGGCGATGGAGGGGATGTCCAACCTCGCCGAGGTCCGGCGGCAGCTCGACGAGATCGCGCAGCGGATCGACGGGCTCGAGCGGCGGATCGACGAGCTCGGGAAGAAGTAGCGGCTACGCGCCGGCGGCCGACCGCAGCGCGGGCGCCCGCGCGAGGATCTCGTCGCCGAGCGCCGCGAGCGCCGCCGCGCCGGACGACCTGGGCGCGTACTCGAAGATGGTCCGCCCGTGGCTCTGGGCCTCGTCCACCTTCACCGACCACCCGAGCACCGTCCGCGACAGGGTCTCCGGGAACCGCTCCTGGAGCCGGGCCAGGATCTCGTCCGCGAGCTGGGTCTTGCGATAGAGCGTCGGCACGACGAGGAGCAGCTCCGGCGCCCGGCCGCGCTCCGCGCGCAGCCGCTCCAGGCTCCGGACGATCTCGGCGCAGCCGTCGAGGGCGAGGTACGTGAGCGCCACCGGCACCACCAGCTCTCGCGCGGCGCGGAGGACGTTCTCGGTCACGAGCGACAGCGACGGCGGGGCGTCCAGGAGCACCACGTCGTAGCGCCCCGGCCGGATGGTGGCGAGCCGCTGGTCGAGCCGGTCCGCCCGGTCCGGGGCGGGCGCGACCGCCACCGGGAAGGCGGCGAGGTCCTTGTTCGCGGGGACGAGGTCGAGGTTCTCCACCCCGGTGGGGCGGACCACGTCGTCGAACCCGATCGCGTAGTCGAGGAGCCAGTCGTGCACCGTGGGGGAGAGGTCGCGCACGTCGACGCCGAGCGACTTCCCGGCGTGCCCCTGCGTGTCCAGGTCCACCACCAGCACCCGCTGGCCGCGCGCCGCGAGCCGGGCCGCGACGTTCACGCACAGCGTGGTCTTGCAGGTGCCGCCCTTCTCGTTGATGAAGGCGATCCGGCGCATCGGGCGGGCGCTACGCGGCCTCGTCCGGTCCACGGCCCTCGCCGGGGCGCGGCCCGCCGGGCGGCGCCGCCTCGATGCGCTCGGAGAGGCCGTCGATCATCGACTCGAGCTCCTCGAGCTTCCGCCTGAGGGCCGCCACGTCGTCCCGCGACGGGAGGTTCGCCGCGTGGAGCGCCTGCTGGACGCCCCGCTCGAAGGTGCCCCGCGCCTGCACCGCGGAGGACACCAGGCTCGACAGGCCGGTCGTGACCCGGTCGCTGGAGAGGAGCTTCCCGACGACCCGCCCCATCCCCTCCTCGCCCACCGCGAGGGCCCGCTTCAGCATCGGGTTCCGCAGCACGTCGTCGAGGCGCATAGATGGTGGACTTGTCCCCCTGCCCTCGCTAGCTTGTCAAGCCTCGTGGGCCTCCCGACCCTTCTCGAGCGGCGGCTCGTCATCGTCACGGGCAAGGGCGGCGTGGGGAAGTCGACCGTGACGGCCGCGCTCGCCCTGCTCGCCGCCCGGGCCGGGAAGCGCGTGCTCGTGTGCGAGGTGAACGCGCAGGAGCGGATCGCGCCGCTGCTCGGCGCGCCGCCGTCGGGGTACGCCACCCGGCAGGCGCGGCCCGGCGTCCACACGGTGAACGTCACGCCGGCCGAGGCGATGCGCGAGTACGGCCTCCAGGTCCTCCACTTCCGGACCATCTACGAGGCGGTCTTCGAGAACCGGGTGGTGCGGCGCTTCCTGCGCATGATCCCGTCGCTGCCCGAGCTGGTGATGCTGGGCAAGATCCTGAACGAGGTCCGGGCCGAGGAGCACGAGCGGCCGCGCTGGGACCTGGTCCTCGTGGACGCCCCGGCGACGGGGCACGCCGTGCAGCTCCTCCGGGTCCCCTCCGCCCTCGTGGGGACCGTGCCCGCGGGGCCGCTCCGGCGCGACGCGGAGTGGATGGAGGAGCTGCTCGTCGATCCGGACCGCACCGCGGTGGCGCTGGTCACGCTCCCCGAGGAGATGCCGGTGAACGAGGCCATCGAGCTCGACGGGCAGGTGCGCGGCGAGCTCGGCATGCTCCGCGGCGCGCTGTTCGTGAACGCCATGCCGGACACGCGCTTCAGCCCCGAGGAGGCCGTGCGGCTGGCGCCCCTCGCCGCGGCGGCGCCGCCGCTGGGCCCCGCCGCGCGGGCCGGGCGGCTCTACGCGATCCACGCCGAGCAGGCGAGCCGTCACCTCGCGCGCGCGCGGGCGGCGCTCGACCTGCCCACCTGCGTGCTCCCGCTCCTGGCCGTGCCCGAGTGGGGGCTGTCCGCCGTGGAGGCGATCGCCGCGGCGATCGCGGCCGCGCCGCCCGGGAGCGCGCCGTGAACGACGTGCGCGACAGCCTGGCGCCGCGCCGGATCGCGATCTGCGTCGGCTCGGGCGGCGTGGGCAAGACCACCGTCGCGGCGGCCATCGCGCTCCAGCGCGCGCTCCAGGGCGGCCGCGCCCTGGTCTGCACCATCGACCCGGCGCGCCGGCTCGCGAACGCGCTCGGGCTCACCACGCTCGGCAACGTCGAGACCCGGGTCCCGGAGCACAAGCTGCACGAGGCCGGCCTGCGGCCGCGCGGCGAGCTCTTCGCGATGATGCTCGACGTGAAGCGGACGTGGGACGACCTCGTGACGCGCCACGCGCCCGACCCCGCCCGCCGCGAGCGGATCCTGCGGAACCGGCTGTACCAGCAGATGTCGGCGGCCCTCGCCGGCTCCCAGGAGTACATGGCGATGGAGAAGCTGTACGAGCTCGCGACGGATCGCGACTACGACCTCATCGTCCTCGACACGCCCCCGACCGCCCACGCCCTCGACTTCCTCGACGCGCCGGACCGGATCCTCGACTTCCTCGGGAACGAGACGGCGCGGACGATCCTCGCGCCCGCGATCGGCGCCGGCCGGATCGGGCTCCGGCTCGCCCAGCTCGGCGGCGGCTACATCGCGAAGACGCTCGCGCGCTTCACCGGCCAGGAGATGCTCTCGGATCTCGGCGACTTCCTCCGGGGCTTCCAGGGCATGTACGACGGGTTCAAGGAGCGCGCCGCCGCGGTCCGGGCCCTCCTCTCCCGCGCCGAGGTCGGGTTCGTCCTCGTGTGCGCGCCGACCCCCTTCTCCGTCGAGGAGGCGCTCGCGTTCCACGAGCGGCTCCACGCGGAGTCCATGCCGGTCGCGGGCCTCGTCGTGAACCGGCTCACCCCGGATCTCTGGCCCGCGGGCGCGGGGCCCCTCCTCGCCGCGGCCGAGCTCACGGCCGCGCTCACGGCGGCCGGCGCGCCGGACGGCCTCGCCGCCCGCCTCGCGACCACCCTCGCCGACCACCAGACGCTCGTCACGGCGGAGGCCCGGACGCTCGCCCGCCTGCTCGAGCGCACGACGGATCCGCGATCGCTCGTCCCGCGGCTCGAGACCGACGTGCACGACCTCGCGGGCCTCGCCAGGATGGCCGAGGGGCTCTAGACCCAACCGAGAGGCGCTATAACATCCGTCCGATGCGCCTGCCGGATCTCTCCGTCCAGACCCACGCCGCGTGCGAGCTCGTCGAGATCACCGGCGAGGTCCGGGCGGCGCTCCGGGCCGCCGGGGCCCCGGACGGCCTCCTCCTCGTCTACGTCCCCCACACCACCGCCGCCGTCACCATCCAGGAGAACGCCGATCCCGACGTGCGCGCCGACCTGCTCCTGGCGCTCCAGAACGCCGTGCCGGCGCGGCCCGCCCGCGGGTCCTACCGGCACGCCGAGGGGAACAGCGACGCGCACGTGAAGACCGCCCTCGTGGGGACCTCCGCGACGGTGATCGTCGAGGGGGGTGCGCCGGTGCTCGGGACGTGGCAGGGGATCTACCTGTGCGAGTTCGACGGCCCCCGGCGCCGGACGATCTGCCTCAAGGTGCTGCCCGGGTGAGCGTGCTCCCGATGACCCTCCGCCGATCCGCCTCCCTCCTCGCCTCCGGCCTCCTCCTCGCCTGCGCCACCGCGGGCGCGCCACGCCGCGGCGCCCCGGCCGCCCCCGGCCAGCCCGCGGCGGCGACGACCGCCCCCGCGATCCCGCCGGCCCCCGCGGCCCCGCCTCGGATCACCTACCCGCCGGAGGAGGTGAAGGCCTCGCCGACCGACGTCGAGCTCGAGGGCAAGAACGACGAGGAGCTCTTCGCCATCGGCACCGCCGCGTACGGCGCGGGCGAGTACGCCCGGGCCGCGGCCGCCTTCGCGCGCCTCGTCGATCGGTACCCCTCCTCGCGGCACGAGGCGGCGGCGCTGTTCGACGCCGGGCTCGCCTACCAGCACCTCGAGGAGTGGCGCCTCGCGCTCGAGCGGTTCCGCGCGCTGGAGCGGAAGTACGAGGGGCCGGACGCGCTCGAGGCGAGCTTCAAGATCGCGGACTGCCTCTACTACCTCCACGAGCTGCCCGAGGCCCACGCGCGGCTCGAGGAGATCCTCCGCCGCGAGGGGCTCGATCCCACGCTGCGCATCCGCGCCCTCGCCCAGCGCGGCGTCCTCGAGCTCGAGGCCGGCAAGGCGGAGGAGGCGGAGCGGAGCTTCCGGCTCGCCCTCGGCGCCTGGCAGGGCGCGAGCGAGGAGGAGCGGCTCGACCCGTACTACCCGTCGCTCGCGCAGTACTACCTCGGCGAGACCTACCGGACCTGGTTCCGCGCCCTGCCGCTCGATCCCTCGACCGGCGACGAGGCGCGGCTCCGGCAGGACCTCGAGCACAAGGCGGAGATGCTCCTCTCGGCGCAGGGCCACTACCTGCGCGCGATCCGGATGGGCGACGACCGCTGGGCGGTCGCGGCGGGGTTCCGGATCGGCGAGCTGTACGACGAGCTGCGCAAGCAGCTCCTCGAGGCGCCGCTGCCCCCCGGGCTCGACGCCGAGCACGCCGCCGCGTACCGGGCCGAGCTCCGGCGCCGGGTGCGCGTGCTCGCCGCGAAGGCGATCACCGCGTACGAGCAGACCATCGCACGCGCCTCGCGCACCGGCGTGGACGACCTCCGCTTCCTCGCCGACGCGCAGGCCTCGCTGTCCCGGCTCGAGGCCGCGCTGGCGGAGGACGCCGAGCCGCCCAGGACCTGACGACGACGGCGAGGCCGGCTACGGCTTGCGCGCCTCGCCGCGCGCCTCGCCGGCGTAGAGGGCGTCCAGCTCCGCCGCGTAGCGGCGCTCGATCGCCTTGCGCTTGAGCTTCTGCGAGGGGGTGACCTCGCCCTCGGCCTCGCTGAACTCCCGCGGCAGGATCGCGAAGCGCTTCACCGTGGCGAAGCGGGGCAGGGTCGCGTTCATCCTGTCCAGCCCGCGCTGCACGAGCGCCGCCACCTCGGGCAGGCGCGCCAGCTCCGCGACCGGCGCGCCGGCGCGCCCGTGCTCGGCGGCCCACCGCCCGATCGCCTCCGCGTCCAGGGTGACGAGCGCCGTGACGTAGTTCCGGCGGTCGCCGTGCACGAGCACCTGCGAGACGAACGGCGAGAACGCCTTGAGCCTCGCCTCGAGCTCCGCCGGCGCGACGTACTTCCCGCCGGAGGTCTTGATGAGGTCCTTCTTCCGGTCGGTGAGGGTGAGGTAGCCGTCGGCGTCCACCGCGCCGATGTCCCCGGTGTGGAGCCAGCCGTCCGGGTCGAGCGCCTCGACGGTCTGCTCGGGCAGCCCCCGGTAGCCGCGCATGATCCACGGCCCGCGCATGAGGATCTCGCCGTCCTCGGCGATCCGCACCTCGATCCCGGGGAACGGGGGGCCCACGGTGCCGAGGCGGTACGCCCAGGGGAGGTTGCAGTGGGTCGCCGCCGAGGACTCGGTGAGCCCGTAGCCCTCGAGGATCACGATCCCCATCGCGTCGAACAGCTCCGCGATGTCCCGCGAGAGCGGCGCGGACCCCGAGACGAAGAACCGGAGGTTCCCGCCGAAGATCGCGCGGACCTTCCGGAAGACGAGCCGGTCGGCGAGCGCGAGCTGCGCGGCGAGGACCGTCCCCGGCGCCCGGCCGGCGCGGCGCAGGCGCGACGCCTGGAGGCCGACCTCGACGGCCCACCGGAAGATCCGGAGCTTCACCGGGCCGCCCGCGCGGGCGTTCGAGACGATCCGGTTGTGCACCTTCTCGAAGATCCGCGGCACCGCGCACACGAACGTCGGCCGGATGCGCCCGAGGTTCTCGACGAGCCGCTCGACGCGACCGTCCACCGCGGTGACGAAGCCGATCCGGAGCTGGGCGGTGCCGATCATCTTCCCGAACGAGTGCGCGAGCGGCAGCCAGAAGAGCTGCACCGCCCCCTCGTGATTGAGGATCCCGGACTCCTGGATGGCGCGCGACTGCGAGGCCCAGCACGCGTGCGTGAGCTCGACGCCCTTCGGCCGGCCCGTCGTCCCGGAGGTGTAGAGCAGCGTGGCGAGCGAGTCGGCGCGGACCGCGGCGGCGGTCTCCTCGAAGGCGCCCGGGTGGGCCCGATCCCAGTCGCGCCCCCGCGCCTCGAGCTCCGCCAGGGTGATCACCCAGCCGTCGGCGGACCCCGGGCCGTCGAGCACGACGACGTGGCGGAGCGCCGCCAGCTCGGCCCGCCGCGAGGCGAGCTTCGCCACCTGCGCGGCGTCCTCCGCGAACGCGATCACCGCGCGCGAGTCGGAGAGGATGAACGCGCAGTCCTCCGCGACGGTGGACGGGTAGATCGTGCTCGTCGCCCCGCCGGCGCAGAGGATCCCGAAGTCGGCGAGGATCCACTCGATCCGCGTCTGGGAGAGGATGGCGCAGACGTCCTCGGGCCGGACGTCGAGCGTCCGCAGGCCCGAGGCGATCGCCCGCACCCGCGCCTCGGTCCCGGCCCACGTGAGGCTCCGCCAGACGTCGTCCGGCCCCGGGTACCGGAAGGCCTCGGCGGTGGGCGTCCGCCCCACGCGATCGAGGAACAGCTCGGGGACGGTGCGAGGATCGGCTGGCACGATGCGACCTCCAGGAGGGGGGACGAATGTAAATCGAAGCGAGCCGGCGGGCGACGGGCCTGGCGGCGCGTCCTCGTCCGCGGCCGGAGCGACCATCCGCCATCGCGGATGAACCATCCGTCATCACGGCGACGCCTCGAAGGCGGCCTGCCGCTTGACAGATGATCCGTCCGCTACTTAGGATTGGCCTCTAATACAACGGACCATCTTCATCATCGGTCACTCCGAGGAATCCGCCATGTCGATCCCTTCGCACCGGAAGCTGCGCTTCGAGACGCTCCAGGTCCACGCCGGCCAGGAGCCCGCGCCGGGCACCAACGCCCGGGCGGTGCCCATCTACCAGACGAGCTCCTACACGTTCGACTCGGCCGAGCACGGCGCGAGGCTGTTCGGGCTGAAGGAGTTTGGCAACATCTACACGCGCATCATGAACCCGACGACGGACGTCTTCGAGAAGCGGATCGCCGCGCTCGAGGGCGGCGTCGCCGCGCTCGCGACCGCCTCCGGCCAGGCCGCCGAGTTCATCGCGATCACGAACATCGCGCAGGCCGGCGACAACATCGTCTCGACGAGCCGCCTCTACGGCGGCACCTACAACCAGTTCAAGGTCAGCCTCCCCCGCCTCGGCATCGACGTGAAGCTCATCGACGACGACGACCTCGCGACGGTGAAGCGCTCCATCGACGCGAAGACGAAGGCCATCTACGTCGAGTCGATCGGGAACCCGGCCGGCAACGTCCCCGACTTCGAGGCCCTCGCCGCCCTCGCCCACGAGAACGGCATCCCCCTCATCGTGGACAACACCTTCGGGGCCGGCGGTTACCTGGTCCAGCCCATCGCCTGGGGCGCCGACGTGGTGGTCGAGTCCGCCACGAAGTGGATCGGCGGCCACGGCACCTCGATCGCCGGCGTGATCGTGGACTCCGGGAAGTTCGACTGGGCGAGGAGCGGCAAGTTCCCGTTCTTCACCGAGCCGTCGCCGGGCTACCACGGGCTCGTGTTCAACGACGTGGCCGGGGTGAACGGGCCGCTCGGGAACATCCAGTTCATCCTGCGCGCCCGCGTCGAGGGGCTGCGCGACCTCGGGCCGGCCCTGTCGCCATTCAACGCCTTCCTCCTCATCCAGGGGCTCGAGACGCTCTCGCTCCGCGTGCAGCGCCACGTGGACAACACCCTCGCCCTCGCGAAGTGGCTGAAGACGCACCCGGCCGTCGCCTGGGTGAACTACACCGGCCTCGAGGATCACCCGCACCACCAGCGCGCCCGCAAGTACCTCCGGAACGGGTTCGGCGGGGTGCTCACCTTCGGCATCAAGGGCGGATTCGAGGCGGGGAAGAGGTTCATCGACTCGGTGAAGCTCTCCTCGAACCTCGCGAACGTGGGGGACGCGAAGACCCTGGTCATCCACCCTGCGTCGACGACGCACCAGCAGCTCAGCGAGGCCGAGCAGAAGACCGCGGGCGTGTCGCCGGATCAGATCCGCGTCTCCGTCGGCATCGAGCACATCGACGACATCGAGCAGGACTTCGACGAGGCGTTCCAGGCCGCGAAGAAGAAGTAGCCCCGGGGGTGGGGGCGCGCGCTACCGCGCCCCCACCGCCTCCAGCGCCTTCCCCCAGAAGCCGCCGAACGCGCCGTTGGACATCCCGAGCACCACGTCCCCGGCGCGCGCGGACGCGGCGACGGCCTGGACCAGCGCCTCGACCGTCTCGAACACCCGCGCGGGCTTCCCGTGCGCGCTCAGCGCCGCGACCACCGCGTCCACGTCGAGCCGCTCGTGCTCCGGCACCCGGTCGGTCGGCGCCGGCCGGAGCAGGAACACCTCCGCCGCGCCGGTCCAGGTCGCGGGATCGGAGTACTCGCGCTGGTGGAGGTTCCGTCGGCTGGTGTTCGAGCGCGGCTCGAAGGCCGCGAGGAGCCGCGCGCCGGGGAAGCTCCCCTGGACCGCCGCGAGGGTCGCCTTCACGGCGCGCGGGTGGTGGGCGAAGTCGTCCACCACCGTGACGCCCCCGGCCGTCCCGCGCACCTCCTGCCGCCGCTTCACGCCGTGGAACGCCGCGAGCCCCGCCGCGATCTCCTCGGGCGAGAGCCCGAGCGCGGTCGCGGCCGCCGCGACGCCGAGGGCGTTCTCGACGTTGTGGGCGCCGCCGACGGGCAGGTGCACGTCCGCGAGCGCGGCGCCGTGGCGGACCAGGGTGAAGCGCGCGCCGTCGCGGTCGAGCCGGAGCCCGCGGGCCTCCCAGTCCGCGCCGGGCTGGCTCACGCCGTAGGTCTCGACCCGGGCGCGCGAGCGCGCGGCGATGCGCCGGACGCTCGCGTACCCCGCGCAGGCGGCCAGGAACCCGTCGGGCGGCAGGAGGTCCACGAACCGCTCGAAGGCGCTCTCGTAGTGGGCCTCGTCGCGGTAGATGTCGGCGTGGTCGAGCTCGCAGCTCGTGAAGATCGCGGTGCGGGGCCGGTAGTGCAGGAACTTGGGCCCCTTGTCGAAGTAGGCGGTGTCGTACTCGTCGCCCTCGACCACGAAGTGCGGCCCCTTCCCCAGCCGGAAGTTCGACTCGAAGTCGCGGGTGACCCCGCCGACGAGGAAGGACGGGTCGCGCCCGGCGTGGTGGAGCACCGCGCCCATCATCGCGGAGGTGGTGGTCTTGCCGTGCGTCCCGACCACCACCACGCCGTGGCGCGCGCCGATGAAGAGCTCGCCGAGGGCGGCCGGGAAGGAGACGTGCGGGAGCCCGCGCTCGCGCATCGCCGTCGCCTCGGCGTTCACCTTGCGGACGACGTTGCCGACCACGACCAGGTCGGCGCGGGCGGCGTCCAGGTTGGCCGGCGCGTACGGGGTCATCACCCCGATCCCCCAGCGCTCGAGCTGGGTGGACATCGGCGGATAGACGTTCTCGTCCGAGCCGGTCACCGCGTACCCCGCGGCCTTCAGCATCCCCGCGAACGAGCCCATGCCCGTGCCCGCCACGCCGATGAGGTGAATCCGCTTGATGTTCTTCCAGTCGATCACCGTCTGCTCTCCTGACGTTTCCGAACGCGAACGCGAACGCGATCCACGAGCGCCGATCCCCGGTCCTACACTCCCATGGCCAGCGCCACCTCGTCGTGGAACCGCTGGCGGAGCTCGCGGATTCGCGGCTTGTCCGCGGTGCCCGCGGGGTGGACGTGGTTGGTGAGCAGCGCGCACACGATCCCGGCGTCGAGGTCGATCCAGAGCGAGCACCCGGTGTACCCGAGGTGCCCGATCGCCCCGCGCGGCCCGCGCCCGAGCCGGCTCCCGATGGAGCTCGCGCCGCGGCTCGGCGTGTCCCACCCGAGCGCGCGCTCGCTCCCGGGCACGGCCGCGTCGCGGCGCGCGAACTCCGCGGCGGCGTCCGCCGGCACCGGGGAGCGCCCGCCCCCGAGCGCCTCGAGCCAGGCCTGGCCGAGGGCGGCCACCTCCGCGGGCGTCGAGAACAGGCCCGCGTGGCCGGCGACGCCGCCCATCGCCCACGCGTTGTCGTCGTTCACCGCGCCGCGCACGATCTCGCGGCGCGCGCGGGACCAGCCCGTCGGGAGGAACGTCCGGCCGGCGGCGCGCCGCAGCCCCTCCGCCGGCTCGGCGCCGTCGAGGAAGAAGGTCGCGCCGAGCCCGAGCGGGCCGAAGATCCGGCGCTCCGCCAGGACGGCGAGGGGCGCTCCCGCGGCGGCCTCGACGAGGAGGCCGAGGGCGATGAAGCCGGGATCGCAGTAGAGCGCCCGCGTCCCGGGCGGCGCCTCGAGCGGCTCCGCCAGGACCGCCTCGCCGACGAGCGTCCGGCCGCGCCGGCAGGCCGCCGCGAGCTGCATGGCGCCCGGCCGCTCGCCCGCCGGGGCGAGGAGCCGGGACGCCTCCGGATCCGTCGCCGCCCGCTCGAAATACGGGCGCCAGGCCGGCAGGCCGGACGCGTGGGCGAGGAGGTGGCGGGCGGTCACCCGCTCCTTGCCCCCCGCCGCGAAGCGCGGGAGCACGGCCGCGACCGGCGCGTCGAGCTCGAGCCGGCCCTCCGCGGCGAGCTGGGCCGCGAGCGTGGTCGTCGCCATCACCTTCGTGAGCGAGGCGACGTCGAACGCGTCGTCGAGCCGCACCGCCCGCGGCCGGCCCGGGCGACCGTCCGCCCCGGCCGCCGTCACCTCGCCGTGGGCGGTCGCGTGCACGAGGCGGCCGCCGGCGAGCACCGCCGCCCCGAGCGCCGGGGCGACGCCGCCGGCCCGCGCCGCGTCGAGCAGGCGCGCGACGCCAGGGAGGATCGCGGTCACGCGACGGCCTCGGCCCGGGCCCAGCCGTCGAACAGGAGGCGGGGCGGACCGGCCTCGCCCGCGTCCGAAGCCGGCCCGGGGGCGACGAGCGTGGCGCGCGCGCCGAGCGGGACCGCGAAGTTGGCGTCCTCGTGCCCCGCGGGGAGCCCCTCGATGGCCGGGACGCCGAGCCCCGCCGCGAGCTCCCGGACCACGTCCGCGCCGCGCAGGTCGGGCGTGTCGCAGCCGGGGAACTGCCCGAGGGCGATCGCCGCCACGCCGTCGAGCGCGCCCGCGAGCCGGAGCTGCGTGAAGTAACGGTCGAGCCGGTAGGGCTTCTCGCCCACGTCCTCGAGGAGGAGGATCGCGCCGCGGAGCTCGGGGAGCCAGCGCGTGCCGCAGAGGTGCGCGAGCAGCGTGAGGGAGCCGCCGAGGAGCGGCCCCGCCGCGCGCCCGGGCCGGATGGTGCCGGTCCCGGAGAGGCCTGCGCCCGGCGGCGGCGCGCCGCTCGAGGCGGCCGGCGCGGCCCGGCGGAGCAGCGCCTCGAGGTGCGCCACCGCCGCGTCCGGCGCACGGCCGAGCTGGGTCAGGACCGGGCCGTGCACCGTCGCGAGCCCCGCCCGGTTCAGCGCCGCGTGGATCGCGGTCAAGTCGGAGAAGCCCACCACGAGCTTCGGACGGGCCAGCAGCGGGGCGGGGTCGATCGCGGGGAGGAGCCGCATCGCCCCGTAGCCGCCGCGCGCACAGAAGATCGCCCGCGCGTCCGGATCGGCCACCGCCTCGCGCCACTCGGCGAGCCGGCGCGCGTCGTCGCCCGCCAGGTACCCGCGCCGCGCGCCGAGATCGTCGCGCCGGCGGACCACCAGCCCGAGCCGCCGCTCGAGCACCTCGACGCCGCGGGCGAGCTGCTCCGGATCGAACGGGCTCGAGGGCGCGATGACGCGGACGACGTCGCCGCGCGCCAGCGGCGGGGGAAGTCTCACGGCGCGAGAGGATAATCCGCTCAGGGGAACGGGGTCGAGCGCACCCCGGCCGGGTGCCGATCGCCCCGAAAATTCTGCCGGGACGCTCCGAACTGTTTGGTATTTCGTGGTTCCTGCGCCATCTTTCGAGGTGCAAGACCTGCGGCGCGACCCAAGCGCGTACGCACGCAAACTTCGCGGGCCGCCGAGCGGCCCCGCACGAGGAGCGCGTGATGAGCCCGAAGCCGCAACTCGAAGGCGAGGTCTTCTACCCGTCCCCGGAGGTCGTCGCGGAGGCGCGCGTCAAGGACTGGGACGCGATCGCCGCCCGCGCCGCCGAAGACCCGGAGGGCTTCTGGGCGTCGGAGGCCGAGGAGCTCGAGTGGTACCGGAAGTGGGACCAGGTCCTCGACGCGTCCGAGAAGCCCTTCTACCGGTGGTTCAAGGGCGGCCAGACGAACATCGTCCACAACTGCCTCGATCGTCACCAGCGCACCTGGCGGAAGAACAAGCTCTCGCTGGTCTGGGTCGGCGAGCGGAGCGAGGTCCGGACCTACTCGTACTTCGCGCTGAACCGCGACGTGTCGAAGTTCGCGAACGTCCTGAAGGCGATGGGCGTGAAGAAGGGCGATCGCGTCACCATCTACATGCCCCGCATCCCCGAGATCGTGATCGCGATGCTCGCGACCGCGAAGCTCGGCGCGATCCACTCGGTGGTGTACGGCGGGTTCTCGGTGGACGCGCTCCAGGGGCGGATCGAGGACTCCGAGTCGAAGGTCGTCGTGACCGCCGACGGCGGGTTCATGAACGGCAAGATCGTCGAGCTCAAGAAGACGGTGGACGACGCGGTCCGCCGCTGCCCGACGGTGGAGACCGTGATCGTGGTCCAGCGGACCGGCCACGAGGTGCGGATGGAGCCGGGCCGCGACTACTGGTACCACGACCTCATGAAGCTCCCGCTCGCGTCGGGCGTCTGCCCGACCGAGGTGATGGAGTCCTCCGACCCGCTCTACGTCCTGTACACCTCGGGGACCACCGGGACGCCGAAGGGGCTGATCCACTGCCACGGCGGCTACCAGGTCGGCATCTACTCCACCCTCAAGTACGTCTTCGACGTGAAGGACGAGGACCGGTACTGGTGCGCCGCGGATCCGGGCTGGGTGACCGGCCACAGCTACATCGTCTACGGGCCGCTGCTCATGGGCGCGACCACCTTCATCTACGAGGGCGCGCCGACCTACCCGTACCCGAACCGCTGGTGGTCGCTCATCGAGAAGTACGGCATCACCATCCTCTACACGGCCCCCACGGCGATCCGCGGGCTCATGCGCTTCGGCGAGTCGTGGCCGAACCGCCACGACCTCTCCACGCTCCGGCTCCTGGGCTCGGTCGGCGAGCCCATCAACCCCGAGGCGTGGAAGTGGTACCACCGCGTGATCGGGAAGGGGCGCTGTCCGATCATGGACACCTGGTGGCAGACCGAGACCGGCATGTTCATGATCACGCCGGTCCCGACCATGCCGCTCAAGCCCGGCTCCGCCACGAAGCCCTTCTTCGGGCAGCAGGTGTCGATCCTGGACGACGCGGGGAAGCCGGTGCCGGACGGCGAGGAGGGCTTCCTCGTCCTCGAGCGGCCGTGGCCGGCCATGGCGACGACCGTCTACCGGGATCCGGAGCGCTTCGTGAAGACGTACTGGACGAAGTACCCCGGGCGCTACATGGCGGGCGACGCCGCGAAGCGCGATCGGGACGGCTACTACTGGATCATCGGCCGGACCGACGACGTGATCAAGGTCTCCGGCTACCGGCTCGGCACCGCGGAGATCGAGAGCGCGCTCGTCGCGCACCCGGCCGTCGCGGAGGCCGCGGTGATCGGCCTGCCGCACGAGGTGAAGGGGCAGGCGATCCACGCCTACGTGCTCCTCCGCCAGGGCTTCAAGCCGAGCCCGGAGCTCGAGGACGAGGTGAAGGCCCACGTCGGCCAGCACCTCGGGCCCATCGTCCGGCCGGAGAAGGTCAACTTCGTGGAGGCGCTCCCGAAGACCCGCTCCGGGAAGATCATGCGACGCGTGCTGAAGGCGCGCGCGCTGGGGCTGCCCGAGGGCGACGTCTCCACGCTCGAGGAGTAGGAGCAGCGGGCGAGCGGGGCGGCGGGCGCGGGGCGCGCGCTTCACTGCGGGCGCCGCCGCACCTGCGCGCTCCCCACAGAAGCCCCGCTGCCCCGGACGGGATCTGTGATACTGCCGCCGTCCATGTCCACGACGGGCCTGCCGCTCTGGAGGCGTCCCCGGGCGCAGCTGTACGCCCTCACCGCGCTGGTGTGGGCCCTGATCCTCGCCGTCCTCGTCCTCGCCTGGCCGGTCCTCCTCCCGTTCGTGCTCGCGGGGCTGGCGGCGTACGTCATGGACCCGGTGATCGCCCGGATCGCCGCGGCGCGCGTCGCCGGCCGGCCGGTCCCGCGCGCGGCCGCGGTCCTGGTCGTGTACGCGGTGGCCGGGGTCGTCCTCTACCTGCTCGGCGTGTCGGTCTTCCCCGCCGTCTACCGGGAGGCGGTGCGTGGGCTCCTCGAGCTTCGCGACCTGCTCGCCGGCGTCACGCCGGAGCGGGTCCGCGGGTGGACCGTCGACATCGACGCGTTCCTGCGCCGCTACGGGATCCCGCTCGACGTCACCCCGGGCGGAATGCCCGGAGCCGGCGGACGTTTCTCCATCGACCTCGCCGCCGGCCTGGCCCAGGCGCTCCAGGAGGCGAGCGCGTTCCTGCGCGGGCGGGTGGGGGACGTCGTCGCGTTCTCGCGCGCCCTCGTCATGGGCACCTTCCAGACGCTCTTCTTCGTCGTCCTGCTCTTCATGCTCACCGCGTTCATCTCGATGGACGCTCCGCGGATCCTGCGGTTCGTCGAGACGCTGATCCCCGCCGCGTGGCGGCCGGACTTCCGGCGCCTGCTGCACGGCGTGGACGCGGGGCTGTCGGGGGTGGTGCGCGGGCAGCTCACGATCATGGTGGTGAACGGGATCCTCACCCTCGGCGGGCTCCTCGCCCTGCGCGTGCCGTTCGCGTTCGCCCTCGCCTCCCTCGCCTTCGTCCTCTACATCGTCCCCATCTTCGGGACGCTCCTCTCCTCGGTCCCCATCGTCCTCCTCGCCCTCACCGGGGGTGGGCTCTCGAAGGGGCTCCTCGCCCTCGGGTGGATCCTGGTCATCCACGCGCTCGAGACGTACGTCCTGAACCCGAAGATCATGGGGGACGCCTCGAAGATCCACCCGGTCCTGATCGTCCTCGCCCTGGTGCTCGGGGAGCGGACCTTCGGGATCGTGGGCGCGCTCCTCGCGGTCCCGGTCGCGAGCGTGTTCGTGTCCGTGTTCCGGTTCCTCCACCGCAAGCTCGCCGAGCTGGACGCGCGCGCCGCCGTCCAGCCCGCCCCCCAGGCCTTCGCAGCGCCGGCCGCGGCCCCGACAGCGCCGCTCACGAAAGGAAGCCCGCAGCCATGAGAACGATCGTCGCAGTCCTCGCCGTCGCGCTCGCCGCGCCGGCGCTCGCGCAGCACCCCAAGGCGCAGGAGAAGAAGCCCGCGGCCGCGGCGCAGGCCGCCAAGCCGCAGGACACCGAGAAGAGCCTCTACGCCGTCGGCCTCGCCGTGGCGAAGAGCCTCGACGTCTTCGCCCTCACGCCCGCCGAGGCGGAGAAGGTGATGCAGGGCATCCGCGACGGGCTCGCGGGGAAGCCGAAGTTCCAGCTCGACGAGAAGGCGCAGGCCGGGGTCCAGGAGCTCGCCCGCAGCCGCCTCGCCGCCGCCGCGCAGAAGCAGCAGGCCCAGGGCGTCGCGTACCTGGATCGGATGTCCAAGCAGAAGGGGGCGGTGAAGACCGAGTCCGGCGCGATCGTGATCCCGGTGAAGCCCGGCACGGGCGCCACCCCGACCGCGACCGACACCGTGAAGGTGCACTACGTCGGCACGCTCGTGGACGGGAAGGAGTTCGACTCCTCCGTGAAGCGCGGCCAGCCCGCCGAGTTCCCGCTGAACGGCGTCATCAAGTGCTGGACCGAGGCGCTGCAGAAGATGAAGGTGGGCGGCGAGGCGAAGGTGGTCTGCCCCGCGGGCATCGCCTACGGCGAGCAGGGCCGGCCGCCGGTCATCCCCGGCAACGCCGTGCTGACGTTCGACGTGAAGCTGCTCGACGTCGTGAAGAAGAAGTAGCGCCCGGGGCGGGGACGGCGCGGCGGGGGATCCCGCCTCGCCGCCGCCCCACGCGAGCGGCTTGCCGCGGCCCGTTCCGGCGGGTATGAGCGAGGCCATGCCCGACGACCTCGTCCTCTACGGCGGCCGCGAGTGGAGCAGCCCCTACGTCTTCTCGGCGTTCGTCGCCCTGAAGGAGAAGGGGCTGCCCTTCCAGGTCGAGCTCCTCGACCTCGCGGCCGGGCAGCACCGCCGCCCCGAGTACGCCGGTCCGTCCTTCACCGGCCGCATCCCCGCCCTGCGCCACGGCGACTTCTGGCTGGCCGAGTCGTCGGCGATCGACGAGTACCTCGAGGAGCTCTTCCCTCCGCCGGGCCACGCGGCGCTCTACCCGGCCGACCCGCGCGGTCGCGCGAAGGTGCGGATGATCCAGGCCTTCGTGCGCAGCGACGTGGCCGCGGTCCGCACCGAGCGCTCCACCGCGACGCTCTTCGGCGAGCAGGCGCCGCTGCCGCTCAGCGCGGAGGGGAAGGCCGCCGCCGAGCGGCTCGTCGCGATCGCGGACCGGTTCCTCCCGGCCGGCGCCCGCTACGTCGCCGGCGCCTTCACCCTCGCCGACGCCGATCTCGCGCTGCTCCTCCAGCGGCTCGTCCACAACCGGGATCCCTGCCCGGAGCGGCTCGCGACGTACGCGCGGGAGATCTTCCGCCGCCCGTCGATCCGCGAGTGGCTGGCCCACACGCGCTGGCAGGATCGCTAGCCGCCAACCGCTACCGCAGGCGCTTCCAGTAGAGCAGCTCGCCGACGTCGGGGAGCACGAGCCCGGGGAGCGCGCCGGCGCGGCGGTAGCCGTGGCGCTCGTAGAAGCGCTGCGCGCCGGCGTTGAAGTCCGACACCAGCAGGAACGCGTGCGCGCTCTCCCGGGCCACCGCCGCCTCGAACGCGGCGAGCAGGGCCGACCCCGTGCCGCGCCCCTCCCCCGCCCCGAGCACGGCGATGAGCCGCAGGTAGCCGCCCATCGCGAGCGTGCCCGTCGTGAGGAACCAGGCGAGCCCCGCCAGCGCGCCGCCCTCCTCGGCCACGAGGAGCCCCTCCCCCCGCCCGAGCGCGGCGGAGAGCGCCCGCTCGAGCTTCTCGGGGGTGTTGCCGTAGCGCACCATGAGCGGCAGCGCCGCGAGGGCGCGGGCGAGGGCGGGCAGGTCTTCGGCGGCGAGCGCGCGGATCATCGCGAGGCTCCGTCAGTGAAAGGGGACCAGCGGGACGGGGATCAACTGGTCGCTGGCGCGCAGCACCACCCGTCCCCCCGCGGGGAGATCGAACCAGAGCCGGGCCCAGCCGTCCTCGTCCTCGCGACCGAGGAGCAGCGCGCCCTCGAGATCGAGGCCGAGCCCGGCCGCGGGCACCGCGACGGTGAGCCCGGGGAGCTCGGCGTCGCCGTGGTTCCGGAGCTCGGCGGCGCCGTCCGGGCGGTAGGCCACCTCGACGTCGCCGAGCGCGCGGAGCCGATCGCCGGCGGCGCTCCAGGTGAGCGACGCGAGCCGGCCCGCCCGCACCCGCGCCGCGAGCCGCGCGAGCGCCGCGTCCAGGGCGGGGTCGATCACGAGCCGGCCGGGCGCGCGCTCGCGGACGGCGAGCCGCGCCAGGTGCTCCGCCGAGCGCGTCGTGCGCGCGGCGGGGCCGAGGTACGTGTGCGCGACGAAGAGCCCGCGCCCCGCCTCGAGGCCGGCGAGGGCCTCGTCGGAGAGCGCCGCCGCGAGCGCCGCCGGCGTGTCGTAGAACATCGACGACCGGAAGATCCACAGGCGCGGGTCGAGCGGGAACGGGTACAACGCCGCGCGCGCCTCGTCCGGCGCGCCCCCGAGGAGGTCCACGACCTGGGTCCTGCCCCGGCCGAGGTCCCCCGCCGCCCAGACCCACCGCACGCCGGCGGCGGCGAGGAGCTCGCGATCGGCGTAGGGGCCGCCGGACCTCCAGCCGTCGGTGGAGACGGCCTCGCAGTTCGTGTAGGGCTCGTGGTCGATCCAGGTGACCGGCTCGAACGCCGCGGCCGCGGCGAGCCCGGCCCGGACCGCCTCGCGCGGATCGCGGTCCGGGGTGATCGAGTGGAGCGCGACCTCGGAGCCGGCCTCCACGAGCTCGTCCGCGAGCGCGCGCGCCGCGGGGTCGTCGAGGCCGCCGCCCTGCCGGTCGTGGACGAAGAACGACCGGGTGAGGCGCAGGCCCCGGCCGAGGAAGCCGGCGCCGGCCCCCCGCGCCCGCGGATCCGAGTCGCCCCACAGCACGGCGCGGAGCGCGCGCGGGTCGGTCCGGTCCGCGTGATCCGTGAAGACCACCGCGGCGCGGGCCCCCGCGGGCCAGCGCTCCACCACGACGGGAAGGAGCGGCGCGCCCTCGGCGAGGGGATAGAGCGTCACCCAGGCGCGGTCCACCGCGCCGGCGAACCGCGGCGCCCCCGGCAGCGGGCGGCGGCGCTCCAGGGCGCCCCAGGCGACGTGCCCCGTCCCCGCGGCGGGCACGGGGAGCGCCGCGAGGCACGTCTCGTAGGTCGCGAACGGCCGGGCCGCGGCGTCGTCCAGGACGAGCTCGGCCTCCACCCCTCCGGCGCGCGGCCGGAGCTCGGCGGCGGCGAGGCCGCCCCCGCCCGCGAGCAGCGCCGGGCCTGCGGCGACGAGGAGCGGCGTCCCGCGCTCGATCCGGGCGGGGACGGCGAGCGGCGCGAACCCGAGGCTCCGCGTGACCGCCCACGGCGCGCCGCGCCAGCCCAGCGCCAGGGCGGCGCGCTCGAGATCGGCCCGCTGCGACCAGCGGATCGTCACCTGGACGGAGCGGGCGCCACCCGGGAGCGGCGCGAGGAGGAGCTCCGCGCGCCACGCGTCGCCATGCGCCCACCCCTCGACCGCGCCGTCGGTCCGCGTCCGCCACGTCACCTCCGCCGCGGGGGACCGGCGGCCGGTCGTGCGGATCTCGAGGCGCGCCTCCAGGGAGACGGCGCCGTCGCCGAGGGGCAGCTCGATGACCGGCGACGGCGACGACGCCGGTGGGCGGGGCGAGGGCGGGGCCGCGGGCGCGGCGCCGAGCGCGCCGGCGAGCGTCGCGGCGGCCAGGGCGGCGAGCGGAAGCACGGCGGGAGGATGCCGGATCCGCTCCGGCCGTCAAGCCGCAGGGCGGGCGGGCGCCCGGGCGCCCCCCAAGTACCGGTGGCGCGCCGGGCCGCCGCCGAGGCACGATGAGCGGGTCACGGAGGGAGGACGCGATGCCGGACGATCCCCGCACCATCCCCGAGCTGCTCGCCCCGTTCCGGACGGCCCTGCTCGCGACGCGCGGCGAGGACGGCCACCTCCGCTGCCGGCCGATGGCGATGCGCCAGACCGTGCGGGGCGAGGAGCTCTGGTTCGCGACGGCGCGCGACTCCACCAAGTGCCGCGACCTGGAGCACGACCCCCGCTGCGCGCTGGTGTTCTTCGCCCCGGAGGACGGGACGACCGTGACCGTCTCCGGCACGGGCGAGGTGATCCGCGACCGGAAGCTCATGACCGAGCTGTGGGACCCGTCCTGGAGCCGCTGGTTCCCGGACGGCCCCGATCCGCGTCAGGTGGCGCTGATCCGGGTCATCCCAGAGCTCGTCGAGCGCCACGACGGCGCCACGGGCCGGACCGACGTGCCGTTCAGCGCGCCGCCGCGCAAGCGCGGGCGGTGATAAGCGCCTCTTGGGGGAGGCCCGGCGCGAGGCACACGATGCCGTCGCCGAGCCGGGCACACGACGACGCAGCAGCGCAGGCGTGCCTTAAAGGCACGTCGAGCAGCGCACGGAGGAGTCTGCCCGGCGCAGGCAGGCAGCGTGCGCCGCAGCAGGGTCAGACCTCGACGGCGCGCTTGAGCCCGGAGGCGAGGTCGTTCAGCGCCTTCGCCTCGGTGGCGACCGCCTGCGTCGAGGTCATCGTCTCCTGGGTGGCGAGGTAGATCTCGTTCATCGCCTTCAGCACCTGGTCGAAGCCGTGGTCCTGCTGCTGGGCGACGGTGGCGATCTCCTTCGCGCCCTGGGACGCGTCCTGCAGCGCGGTGGCGAGGCGGCGGATCGTGTCGCCGGTCCCGGCCGCGACCTGGGCGCCCTGCTCCGCGCGGCGGATGCCGACCTCGGCGGCGGTCATCGCCGCGAGCATCGCCTTGTGGATCTCGGAGAGGATCGCCTTCACCTGCGCGCTCGCCTTCTTCGCGTCCTCCGCGTGGTGGCGCAGCTCGGCGACCACCTCCTCGAACGCGCGCGCCCCCGGGGTCGCGCGCTGCGCCTCGGCGGCGTGCTCCGCGAGCCGCTGCGAGCGGTCGGCGACGTAGGACACCACCGACGCGATCTCGAAGATGTCGCGCATCCGCCCGTTCAGCATCTCGATGCGCTCGGAGAGGCCGCGCACCTCGTCCGCGAGCTTCACCAGCTCCGTCGTGCTGGTCTCGACCGCGCCGAGCCCGTCCCGCGAGACGCGCTCGCCCTGGCGCGCCACGCCGATGACCGTCTCGGCGGTGAGCGCGGCGCGCGTCGCGGTCTGGCCGAGGTGCCCCATCGTCGCGGTCGTCTCGCGCACGGAGGCGGCCGTCTCGGCCGTCATCGACGAGAAGGAGGACACGGTGGAGAGGAGCGACTGCGCGGCGGCGAACAGCTCGGCGGCGATCTTGAGGTATCCGTCGCGGCGGGCCCGCTCGATCTCGACGATGTAGTCCTGCCGCCGCCCGGCGAGGCTCGAGACGGTCCCCAGGAAGAACGGCGCCGTCATCACGAGCCAGAGGAGCCGCGAACTCGTGAGCGCGAGCACGATCCCGTGCGCGGAGAGGCCGTACTCGGGCCGGCTCGCCGCCTCGGTGAGGGCGCCCATGATCGGGAAGAGGATCCCGAAGACCGCTCCGAAGAGGGTGTACCTGCGCGTGTACATGTCGCTCCCCCGGATCCCCGGTAGTGTCCGCACATTGTGCCCCATGTGGGTGGCCTCGCGCCAGTGCCGGACCAGCTTGGCCTCGGCCGCGATCGAAGTGATGTCCGGGGGTTGGGGGACATCACGGAAGGCGAACCCGTGCCCGTGCGGGCCTGCAGGTCACGCCTTCACGGCCGTCTGCAGCGACGAGGCGAGCGCGTTCACCGAGCGTGCCTCGCGGGCGACGTGCTCCCCGGACTGGACGCTGTCGGCCGTCGCGACGGCGATCTCGTTCATCGCCTCGAGGGCCCGCTCGACCGCGCGCTCCTGCCGCTGCGCGACGAGGGCGATCTCGCGCGCGGCCCCCGCCGACTCTCGGAGCGCGCCCGCGAGCCCCTCGATCACCTCGCCGGTCCGCGCGGCGACGTCAGCGGCGCCGACGGCCCGGGCGCTGCTCGACTCCGCGGCGGAGACCGCCGCGCGCACCGCCTGGTGCACCTCCGCCAGCATCCCCTTCACCTCGTCCGCGGCGCCGCGCGTGTCCCCGGAGAGCGCGCGCAGCTCCTCCGGGAGGCGAGCCGCCTCGGCCGTCCCGGGCGCCGCGGCGGCGAGCGCGGCGACCCGCTCGGCGCGCTCCGAGACGCCGGACAGGATCGTCGCGACCGCGAGGACGTCGCGCATCCGCGAGGACAGCGCCTCGACGCGCGCCGAGAGGGCGCGGACGTCGGCCGCCAGCCGGAGGAGCTCGGCCCCGGACGCCTTCGCGTGCCGGATCCCCTGCTCGCTCTCGCGCTCCGACCGGAGCGCGAGGCCGATCACCCGCTCCGCGGTGAGCGCGGCGGCGCTCGCGGTGTGCGACAGGCGGTTCATGGTCGCGGCCGTCTCGCGGACCGACGCGGCGGTCTCGGCGGTGGTGGACGAGAAGTCGTGCACGTTCCCGAGCAGCCCCTGGGCCGCCTGGAAGAGCTGGGACGCGGTGCGGGTGAGCCCGTCGCGGCGGGCCTGCTCGAGCCGGACGATCTCCTCGCTCTGACGCACGAGATCGCGGTGCTGCCGGACGATGATCCTCCCGAGCCCGCCGAGGACCACCGGCGTCGTGTCCATGATCCACAGCAGCGGCTGGCCGGCGTGGGCGGCGAGGAGCGCGGCCGGCGAGAGGCTGCCGAGGTGGGTCAACGCCTCGAGGACCGTCCCGAGGACGGGCAAGCCGAGACCGGCCAGCGCGAGGTACCAGTCGTAACGGAACTTCCGCATCGAGACCCCCTCGTCCTTCGAAACGCGTGGCGGCGGTGGATCCTGCCTCTCCGCGCCGCCGCGATCGACCGGGTGGGCGATCACCCGCGGGTCCGCCAGCGGCTCGGCGGGCCGATCCCGGCGCGCGCGTCCTCGCCATGGTGCGAGCGAAGCGCGGCGCCGCCGGGCAGGCGGGCAGCCGCTGGCACGCAGGTTGCGATGCACCGCGAGGTCACATGGCTCGCATCGACGCCTTCATCGATCGTCTCTTCCAGGAGTCCGGCCGCGAGCTGCGGCTCGAGACCGGCGCCGGCGCCGTCGTCTCGGCGCCGCGCGGCCCCGTGCGGCTGCTGAAGCAGCCGCTCACCACCCCGCAGATCGTCGGCGCGGTCGCCGAGATCGTCCCGCCGGAGCGGCGAGCGGGGTTCCCGCGCCCGGGCGTCACCGCCTTCCCGTACCTCGCCCGCGCGGGCGCGGTCGAGGTCCGCTTCGAGACCGGCGCCACGGGCGTCCGCGTCGTCGTGATGCCGCGCCCGCCCGGGCACGGCGACCCCGGCGCTCCTCCCGCGGCGCGCTCCCCTGCCGCCCCGCCTCCTCCGGCGCCGCCCGTACCGCGCGCCGCCCCCACGCCCGCGCCGAGCCCGGCGGCGGCGCCGACCTCGCCGGTCGCGGCGGCGAACCGCGACGGGTCGATCCCGGCGCCGCAGGATCCGCGGGCCGCGCTCGACGCGCTCCTCGAGGCGATGCTCGCGCGGCGGGCGTCCGACCTGCACCTCACCGCCGAGTCCCCCCCGACCTTTAGGATCGACGGCGACATGGTTCCGGAGGTGGCGTACGGCCCGATCGCGCACGAGCGGCTGAAGGAGCTCCTCTGGTCCATCGCGCCCGAGAAGAACCGCGAGGAGTGGCACGCCCGCAAGGACACCGACTTCGCGCACGAGACGGCCGCGGCGCGCTTCCGCGTCAACGTGTTCGCGGACCGCAAGGGCATCGGGGCGGTGCTGCGCCAGATCCCGAACGAGATCCTCACCGCCGAGAAGATGGGCCTCTCCCAGCCGGTGCTCGACCTGTGCTTCCTCACGAAGGGGCTCGTGCTCGTCACCGGCCCGACCGGCTCCGGCAAGTCCACCACGCTGGCCGCCATGGTGGACTACATCAACCGCAACCGCGACGACCACATCATCACGATCGAGGACCCGATCGAGTTCGTCCACCCGAACAAGCGCTGCCTGGTGAACCAGCGCGAGATCGGGACGCACACGAGCTCGTTCAAGCAGGCGCTGCGCGCCGCGCTCCGCGAGGACCCGGACATCGTGCTCGTGGGCGAGATGCGCGACCTCGAGACCATCGCCATCGCGATCGAGACCGCCGAGACCGGGCACCTCGTGTTCGGCACGCTGCACACCAACACCGCGCCCTCCACGGTGGACCGGATCATCGACCAGTTCCCGTCCGACCGGCAGGCGCAGATCCGGATGATGCTCTCCGAGTCCCTGCGGGGCGTGATCTCCCAGACGCTCTGCAAGAGGATCGGCGGCGGGCGCGTCCCGGCCCTCGAGATCCTCCTGTGCACGAGCAGCGTCTCGAACCTGATCCGCGAGGGGAAGACCTTCCAGATCCCGTCGATGATGCAGACCGGCCGCGGCGCCGGGATGGCGACGCTCAACGACGCGCTCCTCGACCTGGTGAAGCGGAAGGTGGTCGAGCCGCGCGAGGCCTACGCGAAGGCGGTCGCGAAGGGCGAGCTCAAGACCCTCCTGGAACGCGCCGGCGTCGCCCTCGAGCTCGGCGCGGGGTAGCGCCGGCCGCCGCCGCCCCGCGGGGCCGTCAGCCCTCGAGGCCGGCGATGGGCTGACCGAACGTGAACTCCACCAGGTGGCCGTCGGGGTCGCGGAGCAGGGTGACGTACCCGATGTCGCCGCCGCCGTCCCACGGCGGCGTGGCGAGCGCCCCGAGCCGCTCCCCCTCGGCGGCGATCCGGTCCACGTCCTCGCGCGCCTCGCACTGGAACCCGAGGTGATCGACCCGGGAGTCCACCTCGGTCCGGTACAGCACCAGCACGAACGCCGGCGGCGCGCCGGCGCCGCGGGGCGCGAGCCAGACGGTGTGCCCGGCGGGGCGGCCGTCCCGGACCACGGCGAGGCCGCAGAACCGGGCGTAGAAGGCGATGGAGCGATCGAGATCGGAGACCTTGAGGACGACGTGGGTCCAGCGCGGGGGCATGCGCCAGTATCGCCCGTCCCGCGCCGCCGGGCACGCGCGCCGCGCGCGCCGTCGCGAAGCGGAGCGCGCGAGGTCACGGGCCCCGCGCAGCGGGAGTGGGGCCCCTCGTCCATCCGTCACCGTGCCCGTGCCCGTCACCGTGACCGTTCCCCGTGCCCGCATCCCGCCTTCTGGAACAAGGCCCGCACCGAGTGGGAGCGCTTCCGTGGCCCGTGGCCCGTCACCCGACGGCGTCGGACCAAGGGAACCGGGCCACGGGCCACGGGATCCGGTTCACGGGTGACGCAGAGGACGGTGACGGTGACGGTGACGGGTCACGGGGACCTGCGCCGCGTCGTATCTGAGCCATCGCGCAGCGTGGGGGACCCCGCCGCCGGCGGGGCGAGGGCGCAGCCCTCGTTCAGAAGGCGACCTCGATCGAGCCGCCGAGCGAGGTGTCCGTCCGGACCTTCCCCGGAGCCGGCCGCGAGTCGTGCGCGACGAGGTACGAGGCGACGAAGGTGAGCTTCCCGACGAGCCGGCTCGTCAGCTTGGAGAGCGATCGCAGGTTGTAGCGCTCCCGGCCCTCGACGTTCGCGAGCGCCTCCGCCTCCTCGACGAGCGCGACGTCCTTCGAGAGGCCGGAGCGGAAGGCGAGGCCCGCCCGCGGCGCGGAGGTGTCCACCGCCGGCAGCCTCCCGGTCACCGGCGCCGCCGCGGTCGCGTAGTACTGCCACCGCGACTCGTGCGCGTACCTGAACCCGAGGTCCGTGCGCAGGGAGAGGTCCGTCCCGTTCGCCCGCTTCGCGTCCAGCCAGATCACCGCGAGGCCCCCCTCGCCGTAGGCCCGGTACTCGACGCTCGCCACGTGGTCGGTGTCGCTGCCGCCGAGCGCGAACACGGTCAGGTGCGCCCCGAGCTTCCGGTCCAGGCGGAGCTGCGACGTCGCGGCGAGCGCCACCACCTGCGAGGGCTGCGTCCGGTCCACCGGCCGGGTCCGACCGTACACGCCGCTCCCCTTGGCCGAGAAGATCCAGCCGACCACGTCGCGCTGGACGCTCGCCGTGCCGCTCGTGGTGAGGGTGCTGGTGTTCCCGGTGAGCAGGATCGCGCCCGCCCCCAACGCACCGGTCCAGCCCGCCGGCTTGCGCTCGCCCGGCTCGGCGGGCGCGGGGGGAGCCGGGCAGACGGGGGCCGGCATCGGGGTCAGGATCGGGGTGGGCGTCAGGGTCAACGTCAGGATCGGCGTGAGGAGCGGGGCCGGGATCGGCGTGGGCGTCGCCGTCGAGGTCTCGGTGGAGGCCGTCTCGGTCGAGGCCGTCTCGGTCGAGGCCGTCTCGGTCGAGGTCGTTTCGGTCGAGGCCGGCGTCGGGGGCGCGATCGGGGTCGCCGGGGCGTCGCTCACCGGGACCTCGGCCGCGACGAGGGCCGGCACGACGCACGCCACCCACGCTACCGTTCGCATGATCGCCATCTCGCGGGGCTACCTACCGGGTGATCGCCTTCGTCGCAACCGCCTGGCGAGCGCGCCCGGAGGAGCCGCCGTGCTGGCGCACACCGCGCGGGCGCGGTACGAACTGCCGCTTGATGACCAGCCCCCTCCAAGCCGCCGAGGCCCCGCTCGCCGCCCTCCTCCCGCCCGCCGGCGAGCCCCTCGCGCCCGAGGCGGTCCTCGACCGGTTCGTCTCGTGGGTCGCGGGGGCCGGCCTCGCGCTCTACCCGCACCAGGAGGAGGCGATCCTCCAGCTCCTGGACGGCAAGCACGTCGTCCTCTCGACGCCCACCGGCTCCGGCAAGTCGCTCGTGGCGACCTTCCTGCACTTCCAGGCGATGGCCGCCGGGCAGCGCTCCTTCTACACCTGCCCGATCAAGGCGCTCGTGAACGAGAAGTTCTTCGACCTGTGCCGCCTCTTCGGGCCGGAGAACGTCGGCATGATGACCGGCGACGCCGCGGTGAACCGCGACGCGCCCATCCTCTGCTGCACCGCCGAGATCCTGATGAACCTCGCGGTGCGCGAGGCCGACCCCCGCGCCGACGCGGTCGTGATGGACGAGTTCCACTACTACGGCGACCGCGAGCGCGGCGTCGCGTGGCAGGTGCCGCTCCTCGCCCTCGAGCGGACGCGCTTCCTGCTGATGTCGGCGACGCTCGGCGACACCACGGCCATCGAGGCGTCGCTCCAGGAGGTCACCGGGCGCGGCGTCGAGGCGGTCCGGAGCGCGGCGCGGCCGGTGCCGCTCGAGTTCGAGTACCGGGAGACGCCGCTCCACGAGACCATCGAGGAGCTGGTCTCCGCGGGGAAGGCGCCCATCTACCTCGTCAACTTCACCCAGCGCGCCGCCGCCGAGCAGGCCCAGAACCTCATGAGCGCCAACTTCTCCTCCCGCGAGGAGAAGGCCCGGATCGCCGCCGCGCTCGAGGGCGTGCGCTTCGACTCCCCCTACGGCAAGGACCTCCAGCGCTTCGTCCGGCACGGCATCGGCCTCCACCACGCCGGCCTCCTCCCGCGCTACCGGCTCCTCGTCGAGAAGCTCGCGCAGGGTGGCCTGCTCAAGGTGGTCTCCGGCACGGACACGCTCGGGATGGGCGTGAACATCCCCATCCGCACCGTGCTCTTCACGCAGCTCTGCAAGTTCGACGGGTCGAAGACCGGGATCCTCTCGTCGCGCGACTTCCACCAGATCGCCGGCCGGGCCGGCCGCAAGGGCTTCGACGATCTGGGCTACGTCGTCGCGCAGGCGCCCGAGCACGTCATCGAGAACAAGCGGCTCGCGGAGAAGGCGGCGGCGGGCAAGAAGGTCGTGAAGAAGCAGCCGCCGACCAAGGGCTACGTCCACTTCGACCGGAGCACCTTCGAGCGGCTGCGCGAGAAGCCGCCCGAGCCGCTCGAGAGCCGCTTCGAGGTGACCTTCGGCCTCCTGGTGAACCTGCTCCAGAGCGAGACCAGCCGCCGCGGAGGCGGCTACGGCAGGCTCGTCGAGCTCATCGGCCGCTCGCACGGGAACGACTACGTGCGCGCGAAGCACCGGCGGGCCGCGGCGCAGCGGCTCCGGACGCTCCGCGCCGCCGGGCTCGTCGAGGTGAAGCGGATCGAGGGCTACCGCGGCGGGTACCTCCGCCCCGCCGCCGGCCTGCAGCGCGACTTCTCGCTCTTCCACACCCTCGCGCTGTACCTGCTCGACACCCTCCCCCGGATCCCGCGCGAGCGGGAGACCTACGCCCTCGACGTGCTCTCGATGGTCGAGTCCATCCTCGAGGACCCGGACGTCATCCTCTGGAAGCAGCTCGACCAGGCGCGCGGCCGCGCGGTGGCGGAGATGAAGGCGCAGGGGATGGAGTACGAGGAGCGGATGGCGGAGCTCGAGAAGGTCGAGTACCCCAAGCCGAACCGCGACTTCGTCTACGCCACCTTCAACGAGTTCGCGGCGAAGCACCCCTGGGTGGGCGCCGAGAACATCCGGCCGAAGTCCGTCGCGCGCGAGATGGTCGAGCGCTTCATGACCTTCGCCGACTACGTGCGCGAGTACGAGCTCCAGCGGTCCGAGGGGCTCGTCCTCCGGTACCTCTCCGAGACCTACAAGACCCTGGTCCAGACCGTGCCGGAGACCTACCGGGACGACGCGCTCCTCGACGTCATCGCGTACCTGCGCGCCACCGTGCGCGGCGTGGACTCGTCCCTCATCGACGAGTGGGAGCGGCTGCGCGACCCGGCGTACCAGGCCCGCGCCTTGGATCCGCGCGCCGCGGTGGCCGCGACGCTCGGGCCGCCGCCGATCTGGGCCGACCCGCGGGCGTTCGCGGCGCGGATCCGGAACGAGCTGCACGCGGTGCTGGTCGCCCTCTCGCGGAAGGACCTCGCCGGCGCGGTGGCGGCGCTCGCGCCGGGCACCGACTGGACCCCCGCCCGGCTCGAGGAGGCGCTCGCGCCGTACTGGGCGGAGCACCAGCGCATCGACGTGACGCCCGCGGCGCGGCGGCCCGACAACACCTTCGTGAAGGCGCTCGACGGGCGGCGCTGGGAGGCGGTGCAGCGGATCGTGGACGAGGCCGGCGAGGTGGACTGGATGATCCAGTGCGAGATCGACCTCTCCGGCCCCTTCGACCCGGAGCGTCCGATCCTCTCGCTCGTGCGCGTCGGGACCTGAGGGCTCCAGGCGCGCTCCCCCGGGCGCGCTCTCTCCATCATCAGGCAGCCGGGAGGACGAACCTCACGGTCGGAACGTCCCATCCGGCAGCGCGCCGGGGAGCTCGACCTTCTCGAGCACGGTCTCGCCCGTGCTGCGCCCGTTCGCGAAGTTCCCCTCCCGGAAGGCGACGAGCACCCCATCCACGGTGCGGAAGTCGGAGTAGCGCGTCACGAACTCGAGCGGCATCGCGCCGACGCCCACGCCGCGCGAGCGGAGGATGCGGCCGGTGCCGGGGTCGATCCCGGCCTCGATCCGCAGGCCGGGCCCGACCTCGAGCGCGAGCACCCGCAGCCGCTTCCCCTCGTGCTCGAGCGCGCCGCCGTCCACGATCCGGTCCTCCCACGCGGCGAGGAGGGAGGGGAGGTCGAGGCGCGCCGCCTGGAGGATCATCGACGCGAGCAACGGCCCGTGTACCTCCTCGCCGAAGCGCCAGCCGCGGCCGCCGTCGAGCACCCGCACCTCCGGCGGCGATCCCGGGTAGGCGATCTCGACGCGGAGCCGGCCGGAGCGCTGGTACGCGCGGACCAGCCGCCCCGCGGCGCCGCCGTGCAGCACCTCGGAGGTGACCGTCCCCTCCTCGCGGATCCGCGCCATCCGCACCACCGCCTTGCTGCCGCCGTACGCCTCGACGCAGCGTGCGACGAGCGCGTGGACCTCCGGGGTGGCTCGCCTCGGAGACGGGGGCGCCGACGGCCCCGCGGAGAGGGTGAGCGCGAGCAGGAGCAGCGAGTGGACAGGCACGGTGAACCTCCGCGTGGACGGGAGCCCGAGTGTCCCCGGTCGTCGCGGGTCGCGCAACCGGTGCCGCGCTGGCCGGAGGGGCCTGCGGGATCACGGCGCGCCGGCGCCCGCACCCTCCGCGCCGGCTCCGGCTCCGGCGGCGGGCGGCGGATACGTCACCTGGCGTCCCTCCACGCGCGCGAAGGGGGTGAGCCGGTGCGGTCGCGACCTTCCCCTCCCGGTGACGTGCTCGACGACGACCCCGCGCGCGAGGAGCGCGTCGGCGATGAGCGACCGGTGGCACCGCCACGGCACCGCCTCCGCGCAGAGGAGCGCGACCGGCCCCGTCCGCGCCAGCGCCCGGAGCTGGCCGAGCCCCTCCTCGAACTCCGGGGTGGCCATGTGATCCGCGTACCCGCGGAAGCTCGCGTTGTGCCAGCCGCCGTTCGGCGAGTCGCGGCGCGCGTGGCGGAGCCCCCCGAGGCGCGGCAGGTGCGCGTACCCGATCCTCGCCGCGCGGAGCGCCCGCGCGAGCGCCGCCTGCTCGAACTGCGGGTTGGCGCGCGAGCGGGGGATCGTCCGGACGTCGGCGACGGTGACCACGCCGGCCGCGCGGAGCAGCTCGATCAGCTCCTCGATCGGCCGGGTCGAGTGACCGAGCGCGTAGATCCGGGCTCCGCCCCACCCGGGGGCCGCCCGCCGACGGGACTCCGACGTCGTGGCCACCCGGCGGATCTGCTCTCGCCGGGCCTCCGGCGCCACCGCCGCCGCGCCCCGATCCTTCGCGCCCGCCGTGACGTCGCGCGGTTGATCGAGGTCCGTCGGTGGCGTTGACAAGGAGCGTCCCCAAGGCGGATACCGATCGGACGATGCTCCTCGGACGTTCCAACGCGCCCCGGTGGCCCCGGGGCCAGAAGTTCTCGCTGTCTCCCGCGGGGGTCACCGCGGAGGAGTCGTACCGGGCTGCGGTCGCCGGCGCGCGCGGCGCCGGCCGGACCGCGCTCGACACGGCGCTCGCGGCGTGGGCGTCGCCCCTCGCGGTCGCGCCGGGCGACGGCCTGATCCTGGAGGAGCTGCACGCGAAGGCGCGCGGACTCGGCGACGTGTCCGGCGCGCTCGAGGACGCCGGGATCGAGGCCGCGGAGGTGCGGCTCGCGATGGACCGGCTCGTCAAGGCCGGGCTCGTCGCGCTCCTGCCGCTCGCCTCCCAGGCGGAGAAAGAGCCCGCTCCGGTCCGGCCGACGCGGTGGCAGTACTGACGGTCCTGACGACGGGCGTCAGTCCCACCCCCGCCGCGCCGCCTTCCGCTCCCCGCGCGCCTTCTTGGCCTGGAGGCGCCGCTCCTTCGAGCCGCGCGTCGGCCGCGTCGCGCGCCGCGCCTTCGGCCGGTGCGCGAGGGCCGCGAGCCGCGCGCGCAGCCGCTCCAGGGCGGCGGCCCGGTTCTGGGGCTGGCTCCGTCGCTCGGTCGCGGTGACCACGACGCCGGTGGGCCGGTGGGCGAGCCGCACCGCGCTCTCGGTCTTGTTCCGGTGCTGCCCGCCGGGGCCGCCGCCGATGTAGAAGGTCTCCTCGCACTCCGCCAGCAGCGCGGCGTCGTCCAGCGACAGCGCGCGCCTCGCGGCGGCGCGCAGCTCCTCGGGCACGGTCATGCGGGCTCCTTGCGGCTCGGCCGGTCGGCGACGATCCGGCCGTCGATCAGCTCGACGATCCGATCGCAGCGATCGGCGAGGCGCGGATCGTGCGTGACGACCAGGAAGGCGATCCCGGCCTCCCGGTTGAACCTGCGCAGCAGGGCGAAGATGCCGTCCGCCGTCCGCGTGTCGAGGTTCCCCGTGGGCTCGTCGGCGAGGACGAGGCGCGGCGCCAGGGCGAGGGCGCGCGCGACGGCGACGCGCTGCGCCTGCCCGCCGGAGAGCCGGGCCGCGCGCCGATCGAGCACCTCGCCGAGCCCGACCTCGCGGAGCAGGCCCGCCGCCCCCTCCGCCATCTCCCGATCCGGCCGCCCCTTCCCCGCCATCATCGGCAGCATGACGTTCTCGAGCGCGGTGAACTCCGGGAGCAGGTGGTGGAACTGGAACACGAACCCGATCGTCCGGCCGCGGCACCGGGTGAGGGCGCGCTCGTCGAGGGTCGCCGTGTCCCGCCCCGCGAGGCGGATCGTGCCGGCGGTGGGTCGGTCGAGGAGCCCGATCAGGTTGAGCAGCGTGGACTTCCCGGAGCCGGACGGGCCCACGAGCGCGGTGAACTCGCCCGGCGCGAGCGCGAGGTCGATCCCGTGCAGCACGGGCGTGACCACCGGCCCGGCGACGTAGTCCTTCCGCACCCCCGCGAGCTCGAGGAGCGACTCAGCCATACCGGATCACCTGGGCGGGATCGAGCCGGGCCGCGTGGCGCGCGGGGTACAGCGCGGAGACGACGCCCGTCCCGATCGCCACGAGGGACGCGAGCACGAACAGCCGCGGCGAGAGCTCGACCGGGATGACCGCCTCGCCGTAGGGGTTCTTCGCGAGGTTCGAGAAGGCGAGCGCGAGCGCCGCCCCGAGGGCGCAGCCCGTCCCGGAGCCGGCGAGCCCCACGAGCGCCCCCTCCGCCAGGAACACGCGGAGCACGGCCCCGGTGGACGTGCCGGTCGCCCGGAGGATCCCGATCTGCCGCGAGCGCTGGAGCACCGAGACCCCGAGGACGCTCGCGATGCCGAGGGCCACCGCGAGCACGACGAACGCCTCGATGGTCAGCGCGGAGGCGCGCTGCGAGCGCAGGGCGGTCAGGAGCTGGTGGTTCACCCGCATCCACGAGTCCGCCACGAGCCCGGTGCGCTCGGCGAGGTCGGCCGCGAGCGCCTCGGCCTGGAACGGATCGGCCACCTTCACCTCGATGGTCGTGATGCCGCCCTCCAGGTCGAGGAGCGTCTGCGCGGCGCGCAGCGACACGAGGACCCAGCGCTGGTTCACGTCGCGGTTCCCGAAGTCGAAGACGCCGCTCACGGTGAACACGTCGGAGCGCCCGTCGGCGGCGGCGAGCCGGAGCTTGTCCCCGACGCCCAGGCCGAGGTCGGCGGCGAGGACGGTCCCGATCACCGCCTCCGTCCCGTTCACCCGGAGCGCCCCCGCCCGGAGCTTCCGCGCGACCCGGATCACCGCGTCGAAGCTCTCCGGCTCGATCCCGCGGAGCGCCACCGACTTCGAGACCTCGGCGCGGCTCGCGAACGCCGACCCCGCCGCGGTCGGCGCGGCGGCGACGACGCCCGGCGCGGCGCGCACCCGCGCGAGGGCCTCCGGCCAGCTCTCGACGGAGCGATCGCGCTCCGGGACCTTCTCGATCACCGCCGCGACGCCCTCGCCCGCCGCGGCCGGCAGCACGCGGGCGACGCGCTCCGGCCGCCGGAGCGTGACGTGCGCCTGCGAGGACAGGGTCTGTTCGACGAGCAAGGCCTGGAGCCCGCCGATCAGGGCGGTGACGAAGACCATCACCGCCACGCCGACGGTGGTGCCGCCGAGGATGAGGGCGGTCTGGGCCCGGCCCTCGCGCAGGAAGCGGAGCGCCACGAACAGCTCAAAGGGCACGGGCCAGCTCCGGCGCGGCGATCTTCCGGAGGCGGATCCGGTCGCCCGGCTCCACCGCCCCGGCCGCGGGCGCGACCACCGCCTCGCCCGGGGCGAGCCCGCCCAGCAGCTCGACGGTCCCCTCGCCCCGGATCCCGAGCTTCACCGCACGGCGCACCGCCCGCCCGCCCTCGAGCGCGAGGACCCAGGGCGTGCCCGCCGCGTCCCGGATCGCGTCGGACGGGACCGAGACCGCGCCGTCCCGGCGCGCCACCTCGACGTTCACCGAGACGGTCATGTCCGTCCGGAGGAACGACGGCGGGGCCGGCACGCGGAGGCGGACCTCGACGGTGCCGCGGGCCGCGTCCACCGCCGGCGCGAGGAACGACACCTCCGCGTCGAACGGCGCGTCCGGGAACGCGTCGGCGACCGCCCGCGCCCGCTGCCCCGGCGCGAGGAGCGCGAGGTTCTTCTCGTCCGGCTGCACCGAGAGCCGCGCCTCGCCGTCGCGAGCGAGGACGAGGAGCGCCTTCCCGGCCGGCACCACGTCCCCCGGCTCGGCGGCGCGCACGAGCACGGTGCCGTCGCAGGGGGCGCGGAGCGAGGCGTCGTCGAGGTGCGCGCGGGCGGCCGCCTCCGCGGCCTGCGCCTGCCGGAGCGCGGCCGCCGCGAGCCGCGCGTCCGCGCCGGCCGCCGCGAGGCTCTCCGCCTGCGCCGCCGCCCCCTCCTGCTGGCTCCGCGCCAGGGCGAGCGCCTTCTCGGCCGCGTCGAGCTGCGCCGGGCTCGACGACCCCGCCGCGGCGAG
>NZ_JALCZA010000047.1 GCF_022690765.1 Anaeromyxobacter oryzisoli | reverse complement strand
TCCGACCCGGCCGCGCCCGCTCCGACGCCGGGAGCCGGCGGGCCCGCCCCGGCCGCCTCGGCCGCCTCGGTCGAGCCGGGCGCCCTCCTCGCTGCGCCCGCGGACGCGGCGGCGAGCGCCGCTCCCGCGCCGTCACGGGGGAAGAGACGCCTCCGGGGCGGATTCGAGCCGGTGAAGATCAGCTCGGGTGGGCGCGACCGCCGGCGGAAGGTCGAGCTGGCGAGCGCGGACCGCAGGCTCCTCGATCTGCTCGACAAGAAGGCCGACGCCGTGCCCGCCGCGGCGATCGAGAAGACGAGCCTCGACACCGGGCGGGCGGCGCTCGATCCGACCGCGATCGAGCGCGCCCTCGCCGACGATCGCGCGGCGTTCGGCGCGTGCGTGACGAAGGCGCTCAAGATCGATCCGCGGCTCAGGGTGGACGATCGGCGGGCGACGCTCATGCTCACGGTCCAGCCGAGCGGGGTGGTCTCGGCGTGCTGGATCGCGGAGGCCGATCTCGAGCAGACGGCGCTCGGGCGCTGCCTCGTCGCGGCGTCCCGGCGAGTGGTGTTCCCCGCGTTCCAGGGCGCGGCGCTCGACGTGGAGGCGCCGCTCTCGCTCGCCGCGGTGCGGTGATCGCGGGCGTGGAGGCGAGCGGGCAGGCGGCCGGGGCACGGTGACGGGCAAGTCTTGGCGCGCTAGCATCCCCCGCCCATGCCCACGATCTCCGCCGACGCGATCCGCACCCCGCGCGATCTCGCGCCCTTCATCGATCACACCCTCCTCGCGCCGGGGGCGACGGCGGACGACCTCGCCCGCGTCTGCGCCGAGGCGCGGACCCACGGGTTCGCCGCGGTCTGCGTCCGTCGTGACCAGGTCGGCGAGGCGCGGCGGCTCCTCGCCGGCACGAAGGTGCTCCCGATCGCGGTCGTGGACTTCCCGCGCGGCGAGGGGACCACCGGCGCCCGGGTCGCCGAGGCCCTCGACGCGGCGCGGCGCGGGGCGGAGGAGCTCGATCTCGTGATCGCGCTCCCGGCGCTGCTCTCGGGGCGGTACGAGGACGTCTTCGAGGACCTGCGCGCGGTGGTCGCCGCCGCGCCGGTGCCCGTGAAGGTGATCCTGGAGACCGCGCGGCTCTCGCGCGACCAGAAGGTCGCCGCTGCCGCCCTGGTCCGCTGCGCCGGCGCGGCGTACGTGAAGACGTCCACCGGCTTCGGAGGCGCCGGCGCGACCGCAGCCGACGTCGCGCTGCTGCGCCGCGTGGTCGGCGAGGACCTGGGGGTCAAGGCGTCGGGCGGGGTGCGGACCGCCGCGGCTGCGCTCGAGCTGATCCGGGCCGGCGCGAGCCGGATCGGGGCCTCGGCGTCGGTCGCGATCGTGACCGGAGTGTTTTGAAGGGGCTCGGGTCGCGGGCTCCCGTAGCCTGAAGCCTACCCGGCCCGGAGCTACAATCCGCTCATGGACCGTCGCCGCTTCGTCATCCTCGTCGCAGACAGCGCCGGCTGCGGCGCGCTCCCGGACGCCGGAGAGTACGGCGACGAGGGGGCGGACACGATCGGGAACACGAGCCGCGCGGTCGGCGGGCTCGCGCTCCCCAACCTCGGGCGGATGGGGCTCGGCCACGTCACCGCGATCCAGGGCGTGCCGCCGGATCCCCGCCCGGCGGCGTTCCACGGCCGCATGGCGGAGCGCTCCCGGGGCAAGGACACCATCACGGGCCACTGGGAGATGATGGGGATCGTCCTCGAGGAGGGGCTCGCGCTCTTCCCGCGGGGCTTCCCGCCCGAGATCGTGGACCGCTTCCTGGCGGAGACCGGCGCCCCCGGGATCCTCGGCAACGTGGCGGCGAGCGGGACGGAGATCATCCGCGTCCTCGGCGAGGAGCACCAGGAGACCGGGAAGCCCATCGTGTACACGTCGGCCGACTCGGTCTTCCAGATCGCGGCGCACGAGGAGACCGTGCCGCTCGAGACGCTGTACGCCTGGTGCCGGATCGCGCGGCGGATCCTCGACCCGGTCCGCGTCGCGCGGGTGATCGCCCGTCCGTTCGTCGGCGCGCCCGGTCATTACGTGCGCACCTACCACCGCAAGGACTTCGCCATCGCGACCCCCGGCCGGACCGTCCTCGACGCGCTGGTCGGCGCGGGCGTCCCCGTGATCGGCGTCGGGAAGATCCCGGACGTCTTCGACCACAAGGGGATCACCGAGGAGGTCCACACCGAGGGGAACGCGGACGGCCTGGCGAAGACCGAGGCGCTCCTCGACCGCGTGGACCACGGGCTCGTCTTCGTGAACCTGGTGGACTTCGACATGCTCTACGGCCACCGGAACGACCCCGCCGGCTACGCCCGCGCCCTGGAGGAGCTGGATCGGGCGATGCCGCGCCTGCTCGGCAAGCTCCGCCGCGGCGAGGTCTGCGCCGTCACGGCGGACCACGGCTGCGATCCCACCACGCCGTCCACCGACCACTCCCGGGAGTTCGTGCCGCTCCTCGTGCACGTCGCGGGGGCGGGCGGGGGCGAGCTGGGGACGCGGAGCTCGTTCGCCGATCTCGGCGCGACCGTCGCCGAGTTCTTCGGCGTGCACGCCGCGGTCGGGACGAGCTTCCTCGGCGCGCTCCGCGGGTGAGCGCGCGCCCCCTCGACGCCGGAGAGCCCCTCCCGCGGGCGCGGACGGGGCGCGCCCGGCGGCGGGCTCGGCGCTACCGCCCCTGCGGCGGCCGCTTCGCGGGCGCGGCGCCCTTCGCCTTCGCCACCCGCCGCAGGTCCTCGGCCGCGGCCTGGATCTCCACGAGATCGCGGCGCATCTCGGCCCAGCCGTACCAGTTGGCGTAGTCGGGGTTCGCGTGGAACGCGCCCTGGAACGCCCGCATGCGGTGCTCGAGGAACATCACGAAGAGCGTCTGCTCGACGGGCGTCGGCGCGTCGTGGAAGGTGAGCAGGTCCGGGAACGCGTACGCGTACTGCTTCGGCTTCGGGAGCACGCCGTCCCGGTAGAGGCCGGCGACCGTCCGGATCGCCTCGGCCATGAGGTGGTCGGCGTCGCGGATGAGCCCGTCGCCGAGCTCGAGCTGCTTGCTCGCGAACGCCCGGGCGTGACATTGCGTGCAGGTCTTCAGCATCTTGCTCCGCTCGGCGTCGAACGCCTCCTGCGTGAGGCGCGCCACGTCCGCCTGCTTCACCACCTCGAGGCGACCCGTGGGCTTCCCCTGCGGGTCGAGGACGCCGAGGCCCTGGAGGATCGTCGTCCGGTCCGCCGTCCACTGCGCGTCGCCCGCCGGCATCGGGAGCCGGACCGCCAGGAAGCCCCACGCGGTGCGGACCTCGTGGCTCCCCTCCTGCATGTGACAGGTCTGGCAGGTCGGCGCGGCGCTGGTCTCCGGGATCGCTCGCTGGCCCTTGAGCGCGTTGCGCACGCCGTGCTTCGAGCCCGAGTACATCTCCCACTGCGGGTGATCGAAGCCCATGTGGCAGGTCTCGCAGGCCTCGGGCCGGAGGGCCTCCGCCTTCGAGAAGAGGTGGCGCGTGTGGCACGCGTCGCAGGAGGCGACGCCGAAGCCACCCGACGACGCGCGGAGGTCCTTCATCTCCGCCTCGCTCTTCAGGCCGAGCTTGTGGCAGCCGCCGCAGCCCTTCAGCCCCTCGCGGATCGCGATCGGCTGGTAGTGGAAGGTCGGCATCGCCTTCACCGACGCCCAGGCGAACGCGTGCTTCCCGCGCTTGAACTGCCCGACCTGGGCGTCGTGGCACGGGGCGCAGGTGTCCGGGGTGGGGAGCCTCGCGTTCGCGACGTCGTCCCTCGTCCGGTGGCCGTCGCCGTGGCAGGTCGCGCAGCCGACGTCCATCGCGGCGTGGCGCGAGAGCTTCCAGTCGGACACGATGCTGGGGCTCGCCTGCGCGTGGCAATCGACGCAGATCTGGTCCGCGCCGCCCTTCGCCGCGGGCGCCGCGGGTCGCGTCGCCTGGGCCGCGGCGCGCCCCGCCCCGAGCGCGACGGCGAGGTCGAAGGCGAGGGTCGCAGCGAGCGGGACGAGTCGCTTGGGCGTCATGTGTCCTCCCGTGAGGAGCGGGGCGGGTCGGCCCCGAGGCCGGTGCAGCGACGCCGGCGCAGGCCGCGCGTCGCCACCTGTCGCCGTCGCGGCCCGTATGCTGGCACCGTCGCAGGACGGCGGGGCCGCTCCGTTGTGGACGCCCCATCCGCGAGCGACCGAAGGGTGCGGCGCGCAGAGGCGTCGCGCCGCGGCGGTCACGGCGCGCCCCCGATCGAGTACGCTCGCTGGGAGCGCCCGATCCCCGGGCGCGCCCGTTCCGGGCGGAGGAGCGCAAGCCATGATGAAGAACCGTGTGGCCCTCGTGACCGGCGCGAGCCGCGGCATCGGCGCCGCGGTCGCCAAGCGCCTCGCCCGACACGGCGCCGCCGTGGCGGTGAACTACCTGCAGAACGAGGCGGCGGCGCGCGCGGTCGTCGAGGAGATCCGGCGAGGCGATGGGCGGGCGGTCGCCGTGAGGGCGGACGTCCGCGATCCCGCCCAGGTGCAGGCGATGGTCGCGGAGGCGACCGCCGCGCTCGGTCCCGTCGACACGCTGGTCGTGAACGCGTCGATCGGCTTCCCGATCCGGCCGTTCCTCGACTACGAGTGGGCGGACTTCCAGGCGAAGCTCGTCGGCGAGCTCGGCGCGGCCTTCCACTGCTGCAAGGCGGTCCTCCCCGGGATGATCGCGCGGCGGTCGGGGTGCATCGTCGCGATCTCGAGCGGCCTCTCGCGCCACCCCGGGCCCGGGTTCGTGGCGCACAGCACCGCCAAGTCCGGCCTCGACGCGTTCGTCCGCGCGCTCGCGCTCGAGCTCGGGCCGTCCGGCGTCCGCGTGAACGCGGTCGCGCCGGGGCTCACCGACACCGACGCGACGGCGAACCAGCCGGCGGCCCAGAAGGAGGCGATCGCGCGGCTCACGCCGCTCGGCCGGAACGGGGTCCCCGACGACGTCGCCGGGGCCGTGCTGATGATCGCCTCCGACGCCGGGCGCTTCCTCACTGGCGCGTACGTCCCGGTGAGCGGCGGCGCGCTCATGATCTGACGATGACGGCGCCGCCCGCGACGGGCGGGGAACGCCGCGGGCGCGCCGGGCGGGGAACGCCGCGGGCGCGCCGGGCGGGCGCGTTACTGGATCGTGACGGAGCTCACGCCGTAGCAGGAGAGGGCGAGCAGGCTCGTCCGCTGCCACTTCCGCGCGGGGTTCGACAGGAACCGCAGCCCGTACCGCTGCGCCTCGGGGAGCTCCTGGATCTTCTGGATCCAGTGGATGAACGCCTTGAACCCCGAGGAGTTGCAGAACTCGAGCTCGCGGAAGTCGACCAGCACCTCCTTCGCCGCCGCCTTCACGAGCTCGTCGTGGACCGCGTCCACGAACGGGTTGAGGACGACCGCCGGGTTGGGCGTGCTGATCGTGCCGCGGAACTGGACGCGGGTGCCGCGGCCGTCGGTGACGACGCCCGCGGAGTACTTCTCCTCGGCGACCTGGATGGGAGCGCCGCGGCTCGCGGGCTGGGACGGGATGGTCATCGGATGCCTCCGGGAAGGCGGAGCGGCTGCACGTGCAGCTTGCCGAACGCGTGAACGGTGAGACGGCCCCACGACCGTGAGACCGACAGGTCGAGCTGGGCCTCGTAGCGGATGCGGGCGAGCCCGAGGCCGCCGCGCGTGTGCGCGGGGGCCTCCTCCATCGCCCTGAGGTAGTGCTGGAGCGCGTCGGGCTCGCGGTTCATGCGCTGGACGCGCGCGGCCAGCGCGTTGAACTCGTCGTCGGTGCAGGCGTTCGAGATCGACACCGCGACGCGATCCACCGCGGGCTCGACCTCGAGGGTGAGCTCGACCTCCTCGTCGTGGGAGTGCGGGACCGCGTTCTGCATGAGCTCGTGCACCGTGAGGGCCAGCTGTGCCTCGCGATCGCATTCGGGGCACGCGCACGCGCAGAACGACTCCACGAACCGCCGGAGCTCGTCGATGAACACCCACGGCGGCTTCATCCGCATCGTGAGGTAGATGGGCTGCTTCTGTTCCTTCGCCTCAGTCATTCTTTCGCCTCAGGACGACCGCCGTCATGTCGTCCGCCTGGTGCGCCGCGAAGACCTCCACGGCGGAGAACAGCACCCGGAGCACCTCCGGGGCCGGCGCCGTGCCGACGGCGCCGAGGAGCGCCGTCAGCCGCTCCTGATCGAACAGGTTGCCCTCGCGGTCGACGGCCTCGACGATGCCGTCGGTGATCAGGCAGATGCTCTCGCCCGGCGCGACCCGGAACTCGTACTCCTCGATGCCGGGCGGGTCGGCCGTCAGGCCGACCCACGGCCCGACCGAGTCGACGACCTCGATGTAGCCGCCGCCGCGGGTGATGAAGATGGGCTGGTGCGCGCCCGCCGCCACGAAGCGGCCGTCCCCCAGGTGCCGGGCCGCCATGAGCGTGAGGTAGTCGTCGCGCTTCATGCGCTTGCGGACGTTCTCGTGGACGACGCGGTTCACCGCCGCGATCACGTCCTTCGGGGAGGCGGTGGGGTGGTCCGCGATGGCCGCGTACGCGGCGGCCTGCGCCATCATCATGACGAGCCCGGAGTTGATGCCGTGCCCGGAGACGTCGCCCACGAGGACCCAGAACGTGTCCTCGAACGGGAGGACGTCGTAGAGATCGCCGCCCACGTCGTCGGCGGGCTTCATGCGCGCCGCGACCTCGAACCCCTCCACCGTCGGGCTGACCGGCAGGATCGCGGTCTGGATGCGGTGGGCGATCTGCACCTCCTTGCGGAGCGCCTCCGTGCGCTGCAGCTCGTTCCGGGACCGCTCGACCTCCGTCACCATCGTGTTGAAGGACTGGACGAGCTCGCCGAGCTCGTCGGTGTACTTCGCGCGGAGGCGCGTGCTGAGGTCGCCCCTCGCGACGCGGGCCATCGACCCCGCCACCTCGGACAGGGGCCGGGTCGCCTGCCGGAGCGCGGCCACGCTCGCGAGGCCGGCGCCCACCAGGACCGCGCCGAAGAGCGCCGCGAGCATCCACCGCAGCCAGGAGAGCCGGCCGTACGCCTTGCCCTCGTCGAGGAGCATCAGCGCGGCGAAGTGAGGGGCGTCGGCCGCCGCGGCGGTGCGGACCGCGAGCGCCGGCGCGACGCCGGGTGGGGACAGGCGCTCGAGCGTCCCGGGGGTCCCCGCGGGCAGGTCGAGGACGGGGCGCAGCGCCGCCTCGGGGGTGCCCGGCAGCGAGATGGTCAGGGCGCGCTCCGGGTCGGCGATCACCGGGCGGTACCCGCCGTCCTTGCCGTTCACGTCGGCGAGGAGCGCCGCGAGCGACTGGGGCGGCACCGCCGCGACCACGAACCCGCAGAGGTCGCCGGCGAAGTCCTTCACGGGCGCGACGAGGAACAGGACGTTCCCCTCCGTCGCGTTCGGCACGAGGCGGGAGAGCGGACCCACCACGGTCACGAGCTCGTTCTTCGCGCCGTTCAGGGGGAGGTCGGCCACGCGGCCGCGCGCCTGCGGCAGCGCGGCGCCACGCTTCTCGCCGGAGGCGGAGCGCACCGCCGCGGTGATCGCGCCCCTGGCGTTGAGGAGGGCCGCCGCGGTGATCGCGCCCTCCTGGTCCTGGATGACGCGCCGGAGGTAGTCCTCCGCGAACTTGGGATCGCCGGAGTCGATGGTCATCTGCATCGCCTCGGCCTCGGCCCAGTTGCGCACCGACATCGCGCGCTCGCGGAGGAAGCGCTGCACCGCCTCGTGCACCTCGGTGACGCGCCCGGTGAGGTGCGAGTGCACCGCCTCGACGATCACCGATCGGGCGGCGCGCTCGGACGCGAGGGCCGCCGTGGTGAGCGCGATCACGAGGAGCGCGCCCGAGGCGAGGAACAGCCGCACCCGCAGCGAGGTGCGGGCGCGCTCGGCGAACGGGATGGACATCGACGGAGGCGCCTCAGTACCCCATCTTGTCCGCGTGGAACTTGAGGAAGTCGTAGATCTGCGCCGCCTGCTCCTCGTTGATGCCGGAGTTGGGCCGCCGGATCATGCGCTTCAGGTAGCGCTTCCAGTCGCGGGCGTCGTAGTGCGCGTTCACCGACCGCGCGAGCGGATGGCACTTCACGCACTTCGCGGAGTAGACGACGTACTCCTTGCGCTGCTCGTCCGGGTAGCTCGAGATGTCGATCCGGTCGGGCCCGTAGTCGCGCGGATCCGGCGGGGCCTTGTCGCCGTTGCCGGCGAGCAGGAGCCCGGTGAGCGCGGCGGCGGCGCCGGTCATCGCGATGGCGTTCATCAGAAGGCCCCTCCGAGGCCCGCGTGCCAGGAGTGGAAGGCGCCGAAGTCGCTGGTGTCCCAGTACTCCCACGACGCCTTGAGGTAGATCGCCTGCGCCGGGGTGATCATGAGCCCCCCGGTGTACCGGACGATCCGGCTGCTCGTCGAGAGCTGGGCGTTCGCGCCGGGGAGCGGCATGCCGTTCCGGCGGAGCGCGTCGTAGCGGTAGACGACGTTCAGGTGGCCGCCCAGCGGGTGCTCGAGCTCCGCGTACCAGCCGTCCTTCCTGAACCAGGGATCGATCAGGTCGAAGCGGTAGGTCGCGTTCGGGTCGAGGTCGGTGCGCCGCGCCGCGTACTCGCCGCGCGCGGTGAACGGGCCGACCTTCGCGGACGCGTCCACTCCCCAGATCTCGTACTCGAGCTTCGCGTCCTTGTCGTAGCGGCCCGCGGTGTACGAGGCGCCCACGGAGACGTCGCCCAGGACGGCCGCGCCGTCGGACGAGCAGGTGACCGCGATGCGCCCGCCGCCGGCGGGCCGATCGTTGTTGTCGCGGTACGGCGCGGATCTCATCGCCATCCAGTCGATGTCGTTCGAGCCCTTGAGCCCCGAGACGGCGTAGGCGCCGTACCAGACCTGCAGCTTCGAGCCGAGCCACGTGACGCCGTACACGAGGGCGCCGGTGTCCGTGTAGGGCTGCGGGATGATGCCGAGGTTCATGGCGGTCCGCTCGCCGTACGCCATCCGCCCCATGTCGTAGATGAGCGGCGGCGAGGCGGTGCGGTGGCTCGACGGATCGACGCGCTGGGAGTACTCGCCGAAGGGGACCGGGATCCGTCCCGCCTGGACGTTGAACCAGGCCTTCGGCTGGTAGTCGAGGTAGACGTGCTCGAGGTCGATCCCGTGGCAGGACGCGCACGCCTTGGCGGAGAACGAGAGCTCGTCGTGGATGTCCACGCCGATCTTGAGCGACGCGTCCGGCGTCATCGAGGACGGCGCGTGGGCCCGGGCGGCGTCGCTCGGGACGCCCCAGTAGTCCACGTACACGGAGCCGGAGACCTGGACGTTGCTGTCCTTCGCGCGCGCGGCGGGCGCGAGGGCGAGCAGCAGCAGCGTGGCGGCGCGGACGGCGCGGGGAGGGCGGCTCTCAGTCATTCGGCGCTCCGTTGGAGATCCACGCTTCGATCGCTGCGATGTCGGCCTCGTCGAGCGCCGCGTCGGGCGGCATGAGGGTCCCGATCCCGCCCGCGTTGGCGGCGGTGCCGCGGAGCTTCATGACGAGGTAGCTGCGGTCCGGGGCGAACGGCTCGACGAGCTGCGTCCCGGACGCCTGGAGCGACGGGACGGCGACCAGGGCGCTCCACGCTACGCCCGCGTCGAGCGTCGGCTCCGCGGGCGGCGGGCTCCCGGCGTGGCAGGCCGAGGTGGCGCAGCGCGGGACGAGGATGCCCTGGGTGATGGCGCCGAACGTCTGCGCCTGCGACGGGACGCCCTGGATCGGCGCCCCGACCTTCGGCTCCGGCTGGCAAGCCACGGCGGCGAAGGCGGCCACGAGCGCGACGGCGACCGCCACGCCCCGCTCGCCTCGAGCGCGGTCGTCGAGTGAATGACCGGACGGCTTGGCGCCGCCGATACGCATCGGAACCCCTACCTCCCCCGCCCCGCCGCGGGCCTGCCCTTCGCGGCAAGGGCTAGCCCATCGTGACGGTCTTCCCGTGCGGGTGTCAACTGACTCAATGTCCTGGCGGATGGGGCATTTGACGCACTCGCACCAATGGAGCGGGTAAGTGGCGGATTGCCACGTTGGCGGCACGATGCGCGGTACAGATTACCGTCGGGTCGTGGCAAGCTGGTGGGTATCGCGCGCGGGTCCGCGGCGCGCCACTCGGCTCGGCGAGCGGCGGCGCCTCGGTCACGGGCGCGCGAAGGAGGGGTTCGATGCGCGCCGGTACCACGCTGCGTCTCGCCGCGGGGCTGTGCCTCGCCGCCGTCCTCGCTTGCAAGCAGGACTCGCCGCGCGTCGGCCCGCCGGCCGGGACCACGCCTCCCGAGGGCTACCACGTGCACATCACCGGGGCCGTGCTGGGTGGCGCCACCGCGGGCCCGCGCCAGGTGTACGTCAACTTCACCCTGACGAAGGACGGCAATCCCGTCGGCGGCGACGCGATCGCCGCGCTGCAGCCGAGCTTCACGCTGGCGGCGCTCGGCGTCGAGCCGGTGACGAAGGTCCCCGCGTGGACGAGCCTCCTGCTCGTGGGGGCACAGACGATCGCGACGCTCCCCGTGGCGGGGCCGGGCTCGGACGCGACGTGCAGCGCGGGCGTGCCCTGCGCCGGGATCCTCTCGGTCGTGCAGCAGCCGGGCGCGGACACCGGCGGCCAGCTCGTCGATCACGGGGACGGGCGGTTCACCTACATGTTCCGGAACACGGTGGCCGCGGTGGACGCCTCCACCACGCTCCGGGTCGGCGCGTTCCTCGCTGCCGTCGCGGGCACTGCGCGTACCAGCGCGACCTTCGACTTCCTGCCCGGCGGCGCGCTGGTGGATCCCGCCGCCTCGCGCGAGCTCGTCCTCGAGAGCGACTGCGACGCGTGCCACGGCGCGGTGAAGGCCCACGAAGGTCACCGGGTCGGGGTGAGGCTCTGCGTCACCTGCCACACGTTCCAGAACGCGGACCCCGACACCATGGACCCCGCCGCGATGGCGGGCAGCGGCGCGACCGCGGCGACCAACCCGAACCCGCTCGAGCTCGGGCGCCTCGTGCACCGGATCCACCGCGGGCGGAACCTGCCTACGCTGTACCAGTCGAGCACGAGCTCGCTGGCGGCGCCGCTCGCGGGCGCGACGGCCGTCGCGGCGCCGTTCCTCGCGAGCCGGAGCGCGCCCATCCTCGGCGCGAAGTTCTCCGTGGTGGGCGCGCTGGGAGGGGAGCGCGTCTTCGGACGGGTCTCGATCCGCGACGACAACGGTCAGCCCGGGAAGACGCTGGCGCAGGGGATCGCGTTCCCGCGCGACTACCGCGACTGCGACGCGTGCCACGCCGGGGCGAGGGCCGCCGCCGCGGTGATGACGGAGCTCTCGCGCCGGAGCTGCCAGGGCTGCCACCCCGACGTCTGGTTCGGCGACGGCACCACCGACTCGTCGCACCTCGCACACCCGGGCGGCCCGCAGCCGGACGACTCGAAGTGCGCGGACTGCCACGGGCGCCCGGGGAACCCCACCGCGTACGCGAACGCGTACGCGCCCATCGACGAGATCCACGTCCCGCCCCCCCGGAGCGGGCACTTCGACCGGCCGGTCGCCGAGATCGTCTCCGTCCAGGATCTCGCCCCGGGGAAGCAGCCCGTCGTGTGCTTCCGGGTGAAGGATCGGCTCGGCCTGGTCAGCCCCCTGAACACCACCGCGGTCGCGGCGGACGCCGCGCAGTACCCGATCCCGCGCGGGCTCAACTTCCTCGGCATCACCGTGAGCGGCCCCGCGGCCGGCTACGTCTACGGCGCCACGCCCGGCCTCGCGCCGGCGAACGAGCTGCCGCCGCTCACGCTCGCGGACGATCCCACCATGCGGACGGTCTGCCCGGCGGGGACGCTCGAGTACCGGTTCACCGCGAAGATCCCCGACGGCGCGAGCGGCACCTGGGCCGTGGGGATGGAGGCGCGGCGCGGGGGCTACCCGCTGCACCCCATCGCCGCGACGGGCACCACGCCGCTCATGCTGCCCCTCCCGCTGGTCTGGCCTTACACGGGCGAGTCCGTCTACGAGCCGGCGGACAACCCGCTCTACTACCAGGACCTGACCGGCGGGACGGCGGTCCCGCCGCGCGACGTGGTGGACATGCAGGCCTGCAACCGCTGCCACGACTACGTCCAGTTCCACGGCAGCACGCGCCACCAGATCCAGTACTGCGCGATGTGCCACACGGCCGATCGCACCGACTGGGGCAAGCGACCGAAGCACCCGGACACGAGCCCCTACGCGGGCGACGTGAACCTCTCGACCGTGTACGTCTGGACGCCGCCGTTCACCGCGACCTCCTACGGCACCTACGACGACATCGAGGAGCGGTCCATCCAGCTGAAGGTGATGATCCACCGGATCCACACGGGCGGGCGGACCGGCCCGGCGCAGCTCGAGACGGTGCGCCCGCTCGCCGGTTACGTCGGCGGCGGCGGCTCCACCGGGGTGCGCTTCTGGGACGCGGTGCTGTTCCCGGGCGACCTCGCCGACTGCACGAACTGCCACCTCCTGGGCACCTACCGCACCGAGTCGGTCCCCGCGGGCGCGCTGCCGACGATCGCCAACGAGACGGCGACCATCCAGCACGCGAAGACGGCAGCCCACGGGCCGAACGAGCCGCGCGTGCCGCCCATCCAGTCCGCCTGCCTCGGCTGCCACGCCACCGCGTTCGTGAGCTACCACGCGGCCCTCTACACCGCGTCGGGCGTCGAGCAGTGCGGGTCCTGCCACGGTGCGAGCGGCCAGTTCGGGGTCGCGAAGGTGCACGGGGTGTACACCATGAAGTGGATCGAATCGGTGCTCGTCCCAGTCCCGTCTCCGTGACGGGGCGGGAGGGGGATCGACGGTCGGCTCGAGGCTCGGATCGCGCAACGAGCCCGGTCTTCTTCCTCGAGGCACGCCTCGGCCTCCGAGGCCAGGGACGCGCGAGCTGGCCCTGGCGCGCATCGTCGATGGACTGCGCGCCGGGGCGCTGACCCATGCCGGCGCGTCGGCTCGCCCGACCGGCTTCGGCTCGGCGCCGACCTGGCGCGTCACGGAGGCGGAGAGGATCCGGAGCGACTCCTGCGCTCGCGTTCCCGGTGGACGCGGGGCGAGGCGGAGGTCGCCCTCGCCGGCGCGTCCGAAGCCAGCGGAGTCCTCGGCCTGCACGAAGTCCAGGTAGAGCTCCGCGCATCCTCTGACCCTCGTCGTGATCTGGGGGGTGCGGGTTGCGAGCGGCGCGCGGCGAGCGGGCGCGGCCGCCGACGCTCGCCAGCCGGTTTGCCGGATCGCGGCGCGTGCGACGACGCGATTCCACCGGATGTCCCGTCCGGCCGACACCGGCTCGACCCCTGGTCGCGCATGGGCGCTCCCGCCGGAGCGCGCGAAAGAAAAGGGCCCGGCCGCTCGCGCGACCGGGCCCGGTTCGGACTCGGAGTGATTTCGACCTAGCCCGGGTGGCAGGCGAGGCACATCGAGTTCTTCGCCTTGTCCTCGTTCCGGTGCTTCGAGATGAAGCTCGCCGGGTGCGGGCCGTTGGGGCCGAGCCCCTGGGTGATGCTGTTCCCGACGTTGTGGCACCGGACGCACAGGGAGTCGGCGCCGTTGTCGTGGCAGCCGGCGCAGTTCGTGATGTCCCGGCGCGCGGCGTCGCCGTGGAAGGCGGGGCCGCCGCCCCGGATCGCCCACCCGGCCGGGTGCGGATCCCGGACGTTGGTGGTCGCCGTGGGCGAGACGCCCTGCAGCTCGTGGCACGCGGTGCAGAACGCGCTGCCGTGGCACTTCCGGCAGCTCGCCGGGTTGGCGGCGGCGTCGATCGTGTGGCGCGACACGTAGTCGCCGCGGTGGATGAACGCCCGCGTGACCTCCTCCGGCCAGATGATCGACGGCCGCGCCGGGGTGGTCTCGGGCGCGTGGCAGGTCGCGCAGTAGGTCTGGTCGTGGCACTGCGCGCAGGTCTCGGCGACCGGCCGCGCGAGCTGGCCGTGGATGCGGAGCCAGTCACCCTGGTGGGCGAACGCGGTCTGCGGCTTGTAGCCCTTGAGATCCGTGTGGCAGGGCGTGCAGCGCGCCTCGGCGAAGTCCTGCTGGTGGTTGTGGCAGGCGGTGCAGGTCGCCATGGGCGGGACCTGGGCCTGCTTGTCGCCCTTCTCGGTCAGCGACCGGTGGCACGCCTTGCACTCGCCCTTCACGAGCGGGAGGTGCGCCGCGTGATCGAACGTGAGCCGGGCGGGCGTGCGCCGGGCCGGCACCGTGATCTTCGGCTCGGTGTCGTGGCAGCCGCTGCAGTCGTCGTTCTTCGAGATGTTCGCCGGCAGCTTCACGTGCCGCGCCGCGGGGTCGAGCTTGGTCGCGCGCTCGATGCCGGCGTGGCAGTTCTTGCACGCGACGTCAGCCTCGAGGTGCGGCGCGTGGGGGAAGACGTAGGGCGGCTCCTGCGTCGCCTGCGTCTCGGAGAGCGGCTTGAGCTTGCAGCCCGTCACCGCGACGAGGGCGGCGAGGGCGAGGAGGGGCCGGTTCATCACCGCACCTCCCGGCGCACGTAGGTCTGGTTGTACACGAGCTTCGCCATGACGTCGTAGGTCTGCTCCAGGTACGGGGTCACTCCGGCCCGGCCCGAGAGGACCGCGGAGAACCCGCGGATCAGCTCGACCCCGGCGGAGAGGGTGCCGGTGACGGCGTAGTCCTCGCCGTTCACCTTCTCGCGGAAGACGTGGCCGATCACGTCGGCGGCGGCGAACATCCTCCCGAAGGACTGCCGGCCGTAGACGCGCCCGGCCCAGTAGCCGTTCTCGAGGGCGTCGAGGAAGAGCCCCTGCACGCCCGCGGACGTCGCGCCGCGCGACCAGTCGAGGCTCACGTCGGCGTCGTGGCCGTAGTTCGTGCCCACCGACTCGGCCCCCGGCTCGAGCTGCAGGTGGTAGTTGGCGGCCACCGTGAGGCCGCGGAAGAGGTCGTACGCGACGCCGCCGCCGAACTGGTTGCGGTCCGAGGCCGAGAAGACCGAGAGGATCGAGTTCCGCGCGAGGAAGAGATCGGGCGCGTAGAAGTGCCAGTCGGCCGAGACGTGCAGCTTGCGGATCGGCGTCCAGGTGCCGAGGACGCTCGCCTCCGAGTACCGCCCGGCGTCGATGTTGTACGCGCCGAACGCGAGGAGCGTCACGTCGCGGATCGGCTGGAGGCGGAGGTCGGCGCCGACCTCCTCGCGGACCGGATCGCTCCCGTCCTGGACGAAGTTCGCGGAGGCGCCGAGGTCGAGGCCGCGCCCCGGCTCGCCCGCGAACGGCAGGGAGTAGGCGATCCGGCCGCCGTAGGCGAGGTCGCCGCCCTGGGGGTTCCAGCTCCGGATGCCGGAGCGCGACGCGAACCGCTCCGCGACGGGCGCCCCGACGTACCCGGAGACGCGGAACCCGAGCGGCAGGACGGCGATCACCTCGCCGCCGTCCAGGTGGAGCATCCGCGCGACGCCGGTCTGCACCTGCGCCCGGCCGAGCCGGAGCGTGAGGTGGCGGTCGAGCAGGGAGCCCTGGACGTACCCGGTCTGGAGATCGCCGGTCAGGTTCGTGCTGGTGCCGTTGTCCCACCGGCGGTGGTCGATGTCCCACGAGCCCCAGCCCGACATCACGAGCTGGAGGTCGTTCGCGACGGGGTTCGTCACGTCGCGCGCGGCGAGCGAGAGGATCTCGTAGGCTGGGACGACGTTGACCAGCTCGAGCCCGGTGCCGCCGCGGAACCGGGTCTGCTGGCCACCCATCACGAGGGTGGTCGAGCTGACGTCGATCGTGTCGGCTCGCACCGCGACGCCCGCGGCGAGCGCGAGGGCGGTGGCGATCATCTTTGTATGGCGCATCAGGTGCTCACCTCGGCGGACGGTCTCGGGTCGCGACGGTGGTACACCGCGAGCGACCGGCGTTCGCGGGAACTTCGCACACACCGCAGGATCCGATGTTGCGCCAGATCAGGAAAATTTTTCGAATAGTCGCTACCCACCTGGGATTTTCCCACGGTCCTATCCGTACGGTGGGTGATATCACCGTGTGCGACAGCGATGCACGCGCCGCCGCGCTCTCCAGGGCGCGCGCGCGCTCGCGCGGATCGCGCCGGCGATCCGGCGGCGGTGCGGTTCCCGGCTTAGAATCAGGGGATGCGCCGCGTTCTCGCCTTGGCCGTGCTCGCCGCCAGCGCCTCGTGCGCCTCGTCCCGCCCTGCGCTCCGCGCCCCGGCGCTGGTGGGCAAGGCCGTGGACGTCGCCGCGGAGGATCTCTCGGGACGGACGGTGCGGCTCGCGACGGACGGTCGCGTGCGCGTCGTGGACTTCTGGGCGACGTGGTGCGAGCCGTGCCAGGAGCAGCTCCCGCGGCTGGACGCCCTCGCGCGGCGATACGGCGACGCCGGCCTCGCCGTCGCGGCGGTGTCGTTCGACGAGGATCGCGCGCTGCTCGAGGCCTTCGTCGCCGAGCACCCGGTGAGCTTCCCGGTGCTGTGGGATCGCGGGGGCGCGCGGCTGTCCGAGCCGCTCGACGTCCAGCGGCTCCCCACCACGCTGGTCCTCGACCGGCGCGGGATCGTGCGCCACGTCCACGTCGGGTACGACGCGCCGGCCGGCGAGCGGCTCGAGCGCGAGATCAGGGAGCTGCTGGCGGAGCCGGCGCCGGTCCGGTGACGGCCGCCGCGGCGCGCGCGGGCACGACGGCGAAGTGGACGCGCTCGCGCTCGCGCTCCACCTCGCCGGGCTCGGACGGCGACTCCCGCAGCCAGTACGCCATCTCGTCGGCCTCCCAGGCGTAGGGCGCGCCGTCCATCGTCACCCGCCCTTCGGACACCGCGACGGTCGCCTCGAGGAGCGGTACGTCCTGCAGATCGCGCACCAGCGCCTCGAACCGCCCCTGTCGCTCCGGATCCACGAAGGCGAACTCGTGACGCGCCGCGTAGGCGGTGTGATAGTGCGCGGGCCGGAAGACCACGCCGGCGAGGCCGAGCCGCACCGCCATGCGCGCCAGCATCGAGCCCGCCTCGCTGGCGAGCCCGAGGCCCGGGACGTCCTGGCCGGGCAGCCGCGGGCGCCGCTCGCTGAACTGGGCGCGAGGGTTCCGCAGCGACAGCCAGTGGACGTAGAGCACCTCGGCCCCGAGCACGCGTCGCTTCTCGAGGATCAGCTCCATGAGGAGGTGCTCCTCCCCGGCCGCCTCGCCGTACAGCCGCACCCGCTCGCCGAGCCCCGACGCGTCGAACGCCGCCCGGAAGTTGCGGTAGCCGAGCCGCTCGAGCTGGTCGAAGATGCCGTACCGGTACAGCGCGTGCTCCATCCCGGCCGCCGTGTAGAAGCCGAGCAGGAGCCGCTGCCGGTGCGGGCGGATCCCGAGCGCCTCCTCGAGGTCCTCGGCGGTGAGCCTCCCACTCTCCCCGAGCTCGCCCGGCGAGATCTCGCGCGAGACCGTCGTGAACCGGGCGAGGAGCGGGTCGTAGTCCTCGGGGATCGGCTGGTCCGAGCCGGTGGCGAGGGCCATCCCGGTGCCGGCGAGCACGCGCCACGCGCCGCCGGAGTAGCCGCCCGAGGGGAGCCACACGCTCGGGACGCCCTCGAGCTCCGCCGCGGCGAGGAGGTCGCGGCGGCGGGCGCCGCGGAGCGAGAGCCCGAGCCGGCCCATCCGGTCGCCGGCGAGGACGTCCCCGCCGGCGAGCACGAAGGCGAGCGCCGGGCGCGGCATCCGCGCGAGCAGGGCGCCCAGCGCGTCGAGGTAGCCCGCGTCGCCGGTGCCCTCGGGGAGCATGGTCTCGTCCACGCGCTGGAGCGGCCCCCAGTCGGAGCCGGAGAGCGATCCGATCCAGCTCCGAGGGTCGTGCTCGAGGCAGAGCGCGATCCCGTCGGGCGGGTGCGCGTCCAGGTCGAGGACCGCGACGGGGCCCTGGAAGCCCTCGGCCCGGAGCGCCGCGATCGCCACCGCCACGTCGTTCACCGGGCAGAACCCCCCCGCGGAGCCCGGCCCGGCGTGGTGGAACCCGCCGAGCAGGTTCAGCGCCGGCGCGCGGGTGCGGAGGGCCTCGCGCGCGGCGCCGAGCGTCCCGCCGCAGGCGAGGCGGATGGTCGTCATCACCTCGTCCACGGGCACGTCGGAGGGATCGACCGCGAACACGTGCGCGAGCGTGTCGGGGCGGCCGAGCGACTCGAGCAGCTCCGCGGTGTGCACGCGCGCGAGGTCCTCGTACGAGATCCGGCGGGGGGCGCGGAACCCGCGGGGCGGCACCGCGCCCGTCTCCCCCAGCCACCACGCGGCGTAGTCGGCGCGGCGCGGCTCCATCCCCGCGGCCGCCTCGATGCCGGACAGCGGGAGGCGATAGCGCGCGTCGTACCAGACCGACACCTCCCGGCGGTGGAGCCAGGAGCGGAGCCGGTGCAGGAACGCGCGGGGCAGCATCCGCCTCCCGACTAAACGAGGGTTCGCGATTCGCGAACACCTTCGGTGTCGCGCCTCGCGCCCTGCCCCGCTGACCGTTCTCGAATCATGATAGGCCGTTTAGCGGTGCGGCGGCGGCGCGAAGGGCGGCTCGCCGGTGCGCGCCTTCGGGACGTCCGGCTCGAGCGGCCTGCGGCGCGCCATCAACCAGCCGAGGACGGTCTCGAGGGCGATCCAGGCGACCGCGAGCCACGCCGCCCGCATGAGCAGCCCGACGGTCGCCGAGCACCGGGCGTACTGCTCGTCGAACGTGCGCGCCACGCTGGTCCACCACGGCATCGCACGGACGGTGTAGCCGACGATGAAGACGAGGAAGAGGGTGCGGAGCACCGCGAGGGCCTTGAGCATGGCCCGAGTGTAGCAAGCGCGTCGGCCGGGTGCCCACCGCGCGCGGGTCCGCCTGGGGTGCGGCCGGAGCGCCGGACCGCTATCCTGTGGCGTCACCCGGGACGAAAGAAAGGAAGCGGCATGTCGGCGGAGCGGGAGCTGCAGGAGGCGTGCGTCGAGGCGGCGCGGCGGGGAGGCGCGGTCCTCCGCGAGCGGTGGGGCAAGCCTCGCACCGTCGAGCTGAAGGGCAAGATCGACCTGGTGACCGACGCGGACCGGGCGAGCGAGGCCGCGGTCCTCGGGTGGCTCGCGCAACGCTTCCCCGGCGCGGCCGTGCTCGCCGAGGAGTCCGGCGCGCGCGGCGCGGCCGGCGGCGGCCTGCGCTTCATCGTGGACCCGCTGGACGGCACCACGAACTACGCCCACGGGCTCCCCATCTTCGCGGTCAACGTGGCGGTCGCCGACGACCGCGGGCTCGCGGCCGGCGCGACCTACGACCCCATCCGCGACGAGCTGTTCACCTCGGCCCGGGGGCACGGCGCCTTCCTTCGATGCGGGGGCGGGGGCGAGACCCGCCTCGCCCCGTCCGGCCGCGAGGGGCTGAAGAACGCGCTCCTCGTCACCGGCTTCCCCTACGACATCCACACGAACCACGAGCCGACCCTCCGGCTGTTCGGGGCGTTCGTGACCCGGGCCCGCGGCGTGCGGCGGCTGGGGAGCGCCGCCCTCGATCTCGCGTCGGTCGCGAGCGGCCGGCTCGACGGCTTCTGGGAGGAGCGGCTCAAGCCGTGGGACATCGCGGCGGGGATCCTGCTGGCCCGCGAGGCGGGGGCCGTCGTCACCGATCACGACGGCGGGGACCGGATGCTGGAGACCGGCGACATCCTCGCGGCCACCCCCGCCCTGCACGGGCCGATGCTCGAGGTGATCCGCGAGGTCCGCGGGGCGCGGTAGACGGGACCGCCGCTCGCCATCAGCGGGGCGCCGTGAGCCGGCCGTCCGGGATCACCCGGTCCGGCGCGGTCCCGCGCTCGAAGTCGATGGCGAGGAGCGACTCGGGATCCACGTAGAGCCCGTCCACCTTCGCGCCCCAGTGCAGGTGCGGGCCGGTGGAGCGTCCGGTCGAGCCGAGCAGGCCGATGCGCTGGCCCCGCCGCACCCGCTGGCCGTCGCGGACGTCGATCCGGTCCAGGTGGAAGTAGACCGTGTAGATCCCCGCCCCGTGCCAGAGGACCACCGTCTTGCCCGACAGGTAGGCGTCCCGGACCAGCGCGACGAGGCCGTCGTTCGAGGCGTCCACCGGCGCGCCGCGGCGGCCGCGGAGGTCGAGCCCGTAGTGGACGCTCTCGACCGTCCCGTTCAGCACGCGCCGGTCGCCGTACCGGGCGCTCGTCCTCGCGGCGCGCGGGACGGCGAACGCGCCCTGGAACAGGGGCGGCGAGAGGGGCTGCTCGAAGGCGCGGGCGAAGGCGAGGTGGTCCTCCTCGGTCCGCCGCTTCACCTCGGGCGGCGGCTCGACGTAGCGCGGCGGCAGCGACAGCGCGTGCGAGGCGAAGCGTGGCTCGACGACGCGCAGCGCGGCCTCCAGCGCCGTCCCCTCCACCTCGACGCGTGCGGCGAGCACCCCCGGGGTGGTCTCGATGGGGAGCGCGGCGACGGCCCGCCAGCCGCCGTCGGCGCGCCAGAAGGCGAGCGGCCGATCGCCCAGCGTCCCGCGCGGAGGGCGCGCGTCGTCCGTGGGCGCGCCCGCGACGTCCACGAGCACGGCGTCTCCGGGCCTCGCCGCGGACGGGGCGAGGGCGAGGGTGGGCGCCGCCGGCGGCGCGGCGAGCGCCAGGGCGAGGGCGAGCGCGAGCGGCATCCCGGTGAGGATAGGCGAACGCGACGGACCGGGCAGCGGACAGGCGGGCGACCCGGTCCGGACCCGGACCCGTGCTCCCTGACCGGTCACCCCTCTCCGTGACCCGGGGCCCGGGTGCGGAGTGAAGCCCGGTCAAGGCCCGTCGAACAATCGACGGGCCTTGACCATCCAGGAGGGGGGGGGCGGGGGCGCCCCCCCCCCCCCCGCCCGGGGGGGTGGGGGGGCCCCCCCCCCCCCCCCCCCCCCCCCTCGGAGGGGCGGGCCGTCGCCCGCCCCTCGCGCCCGAAGTGAATTCGGGCGCTTCACCCCACCCGCCGCCCCGCTCACGCGGGTCGGCCTGAGAGCTCGTCGAATTCTTCGACGAGCTCTCAGCGCTCCAGGCCGAGCTCCGCCGAGAGCGACTCCACGATGCGGAAGTACTCGGCGCGGGTGTACTTCACGTTCAGGATGTGGAAGTCCGCCTTGGCGAGGCCCACGCACCCGAAGCAGTAGGTGCACTCCGAGCAGGAGCGGCACAGGACGAGGTAGTTGGAGCGCGTACAGTTCTCGCTCCGCACGCAGTAGGCGCTGTCGTGGCACCCGTCGCAGTCGGCGCAGTGGGTGAGGTGCGACGACGCCCTGCACCGGCGCGAGTGCGTGGAGCGGTAGCACTCCTCGCACCCCTCGCAGAACATGCACGAGACGCAGCGCCGGCACCCCGTGCACGACACGGAGCCCGGGTTCTCCTCGTTCTCGGCGAAGGCGCGGACGAGCCGCGAGAGCTCCTGCTCGAACTCCCGCCGCGACAGCACGGGCGGCGGGGGCGGGCGGCGATCCTGGAAGGTACCGCTCGCGGTGTCGATGAACATGGGGCCGGTCACGACCCGCACCGAGGGCTCCCGCGGCGTCGCGATCCCGGTGGGCCGGGCGACCACGCGGCGCTCGGGCGCGGCGCGGTGGAACGTCGGGGCCTCGGGGCGGCGGACCGCTGGCGCGGGGCGGTGATCGGGGCGGCGGTGGCCGTCGGCCATGCGGCGTCCATCCTGCCGCAGAAGGGGGCCGAATGGAAATCGCCGGCGGTCAACGCCGGTCGGGCGCGGTCACGGGCACGGGAACACGCGCCCCTGCGCGAGCCGCAGCAGGCCGTCCGCCTCGCGGGGCAGCTCGTCGGCGTGGTGCGAGACGGCGATCACCGCGGTCCCCTCGGCGCGGAGCACGTCGAGGAGCGCCAGCACGTCGCGGCGCGCGCCGCGGTCGAGCCCGGCGAGCGGCTCGTCGAGGAGGAGGACGTCCGGGGCCGGCGCGAGGGCGCGCGCGAGGAGCACCTTGCGCAGCTCCCCGTACGAGAGCGAGTGCACGTGCCGCCGGAGCAGCGCCGCGATCCCGAGGCGCGACGCGGCGCGGCGCGCGGCCTCGAGCTCGGCGGCGGAGGGCGGCGCGGCGAGGCCGATCGAGCCCTGGAACCCGGAGGCGACCACGTCTCCCGCGAGCGCGTCGACCCGGTGGCGCGCCTGCAGCTCCGGCGAGACCAGCCCTACCCGCCCGGCGAGCTCCTCGGCGGCGGCGTGCAGGCCGAGGCCGAGCCGGTCGATCGCGCCGCGCGCGGGCTGCTCCTCGCCGGCGAGGAGGCGCAGGAGGGTGGACTTGCCCGCGCCGTTCGGGCCGAGGACGCACCAGCGCTCGCCGCGGCGGACGGTCCAGTCGATCCCGTCGAGGACGGGGCGGCCCTCGACCAGGACCGTCACGGCGCGGAGGGTGAAGAGCGGAGCCCGCCTCCGGGGTCCGGGGGCCCGTGGCCCGGAGGCGGTTGGCGCGGTCGAGGCCGGCGCCGTCGCCGAGGTCCGACCCCCGAGGTCTGGGGCCACCGGGGCGGGGCTCAGGTCGGGGTCGGGGAACGGGGGACGGAAGGCGGGTTCGGGTTCGAGAGCCGGCGCCTCCCGCAGCGCCTCCTCGCGCGTCCCGACGCGCACGATCCGGCCGTCCTCGAGCCAGACGACCCGCTGGATCTCCGGTACGATCTCGTCCGCGCGGTGCGTCGCCATCACCACCGCGGTCCCGCCGCGCAGGATCCGCGAGACGCGCTCGAGGAGCCCCGCCCGCGCCTCGGCGTCGAGCCCGTCGCACGCCTCGTCGAGGAGGAGCGCGTCGGGGCGGGGGGCCAGGGCGCGGGCGAGGAGGACCCGGCGGCCCTCGCCACGCGACAGCTCCAGGAACGATCGCTGGAGGAGGTGGGTGACCCCGAGCGCCTCGGCCACGGTCCGCACGCGCGCCGCCTGCGCCGGCGTCGCCGCCTCGGACGGCCAGAGCTGGTCGAAGAAGCCGGACCGGATCACCGCCTCGACCGGCAGCTCCCAGTCGTTGCGCAGGTACGCGTCCTGGGCCTCGGGCGCGACGCGGGCGAGCCGCTCGCGGACGCCGATCGGGCTCTCCCAGGCGCCGTCCGCGCCGTGGAACAGCCGCCGGCCCGGGCTCGCCGGATCCGGCCAGAGCTCGCCGCGCAGGAGGCGGAGGAGGGTGGACTTGCCCGAGCCGTTCGGCCCGAGCACGGCGACGCCGGCGCCGCGGGCGAGGGTGAACGTGACGCCGGAGAGGACGCGGGCTCCGCCGAGCGACGCGTCGAGCCGGTCGAGGGTGACGATGGGCTCCACCGCCGCCTTACATAGCGTGCCGACCCCCTCCGCGTCGCGCCGGGCGCCCTCAGGGCGCCACCCGCTTGCGTTGAGCGTCGCGAGGCGCGTTGGGGGCCGCGGGTGCGAGCGTGCCTGCACGGCAAGCGTGGGCTGGCTCGGGAAGAAGGTGGAGGCCGGGGCGCCATCCGCGGGCGGCGACCGGAGTGACGAGATCGGCCCCGAAGAAGCCCGTGCTTCACCGGATGTTGACAGCGCCGCTCGCCGCGGCTCTCGGCCGCCCGGCGCCGGGAGCGCTGGAGCAGGTCCGGTGGCCGCTCGTCGGCCCCGTCAGCGTCGCCCGAGAGCCGGGCCGGCCATCCGCTCACCCCGAGCGCTTCTTCTTCAGTGCGCACGGCGACTGCGTTCCCGCGCGCCTGAAACGTGCGGAGTCGGAGAGCTCGCCGTTCGACCGTCGCCTGAACCGGTCCATCAAGGCGTCCCCGAAGACCTTCCGAGCTGCGAGCTGGTTATGAAAGAAACAGAGAAGGTGAATGTTCTCGACCGTGGGCGGGCCGCCCAGGGCCTCGGCTTCGCGGTGATCGAACTCGAGCAGGTAGGTCGAGCCGCAGATGCCGCCGGAGTCGAGGGGGTACTGGCAGCGGCCGCCATCGCGGAGCCAGACCTGGCGCTTCACCTCGGCGGAGAGGTGCTCCGGCTTCGAGGGGCGGCGCTCCGCGAGCGGCTTCTGCACGAGCCCCTTCCGCTTGGCGCTCCGGGCGAGGAGGAGGTCGAGGCCGACCTCGAGGATCTCCTCGGTGCTGGCGCCGAAATGCGAATGGGAGAGCGCATCCCGCGCGGCGTCGAGCTTCGCGAGGAAGCGGCGGGAGACGTTGAAGTGGAGCCGCCGGAGGTCGGCGCTGAGCGGTTCGACCGATTCGGCGCGGGCCTCGCGGGAAGATGGGGCGTGCGCTGCAGCGCGCGGAGAGTTGGCATCGACAAGGTTTTCCGGCGAACCTCTCGTCTCGAGCAGCTCGAACGGTGCCGCCGTGACGACGTTCGGAGCCGCGACCGGGAGCGCCGCCGCCACGACCTCGAGACGCGGAACGGCCTCCTCCGTGGCCGGGGCGCGCACCGCGGTCACGACCTCGCGACGCGGCGCCTTCTCGACCGGCTTGATCTCGGCTGCAACCTCCGCCGCCTCGTGCTTCGAGCGGTGAAAGAACCGCGGCAGCACCTCCGCCCGGTTCTCGGGCGAGATCACCTTCGCCAGCTCCGCGATGCTCGAGATGCAAAGCCTCCCGTCGCGTAGCGGCTCGATCACCTCGGGGAACCGCTGCACCAGTTCGGCCGCGGTCTTCCGATAGAACGCGGCCCCTTTCGAGAGCCCGAGCTCGCGATGGAGGAACCAGAACAGGCTGGAGTAGCCGAGCTCGACCCAGAGCCGCCGGCGATCGAAATCGGCGAGCGCGACGAGAAAATCGGCCATGCAGTCGTGCTCGCGGCGGAGGAGCTCGGAGAGGCGGGCGGAGAGATCGCGTGCGTTCATGAGCGGATCGTCTCACGGGAATTCTCGGCCTCCCCGGACGCACGCATTCGGTGCCAGGCGCGAGAACGGGAACGGTCCCTCGCGCCTCGGCTCCGCGCGGACTCGCGGCGCACGGCGCCCCCGCGGCGCTGCGAGAGAGGCCTATTCGGACGACCTGGGCTTGCGAAGCGTCACCCACCGGAAAATGCGTCAACAGCCGATTGGTGAAATCGGGGTTCCCGCGAAAGGGCTGCGGCCCAACGCTCACCGTGAAGTCATGGCACGCCTCACGAACCGGCGGCAGCGCGATGGGCGATTCGGGGCCACGGTGCCGGCGGAAGCTCGTAGCGCTCTCGGTGAAACGCGGGCCTCTTCGGGGCCGATCTTGCGCAGACGGTTCCCACGTACCGTGACGCCCCGGCCTTTCCATCTTCCTGAGCCCAGACCGCTCGTCCTTCAGGGACGTTGGCCTGCGAGGTCCCTCCTTGACCGTTCACTCGAAGAACCCTGAGACCTGGAACGCACGTCGAGCAGCGCAGGGAGGAGTCTGCCCCGCGCAGGCAGGCAGCGTGCGCCGCAGCAGCTCGATGCGAGTGGGTGTCGCCCTCAGGGCCCGGAGGCGTTCCAGAGCGAGAGCACCGGCGCCTCGCGCGAGCGGGCGAGGACGCCGAGCCGGGCCGGCCCGAGCGCGAGCATCGCGCCGAGCCGCGGCTCGAGCCCGAGCCAGCAGGTCGTCAGGATCCGGAGCAGGTGCCCGTGCGAGAACAGGAGGACGTCGCCGTCCGCGGTCTCCGCCTCGCCGATCACCCGGCGCGCCCGGGCCGCGACGTCCTGGAGCGACTCGCCGCCCGGCACGCCGCCGTCCCAGATCGTCCACCCCGGCGCCCCGGCGAGGATCTCGGCGCGCGTCTTCCCCTCGTACGCGCCGTAGTCCCACTCCATCGCGTCGGGCGCGGACACCGCGACCTCGCCGAACCCCGCCAGCCGGCAGGTGTCCCGGGCGCGCCGCAGCGGGCTGGTGAGGACGCGCGCGAAGGCGTGCCCCGCGAGCCGGTCGCCGATCGCGCGGGCCTGGTCCTCGCCGTGCGGCGTCAGGGGGAGATCGGTCCGTCCGGTGTGACGGCCGCTCAGGCTCCACTCGGTCTCCCCGTGCCGGACGATCCACAGCTCGCGCATCCCGCCTCTCTACCCCGTCGCCGGGCGCGGCGCACCCGTGTCGTCGGGCGGGGAGGCGGCGGAGGGCGGCTCCGGCGCCGCGCCGGCGTCGTCGCCGGCGGGGAGGAGGAAGGTGAACGTCGTGCCCGCGCCGAGGGCGCTGTCCACGGTGATCCGGCCGCCGTGCCGCTCGACGATGCCGTACACCACCGAGAGGCCGAGCCCGGTCCCCTTCTCCTTCGTCGTGAAGAACGGGTCGAACACGTGGCCGAGCCGCTCCTTCGGGATCCCGGGCCCCGTGTCGGCGAAGGAGACCTCCACCGCGCCGTCGCGCGGGCGCGAGGCGACGGTGAGCCGGCCGTCCTTGCCCATCGCCTCGCACGCGTTCATGGCGACGTTCACGAAGGCCTGCCGGAGCTGGCCGAAGTCGGCGAGGACCGGCGGGAGCGGGGTCAGGTCGCGGACGATGGCGATCTCCTGGATCGCGACCTGGTTCGCGATGAGGGTGATCGCCTCGTCCACCACCGCGTTGACGTCCACCTGCCGCCGCTCCATGGGGCGCTCCCGGGCGAAGTCGAGCAGGTTCCGCACGATCGCCGAGCACCGCTGCGCCTCGCGCTCCACGAGGGCGAGGTTCCGCTGGAGCACCGCGCGCCGGGCGTCGTCGGGCGGGCCCTCCGCGAGCGTCCGCGAGACGAGCTTCGCGAAGGTGAGGATCCCGGCGAGCGGGTTGTTGATCTCGTGCGCGACCGAGGCGGAGAGCTTCCCGAGGGCGGAGAGCTTCTCGGTGCGCACGAGCTGATCCTGGGTCGAGCGCAGCTCGGCGGTGCGCGCCTCCACCTCACGCTCGAGGTTCGCGAGCACGCCGTTCAGCGCGTCCTCGAGCGCCCGCAGCGAGGAGGTCATCTCGTTGAACGAGCCCGCGAGCGCGCCCATCTCGCCGCGCGACCGGACCCGGACCTCGACGTCCAGCTCGTCCCGCGCGACCCGCCGCGTGCCCTCGAGCAGGGCGGCGACGGGGCCGATCACCTCGGCGCGCCCGAGCAGGTAGAGCAGGATCGCGACCCCGACGATGGCCGCGGCGAGGACGGGGAACGTGTCCACGCGGAAGGCGGACAGGTCGGCCTCGAGCCGCTCGCGCGAGACGCCGATCTCCAGCAGCCCGAGCACCTGCCTGCCCGGGGGGTGGACGTGGCACGCCGCGCTGGCGCAGGCGCGGTCGTTGTAGACGGGGGTCACCATCGTGTAGCGGCGCCCGCCGGTGCCGTCCTCGATCCGCCCGCGCGCCTGCGCCGGCACGCGCGAGACGGGCTGGGCGCGCCCGGCGTGGCACGGCGCGCACGCCGCGGCGTCCTTCGCCAGGACCGCGCCGCGCTCCCCGCGGACCGACGAGAACGCCACCCGGCCCCGCGCGTCCAGCACCCGCACCCGCTCGATCCCCTCGAGCGTGGCGATCCGCTCGAGCGCGGCGTAGGCGTGCTCCGGCCCGTCGGCGAGCATCGCCTCGTGCGTGGTCGTCCGGAGCGCCTCGCCCAGCAGCGCGGAGGAGCGCTCCAGCTCCCGGGTGAGCCCGCGCTGGAGCCGCCGATCCGCCGCCCAGAGCGCGACCAGGGCCGCGACCGCGAGCAGGACGGTCACCCCGGACAGCTTGGTCGAGAGGCGGTGCAGGAACGGGACCGGGCCGGGCCGGACGCGCCGGCGCCCGACCTGCTTCGCGACCGGTTCCCCTCCGCCCGAAGCTGCGGATCCCTCGGTCATTCCGCGCAGGAGCGGCGGGTCCTCCGTCGCTTCCCCCCTGCGCGAGCATGCGCTCGCCCGGATCGAGCGGTCTTGGCGAACGTCAAGGGCCGACGTGCGATTTCGTCGCGTCGCCGCCTTCGTCCCCCGCCGGGGGCGGCGCGACGTCGCGGTAGCGCGCCGGGAAGAGCGCGCGGTCGAGCAGCGCCTCGAGCCCGGCGATCTCGTCGTCGGACAGGTTCACGACGCGTCCGGGCGGGAGCCGCTCTCGCGTCGCCTCCGCCTCGAGCCGCTTCCGCAGGCGGACGAGCCGGGCGAACACCAGCCGGCGCGTCGCGAGCCCGATCGCCAGGGCGAGGACCGCGCCGCACGCGAGGAGCGCGAACGCGGTCTCGACGGCGCCGGTCCGCATCGCGGCGTGCTCCGCGGTGAAGTCGTGCAGCACGAAGAGCCCGCCGACCTTCCGGCCGGCGGCGTCGCGCACCGGGAAGACGCCGCGCACGAACGCCCGGTCGCCGCGCTCGATCTCGCCGGAGAAGGAGCCGCCGTCCGGGAGCGCGTCGAGGTTGCCGTCGAAGTCGATGATGCCGTCGGTGAAGGTGGTGGTGTCCACCACGACCACGTCCGCCCGGTCGTTCCAGGTGTTCGCGCGCGGCCCGAGCACCTTCGCCCAGGCCTGCTCGTCGAGGTACCGCTTCTGCACGAGCAATCCGTACTCGTCGCCCGTGCGGGACTTCATCGTGGTGAGGAAGTGGTCGATCTCCTCGGCCAGCTCCATGTAGCCGATGAGCCGACCCTGGTGGTACCAGGGGCGGACGGCGCGGAGCGCGAAGGCGGTGAGCCCGAGCTCCTTGCCGGCGCCGAGATCGCCCGTCTCGATCGCGCGCCGGAGCGTGATCCGGTCCACGCGATCCCCGTGGAGGGCCGGAGCGTGGACGCGGAGGAACACGGTGCGGTCCGTCGGGGCGATGAAGTACCAGTGGGTGATCCGGTCGCGCTCGCGCATCGTTTCGAAGAGCGGCGCGGCGGCGGTGAGGAGCTTCTCCCGATCCCGCGCCACGAAGGCCTCGCGCAGCTCGTCGTTCGCGAGCAGGGCGTCGAGCGTCGAGGCGAGCTTCTCGATCTCGCTCCGCTCGCGCGCGTCGAGCGCGTTCGCCGCGCTCCGGAGGCTCTGGAGCGCGCTGTCCTCGACGCGCCGCTCGAAGACGCGGGTGGAGATCCGCGCGGCGGAGAAGCTCGCGGCGAGGCAGAGGATCGCCACCACGGCGAAGAGCTTGAGCTGGAGCGAGAGGTTGCGCATGGGGCGGGCGCGGGCGCGCGACCGGAGCGACGTTAGCACGCGGTCGCCGGACCTGGGGACATCACTCACCGTCGCACCCGGGTGAGAGAGCGGCGACGGGCGGCGCCGATGTCGGAGCGGGGCGCTCGATGCGGGCGGGTGTCGCCATCAATCCGCGGTCGCGCGCTTCCACGCCGAGCGCTGGCGGACGCGGCCCAGCCACGAGGAGACGGCGGGCAGCCCCTCGAGCCCGCCCGCGATCGCCTTCCCCCAGGCCATGCAGGCGGCGACGACGAGGTCGGCCACGGTGAACGAGGGCCCGAGCAGGTAGGCGTTCGCGGCGAGCGGCCGCTCCAGGGCGGCCGCCGCGGCGGCGAAGCGCCCCTTGGCGCTGGCGATCGCCGCGGGGTCTCGCTCCGCCTCCGGGCGCCGCGTCTGCCGGGCGAGCTCGCCGAGCGGCGGCTCGAGCTCGGTCATCGCGAAGAACAGCCACTGGTAGGCGGCGGCGCGGCCGGGCGTCCCGGGCGGGGGAAGGAGCCCCTTCTCCGGGAAGCGCTCCGCGAGCCAGAGGCAGATGGCGGCGGACTCGAAGATCGTCACGTCCCCGTCCTCGAGGACGGGCACGTGGCCGAGCGGCTGCCGGGCGAGGTGCTCGGGCGTCCGCGTCTCCCCCTTCGCCGGATCGAGCCGGACGAGCTCGTAGGGGACGCCCAGCTCCTCGAGCATCCAGCGCGGCCGGCTCGCCCGCGTCCGCGGCACGTAGTAGAGCCTCATCGAAGTCGTCTCCTCGGTGTCGCCTCTTTGTAGCGCGCCGCGAGGCCGTGGGCGCGGCGTCTCGCTGCGCGGCCGGGCCGCCGGCGCGGGGCCCGGAGGGGCGCCCGGGGGCCGGGGAGCCCGCCGGACGCCCCGAGCCTTGTCTCGCGGGCGTCCGCGTGTGAGAACGCGGCCCCTCGCCATGCTCGACCTCTCCACCCTCAACCCGCCGCAGCGCGAGGCGGTGATGACCACCGAGGGGCCCCTCCTGGTGCTCGCCGGCGCCGGCTCCGGGAAGACCCGGGTCATCGCCCATCGCGTCGCCTACCTGCTCGTGAAGGGCGTGGAGCCGGCCTCGGTCCTCGCCGTCACGTTCACGAACAAGGCGGCCGGCGAGATGCGGGAGCGCGTCGCCGCCCTGGCCGGCCCGCCGGGCGTGGACGTGTTCGTCTCGACCTTCCACAGCTTCGGGCTGTGGCTGCTCCAGCAGGAGCACGCGGCCGCCGGGCTGCCGAAGCGGTTCGCGATCTGCGACGCCGGCGATCAGCTCGCGCTCGTGAAGCGCTGCATGCGCGAGGTGTCGATCGACGATCGCAAGTTCGACGCCCACCGGGTCCTCGCCCTCGTCTCGAGGGCGAAGAACGCCGGCAGGAAGCGGATCGCGGTGCGCGAGGCGGGGCAGGGGGACGACTACGACCTCGTCGCCGCGGAGGTCTTCCCCCGCTACGAGAAGGCGCTCCGCGCGATGCGCGCGGTGGACTTCGACGACCTCATCGCGCGGCCGGTGGCGCTCCTCGCGGGGGACGCCGCCCTCCGGGCGAAGTACCAGAAGCGGTTCCGGTACCTGCTCGTCGACGAGTACCAGGACACGAACGTCGCCCAGCTCGACCTGCTGAAGCAGCTCGCCGGCGAGCGCCGCAACGTCTGCGCCGTCGGCGACGACGACCAGGCGATCTACGGGTGGCGCGGCGCCGAGGTGAAGAACATCCTGCGCTTCGAGCGGCACTTCCCCGGCGCGAAGGAGATCCGGCTCGAGCAGAACTACCGCTCGACCGGGAACATCCTCGCCTGCGCCAACGCCGTCATCGCGAAGAACGCGAGCCGGAAGGCGAAGACCCTCTTCACGGCGGACGGGCCGGGCGAGCCGGTCCGGGTCGTGGCGCTCCCGGAGGAGGAGGACGAGGCCCGCTTCGTGGCCGAGGAGATCGCCCGGCAGCGCGGCGAGGGGCGGTCGTGGAGGGACTTCGCGGTGCTCTTCCGGCTGAACGCGCTCTCCCGGCCGTTCGAGGAGGCGCTCCGCGAGGCCTCGATGCCGTACGTCATGCACGGCGGGCCGGCGTTCTTCGACCGCTCCGAGGTGCGCGACCTGCTCGCGTACCTGAAGCTCTGCGTCCAGCCGGAGGACGACGTCTCCCTCTCGCGCATCGTGAACGTCCCGGCGCGCGGGATCGGCGACGCGACGCTCGAGCGGCTCCACGACTGGGCGATCGCGAACCGGGTCGACCTCCTCGAGGCGCTCCGGCGCGCGCCGGAGGTGCCGGACCTGCCCCGCGGCGCGGCCGAGCGGATCGCCGCGTTCGTGGCGCTCCTCGACCGGTACCGGGCGCGGTTCGCCGAGCGGCGCGAGGACCTCGCCGCGATAGCCCGCGGGCTCGTGGCGGAGGTGGACCTCTACACCCACGTCCGCTCGAGCGTGCAGTCGCTGGAGGCCGGGGCGCGCAAGGTGGACGCGCTCGACGGGCTCCTCCGCTCGCTCGAGAGCTGGGCGCAGCGGCGCGCGCGCCCGAGCCTCGCGACGTGGCTCCAGCGGCTCGCCCTCGACTCGCGCGACGAGGAGGATCCCACCGGGGAGGGCGGGATCACCCTCATGACGCTCCACGCCGCGAAGGGGCTCGAGTTCCCGGTGGTGTTCCTGGTCGGCGTGGAGGAGGACTACCTCCCCTGCGCCGGGATCCAGGGCGAGGCGCGCGATCTCGACGAGGAGCGGCGGCTCGCGTACGTCGGGATCACCCGGGCGCGCGAGCGGCTCTACCTGACCCGGGTCGCGACCCGGACGAAGCGCGGCAAGCTCCTCCCGCGCACGCCGTCGCGCTTCCTCGACGACCTCCCGGCGGACGCGCACGCGCACGTCGACCCCGCCGCGGCGGCGGCGCCGCCGGAGGAGGTCGCGGCGCACACCGAGAGCGTGATGGCGGCGCTGCGGGCGCGGCTGGGCGGGGCCCGCTAAACGGCCGGTCATGATTCGCGAACGGACAGCGGGGAGGGGCCCCACCGCAGGTGGGGAGGGGCAGCGCCCCTCCCCGCGGGACAGCGCGCGCCAGCGCGCGTGGGCCCCGCGTAGCCAGGGGTGGGGCCCCGGCGAGCTTCGCTCGACGGGGCGGGGGCGCAGCCCCCGTATAACCTGGCTAAACGAGGGCGCGAGGCGCGACACCGAAGGTGTTCGCGAATCGCGAACCCTCGTTTAGCCGGCGTCCGGCCGCGCGCCGCGGTCACGGCGAGCCGAGCAGGGCGTACCCGACGCCCCCGGCGCCGAAGCCGTCGCAGTTCACGACCTGCACCACCGGCTCGCCGTCCGCGAGCTGGAAGTAGACGTCGGCGCGCGCCGTCACGAGCGGATCGAGCCGCGGGCAGGCGAACACCTCCTGGAAGGTGCGGCCGTCCGCGGACGCGAGCAGGTGTGCCGAGTCGTCCGGGTAGACGTCGCCGTCCGGCTCCCGCGCCGCCCCGACGAGGTACCCGCCGCCGCGGAGCGCGTGGATCGAGTAGCTCGGACCGGGGAGGGGCGCGCCCCGGTCGTACGCGCCGGACAGGGAGAGGCTCACCACCGCGGGCGGGAGCTGCGACCAGAGCGTGTCGAGCCCGCCGAGGAGCCCGTCCCCCGTCACCGCGGCGGAGACGAGCACGCCGCCCTCCAGCGGGGCGCGCGCGAGGGTGGCCGTCGCCCCGCCGTCGAACGACAGGTACGTCCCGCCGGCGAGGTCGCCGTAGAAGAGCCAGAGCGCGCCCGCGTCGGGATCGGCGAGGAGGCCGTGGCCGTGGCGGTGCTCGGCGGTCTCGCTCCGCACCGCCCAGGTGCTCCCGTCGTCGGCGCTGGCCCAGAGCCGGATCGGCACGGGGGCGCCGCTGAACGCCTGGTACTCGAGGACGAGCACCTCGCCGCCGAGCTCGGCGACGCTCCGCGGGGTGAGGAGCCGGTACGAGCCGAGGGCGAGGACGTCGCTCCAGCTCCGGCCGCCGTCCGTGGAGCGCGAGAGCGCGTGGCCGTCGGGGCCCTTCGTGTCGGCGAGCAGCGTCCCGCTCCGCAGCGGGGCGATGACGAAGAACGACCGGCCCGCCGGCAGGGCCCCGCGCGGCGTCCACGCGCGGCCGTCCGCGCTCGCCCAGAGCTGCTCCGGGGGCTCGCCGATCTCGTGGCCGTAGGCGGTCCCGTCGGCGCCGACGGCGAGGAGCTGGTACCGGGTCTCCCGGTACGTCACCTCGAGCGCGTCCGGGCGGATCGCCGGAGGGGGCTCCACGCCGGTGCTCGGCCCTCCGGTGCTCGGCCCGGTGCTCGGCGGGTCGCCTCCGCCGCCACCGGCCGGAGGATCGCCGCCGCCCTGGGCCGGGAGGCTCCCGGGCGAGCTCCCGGTCCGGGACGGATCCGTCGATCCGCCGCACCCCGCCGCGGCCGCGATCCACGCCGCCACGGCCGCCGCCCCCGCGCGTCGCCGCATCCCCGCCTCCTCGGGGAAGCTGCGCCGGTGCGGCCGATCTGCCGCCTGCCGATCGGGGTGACGCAGGGACGCTCTTGTGGGTTTCGAGGACAGAGGCTACATTCCGCACCCGCTCGCGACCCGGTTCGGGGCGGCGCGCCGTCTCCCCTCGCGGGGAGCCGCGGCGCGGGGCGACGACGCTTGACAAGCGCCCGCCCTTCCTCTAGAAGGCGCGTTTCCAATTTCGGAATTCTGCAGGTTCTTCCATGTCCAAAGGCACCACGCACAGCGCGACGCGCGCCGAGGCCCTCGCTGGTCGGAAGTGGTGGCTCGTCGACGCCACCGACCTGACGGTCGGCCGCGCCGCGACCCGCATCGCTTCGATCCTCAAGGGCAAGCACAAGCCGTCCTACACGCCGTCGATGGACACGGGCGACTTCGTCGTCGTCGTCAACGCCGGCAAGGCCCGCTTCACCGGCAAGAAGGAGGAGGGCAAGACCTTCTTCTCGCACACGATGCACCCGGGCGGCGCGAAGCAGACCCCGATGAACAAGCTCCGCGAGCGGCACCCCGAGGACATCCTCGAGAACGCCGTCCGCCGGATGCTGCCCCGGAGCGCGCTCGGCCGGCAGATGTTGACGAAGCTGAAGATCTACGCGACCGACAAGCACCCGCACGTCGCGCAGAAGCCCGAGGCGCTGAACCTCGCGCAGTGAGGATCGATCGATGGCTACCCAGGCGAATCTGACGGTCGGTCGGCGCAAGGAGGCGGTCGCGCGCGTGCGGCTCTCTCCCGGCACCGGGAACATCACCATCAACGGCCGCACGATGGACGAGTACTTCGGCCGCGAGACGTCGAAGATGATCCTCGTCGAGCCGCTCAAGCTCGTCGAGCAGATGGGCAAGCTGGACATCTTCGTGAACGCGGCCGGCGGCGGCCTCTCCGGCCAGGCCGGCGCGATCCGCCACGGCATCAGCCGCGCGCTCTGCGAGCTGAACCCCGAGTTCCGGCCGATCCTCAAGAAGGCCGGCTTCATGACCCGGGACGCCCGCGCCGTCGAGCGCAAGAAGTACGGTCGCCCCGGCGCCCGCAAGCGCTTCCAGTTCTCGAAGCGCTAGCCGCGAGCTCCGCTCGCGCTCCCTCGGCCGGCCCGCGCATCGCGCGGCGCCGGCCGTCGCGTCTCTCAGATCGGTGCGCCCCCGGACGGCCGGCGTCGCCGTGGGCCTGCCGCGCGGGTGAGGAGGCGCGCTGCGGCGCCGCCCACGCGCGCGCGTCCCTCGGACCCGGCATTGGATCCGCCCGGATCGCGGTGCTACCCTCCGCGATCGCGATGGAACTCAACGAGATCCTGCAGGTCGCGCTCCGCACCAGCGCATCCGACATCCACCTCAAGGCGGGCCTTCCGCCGATGTTCCGGGTGGACGGCGGGCTGGTGCCGCTGAAGGACGGCCGCCGTCTCCCGCCCGAGGAGATCGCGCGGATGGCCTTCGGGATCATGAACGAGTACCAGAAGGAGAAGTTCAAGCAGACCAACGAGGTGGACCTCGCCTACGGCGTGCCGGGGCTCGGCCGCTTCCGCGTGAACGTCTTCCAGCAGCGCGGCACGATCGGCATCGTCCTCCGGGTCATCCCCTTCAAGATCCAGTCGATCGAGCAGCTCATGCTGCCGAAGGTGCTCGAGAAGATCGCCGGCGAGCAGCGCGGCCTCGTCGTCGTCACCGGCACCACCGGCTCCGGCAAGTCCACCTCCCTCGCGGCGATGATCGACCACATCAACGCGACCGAGACCTGCCACATCATGACGATCGAGGATCCGATCGAGTTCCTCATCCGCGACAAGCGGTCGATCGTGAACCAGCGCGAGGTCGGCGTGGACACGATGAGCTTCGGCCAGGCGCTGAAGAGCGCGCTCCGCCAGGACCCGGACGTGATCCTGGTCGGCGAGATGCGCGACCTCGAGACGATCGAGACCGCCCTCACCGCGGCGGAGACCGGTCACCTGGTCATGTCCACGCTCCACACCCTCGACGCGACCGAGACGATCAACCGGATCATCTCCGCGTTCCCGCCGTACCAGCAGAAGCAGGTCCGGCTCCAGCTCAGCTCGGTCCTGCGCGCCGTGATCAGCCAGCGGCTGGTGCCGCGCGCCGACGGGAAGGGGCGCGTCCCCGCCATCGAGGTGCTCCTCGCCACCGCCCGCGTCCGGGAGCTCATCGAGGACAAGGACCGGACGAAGGAGATCAACGACGCGATCTCGCAGGGGCACACCACCTACGGGATGCAGACGTTCGACCAGTCCCTGATGTCCCTCCTCAAGGCGAACCTCATCACCTACGACGAGGCGCTCCGGCAGGCCTCGAACCCCGACGACTTCGCGCTCCGCGTCTCGGGCGTCAGCAGCACCTCCGACTCGAAGTGGGACTCGTTCGAGAAGCCGCCGGAGCCGTCCGCGCAGGCCGCCGCCGCGCCGCGCGGCGCGCCCGCGCCGCAGCGACCGGCTCCCGGCCAGGCGGCGGCG
>NZ_JALCZA010000046.1:34875-35987 GCF_022690765.1 Anaeromyxobacter oryzisoli | reverse complement strand
CGCGCGCGCGGACGGAGCCGCCGCGGCGGCCCCGGCGCGGTCCGGGTCTCCGCTCGACGCGTTCTTCTACCGGCCCGACGAGGAGGCGCCGGCGCTCCCGGAGCTCGGCGAGGTGGCGGCGGCGGTCGTGGGCGAGGCCGAGCCCGGCGCCGGCGCGCTCGAGGAGTACCTCACGTTCGTCCTCGGCGCGGAGGAGTACGGGATCGCCATCGCCCGGGTGCGCGAGGTGCTCCGGGCGCCGCCGATCACGGAGGTGCCGCGCGCGCCCGCCGACGTGCTCGGCGTGGTCACCGTCCGCGGCGAGGTGGTGGCGGTGGTCGATCCTCGGCGGCGCCTCGGCCTGCCGCCGAGCCCGGCGGCCGAGGGCGCCGGCCGCGTCGTCCTCGTCGAAGGGGAGGAGGGGACCTTCGGGCTGCTCGTGGATCGCGTCGCGAGCGTGGTGCGGCTCCGCCCGGGCTCGATCGAGCCGTGCCCGCAGGGGATCGGGGGCGCGTGCGCGGACTGCCTCGCGGGCGTCGGCCGCGACCGCGATCGGCTGTTCACGGTGCTGCGGGCGGGCGCGCTGCTCCGCGCGGACGCCGGCGCGTCCCCGCCCGGGAAGGTGCGCCGTGCCGACGGGTGAGCCGCGCGCGCAGGAGGCCGTCCCCGCCGACGGCGACGCGCTCGTGCAGCTCTGCACGTTCCGTGTCGGCGGCGAGGACTACGCCGTGGACATCATGCGGGTGCGCGAGATCGTCAGGCCGCTCCCGCTCACGGCGGTGCCGCGCGCGCCCGCGTTCGTCGAGGGCGTGTTCCGCCTGCGCGACGAGGTGATCCCGATCGTGGACGTGCGGAAGCGCTTCGGGCTGCCGAGGGATCCTCCGACGCGGAAGACGCGGTTCGTCGTCGTCAACGTGGCGAGGCGTCGGCTCGGGCTCGTCGTGGACGAGGTGTGCGAGGTGCTCCGGGTCCGGCGCCGCGACCTCCGGCCGGCGCCGAGGCTCGCGGACGGCCAGGGGCCGCGGTTCTTCCTCGGCGCCTGCGGCGGGGGGAGCGCGCCGGGGCCCCCCGGGGGGGGGGCGGGGGCCGGGGGGGGGGGGCGGGGGGGGGCCGGGTCGGGGCGCCCCCCGGCC
>NZ_JALCZA010000046.1:0-34865 GCF_022690765.1 Anaeromyxobacter oryzisoli | reverse complement strand
GGGGCTGGCGTCCGGCCTGGGGCCGGGGTTCTACCTCGGGGGGTGCGGGGGGGGGAGCGCGCCGTCGCCCGCGGGGCGGCGCGCGGGCGACGGGCGGCTGCGGCTGCTGCTCGACGTGAAGGCGCTCCTCGATCCCGCCGTGCCGGGCGAGGCGGACGCGGCGAGAGCCCAGGCCGAGGCGTCGAGGCGCGCATGAGAGATCCCTCTCCCGTCCCAGCGGACCGCGCGCGAGGCGACGCCCCCGACGAGGAGGCGCGCTACCGGGCGGCGGTCGGGCTCGATCCCTCCGACGCGGACGATCGCGCGGTCCTGCTCCGGCTCCTCGGCGACGGGAGCTGGCGCGTGCGGATGGCGGCCGTGGAGCGCATCGCGTCGGCCCGTGATCCGGCGCCGCTCCTCCCGGCCCTCGTCGCGGCGCTCTCCTCCGGCGAGACCATCGGTGCGCGCGACGCCGCGGGGAGCGCCCTGGAGCGGCTCGGGGCGCTCGCGGTCGAGCCGCTCGTGGGCGCGCTCGACGCCGACGAGCCGCACCAGCGGCTCGCCGCCGTGGCGGTGCTGGGCGCGCTCGGGGATCGCCGCGCGGTCCCGCCCCTCGCGGCGCTCCTCGCGGATCCCGATCCGAACGTCCGCGGCGCCGCGGCGGAGGCGCTCGGGAAGATCGGCGGGCCGGCGGCGATCCCCACGCTCGCCTCCGCGCTCGACCTCGACGACGAGGGGCTCCGCCTCGCGGTGCTCGGCGCGCTCGGCGGGCTCGGGGCCTGCCCCCCGCCGGAGCGGATCGCGCCGTTCCTCCGGAACCGTGCCCTCTGCCGGCCGGTGTACCGGCTCCTCGGCGCGAGCGACGATCCCGCCGCGCCGCTGCTGCTCTCCCGCGGCCTCTCGGAGCGGACGCGCGGCGCGCGCGAGGCCGTCCTCGCCGGCGTCGGCCAGCAACGGGCTCGGCGTGCCTGCGAGGAGCTGGGGCCGATCGAGGTGGCCGCGCGTGACGCGGCGGCGCGGGACCCCGGGCTCGGCGACGCGTGCGCCGCCGCGCTGTCGAGCGAGGAGCCCTTCGTGGCGGTCGGCGCGGTGACCGTCCTCGGGTGGATCGCGGAGCCCCGCCACGTGCCCGCGCTGCTGCGGCGCGCCGAGGACGATCGCCTGCGGCCCCTGGTGGACGACGCGATCGCCCGCCTGCCGGCGCGCGCCGAGATGAAGGCCTCCCTGGCCGAGGTCATCCCGGAGCTCGGCCCGTTCGGCCGGAGCGCCGCCCTCGCCGCGCTCGCGCGGATGGGCAGCCCGGCGGCCCTCGAGAGCGTGATCCGCGACGCCAGCGATCCCGACGCGCTGGTCCAGGGCGAGGCGATCGCGGCGCTCGGGCGGCTCGGCGGGGCGCAGGCGGTGGCGCCGCTCGCCGGGCTCCTCGGGGACGACGATCCGGCCGTCTCGATGCAGGCGGCGAACGCGCTGGTCGAGCTGGCGCGAGGCTCGCCGGAGTCCGCGCCGGCCGTGCTCTCGGCGGTGCGGGACCGGGCCGACGCGTCCCCGTCCGCGGCGCTGTACCGCGTCCTCGGCGCGGTCGGCGGCCCGGAGGACGTGCCGCGCGTGGCCGCGGCGCTCCGGAACGACGCGGTGGTCCAGCGCGTGGCCGCCGCCGGCGCGATCGCGACGCTCGCGGCGCGGGGGCACGCGCGCGGCCGCCACGTCCCGGAGCTCGTCGCGGCGCTCGGGGACCCGGCCTGGCCGGCGCGGGCGGCCGCGGCCCGGGCGTTCGTCGCGCTCGCGGGCGCCAACGTCGGCGCCTGCGCGGGCGATCCCGCGGACGGCGAGCACCCGATCTGCACCCGGGCGCTCGACGCGCTCCGGGCGGCCCTCGGGGATCCGGAGCCGACCGTCCGGGCGGCTGCGGCGGAGGCGCTCGGCGCCACCGGGCGGCGGGATCAGCTCCCGGCGCTGATCGCGCTGCTGGCGGATCCGGAGGTGCCGGCGGTGGTGGCGGTCTCGGCGCTCCACGCGGTCTCGGCGCTCGGGCCGCCGCCGGAGGACGTCGTCGTCCGGGCCGCCGCGCACCGGGATCCGGAGGTGGCGAAGGCGGCGGTCGCGGCCGCCGTCCTCCTCCCCGCCGCCGAAGCCGGGCCCATCCTCCTCGGGGCCGCCGGGAGCGCGCGCTGGGACGTCCGGCGCGCCGCCGCCGTGGCCATGGCGGCGCGCCGGGATCCGGCGCTCCGCGCCGAGGCGGCGCGGCGGGCCGCCGAGGACCCCGATCCGCTCGTCGCGCGGGCGTTCGCCGAGGCGGCCGCGGCGCTCGCGCCCCGGTAGTCGCGCATGCTCGGCTCGGATCCGGCCGTCCCCGCGATGTCCGAAGAGGAGTTCAGGCTCCTCCGCGAGCTGTTCCACGCGCACTGCGGGCTCTGGTTCCGGGACGACAACCGCTACCTGCTGGAGCGGCGGCTCGGGCCGCGCGTCCAGGCGCTCGGGCTGAGGGACTTCTCGGACTACCACCGGCACCTGCGCTTCGATCCGGGGCGCGAGGCGGAGCTCGACGAGGCGACGGACGTCATCACCACGAACGAGACGTACTTCTTCCGCGAGCCGTACCAGCTCCGCGCGTTCTCGAGCGAGATCCTCCCCGCCCTCGCCCGGCGAAACGCCGGGGAGCGGCGGCTGCGGATCCTCTCGGCGGGGTGCTCGACGGGGGAGGAGGTCTACACGGTCGCGATGCTCGTCCGCGAGTCGCGGCTGTTCGAGGGCTGGGACGTGGACGTCGTCGGCTGCGACATCTCCCGCCGCTGCGTCGCGCATGCGCGCGCCGGCGCCTACGGCGAGCACGCGTTCCGCAACCCCGAGGTGGAGCCGCTGCGCCGGTGGTTCCGGCTCCGGGGCGGGAAGTGGGCCGTGGAGGAGGCGATCCGACGGTCGGTCCGCTTCCAGCGCGAGAACCTCCTCGACCCGGGGGCCCTCGCCACCGTCCCCCGGCTCGACGCCGTCTTCTGCCGGAACGTGATGATCTACTTCGACCTCGAGGCGCGGCGCCGCGTCCTCGCGCGCCTGCACGAGAAGCTCCGCCCTGGAGGGTGGCTGCTCCTCGGGCACTCGGAGTCCCTCCTGAACGTCACCGCGGCCTTCGAGCTCGTCCACCTCGAGGACGACCTCGTGTACCGGCGCCCCGAAGGTCCGGAGGAGTGGCCGTGACGCCGGGCGGGGTGCTCCGACCGCCGCCGGGCGCGCGGTGCCTGCGCGCGCTCGTCGTGGACGACTCCGGCGCGAGCCGCGCCGGGCTGGCGCGGATCCTCGGCGAGGCGGAGGGGTTCGTGGTGGTCGGGGCGGCGCGGGACGGCGAGGAGGCGCTGCGGGACGCGCTGCGGCTCCGCCCCGACGTGATCGTGCTCGACCTGCAGCTCCCGCGCATGGACGGGTTCACCTTCCTCCGGCTGCTCATGGACCGTTGCCCCACGCCCGTGATCGTCGTCTCCGCCCGGGCCGGGCGCAGCGACGTGTTCAAGGCGCTCGAGCTCGGCGCGCTCGACTTCGTCGCGAAGCCGGAGGCCGGCGGCGTCGCGGCGATCCGCGGCGCGCTCCTCGAGAAGTGCGCGATCGTCCGCGCGCTCCGGCTGGAGGACCCGCCGCCGGCGCGCCCCCTCCCACCGGGGCGCGTCGCCTCGGCGGCCGCCCAGGCGACGCTCCGGGTCGTCCTCCTCGGCGCCTCCACCGGCGGCCCGCGCGCCATCCCGAGCCTCCTTGCAGCGATCCCCGGCGACCTGCCCCTCGGGATCGTGGTCGCCCAGCACATGCCCGCGCGCTTCACCGCCGCCTTCGCGGAGCGCATCGGCCGGCGCACGCCCTTCAGCGCGCAGGAGGCCGCGGAGGGCGATCTCGTCGCCCCGGGGCGCGTCCTCGTCGCTCCGGGCGGCCATCACCTGGAGCTCCGGCGCGACGGGGAAGGGGCGCTGCGGGCGGCGATCCTGCCGCGCGGTGCGTCGAGGCGGGAGGCGGGGCACTGCCCCTCCGTCGATCGTCTCTTCGCCTCGGGGGCGCGGGTGCTCGGCGCCCGCGCCTGCGCCGTGGTGCTCACCGGGATGGGACAGGACGGGCGGAGCGGCGTGATCGAGGTGAAGCGCGCCGGCGGGCTCGCGCTCGCGGAGTCCGCGGAGACCGCCGTGGTATACGGGATGCCTCGGGCGGCCGCGGACACGGGCGCCGTGGACGCGGTCCTCGGCCTGCCCGCGCTCGCCGACGCCATCGTCCGGTTCGCCCGGGAGCCCTGAGCCGACATGTCACAGCACCTTCACGCGCTCGTCGTCGATGACAGCTCCGCCCTGCGAAAGCAGCTCTGCCACGCGCTCCGGCGGATCGCCGGGCTCACGACGACCGAGGCGACCGACGGGGCCGACGCATGGCGCAAGCTGAGCGCGGGGACGTTCGACCTGGTCCTCACCGACGTGAACATGCCCGTCCTGGACGGGCTCAAGCTGGTCGCGCTGATCCGCAGCGGCGGTCCGCACCGACGGGTGCCCATCCTCGTCATCACCACCGAGGGCGCCGAGGCCGATCAACGGCGCGCGATGAACGCCGGCGCCAGCGCCTATCTCATGAAGCCGGTGCAGGCGCAGCAGGTGGCGGAGGCCGTCCGGGGCCTGCTGCGGCTCGAGTGAGGGCGCCACGGCCCCGCCGCAGGCGGGCGAGGGGAGCCGACCGCCGATCGCGGGGCGAACCCGAACCCGAATGCGCACCCGATCTCCGTGCCCGTCACCCCGTGCCCGTGCCCCGTGCCCCGTGCTTCGACGGATGACGGATGACGGATGACGGGGACGGGGACGGGGACGGGGACGGGGACGGGGACGGGGACGGGGACGGGGACGGGGACGGGGACGGGGACGGGGACGGGGACGGGGACGGGGACGGGGACGGGGACGGGGACGGGGACGGGGACACGGGATCCGGGGCGGGGACACTCGGGTTCGCGTTCGCGTTCGCGTGCGGGTTCGGGTTCGGGTTCGGGTTCGTGCCGGGGGCGGGGCGGCACGCCCCGGAAGACGTCACGCAGGGTGGAGGGACCCCGCCGCAGGCGCCTGGGATTCAACACATCTCGGGCGGAGGGCAGGCCCGTCGAGGGGACCTTGCAGGCGAACGGCACTGAATGACGAGCGGTCTGGGCTCAGGAAGATGGAGAGACCGAGGCGCCGCAGTGCGGGGGAAACGTCTGCGCAAGATCGGCCCCGAAGAGGCCCGCGTTTCACCGATAGCGCTACGAGCGTCCGCCGGCACCATGGCCTGAGTCGCCCGTCGCGCTGCCGGCCGTTCGCGAGGCGGCCGATGGCTTCACGTTGAGCGTTGGGCCGCAGCCCTTTCGCGGGAACGCGATTTCACCAATCGGCTGTTGACGCGTTTTCCGTTGGGTGACGCTTCGCGAGCCCAGGTCGTCCGAATGTGCCTCTCTCGCAGCGTCGCGGTGGCGCCGTGCGTCGCGAGTCCGCGCGGAGCCGAGGCGCGAGGGACCGTTCCCGTTCTCGCGTCCAGGCGCGAATGCGTGCGCCTGGGGAGGTCGTGAAATCCCGTGAGACCATTGGTTCATGCACGCACGCGATCTCTCCGCCCGCCTCTCCGAGCTCCTCCGCCGCGAGCACGACTGCATGGCCGACTTCCTGGTCGCCCTCGCCGACTTCGATCGCCGGCGGCTCTGGGTCGAGCTCGGCTACTCGAGCCTGTTCTGGTTCCTCCATCGTGAGCTCGGGCTCTCGAAGGGGGCCGCGTTCTACCGGAAGACCGCGGCCGAGCTGGTGCAGCGGTTCCCCGAGGTCATCGAGCCGCTACGCGACGGGAGGCTTTGCATCTCGAGCATCGCGGAGCTGGCGAAGGTGATCTCGCTCGAGAACCGGGCCGAGGTTCTGCCGCGGTTCTTCCACCGCTCGAAGCACGAGGCGGCGGAGGTTGCGGCCGAGATCAAGCCGGTCGAGAAACCGCCGCGTCGTGAGGTCGTGACGGCGGTGCGCGCCCCGGCCACGGAGGAGGCCGTTTTGCGTCTCGAGGTCGCGGCGGCGGCGAGTCCGGGCGCGGCTCTCCCGGTTGCGGCTCCGAGCATCGTCACGGCGGCGCCATTCGAGCCCCTCGAGGCGCGAGGTTCGCCGGAAAACCCTGTCGATGCCAACTCTCCGCGCGCTGCGGCGCACGCCCCATCTTCCCGCGAGCCCCGTGGCACATCCATCGAGCCGCTCAGCGCCGACCTCCGGCGCCTTCATTTCAACGTCTCCCGCCGCTTCCTCGAGAAGCTCGACGCTGCGCGGGATGCGCTCTCCCATTCGCATTTCGGCGCCACCACGGAGGAGATCCTCGAGGTCGGCCTCGACCTCCTCATCGCCCGAAGCGCCAAGCGGAAGGGGCTCGTGCAGAAGCCGCTCGCGGAGCGCCGCCCCTCGAAGCCGGAGCACCTCTCCGCGGAGGTGAAGCGCCAGGTCTGGCTCCGCGATGGCGGCCGCTGCCAGTACCCCCTCGACTCCGGCGGCATCTGCGGCTCGACCTACCTGCTCGAGTTCGATCACCGCGAAGCCGAGGCCCTGGGCGGCCCGCCCACGGTCGAGAACATTCACCTTCTCTGTTTCTTTCATAACCAGCTCGCCGCTCGGAAGGTCTTCGGGGACGCCTGGATGGACCGGTTCAGGCGACGGTCGAACGGCGAGCTCTCCGACTCCGCACGTGTCAGGCGCGCGGGAACGCAGTCGCCGTGCGCAGTGAAGAAGAAGCGCTCGGGGTGAGCGGATGGCCGGCCCGGCTCTTCGGGCGAGCTGACCGGGCCGACGAGCGGCCACTGGACCTGCTCCGGCGCTCCCGCCGCCCGGCGCCGGGCGGCCGAGCGCCGCGGCGAGCGCCTCATAGCGCCTCTCCGTTGGGTCGAGCCCGTCGCGAGGCACACGATGCCGTCGCCGAGCCGGGGCACACGACGACGGAGCAGCGCAGGCGCTTCGAAGCTCCGTTCGCCCTGAGCGTAGGCGCGCGCTGCGCGCCGGAGTCGAAGGGCGAGCAGCGGACGGAGGAGTCTGCCCGGCGCAGGCAGGCAGCGTGCGCCGCAGCAGGGCTCAGGCCAATCGAGCGGCGCTGTCCGCATGCCGGTGAAGCACGGGCTTCTTCGGGGCCGATCTCGGCACTCCGGCCCCGGCTCACGGACGGCGCCCCGGCCTCCACCTCCTTCCCGAGCCAGCTTCACGGTTGCCGTGCAGGCGCGCTCGTCTTGCGGCCCCCCAGCACGAAACGCCTCGCGGAGCGGATGCGGGACTGGGACGATGTGATGAGGATCTGCGCCGCAGGCGGGGGGAGGGGCGCAGCCCCTCCGCGCGGGGACCGCGAGCGGACCCCGCGAAGCGGGGCGCGAGCGGTCACGGGCCCCGCGCAGCCGGGGCGGGGCGGCACGCCCCGCTAAGGTGTGATTCGCTCCATCATCCGCGGGAACGGGATCGTCTCGCGGACGTGGTGGAGCCCGCAGATCCAGGCGACGCACCGCTCGACGCCCATCCCGAAGCCGGCGTGCGGCACGCTCCCGTAGCGCCGGACGTCGAGGTACCACTCGAACGCCTCTGCCGGCAGGTCGTGGCGGGCGATCGCGGCCTCGAGCGTCGCGAGATCGTCCTCGCGCTGGCCGCCGCCGATGATCTCCCCGTAACCCTCGGGCGCGAGCACGTCGCAGCCGAGCGCGACCTTCGCGTCGGCGGGATCCCGCTTGAAGTAGAAGGCCTTCAGGTCCGACGGGTAGCGGTGGACCATCACCGGCCGGTCGTACTGCCGAGCGACGAGGGTCTCCTCGTCGCCGCCGATGTCGTCGCCCCACTTCATCGGGTGGCCGGTCCGCTGGATGACCTCCACCGCCTCCGTGTAGGTGATGCGCGGGAACGGCGCCCTCACGGCCTCGAGCTTCGAGACGTCGCGCTCGAGCACCGAGACCAGCTCGCGCCGGTGCGCCTCGAGCGCGGTCTGCACCACGTACTCGACGAGCTGCTCCATCAGCTCCATGTCGCCGTCGAGGTCCATGAAGGCGACCTCGGGCTCGACCATCCAGAACTCGGTGAGGTGGCGGCGCGTCTTCGACTTCTCGGCGCGGAAGGACGGGCCGAAGCAGTAGACCTTCCCGAGCGCCATCGCCGCGGCCTCCATGTAGAGCTGGCCGGACTGGGTGAGGTAGGCCTTGCCGAGGTCGAAGTAGGGGACCTCGAACAACGTGGAGGTCCCCTCGCAGGCGCTCGGCGTGAAGATGGGCGCGTCCACCAGCGTGAAGCCGCGCTGGTCGAAGAAGTCGCGGATCGCCTTCTCGACGGTGTGGCGCACCCGCAGGATCGCCTGCTGGCGCTGGGAGCGGAGCCAGAGGTGGCGCTGCTCCATGAGGAACGCGACGCCGTGGTCCTTGTGGCCGAGGGGGTACTCGCGGGCGGGCCGCGCGACGACCGCCAGGCTCCGCACGTCGAGCTCGAACCCGATGGGCGATCGTGCGTCCTTCTTCACGAGGCCGGTGACGGCGAGGCTCGACTCCTGGGGGAGGTGGTCCGCCTCGTGGAAGGCCTCGGGCGTGACGTTCCCCTTGAACACCACGCACTGGATGGTGCCCGTGCCGTCGCGGACCTGGAGGAAGTGGAGCTTGCCGGAGGAGCGGCGCGCGTACAGCCAGCCGTGGAGCGTGATCTCCTGCCCCTCGTGCTGGGCGATGTCGGCGATGTAGACGGTCGGGCGCATGGCGGCGGTGTCCCCGGGCGCGCCAGGGAGGGCGCGTGGCGAGGGAATATAGCCCACGCGGCCGCCGCCGCCCCGCGCACCGGCGGGGCGGGCCGGCGCCGGGCCGCCCGCCGCTGGAAAGGCAGACGGCGCGGGGAACGTTCGCTAATATGCGCGATCCACCATGTCGATGAACGAGCGATACGAACCCCATTCCATCGAGGCCCGCTGGCAGGAGCGCTGGGCGACCGCCGGCGTCTTCGAGGCGGGCCGCCGCCCCGGCGCCGAGAAGCGATACGTCCTCGAGATGTTCCCGTATCCGTCCGGCGCCATGCACATGGGCCACGGGCGCGTCTACACGATCGGCGACGCCCTCGCCCGCTACCTGCGGATGCGCGGGTACGACGTCCTCCACCCGATCGGCTTCGACGCCCTCGGCCTCCCCGCCGAGAACGCCGCCCTCAAGGACGGTCGGCACCCCGCCGAGCGCACCCGCGAGAACATCGTCGGGTTCCGCGCCGAGATGAAGAGCCTCGGCTACGGGTTTGACTGGGGCCGCGAGATCGTCACCGCCGACCCCGAGTACTACCGCTGGAACCAGTGGTTCTTCCTGAAGATGCTCGAGCGCGGCATCGTCTACCGCCGCCAGGGCAAGGCCAACTGGTGCACCGGCTGCCAGACCGTCATCGCGAACGAGCAGGTGGTGGACGGCCACTGCGAGCGGTGCGAGTCGCCGGTGGTCGAGAAGATCATCCCGGAGTGGGCGTTCCGGATCACCGCGTTCGCCCAGGACCTGCTCGACGGCCTCGACGGGCTGAAGGACTGGCCCGAGCGCGTCGTCACGATGCAGCGGAACTGGATCGGGAAGAGCGAGGGCGCCGAGGTCGACTTCGCCGTCCAGGGCTCCTCCGAGAAGATCAAGGTCTTCACGACCCGCGTGGACACGATCCACGGCTGCACCTACGTCGTCCTCGCGCCGGAGCACCCGCTCGTGGCGCGGGTCACCGCGCCGGCGCGGCGGGCCGAGGTCGAGGCCTTCGTCGCCCGGATGAAGCAGACCGACGTCGAGGCGCGGACGGGGGAGGGAGCGCCGAAGGAGGGCGTGTTCACCGGCGCCCACGCGGTGAACCCGTTCACCGGCGAGACCGTTCCGGTCTGGATCGCGAACTTCGTGCTCGCCGAGTACGGCACCGGCGCGGTGATGAGCGTCCCCGCCCACGACCAGCGCGACTTCGAGTTCGCGCGGAAGTACGGGCTGCCCATCCGCGTGGTGATCCAGCCGGAGCAGGGCGATCGGCTCCCGGCCGGCGACGCGCTCGCGGCCGCCTCCACCGAGGACGGCGTCCTCGAGGCGTCCGGCCCGTTCAGCGGGCTCCGCTCCGCCGACGCGCGCCGCCAGATGAGCGCGGTCGCGAAGGAGAAGGGCTTCGGCCAGCCGACGGTCCGCTGGCACCTGCGCGACTGGGGCTTCTCCCGCCAGCGGTACTGGGGCACCCCGATCCCGATCATCTACTGCGCGGAGCACGGCGCGGTCCCCGTCCCCGAGAAGGACCTGCCGGTCGTGCTGCCGCCGAAGGCGATCATCACCGGCACGGGGGAGCCGCCGCTCGCGAAGGTCCCGGAGTTCGTGAACACGACCTGCCCGATCTGCGGGAAGCCCGCGCGGCGCGAGGTCGAGACGATGGACACCTTCGTCGACTCGTCCTGGTACTACGCCCGGTACCTGTCGCCGAAGGACTCGACCCGCCCGTTCGATCCGGAGCAGGCGCGGCGCTGGCTGCCGGTGGACGTCTACGTCGGCGGCCCCGAGCACGCCGTGATGCACCTGCTGTACTTCCGGTTCTGGCACCGGGTGATGCGGCAGCTCGGGCTCGTCTTCGAGGACGAGCCGACGCGGCGGCTCGTCACGCAGGGCATCGTCAACGGGCCGGACGGCCGGAAGATGTCGAAGCGCTGGGGCAACGTCGTCGCCCCGGGCCCGATGGTGAAGAAGTACGGGGCCGACACGCTCCGCCTCTTCATCCTGTTCGCCGCGCCGCCGGAGAAGGACATCGACTGGTCCGACGAGCAGGTGGACGGCCTCTTCCGCTTCCTCGCCCGCGTCTGGCGCATCTTCGTCGCGCGCCAGGAGTGCTTCGGGGCCCCCGCGGCCGCCCTCGCCCAGGCGAGCGGCGACGCCCTCGAGCTCCGCCGGCGGACGCACCGGACCATCCAGCGCGTCACCGACGCGTTCGAGAAGGAGCTCAAGTTCAACACCGGCATCGCCGCGCTGATGGAGCTCGTGAACGCGCTCTACCAGCTCGAGCCGAAGACCGACCCGGACCGCGCGGCGGTCCGGGAGGCGCTCGTCGCCGTGGCGACCCTGCTGTCGCCGTTCGCGCCGCACGTCGCCGAGGAGCTCTGGCACGAGATGGTCGGCGCCGCGGGCGCCGACCGGCTGCTCGCGGCCGAGCCGTGGCCGACCTTCGACCCGACGCTGGTGGCGGCCGACACGGTCACCATCGCGGTGCAGGTGAACGGGAAGCTCCGCGGCGAGGTCCAGGCCGCCGCCGCCGCCGGTCAGGACGAGGTCCGCGCCCTGGCCGAGGCCGACGAGAAGGTGCGCTCGCACCTCCAGGGGAAGACCGTCCGCAAGGTGGTCTTCGTCCCGAAGCGGCTCATCAACTTCGTCGTGGGGTAGCGATGCGTCCTCCGCTCCGCGCCGCCGTCGTCGTCGTCCTCGCCGCGGTCGCCGCCCTGGCGGCCGGCTGCGGCTACTCCTTCTCCCAGCGGTACGTCGCCGCGGGCGGGATCGACCGGATCCACGTCCGGGCGTTCGAGAACCGCTCGGCGGATCCGGAGGTCGGCGCGGCGGTCACGGCGGCGCTGCGGGAGGAGCTGGCGCGCCGCGGCGCCGAGGCCGGCGACGGCGCGCCGGCGTGGCTCGAGGGCGAGGTGCGGACCGGGGAGTCGGCTCCCTCGACCCCCGGCGCCGCGACGTTCCACCTCTCGCTGGAGGTCCGGGCCCGGCTGGTCGTCGACGGCAAGACGAAGGCGGAGCGGACCATCCGGCGGGAGACCGATCACCTCAGCGGGGCCGACGCGCTCGAGACCGAGGGGCGCCGCGCCGTCGTCCTCCGCCGCCTCGCGTCCTCCGCCGCGGCCGAGCTGCTGCACGCGCTGGAGTAGGCCCGCGGACGGGCACACGGCCCCCGTGCCCCGAACGCGAACCCGACCCCGATCTCTCCGTGCCCGTCCCCCGGGCCGGCGCCTGACGCGCGATCTGCTCTCCGGGCTCGTGATCGGCCCGAGGCGCGCTTGCGGACCCTGCCGAGAGCAGCGCCGGTCCGTGCCCCCATGACGAACGCCGCGACGGTGGCATAGCCACCTCGCGGCGAGCGGTTCTTCGATGGAGTGTGGCGCTACTGCGCGGCAGGGGCCGCAGGCTTCGCGACCGCCCGCGCCAGCCGGGAGATCTTCCGGCTCGCGGCGTTCTTGTGGAGCACGCCCTTCGTCGCGGCCTTGCCGATCGTCTTCTCGGCGGCCTTGAGCGCCTGCGCGGCGGCCGAAGCGTCGCCCTTGGCGATCGCCTCGCGGACCTTCTTCACGGCAGACTTCACGCCGGTGCGGACCTGGGTGTTGCGGGCCCGGCGCTTCTGCGCCTGACGGTTGCGCTTCTCGGCCGATGCGGTGTTCGCCAAGTGTCTCTCTCCAATGGGTTCGAGGGCGCGCTATCTATCGCCCATCGCGAGCGCGGTCAAGGGGTTATGGCGCATTCGATGGACGCCCGTGCGCGGGTCCGTGGACCGTGGGAGGCGTGGGGAGTCCAGCCACGTTCGAGCCGGACCTGCGCCGCCGAGCCACAGCCAGGAAAGGCCTGGGGCCCAGCAGCGTCCTGCGCGATCGCCTCGCGTCGCCTACGGCCACGCGGCCCCCGCGAGCACACCCTCCGGGCAGGCCTGGAAATCAGCGCACCGGAGAGGGGGTGCGTCGCGCACCGGCATGGCGCGCGGCCCGGAGAGTCATGCGGTCCGTCGAGTTATCCACCGTTGCCCTTTTCGGGGCCAGTCCGGTGTGCCTCATTCCACACCCATGCGGAGAACCGCTGGGATATCGCGGTGTAACCCCGCGAGATCACGTTGCAACCGCAGATGGGCGGATCGCGCTCCGGCGCGGCGGGATCGCTGATACCAGGGCTCCGGGAGCCCTGCCCACAGAGTTATCCACGAGTTTTCCCCAAATTCCGTGGAGAGCTCTCCGGAGGGGGCGAGCTGCCGGTTTTCGCTTGACCCCGCTCGATCTCCTTCGCCTCGTCCCAGATCGCGTCCATCTCGGCGAGGGTCGCGCCGCCATGGGGGACCCCGCGGCGGGCGAGCTCGCGCTCCACGTGCCCGAAGCGGCCGATGAAGCGGCCGATCGCGCCTCGGAGCGCCTCCTCGGGGGGGAGGCCGAGCTTGCGGCCGAGGTTGGCGACGGCGAAGAGGAGATCGCCGAGCTCGTGCTCGAGGGCGTCCCGGTCGCCGCTCGCGATGGCCTCGTCGAGCTCGGCCAGCTCCTCGGTGACCTTCTCCCTCGCGCCGGACGCGTCCGGCCAGTCGAACCCGATCCGGCTCGCCTTCTCGGTGAGCCGGTCGGCGCGGGCGAGCGCCGGCATCTCGCGCGGCACGCCCTCGAGCACGCTCTCCCCGCCGCCCTTCGCCTTCTTCTCCTCGCGCTTGAGCGCCGCCCACTGCCGGAGCACGCCCTCGGCGTCCTTCACCTCGGCGTCGCCGAAGACGTGTGGGTGCCTGTGGACGAGCTTGTCGGAGATCGCCTCCGCCACGTCGGCGAAGTCGAAGGCGCCCTCCTCGCGCCGGAGCTGCGCCTGGAAGACGATCTGCAGCAGGAGATCGCCGAGCTCCTCGCGATGGTTCCCGAGGTCGTTCGCGTCGATCGCCTCGAGGACCTCGTAGGTCTCCTCGAGCACGTAGGGCCGGAGGGAGCGGAGGGTCTGCTCGCGATCCCACGGGCAGCCGCCCGGGCCGCGGAGCCGCTCCATGATCCCGAGCAGCCGTTCGATGGCATCTGCGTTCCGTGACATGTCCGCCTTCTTAGCCCGGGAGCGCCCGTGCTAGCATCCCGTTCTCGCGTGGCCTCCCGCGGAAAGACCGTCCTCGCCGCCTGCGCCCTCCTCGCCGCCCTCGTGGCGACGTCCGGGCCCGCGCTCGCCCAGGTCGCCGCGCCGCGGATGGTCGAGGACGGCGAGGAGCTCGCGGACGAGCCGGCGGGCGCGGAGCCGATCGCCGCGCCGCCCCCCGCCGTGCCCCCGCCCGCGGCGCCCCGCGACGCCGCCCGGGAAAGATCGGCGTCCGCCGGTTCGCCCACCGCCGGCCCCGCCGCGGGGGCGTCGCCCGGCGCCGCAGTGCCCGGGGACGCGCCGGCGCCGGCGGTCGCCGCCGAGACCGCGCGCGCGATCGAGCCGGTGAAGGCGCGCTGGACGGACGTGATGGCGCGCTGGGCGGAGCGACGCGCCGCGGTCCGCGAGGGCGATCCGGCCCGGGCCCAGGCGGCGCAGCAGGCGCTCCTCGACGTCCGGCGCCAGCTCGGGATCGAGAACCTCGTCTCGTTCTCGGCCGCGGAGGTCCGCGAGGCGGACCGGGCGATCGCCTCGCACCTGCCCGCCGAGGCGCTCGGACACGCGGAGCTGGCGGTCGCGCTCGCGCCGGATCACCCGGACGCGCACCTCGCCCGGGCGCGCGCCCTCTTCGCCACCGCGCCGGCGAGGCCCGGCCCGGTGCTGGGCGCGCTGGGCGACGCCGCCGCCGCCGCGCTGCGCGAGCCCCACACCCGGCGGGCCTTCCTCGGGGACCTGCTCGCCGCGGCGCTCGCGGCGGCCTTCACCGGCGCCGCCGCGGTGCTCCTGCTGCTCCTGCTCCGCAGGCTGCGCCTGTTCCTCCACGACTTCCATCACCTGCCGCTCCTCCGCGGGTCGGCCTCGATCCAGACGGGCTTCCTCGCGATCGTCCTGCTCGCGACGCCCGTCGCGTTCGGGGTCGGGCCCCTCGCGACGCTCGCGGTCGTCGCGCTCGCCGCCTGGCTGTACCTCGATCTCCACGAGCGGCTGGTCGCGACCGCCGCGCTCGCGGCGCTCCTCGCCCTCCCGTGGGCGGCCGGGGCGGCCGCCCGGATGACCGCGTGGACCGGCTCGCTCGCGGAGGTGGTGCACGAGATCGAGCACGGGGCGCTCTCCGACGAGGACGCCGCCGCGCTCACCGCCCGGGCGGAGCAGGCCGGCGGCCCGGCCCCGCTCTTCGCGGCGCTCGGTCGCCACGCGAAGCGGCGCGGCGACCTCGACGGCGCGCTCCGGCTGTACCGGGCGGCGGCCGCCGCGGACGCCCGCGCGCCGGAGCTGGACGTGGACGTCGGGAACGTCCTCTTCCTGAAGGGCGATCTCGAGGGCGCGAAGGCCGCGTACCTCGCGGCGCAGGACCGGGCCGCGGGCGATCTCGTCGTGCTCGGCGCGGCGCACTACGACCTCTCGAAGCTGTACCTGCGCACCTCGGAGATGGCGAAGAGCGGCCTGAGCCGCGAGCGCGCCGAGAGCGAGGCGGGCGACTTCCTGAAGGCGCACGGCTCGGACGAGGACTTCTCGGCGAACCGGTACCTCGTGGACGTGCCGGTGCCGCCCGCCAAGATCGCCGCGCTCGCCGCCAGCGACGGGAGCCCGACCGCGGTCCGCGCCTGGGTCGAGGCGCGGCTGCTCGGGAAGGTCCCGCGCGCGCTCTGGCCCTGGGGCGCGGTGGGGTTCGTCGCCGGGCTGTGGCTGCTCACGCTGCTGGCCCCGCGGCTCGCGCCGGCGCAGGCGTGCGACCGCTGCGGCGGGCCCGTGTGCCGGCGCTGCGACGCCGGGGCGGGCGTCCTCTGCGGCCAGTGCGTCAACGTGTTCGTGAAGAAGGGCGTCGTGGACGCGCGCGACCGGCTCCGCAAGGAGGCGCAGGTCCGGCGCCACGCGCACCTCGCCCGCACCGTGACGCGGATCCTCGCGGTCGTCGGCGGCGGGGCGGGCCAGCTCTGGGACGGCGCCCCGGCGCGCGGCGCGCTCGTCATGGTGGCGCTCCTGTTCCTCGGCTTCCTGGTCTGGTTCTGGCGCGGGATCATGCCTCCCCCGCAGCCGTCGCCGTACGTCCTCTTCGGCAAGATCGTGGTGGCCATGCCGCTCGGCGTGGCCCTGTGGGCCCTCGCGGTGCGCGACGCGTTCCGCCGGACCCGGAGCTGACGATGGCGCTCCAGGGGACCCTCAAGGACTTCGGGATCGCCGAGATCCTCCAGCTCATCGGCCAGCAGGCGAAGAGCGGCGTGCTCCACCTCGAGAACGGCGACGACGAGATCCACATCGCCATCGCCGAAGGGAACGTCGTCCGCGCGGAGTCGGCCGGGCGGAAGACGCGGGAGCGGCTCGGCGCGATGATGGTCCGGGCCGAGCTCATCACGCGCGAGGAGCTCGAGTACGCCCTCGACGTCCAGAAGCGGACGCTCCGGCGCGTCGGCGACATCCTCGCGGAGCTCTCCTTCGTCTCGAAGGAGGACCTGCGGGAGATGACGGCCCTCCAGACGACCGAGACGATCTACCGGCTCTTCGCCTGGAAGAGCGGCACCTACGCGTTCGAGGCGGGCGACGTCGAGTGGGACCGCGAGACGGTCACGCCGCTCCGGGCGGAGTCGGTGCTGATGGAGGGGTTCCGCCGGGTGGACGAGTGGCCGATGATCCGGCGGCGGATCCCGTCCACCGCGGTGACCTTCCAGCGGCTGAAGCCGCTCGAGCCGGAGCGGCCGGAGCGGGCGGCGGCGCGGGCGCCGCGGGCCGACGACGTGGACGCGGCGTTCGACGCGTTCGGCGGCGACGAGCCGGAGGAGAAGAAGGGCGACTTCGCCACGCTCGGGGCGAAGGAGCGCCGGGTGCACGCCCTCGCGACGGCGGGCCGGACGGTGGAGAAGATCGTCGATCTGTCCCGGCTCGGCGAGTTCGAGACGTGCAAGGCGCTCGCGAACCTCGTGAACCTCGGGTACCTCGAGGCCGTCGTCCCGGCGAGCCGGGCCGCCGCGGCCGTCGGCGCGTACGCGCACGACTGGCACGCGCGCATCAAGGCGGGCGCGGCGCGGGTGCTCGCGACCGTCGCCATCGCCGCCGCGCTCGCGGGCATCGCGTACTGGGTCGATCAGAAGGGGCTCGCCTGGGGCGAGCCGCACGACGGCACCACGCTGCGCGACAACGCGGCCCAGCGGTTCCTCGCCCGGTACCAGATCGAGCGGCTGCGCGGCGCGCTCGAGGTGTACCGCCTGGAGCGGGGCGAGTACCCCGATCGCCTCGGCGACCTGGTGGACGCGGGGCTCGCCAGCCCGCGCGATCTCCGCTACCCGTGGGCCGCCGAGTACTACTACCGGCGCGCCCCCGCGGGCCGTCCGGTGCTGCTCCCGCCCGTCGAGTGAAGGCGCGCCACCCTCGGCTCCGCCCGGTCGCGACGCCGGCCGGGTGCGCGGGGGCGTCGCCGCCATGCCGGGGGCCTGGAGCTGGGTTATGGTCCCGCGCGGAGGGCTCTCCCCGAGCGCGCGGCGCGCGCCGCGCCCCGGCGAGCCCAGGCACACGAAGGAGGCGCGGTTGGGCCAGATCGCAGCGGAACCCCTCAAGACGGCGCGGCTCGAGTTCACGGACAACGACCGGGTCCGCGCCCTGTGCGGCGCCCACAGCGAGAACCTGAAGCTCATCGAGAAGCGGCTCGGGGTCCAGCTCGGCCTCCGCGGCGGGCAGATCGTCGTCGCCGCCGCGGACGAGGCCCGGCTCCTGATGGCCGAGTCGCTCGTGAATCAGCTCTACGAGCTGGTGGAGCAGGGCTACCCGCTCTACCTCGAGGACGTCGATCAGGCGACGAAGCTCGCCAGCCAGGGCGTGCCGCTCCGCGAGATCTTCGGCGACACCGTGTTCGTCTCCGCGCGCCACCGGATCATCACGCCGAAGGGGCTCGCGCAGAAGCGCTACATCCAGGCGATCCGCGACGACGACATCGTGTTCGGCATCGGCCCCGCGGGCACGGGGAAGACGTACCTCGCGATGGCGATGGCGGTGTCGTTCCTGGTCGAGCGCAAGGTGAAGCGCATCGTCCTCACCCGCCCCGCCGTCGAGGCCGGCGAGAAGCTCGGGTTCCTGCCGGGCGACATCGCGGAGAAGGTGAACCCGTACCTGCGGCCGCTCCACGACGCGCTCTTCGACATGGTGGACTACGAGAAGGCCACCGCCTTCATCGAGCGCGGCACGGTGGAGGTCGCGCCGCTCGCCTTCATGCGCGGCCGCACCCTGAACGACGCGTTCATCATCCTCGACGAGGCGCAGAACACCACCGAGGAGCAGATGAAGATGTTCCTCACGCGCCTCGGCTACGGGTCGAAGGCGGTGGTCACGGGCGACGTGACGCAGGTGGACCTCCCGACCGGGCGCGGCTCGGGGCTCGTGGAGGTCCAGAAGGTGCTGCGCGGCGTGGAGGGCGTCTCGTTCTGCGCGTTCAACGAGATCGACGTGGTGCGTCACCCGCTGGTGCAGGAGGTCGTGCGGGCCTACGACACGTACGACGCGGAGCGTCGCGCCCGGGCGGACGCGGCCAAGGCGGAGAAGGAGCGGGCGCGCCAGGCGGCCTCGGCGGAAGGCGGGCAGGCGGGCGGGTGAGCCGCCGGCCGGGGAAGGGTCCCCCCAGGGTCGGTTGTTCCAGCGATCGCCCTGGATCCCCGTTGCCATCCGCGGATCGCGGTGACACCCTGGCTCGCCTTGCGTCAGTCATCCCACATGAACCCACCCTCGGACCAGGCGGACTGCGGCGGCGAACCCGCGCCCGCGTGCGTGGACTGGCCGGGGCGCGTGATGCGCTTCGGTCTCGTCGCCCTGGTCGCCGCCGCGTGCGGCTGGCTCCTCGCGCCCGGCGCGGTCCACCGGCTCCCCGGGGGCGACGCGCTCGGTACGCCGGCCGCGGCGACCATCAAGGCGGATCGCGACTACGACATCGTCGACGAGGAGGCGACGGCGCGCCGCCGCGCCGAGGAGGCGGGGGCGGTCCGGCCGGTGTACGACCTCGAGGAGGGCGCCGCCGACGAGGCCGTCGCGCGCGTCCACGCCGCCTTCGATCTGATGCGCGACGAGGAGCGCGCCCTGCCGCTCCCCCGGCGCGAGGCGCGCGACGCGCGGGAGATGGCGGAGCTGGAGCGCCGGTACGCGGCCCAGCGCGACGGCTTCGTCTCCCGGCTCCAGGTGGTGGTCCGCGACGAGGACCTGGGCGCGCTGATGAAGGCGCGCTTCTCCGAGAGCGTGGAGCGGGACCTCGCCGCGCTCGCCCAGCGCGGCCTGTCCGGGATGGTCGTCGAGGACCTGAAGCTCCTCCCGGCCGATCACGAGCTGGGGTTCGTGATCCGGACCTTCCGCAGCGGCGCGCTGCAGGGCGAGCAGGTCCTCGCGGATCGCGCGCTCGTCCGCGGCGTCGCGACGGCGCGCGAGGAGGTGGCGCGCACCGCGGCGGCGCGGCTCGCGAAGGAGCCGCCGGCGCTCCGGGCCGCGGTGGTCCGGCTCGCCGCCGCGATGGTCCGCCCCACGCTCGCGCACGACCAGGCCGAGACCGAGCGCCGCCGCGCCGAGGCGGCGGCGCGGGTGAAGCCGGTCGTCATCCCCGTCAAGCGGGGCGAGAAGATCATCGGCGACGGCGAGCGGATCGAGAAGCGGCACCTGGTGGTGTTCGACGGGATCCGCGCCCAGCGGAAGGGGGAGGATCTCGCCCACCTGCGGATCGGCGGCGGGCTCCTCGCGGCGCTCATCGTGTCGGTGCTCTGGCGCGTGGCGCGCAGGAACGTCTCCCGGTTCCGCCCGGCGCGGCGGGACGCGCTCCTCCTCGCGGTGGTGCTCGTCCTCACCCTCGGGATGGGGGCCCTCGCCCTGACGATCGCCGACGCGCTCCACGAGCGGTTCCCCGCGCTCCCGCCCCCGGCGCTCTCGTACCTCGTCCCGTTCGCGGCGGGCGCGATGATCGCGCGGCAGGTGCTCGCGGCCGAGGCGGCGCTGCTGCTCGCGGTGGCGACGGGGCTCGCCGCGGGGCTCCTCGCGGGCCAGTCGCTCGCGTTCGCGCTCTACGCGACCCTGACGTCGGTGGCCGCGGCGGGGGTCGTCCAGAGCGGCCGCGATCGGGCCGGGTTCTTCCGCGCGGGGCTCGCGGTGGGCGGCGTCGGGGTCGCCGTCGTCGTCGCGCTCGGGCTCTACGGCGGCCGGAGCGCCGTCGAGATCGCCGCCGCCGCGGCCGCGGCGCTGGCGGGGGGCGCGGTGCTCCTGCCGGTCGTGGTGGTCGGCTCGCTCCCGGTGATCGAGGGCGTCTTCGGCTACGTCACCGACGTGAAGCTGCTCGAGCTCGCCAACCTCAACCACCCCGCGCTCAAGGAGCTGATCGTCCAGGCGCCCGGGACGTACCACCACTCGATCCTGATGGGCTCGCTGGTGGAGGCGGGGGCGCAGGCGATCGGCGCGAACCCGCTCCTCGCGAGGGTCTGCGCCTACTACCACGACCTCGGGAAGATCCGGAACCCGCTCTACTTCGCGGAGAACCAGCGCGGCGGCGAGAACCGCCACGACGCCCTCGCCCCCTCGATGAGCGCGCTGATCGTGAAGCGCCACGTGACGGACGGGCTCGAGCTGGCCCGGCACTGGCGCCTCCCCCGGCCCGTGCAGGACGTCATCCCGCAGCACCACGGCACGCGCTCGGTCGGCTACTTCTGGGCGAAGGCGCAGCACGCGGCCGAGGAGGGCGGGGGGCGCAGCGCGGCGCTCGACGAGGCGCTCTTCCGCTACCCGGGGCCGAAGCCGCAGAGCCGCGAGGCCGCGCTCGTGATGATCGCCGACGCGTGCGAGGCGTCGGCCCGCGCCGACGTGGATCCCACCGGCGACGCGCTCCGCGGCGTCGTCTCGAAGCGGATCAACGAGATCTTCAGCGAGGGACAGCTCGACGAGTGCGAGCTGACGCTGCGCGATCTGAACGCCATCGCCGCGGCGATGGTCCGCGCGCTCGAGGCGATCTACCACACGCGCCCCGAGTACCCGGGCAAGGCGCCGCGGGACGAGGACGAGAGCCGGCGCCCGCCCGTCCAGCTCGTGGCCAAGTCATGATCGTCCGTCTCTCCTCGGAGCACCCGGACGGGGCCCGTGCCGCCCGGCGGCTGCGCGGGCGGGCCGCGACCTTCCTCGCCGCCGTCGGCCGGGACGACGCGGAGCTGTCGATCCTCCTCGTCACGGATCGCCGCATCCGGTCCCTGAATCGCGAGTGGCGAGGGAAGGACCGGGCGACCGACGTCCTGTCGTTCCCCATGTCCGAGCCGGCCGGTTCTGGGTCGCTCCTCGGGGACGTGGTAATCTCGCTCGACACCGCGACGCGGCGGAGCCGCGCCGAGGGGCGACCGGTCGGAGCGGAGCTGGATCGCTACCTGGCGCACGGCATCCTCCACCTGCTCGGGTACGACCATGAGCGCGAGGAGGACGCCCGCGTGATGGCCGCGAAGGAGGCCGAGCTGGCCCGGGCAGAGGGGCTCGTGGGCGCGGCGCTCCGCAGCACCCGGCGCGTTGGCCGCGCCGGCGTAGAGGGAAGATGGACCCGTTCGCAGACATCGATCTCGACTCCGAGTCCGTCTGGCTCGACGACGCGTGGTACACGCGCGAAGAGCTCGCGCGCCGGATCAAGGAGATGATCGAGGCCGGCGACTTCCGCGTGTCGCGCCCGAGCCAGGCGCTCGAGCGGCTCGAGGCGGCCCTCGCCCAGGCCCGGGTCGTCGCGGTGCGGATGCCCGCCGAGCTCGCCGAGGCGGTGTCCGACACGGCGGCGCGCCTCGGCCGCCCGGTCGGCCACCTGATCCGGGAGGCGATCGCCTACTACCTCGCCGCGGCGGCGGCGTACGGCGCCGGCCCGTCCCAGGAGGCCACCGCCGCTCCGTCCACCGGCGTGGACGTGGACCTGCACGGCGAGGGCGGCGCCGAGGACACCTTCTTCAAGAAGGCCCGCTGACCGTTCGCGCGGCGGCCCGCTCGCCGCGCTAAACCTCACCCGGACATGAAGCGCGCCACCCCGTTCCTCCTCGCCGTCGCGTCCGGCGCCGCGATGGCGCTGGCCCTCCCGCTCGTCCTGCCCTTCGTCTCGATCCGGCAGCTCGACGCGCCCGGCCGGCTCGAGCTCGTCGCCTGGGTCGCCCTCGTGCCGGCGCTCCTCGCGCTCCGGGCCGCGACCCGGCTCCGCGGCGCGTTCGCGCTCGGGCTGGTGGCGGGGCTCACCTACTTCTGGTGCGCCATCTACTGGGTGTCGCACGCGATGACCGCGTTCGGCGGCCTCTCGCTGCCGATCGCCACGGTCGCGCTCGGGCTCCTCGTCCTCTACATGGCGGTGCACTGGGGGGCGGCGTTCGCGGTGTCCTGGCGGATCCGCGACCGGCTCGGGTGGCCGCTCTGGACGCACCTGCCCCTGGTCTGGGTCGCCTTCGAGCTCTCCCGGAACTACCTCGCCTCGGGCTTCCCCTGGGCGAACCTCGGCTACACCCAGGCCCGGACGCTGCCCGTCGCCCAGCTCGCCGCCGCGGCGGGCCCGTACGGGATCGCGGCGCTCGTGGTGCTCGTGAACGCGGTCCTCGCCGAGGCGGTGGCGGCGCGGCGCGAGGGGCGGCCCGCGCCGATCCGAGCGCTCGCGGCGACCGGCGCGCTGGTCGCGGCGGTGGTCGCGGGCGGCGCGCTCCACCTCCGGGCGGTGCGCGCCACGATGGCCTCCGCGTTCTCGCTCCGCGTCGGCGTCGTCCAGCCGAACGTCGATCAGTCGGTGAAGAACGAGGCGCGGGACAACCGCGACTACATCCTCGCGCGCCTCGTCCCGCCGACGCTCGAGGCGGAGCGCCGCGGCGCCGATCTCGTGGTCTGGCCCGAGGCGGCGTACCCGCTCTACGTGCCGCCCGATCTCGACAGCCTCGCCCAGGCCCGCAGCGGCCTCCCGGCCCTCACCCGCGCGCACGTCCTGGTGGGCGCCTCGACCCTCGCGTGGCGCCCGGGCGCGGCGGGGCAGCGCGTCCCGCAGGTCGGGAACGCCGTGTTCCTCGTGACGCCCGGGCGCGAGGTGCTCGGCCGCTACCAGAAGCACCACCTCGTCCCGTTCGGCGAGTACGTCCCGGAGTGGGTGCACGCGGTGCTCCCGTTCGTCGGCCACCTGGTGCCGACCTTCGCGCCGGTCGCGCCCGGGAACGAGCTCGCCGTGCTCTCGTTCACGCCGCCCGCCCCGACCCCGCCCGCCGCCGTGGCGCAGGCCGTCCCCGCCTCCGGGGCGGCGGCGCCCGCGCCCGATACCCCGGCCCCGCCCTCCCACGCCGCCGCCCCGGCCCCGGTGCGGCTCGCGCCGCTCATCTGCTTCGACGCCATCTTCCCGGAGATCACCGCCGCGTTCGACCGCGGGTCGCCGGAGCCCGAGCTCCTCGTGAACCCGACCAACGACGCCTGGTACGGCTACTCGTCCGGCCCCTACCAGTTCCTCGCGATCGTGCGGCTCCGGGCCATCGAGTCGGGGAAGGCCGTCCTCCGGCCGGCGTACGCGGGGGTCTCGGCGGTGATCCTCCCGACCGGAGAGGTCGCGCCGGGGGCGCTCGAGGTCGGGCCGGTCGATCCGGACCTCGCCCCCGATCCCGCCGAGCCGGCCCGGCTGCTCGTCGCCGACGTGCCGCGGTTGCGGGGGCGCACCCTCTACACTAGCATCGGCGACCTCTTCGCCCACGCCAGCGCCGCGATCACGGGGCTCGCCCTCCTGGCGACCTTCCGTCGGCGGCGCGCGTCGGAGCCATCAGGGGAGTACTAGGAGCCATGGCCGCACCCACCACCGAGCGCCTGACCGAGCTCTCTCGACGCCTGGAGGCGCTCCGGGGGTCCCTTTGACGTCGATCGGAAGCAGCTTCGCGTCGCGGAGATCGCGAAGCTCTCCGAGGACGCCGCCTTCTGGACCGACAACGCCAAGGCGCAGGCCCTCCTCAAGGAGAAGGCCCAGCTCGAGCAGGTGACGCAGGCGTACGCGAAGGTCCGCCGCTCGCTCGACGACGCCCAGGCGCTCCACGAGCTCGCCGAGGAGGCGCGCGACGACGGGACGCGCGCGGAGGCCGCGCAGGCCGCCGAGGGGGTCGGGAAGGATCTCGAGGCCCTCGAGTTCCAGAAGATGCTCGCCGGCCCGAACGATCGCGCCGGCGCCATCGTCGAGGTGAAGAGCGGCGCCGGCGGCGTCGAGGCGATGGACTGGGCCGCGATGCTGTACCGGATGTACGCGCGGTACTGCGAGCGGAAGGGCTGGGAGGTGGAGCCGGCCGACCTGGTCGCGGGGGAGGAGGCCGGGATCAGCTCCGCCTCGTTCATCGCCCGCGGCGACTTCGCCTACGGGTTCCTGAAGGCCGAGCGCGGCGTGCACCGGCTCGTGCGCATCAGCCCCTTCGACCAGAACGCGCGGCGGCAGACGAGCTTCGCCGCGGTGGACGTCACCCCGGAGATCGCCGACGACATCGTCATCGACATCAAGGAGGCGGACGTCCGGATCGACACGTTCCGGTCCTCGGGCGCGGGCGGCCAGAAGGTGAACAAGACCGACTCCGCCGTCCGCATGACCCACATCCCGACCGGCATCGTGGTCGCGGTGCAGAACGAGCGGAGCCAGCAGAAGAACCGGAGCGTGGCCTGGAAGATCCTGCGGTCCCGCCTCTACGACCTCGAGGAGCGCAAGCGCCAGGAGGCCCGCGACGCCGTCGAGGCGCTGAAGAAGGACATCGACTTCGGGTCGCAGATCCGCAGCTACGTCCTCCAGCCCTACCGGCTCGTGAAGGACCTGCGGACCGGCGTCGAGACCGGCAAGGTGGACGACGTCCTCGACGGCGAGCTGGACCAGTTCATCCAGCCCTACCTGCTCGGAGTGCGGCGGACGGATCGGGTGGTGGAGGAGTAGGGGACGGTCTCACGGAGCGTCGAGAGACGGTCGGTAGCTTCACCGTGAGCGCCACGTCGCACTCCCTTCGGGGAGCCCGCGTATTACGAGCGGCGCTGGCGCGTTTTACGGGATTCGAGAACCGACGTATGACGCTGAGCAAACCTCGAAAAAGGGCACGTCGCTAGGGCATCGCTAAAGCGGTCACGAATGACTCGTGATCATCCCTGGTCTGGCGCCGACGGCAGTCGGGATCACCCGAGGACGCGCGAAAGGAGGGCCATCCCTCGTTCGGCCCAGAGCACGATCCGGTCGTCCTCCCGGTGATGCTCGAGGAAGCGTCTCAGCGCGTCGCCAGGGGGTCCCCCGCGCGGCGGCAGGTTCTCGAGGAAGTCCGCAGCGTTCTGGAAGTGGAAGAGCGTGCAAAACCGGACGGTTTCGTCCACGGTCCACCCCTTCAGGCGGCGGAGGGCCTCCTGCGCCGCTGCCTTCGCGCGTCGCTCGTCGCCGTCCCCGACGTCGAATCGCGTCTCCGCCTCGATCAGCGTTCCCTCGTCGCCGGGCTCGATCACGATGATGCGACCTCCCGCGCTGACCGCGCGAGCCGCCGCGAGGAGGCTCGCGTCCATGAATTCGAGCGCGACGTGGTGCAGCGACAGCGAGAAGATCGCCACGTCGAAGGTGCGTCCTGCGAGCCCGAGGTCCGCGGCGCTGGAACAGACGAAGAGCACGTTCGCGCCGGCCACCCGTGCGCGCGCTCGATCCAGCGCCACCGGGTCGGGATCGATCGCGACGACCTCTCTGGCGGACGCGGCCAGGTCCCGCGTGATGCGTCCCGACCCGCACCCGATCTCGAGGACCGCCTTGCCGTCGAGGTCGCAGGCAGATCGGATGTTCCTGATGAACTGGTCGGTCGGATCGAGCAGCACGTGACCTCCGGTCGAGGTGCGCGCCGCGTTCGAGCCCGCACGCGCGCCTGAATTTCACCACGCCCTTGGCCTGCTGGCAGGCCCTGGCGCCGCCTCACGCGCATGCCGGCACGCCCGAGCTCTACGGCGGCGTGTACACGATCGGCTGGCGCGCGAGCACGAACCGGTCGATCGCGTCGATGGCCCAGCCGGGCAGGTTGAGGAGCCGCACGCCGCAGCCGGACGGCTGCCGCCCCGTGGTGGCGCTCTTCTCGCGGATGAAGGAGACCTCGCCGTCGAGGTCGAGCTTGCGCCCGTCGGCGAGCCCGAGCCGGACCTGGAGCCGCGTGCCGGTCGGCGGGGGCAGGGCGGTGGCGATGAAGACGCCGCCCGAGTCCACCCGCCGCGTCGCCCCGACGTAGAAGTTGTGCTCCGACACGAGGCTCACGTTCACCTCGACGCGGGTGAGCATGGGCCGCTGCTTCGGCTCGTCCACCAGCTCCTCGTCGATGAGCGCCATCAGGTCCACCGGCGCGCGGGCGCGGCCGGTGCCGCGCGCCTCCGAGGCGTCGAGGGGCTGCCCCGCGGGCGGCGGGGGGACGAGGGCGCCGGTAGGCGCGGCGGAGGGGACGGCGGTCGCCCGGGGCGGCGGCACCGGGGGCGGCACGGCCGCGGTCGAGGGGACCGGGACCGCGTTGCGATCGACCACCACGAGCGGTCGCGCGAGGACCTCGCTCCGGGCGAGGGCGCGCTCCGCACCGGCGACGGCGGCGAGCGGCTCGACGATCTCGCGCGACGGCGCGATCATCACCACCCGCATGCCCACCCGCGCCGCGCTCGCGGCCGTGGTGAGGGCGGATCCCCACGTCCCGTCCGGCGCCGCCGGGAGCAGCAGGCAGACGACGTGCGGGGCGGCGGCGCGCATGAACGCGTCGAGGTCCGTCGGGCCCGGCACGCAGTACACCGCGTACCCCGCACGCTCGAGGTGCAGGTGGAGCGCGATGGAGACGTCGGCGTCCGAGCCCACCACCAGAACGCGCGACGCCGGGGCGGCGCCGGCCAGGTTCACGTGGGACGGCCTCCCGTCTCCATCATGATGCGGCGCTCGAGATCGGCGCGGTTGGTCGCGTTCGCGAGGGCGGTGTCGAGGCCGATGCGCTTCGCCTCGTGCAGCTTGTAGAGGTACTGGTCGAAGCTGTGCATCCCGAGGTCGGCGCCCGCCTGGTCCATGTAGCCGCGGAGCTCGTTCACCTTGGAGCCGTCGCGGATCATCTCGCGCACCGTCGTGGTCGCGAGGAGGGCCTCCACCGCCGGGATGAGGCCGGTCGCGTCGGCGCGCATGAGGAGGCGCAGGGCGATCGCCGCCTGGAGGTTGTCCGCGAGGCGGGCGCGGACGTTGTCCTGCTCGTCGGCGGGGAAGAGGCCGACGATCCGGCCGATCGCACGCGGGATGTCGGGGGTGTGGAGCGAGGTGATGACGAGGTGGCCCGTCTCGGCCGCCTTGAGGCAGATGTCCGCCGCCTCGCGGTCGCGGAGCTCGCCGACCATGATGATGTCCGGATCCTGCCGGAGCGCGGCGCGGAGCGCGTCGGTGTAGCTCGCGGTGTCCGAGCCGACCTCGCGCTGGATCACGAGCCCCTTGCCGCCGGCGAAGATGAACTCGATCGGATCCTCCACCGTGACGACGTGGAGCCGCTCCTGCTGGACGATGTGGTCGATGATGCTCGCGATGGTCGTGGACTTGCCGTTGCCGGTGGCGCCCGTCACGCAGACGAGGCCGCGCCGGGCGTCGGCGATGGTCTTCACGACGGGGGGCAGGTTCAGCGACTCGAACTCGGGGATCTGGAAGGGGATGGTCCGCATGACCGCGCCCCAGCTCCCGCGCTGCTTGAAGATGGAGGCGCGGAACCGCGAGACCCCCGGGAGCGAGTAGCTCCGGTCCACCTCGCGGAAGTCGAGCGGCGTGAAGCCGGACCCGGGCGCCTGCAGCACGAAGTTGGCGATCGCCTCGGTGTCGGCGTGGGTCAGCGGCGGGTACTTCGCCGCGAGGAGCTCGCCGAAGACACGGTAGGTGGGCGGATAGCCCACCTCGAAGTGAACGTCGCTCGCCTGGCGCTTCACCGCGAGCTGCAGGAACGAGTGAAAAATCTCCTCGCTGAGTGGCCCCTGTCCTTCCATGCCGGTGAGTGTATCAGGCGTCGGGCTTCAGGCGTCAGGCTTCGGGCTGGAAAGAGGAGGACGGCAGGTCGCGGACGGCGGGGGCGATGCCGTCGCCCTCGCGACCTCGAAGCCCGAGGCGCGAGGTCTCTCAGCAGGCTCGTCCAGACGCCGAGGGCCCGAGAAGGCCCGAGGTCCCTCCGGCGGGGTCGCGCGCGCACGCCCTCGCCCGGACACCGTGGAGGGCCTACTTTTCCCACATGCGGATCGCGCTCGTCTCGACGCCCTTCGTGGCGGTCCCCCCGCCGGCATACGGCGGCACGGAGCTCGTGGTCCACGCCCTCTCTCGCGAGCTCGAGCGCGCCGGGCACCAGGTCACGCTGTTCGCGACCGGAGACTCGCGGGCCCGTGATCTGCGGGCGACCTTCGAGACGGCCGTCTGGCCGCCCGATCCTTACGCCGAGGTCCTGCACGCACGCTTCGCGGCGGAGCACATCTCGCGGGGGGCCTTCGACGTCGTGCACGCGCACCTCCCGTCGCTCCTCGCGTTCGCGGGAGGGCTCCCCGCGCCCGTCGTGTACACGGTGCACCACGACACCAGCCCCGCGCTGTCCCGCTTCTACGAGCGGGTCCCGCCGGTGCGGTACGTCGCGATCTCCTCGCGGCAGGCCGCGCTCGCGCGCCCGTCGCCCCAGCACGTGGTCCACCACGGCCTCGACCCCGACCTGTACCCGGTGGTGGGGCCCGGGGGGAACGCCGCGTTCTTCCTCGGCCGGCTCTCCTGGTGCAAGGGGCCGGAGCTGGCGATCGACGCCGCGCGCCGCGCCGGGCTGCGGATCGTCGTGGCCGGGCGCGAGCACGGCGACGAGTGCCCCGACCGCTGGGCGCAGGACGTGCTCGCGCCGGCGCTCGCGCGGCCGCACGTCCGGTGGATCGGTCCGGCCGGGCTGACGGAGAAGCGCCGCCTGTTCGCCCGCGCCCGGGCCCTGCTCGCGCCGCTCCGGTGGGAGGAGCCCTTCGGCCTCGTGCTCGTCGAGGCGATGCTCGCGGGGTGCCCGGTGATCGCGTTCCCGAGGGGCGCCGCGCCGGAGATCGTCGAGGACGGCGTGACCGGGTTCCTGGTCGGGGACGTGCCGGAGATGGCCCGCGCGCTCGGCCGTGCGGCCGGCCTCGACAGGCGGGCGATCCAGGCGCGCGCGCGGGAGCGGTTCTCCTCCGCGCGCATGGCGGCGGAGTACGTCGCGGTCTACCGCGCCGCGGTCGCGGACCGGAGGCGCGCCGCGGAGCGCGCCGGCGCGGCGCGGGCGACGGGGAGGGCGGCGGAGGGAGGATGGACGACGCTGGCGCAGTGAGCACCCGCCCCGAGGATCTCCTCGGTTACTCCGACCCGTCCGCCCAGCCCGAGGCGACCGGCGTCGAGAAGCTCGTCCTCAAGCGCGGGAACCTCTTCCTCGTCGCGAACCGCCTCGGGGACGTCGCGCCGTCGGGGGCCCGCGACCTCGGCCTCTTCCTCACCGACACGCGCCACCTCTCGGCCTGGCGGCTGGGGGTCGCCGGCGGCCCGCCGCTCTGCCTGTCCTCGCAGGTGTCCTCCGACTACGTGGCGCAGATCGACTTCACCGTCACGAGCCTGCACGAGGGGGGCCTGCTCGGCCGCGAGCCGGTGAACTACGTCCACCTGCGCCGCGACATGCTCATCGACGACGTCCTGGTGGACCGGCTCGTGCTCTCGAACTTCCAGGGCAAGCCGGTGGAGGGCTGGCTCGAGCTCGGCTGGGCGGCGGACTTCGCGGACGTCTTCGAGATCCGCGGCGCGCGCCGCGCCGGTCGCGGCGCCTACCGCGTGCCGCGCATCGAGGCGGACCGGGCGGTGCTCCGGTACGACGGCCGCGACGGGCGCCGGTACGCCACCGAGATCCGGATCGAGGGGACCGCGCGCGACGGTCCGGCCCGCCTCGAGCACCTCGGCGGCCGCGGCGCGCGGGTGTCGCTCCGCCTCGAGCCGGCGGAGCGGGTCGAGGTGACGTTCGTCGTGGCCGCGGGGATCGAGCACGGCGCGCCGGGCCGGTCGCGGGGGCTCGACGAGGAGCGGCCGGTCCCCCGCGGTCCGTCGCGCCCGTTCGCCGCGCGCGCCGGGGAGACGCACGGTGCGTACGCGAGCTTCGCCCGCGGCGCCACCCGGTTCTCGGGGAAGAACGAGGTCTTCACGAGCGCGCTCGCGCAGGCGGTCGCCGATCTGAAGGCGCTCACCGTGTACCACTTCGGCGCGCCGGTCATCTCCGCCGGCATCCCCTGGTACACCTGCCCGTTCGGGCGCGACGCGCTCGTCGCCGGCTACGAGGCGCTCCTCGCGACCCCGGAGATCGCGCGCGACGCGCTCCGGTTCCTCGCGCGGCTGCAGGGCGAGCGCGACGATCCCCTCCGCGACGAGGAGCCCGGCAAGATCCCCCACGAGATCCGGTTCGGGGAGATGGCGGCCGCCGGCGAGGTGCCTCACACGCCGTACTACGGCTCGGTGGACGCGACGCCGCTCTTCCTCGTGCTCCTGGCCGAGTACGAGCTCTGGACCGACGACCGGGAGACCGTGGACGCCCTGCTGCCCGCGGCCGAGCGCGCCGTCGGGTGGCTCGACCACTGGGCGGATCGGGACGGCGACGGCCTCGTCGAGTACCAGCGCCGGACGACGAAGGGGCTCCGCAACCAGGGCTGGAAGGACAGCCACGACGGCGTGCCCTTCGCGGACGGGACGCCGGCGGAGCCTCCCATCGCGCTCGTGGAGGCGCAGGGCTACGCGATCGACGCCCGGCGCCGGATGGCCGACCTCCTCGAGCGACGCGGGCGCCGAGCGGAGGCGAAGGCGCTCCGCGCCGCCGCGCGCTCGCACGCGGACGTGCTGGAGGAGCGACTCTGGATGGACGGGCCCGGGACGTACGCGCTCGCGCTCGACCGCGACAAGCGCGTGGTGGACGCGGTGAGCTCGAACGCGGGCCACCTGCTGTTCTCGCGCGCCGTCCGCGCGGACCGCGCCCGGCGCGTCGCCTCGTCCCTCCTCGGGGAGGGGATGTGGAGCGGGTGGGGGATCCGGACGCTCGCGGCGGGCCAGCGGGCGTACAACCCGCTCAGCTACCACGACGGCACCGTGTGGCCGCACGACAACGCGCTGTGCGCCATGGGCCTCTCCGCGTACGGGATGACCCGCGAGGCCGGGCTCGTGCTCGGCGGGCTCTGGGACGCCGCGCAGCACTTCCGGCAGCTCCGGCTCCCCGAGCTGTTCTGCGGCCTGTCCCGCGCCGACGGGCAGTTCCCGGTGCACTACCCGGTCGCGTGCTCGCCGCAGGCGTGGTCGTCCGCCGCCTGGTTCCTGCTCCTGCGGGCGGTGCTCGGGCTGTTCCCCGACGCCCCCGCCCACACCCTGCACGTGATCCAGCCCTGGCTCCCGCCGTGGCTCCCCTCCCTCACGCTCGAGGGGCTCCGGATCGGGCAGGCGCGGGCGACCCTCAGGTTCACGCACGGTGTCACCAGCGCGTTCGCCGAGGTGCTCGACGTCCACGGGGGGCCGCTGCACGTGCGGATCGACGTGTGAGAAGTCGCACCCGACCCCGCACCCGAACCCGCACCCGTGCCCCGCCGCTTCCCGTGGCCCGTGCGGTGGGACAGGGAAAGAGGATCACGGGTTCGCGTGCGCGTTCCGGGCTCGGGCTCCTTCCTGCCCGAAGCCTGAGCCTCACCCGCCCTGCCGGGGCGCCGCCGGGCGCCGGGGGCCGGGTGCCGGCGGGGGCGCGGCGCGCGCCTCGACGGCGGGCCGGACGTGCAGCGCGGACGGATCGTCGAACCACTCCGCATACCCCGCGGCGACGTCGGCGTCGTCGAACGACGCGCCGACCCGCCTGTCCACGACGCGCCAGTCGCCGCCGACCCGCGCGACGAGGTACTCCGCGACGGCGCTCACCGGCGCCGCTCCGTCGCCGGGCACGGACGTGCGCTCGCGGACGGTCACCACCGCCGCGCCCCGCGGCGCCCGGCGGACCGCGAGCAGCTCGAACGAGTCGAGGACGCGGCGCGCCGCGAGCCGCCACGGGGCGAGCGGGTGCCCCTCGCCCCGCGCCGCGCGCCGGGCGATCTCGTCGAGTGCCCGGGGCGCGGTGAGCCGCCTCGCCACCTCGTAGGCTCGCGCGCGAGGCGGCGCCGGACGCCCGTCGGCGACGTCGCCGGCGTGGCGCTCCGCCAGCCGGACCGCCTCGAGGTAGCGAAGCACGCACCGCGCGGGGCCGCTGAGGAGGTTCTCTGGAGGGGGCGGCCACGCCTCGGGCGCCTGGCCGGAGGCGGCCGCGGCGGCGGCGAGGAGGACGGGGACGAGCACCATGTGGGTCCGCTCCAGGTGACGCTGGAGCGCCGACACGATCGGAACGGCGGCCCCCGCCGGCAATCCCTCGCCCCGCACGGCCGCCCCCGCACGCGGTGGGCGAGTGTGCGCGCCTGAGAGGCGCGCGCCGGCTCGCTCGATGTCTAGATTGGAGCCGACGCCGAGGATACACTCGACGCCCCGGCGGGAGCCCTCCCGCATCCCACAATGGCAGACTCGAAGCGCGTCCTCATCGTCGAGCCGGACAACGCGTTCGCGCTGTCCGTCGCGTCCCTGTTCCATGACGAAGGCCACTCCACCCGCGTCGCGGCGAGCTCCGCGGAGGCGGAGCTCGACATCGCGGAGCGGCGCCCCGATCTGTGCGTCGTCCGCGCCGAGCTGCCGGACCTCTCCGGGTTCTCGTGGTGCGCGCGCCTGCGGCACGACCGCGCCACCGCCCGCATCCCGGTGATCCTCTATTCGTCCGAGACGGCGCCCGAGTCGCTCGCGGAGCACGCGCGCACGCCGTGGGCGGCGAACGGCTACCTCGCGATGCCGCTCGACACCGACGCGCTCGTGAAGCTCGCGGCCCGGCTCCTGGCCGCCGCCGAGCCGGTCGAGGTGGACGACGCCGACGTCCAGACCGTCGAGCCGGAGGCCCCGGCCGAGGTCCGGGCCGAGGCCGGCCTGGAGCCCGGCGCGCCTGCCGCGGCGCCCGGCGCCGGGGACGGCGGCGGTGAGGGGGGCGAGCCCACGGGGGTCGAGACGCCGGGGGTCGAGGCGCCGGCGGGCGGCGCTCCGGGCGGCGAGGCGGCCGCGCGCGAGCCGGGTGGCGAGGAGCCCCCGGCACCGCCGCCGATGCCGCGGAGACCGCAGCGCTCGATCATCACGGACGAGGACCGGCTCTACGTGGACCGGGTCTTCCAGTCGATCGCGGAGCACCGCGAGGAGCTCGCGGCGGAGGCGCTCCGGCGCCGCCCGCCTCCCCGGCGCGACCTGCTGCAGACGCCAGAGGGGCGTGCCCAGCTCCTGCGCGAGGACCTCAAGTGGCGCGAGGCGCAGATCGCGCACATCGCGGAGATCTGGGAGGTCCGCGAGCGCGAGCTCGCCTCGGTGGACGAGCGCATCCACGACAAGGACGTCGAGCTCCAGGGGCTCAAGCTCCAGGTCGAGGATCTGCTCCGTCGGCTCGGGGAGGCCCGCGAGGCGTTCGTCGCGAAGGAGCGCGAGTACGGCGCTTCGGTGGACGGGCTGCTCCTCGAGAAGTTCAGCCAGGAGAAGGAGCTGATCGAGGTCGTCGCCGCGAGCGAGCGGCGGATCCACGAGCTCGAGCGCGAGCTGCGGCGCCGCGAGGACGACCTCGCGCACCGGAAGGTCGCCCTCGACGGCGCGCAGGAGGAGATCGCCCGCCTCGACCGGCAGGCCCGCGCGGACGCGGCGCGGATGGAGGCGCGCGAGCGGGAGCTGCAGGAGGAGATCGCCCGGCGCGCCGAGGAGCTCACCTCCGCGGAGGCCGCCCTCGAGGCGGCGCGGCGGGCCGCGGAGGAGGCGCAGCGCGAGGCCGACGCCCGGCTCGAGGTCGAGCAGGCGGCGCGGCGCGGCGTCGAGGAGGAGCTCGCCACGGCGCGGCGCGAGGCGGCGGAGCGCGGCGAGGCCCTCGAGGCGCGGGTGGCGGAGGCCACGGCCCGGGCGGATGCGATCGCGGCGGAGCGCGAGGCCGTCCGGGGAGAAGCGGCGGAGGCGCGGCAGGTGCTCGAGGCGCAGGTCGCCGAGGCGCGGGCGGCCCTGGAGGAGTCCGAGCGGGAGCGCGAGCGCGCCGCGGAGTCGGCGCGCGAGGCGGCGGCGGCGCTCCAGGCGCGGATCGAGGACCGCGAGGACGCGATCCGCGACCGCGAGCAGCGGCTGCGGCTCCTCGACGAGGAGTACCGGAGCTTCCGCGAGGCCGCGCGCGCGCGCGAGGAGGACCTCGGGCGCGAGGTGCAGGACCACCTCCAGCAGATCGGGGCGCTGGAGGGCGAGATCGAGGGGCTCTCCCGCGAGCTGACGGAGCGCGAGGAGGAAGCGCGCGCGGAGCTCGCCGAGGTGCGCGGGGCGCTCGAGGCCGAGCGCGCCGAGCTCCAGGCGTCGTCGGCCGGGGCCGCCCAGGAGGCGACGGCGCGGCTCCAGGCGCTCGAGACGGCGCGGGCCCAGGCGGAGGCCGCGCGGCTCGAGGCGGAGCGGGCCGCGGAGACCGCCCGCGAGTCGGCGGGCATCGCGGAGCGCGCCCACGAGGCGGCGCGGACGGGCTGGGAGGCGCGCGCGCAGGAGCTCGCCGCGGAGCGCGAGGAGCTCCGGCGCGAGGTGGACCGGCAACGTGCCGCCGCGGAGAGCGCCGGGCGGGAGCGCGACGCGGTCCGGACGACGCTCGACGCGCGCGACGCGGAGCTGGCGGTCCGCACCGGCGAGCGCGACGCGGCCGCGGAGGAGGCGGGGGCGCTCCGGACGGACCGGGAGGAGCTCGCGGGGCGGCTCGAGGACGCCGAGGCCCGGGCGCGCTCGGCGGCGGACACCGGCGAGGCGGCGCGCGGCGAGGTGCAGCGGCTCACCGCGAAGATCGCGGAGGTCGAGGCCGCGGCGCGGGCCGGGCAGGAGGCGCGCGCCGCGGCGGTGGAGCGGGTCGGCGCCCTCGAGGCGGAGCTCACGGCGGCGCGCGAGGAGGCGACGGCGAAGACCACCGCGGCGGCCGAGGAGCTGAAGGCGGCCCGCGCGGCGGCGGCCCGCGCCGAGGAGGCGCGGGAGGAGCTGCGTCGCCAGGCGCAGCGCCGGGAGGGCGAGCTCTCGCAGGAGCTGGCGGCC
>NZ_JALCZA010000045.1 GCF_022690765.1 Anaeromyxobacter oryzisoli | reverse complement strand
GAGGCACCGGGCGGATTCGAACCGCCGAATACGGGTTTTGCAGTCTCGTCCATGGCGGTTGTGGCTGGTCGGATCCCGTAAAATCAGACCGTTTGCGGCCGCCTTCGGACGTCCTCGGACGACGCGCGTGGGAACAGAGTGGGAATCGCAGAGCCATCGCGCTACGCGCCCTCACTTGGCGATCGGCCACGCCGTGAGCGTCACCATAGCACGCCCGCCCGGCCACACCTCGCGGCGCAGCACCTCGAACGCGCCGCGCCCTCGGACGTAGACGAGGAAGTCCGTGCCTTCGGTCGCCCTCCCCTCGACGATCTGCGCGGTGAGGACATCGCCGCGGCTCGTGACGAGCTGCGCGCGGAGGTCCGGAGGCGTGAGCCGGTCCTGCGCGATCTCGGTGATCTTCCCGAGGTCGAACCCGCGGGGGAACTCCCAGAGCTCGAGCAGCTGGTCCGTCACCGGCGCCTCCTCCGGTAGAAGGGCCGCATCCCGCGCGGCAGTGGGAGGCGCTCTCCGCGCATTCCCCGCCGGTTCCGCTCTGCGCGGCACTCCGGCGAGCACGTCTTGGCGCGCCCGCGGAGCGGTTCGAGCCCGCGTCGCTTGCGCCGACGCTCCGCCACCGCCTTCCCGACTCCGCACACGGTACACGTCCAGCGCGCGCCGCGTTCGACACGCCGGTACCGTTCGCGCGAGCGCCGGGTCCCCTCACGCCGTACGTGCTCGTCTCGGCACTCGGGGCTGCACGTGACGGCCGTAATCTGCAAGAACGTGCCACGCGCGATCGACCGCCGGACAGCGGTCTTCCACCCGCAGCGACACACGGCGCATCGCCAGTCCACGGCCGGAGTCTAGAGCGGAACCCGCACCGTGCGTGATCACTGCGACCCGACGCCGCGGTCATCGAGGTGTGCCGGGGCTGAGCGGCTTCACACCGCGTTGCACTTGCGACGCGACTCCAAATATAGTCCCCCCTATGGCTGACGCCCACAAGGTGAACGGCGCCGTCGCCGCTGGAGAAGACATGCCCAGCTCGGCGGACCTAGTCGCGACGATCGAGGCGCTGCGGGGGACGCGAGTCCTCATGTTCGCGCCCAACGAGAAGGGCGAGGGAATTTCGAATTCCAGCTACGACAAGGTCTGGATCGCCGTTCAGGGGCTGCCGCGCGCGACGAAGCTGGACGTCATCATTCATTCCCTCGGCGGATACCCGGGATCTGCGTACAAGATCGCCCGGCTCCTGCAGGAGTTCGATGACGGGGCCGGGTTCACGGCTATCATCCCACGCCGAGCGAAGAGCGCCGCCACACTGCTTTCACTTGGGGCGAAACAGATCCTGATGGCGGAAGGCGCGGAACTTGGGCCGATCGACACGCAGATCCCGCATCCTCACGAGCCGGAGGAAAGGATTTCCGCGCTCGAGGGCATGAAGGGGCTCGAAGCGGTCAGCGGCTTTTGCCACCGGTTCCTCGACGAAACCATGATGCTGGTGCTGGGACAGACCGGTCGAGGCATTAAGGACTCCCTCAAACTCGCGACGGAGTTCGCGGCTCCCGTCGTCCGCCCCCTGTTTGAACAGATCGACCCGATGGACCTCGGACGGTACAAGCGCGCGCTCGAGATTGGACAGGAGTATGCGAAGCGCTTGCTGCAGTCCGCCGGTGGGTATACCCACGACCATGAGCGCGACATTCCCGAGAAACTCGCGAACGGGTACCCGCAGCACGAGTTCGTGATCGATGTCCGCGAGGCGGCATCCATCGGGCTTCGGGCGGAGAAGATCGAGACCTCGATCGGGATGCTCGCCAGGATGGCTGTCGCAGGCCTCCCTACAGGGCATCACGTCGGGTTCTTGGAGACAGGCGACCCGATCGCTACACTTATCCCGGTCGAGCCGACTTCGAAGCCTGCGGATGCTACGCCGGCTGCGGTTCATGGCCCATCCGATGGAGGCAGCAATGGAGTGCAGGTTCACCCTGAAGCCCAAATGTAATGAGGGTAGCGGGGCTGGTATGCCGGCGTCGCGGGCGAAGAACCCCAGGGTGGTGAAGCCGATCTCCTGGAGCGCCATCTCCACGATCCAGGAGGAGGCGCGACGGGTCTCGGAGGAGCGACGTCGGCGGCTTGGTACCGTGGCGTCGTACACCTCTCGGTAGACGCTGGCCCCATCCACCGCGTGCTCGAGGAGTTGACCGCGCGGCGACACCCTAGAACAGCACGCCGCCCAGGAGCACGGCGCGGCCCGGCCCGGCCGCCCCTGTGACGAGCGCCTCCGGGCGCCAGCCCCACAGGTCCAGCCGCCGCGCGTAGGCCGCGCCGGCGAGCCACCCCGACCCCGAGGCGCCCCCCACCGGGCCGACGCGCCAGGCGCGGTCCTGGGCGGCCTGGCAGCTCGCCGCGGCGGAGGTCGCTTCGACCGCGACGGTCACGGGAGACGAGATCGTCTGTCGGACCAGGAGCGCGCCGTCCGAGTCGCGGTTGGCGTAGAGCGTCCCCTCGAGGACGTGCGCGCCCGACGGCGCCCGGGCGACCACCAGGTCGGCGCCGAGGCGGAGCTGGTCGCCCTGGAGTAGCACGGTCGGTCGCGACGGCTCGCCCGCGGCCTGCGGCGGCCGCGGCGCGGCGGTGACCGGAGCCGGCGCCGCCTGCGCCCGCGCGACGAGCTCGGCGCGCAGCTTCCCCAGCTCCCGCTCCGCGCGCGCGAGCTCGTCCCGGAGGACCGGATCCTCCCGCTCGAGCCGCGCCCGCTCCTCGGCCACCTGGGCTGAGGGCACCTCGTGGACCACGGGGATCCCCGCGGCCTCCGCCCGCGCCTCGCCGGCGGACCGGGTGGCCGCCGCGGCGGCCTGCCCTTCGGCGTGCTCCGCCCGCCGGCAGGACCGCAGCCCCACGGCGGCGAGGAGCAGCACCAGGGCGGCGAGGACGATGGTCCGGTGCTCCCACGCCCACCGCGCGGCGCGCGCCGCACCGGGTCGGGCCGCCTCGAGGACCGCGCGCACGCTCGCGATCACGGCGCGCTCCGGTACTGCGGCCATCCGAAGTGGCCGAGGAGCACCCCGATGACGAGGACGATCACCGCGGTGACGACGATGAGGAGCCCGGGGGGCGCCGCGTACAGCGCGCGCTGCGCCGCGAGCGAGATCGAGTTTCCGGCGAGCTCACCCCGGGCGATCGCCACCAGGTCGAAGATGCCCCACACGACGAGCCCGGACGCGCCGCCCACGAGGAGCCAGGCGCCGAGACGCAAGAAGAACAGGGACCAAGCGTGGAAGGTCACGGCGTGCCCCCCGCCGTCGGCGCCGTGGTCGCCGGCGGGTTCCGCTGGCCGGCGGTGATCGCGCCGCCAAGGAAGCCGCAGGCGACCGCCACCAGCTTGATCGCCTGAACGACGCGCGGCGCGCCGGCCTCGCCGAGGATGCCGGCGATCTGGTCCGCGAACGCGACGCCGCCAGCGGCGAACGTGAGGCAGGCGCCACGGAGCCAGCGGATCGCGGCGAGCTCGTCCCAGAGCAGCGCGTGGATGATGGCCTTGATGAGCGGGATCATGCAGCCTCCGCGAGCGCCTTGCGCTCGTAGTCGTGGTCCGTGTCATAGAAGATGAACGCGCCCACCTGCCCCACGCGTCGCGCCGCCTTCGTCCACGCCGGCGGCGCGATCGACGTGTCGTGGTAGCTGTCCGCGCCCGGCACGGCGTTCTTGATCTGCCCATCGATCGCGAGCCGAGCGATCTCCAGGCACGAGAGGAACACGCCGTCGACCGCCGGCCACAGCGTGAGCTGCGGGTCGTGTGGGTCGGTGAGGCTCGAGTACTGCCACTTCTTCGAGAGCACCTCGGCCACGGTCGAGCCCCACCAACTCGGCCGAGCCACCCGGTTCATGATCGAGCACGCGACCGCCTCGATCGCCGCGCGATGCTGCCCCCGTGCCTCGCGCCACAACGTCAGGGCGAGAAGCCCGATCGACCACGTCCTCTTTGGATCCTCTGCCATCACGGCCTCCTGTTGAGCAGGAACACGAGCAGGGCGAGCGCCCCGCTCGCGACCGCCGAAACGAGCGCGCCGATAACGGCCCCGCTGACCTTCGAGGCCGAGAGGGCGCCTCGGAGCTCGCCCCGCATCCCGGCAAGCTCCTCGCGGATCGCGCCGAGTCCGGCGCCGAGCTCCTCGAGCTGCCGGTCCTGCTTGTCCTCGCGGTCCTCGAGCTGCTCGACGCGCTCGTCGAGGCGGCCGAGCTCCACGAACTCTGTGGCGGCGGGGCTCATGTCGCTAGAGCTCGATGGCCGCAAGCTTCACCGCTGTCACGTAGACAGTACCGGACCCGTTGACCTCTACCAGGACCGAGTACGTATGCGACCCCGCGGCGGGGACGTCGACGTACTGGATCGTGACTCCTGCCGGGGCCACCGCGTACCACCGGGCGACGCTCGTTCCGTCGCGCTGAAGGATCACCGACGTGCCTGCGCCAGAAGTGGCCGAGTTGTTGATGGTGGACCCAGAAGTTGCGTCGGCAGGAATTCCCATCACCATCACTGGACTGCCGTGGGTCGTAATCGTGGCGCTGAGGTTCGTGACACTCACGAAGCCCCCCGTGCTCGTCGTCGTGAAGGTGCCGGAACTCGCCGACATCACCGGTGCCCCGACACCGGCCCCGACGACAGCCCCGTCCACGTATCCCTTCGTGGCCGCGTCGCCGGAGTTGACGGGCGTCGCGAGCCCGGTGATCGAGTACGCGTTCGCCGGCAGGTTGCCTCCGAGGCCGCCCGTCAGCGTCGTCGCCCCGGTGAGGGTCGCCGTGCCGGTGACGGCCAGCGTCCCGCCGATCGACGTGTTCCCGCTGATTGACTGCGTGCCGGTGAGCACTTCGCCGGTCGAGGTCCACTCCACCCGCTTCGTTCCGCCGACGGAGAGCCCGAGGTCGGATGCGCTGATCCGGTAGAGCCCGCTGTTCGTTTCGTTCGTCCAGGAGAGCGTCGGCGCGGTCACCGAGCCGTCGGGACCACGCATCGGAGCGAGCATCCCGCCCCGCCCGGTCCGGTCGAGCGAGTTCGTGAGCTCGTTCGCCAGATCGGTCATCGTGTTGTTCATCACGGAGGACGAGATCGCCGTCCCCGGGACGAACGGGTTGCCCGCGGGGAGCGTCATCGTCCCCGAGCTGTTGCGGGCGGCGAGCGCGACGGTGCCCGTGAGGGCCAGGGCGACCCCGAGGGCGATGGCGAGTCCGATTCGCTTCATGTACCGTTCTCCTTCGTGCGAATCCTGCTGCGGGTGATCGTCGGGTTCCTGGTCTGGTCCGGCAGCATCCGGGTCATCAGCGATCACCCTCCTCGTCCGCGGCCGCGGGCGTCATCGCCGACGGCGCGAGTCGCAGTCCCGGCTTCCGCAGCGAGGCGATGAGGGCCGCGATCTGCGGGCTCATCGGGTGGGGTGTGGCCGCCCCTGGTGCGAGAGCATCGGCCGTGGTGTTCGCCAGCCATCCGAGCGTGGCGGGAAGCCGGTTTCGGGCCGCGGTCGATGCCGCGAGCGTCACGGCCGCTTCCGGCGCGCCGCCGTGCGCGAGCGCTCCCGAGGCCATGACCTTCGCCCCGAGCCCGTGCGTCTGGCGGTTCGCCGCGCGAGCGGCTCCTCTGTTCGCAGCGTTCGATGCCTCGATGATGCGCGAGAGGCGCTCCTTCACCGGCTCGAACGCGGCGGCCTCCTCGGGCGCCTTGGAGGCCTGAGAGGACACGGCGTCCTCGATCGCCTGGCGCAGCCGGCTCGCGATCCCGGTTTTCGCCTCGCCCGCGAGCGACTGCGGCCCCTCCTTCACGTACTCGGACCGCGCCGCCTGCTGGAGCGTGCGCTTCATGTTCTCGGCCTGCGCCAGCCCGAGGTAACCGGCCGCGTCGGTCGGCTTGCTCGTGAGTTCGTCCGCGGTCGAACGGAACAGGCCCGGCGTCGGGCTGCCGAGGGTGCGACCCTCGGTCGCCGTCGCTTCGGCGACGAGTTGGGCGGCGAGATCCTGCGCCTTGGGCCCGGTGACACCCTTCGCTGCGAGCGCATCGATGATCTGGCCGTACTGATCGCCGACGGCCTCACGCGAGGCACCGAGCTTCTCGGCCGCTTTCTCGACGGTCCCGAACGGACCGATCGCACCTTCCTCGTACGCGACTCGGACCGCCTCCGGCGAGAGTGGCTTGCGCGTGGCAAGCGGAGCGGTGTTGCCGGTGAGTACCTTGCGGCCCTGGGCGACCGCGATATCACGGAGCCGCGGGATCAGCGTGCGCCCGAGTGCGCCCTTCGCTGCTCCCCATGCGGCACCGGCGAGAGGGAGCGCGCTCCCCGTCAGCGCTCCAACCCCGGCCCGCGAACCGATCTCACCGGCGTCCTCACCCGAGACGAGCCCCGACACCGTGCCGACGGCCCCACCCTGTAGAGCGGCGTTCGCTGCTCGAGGGAGCAGTCCGCCCCCTCGAATCGTCGGCGCTACGGAGGCCGCGAGCCCGCCGAGCGGAGCGCCGCCCGCGATCTCCGCACCGAAACCGACCACCGGATGAGCGGCCATGCTTCTCTGGAGAGCCTCGTTTTCCTCCTTCTTCGCCGCCTGGTAACGCGCCTCCGCGCTCTTGTCGCCGCGGAATCGGCGCCAGATGCCGCGCGCCACGTCGGCCGCGGTCGTGAGCGGGTCCATCGGGCCGTTCTCGCCCGGCGGAGCGTCGGCGCCGGCGGCGTAGAGGCCGCGCAGGTGCGGGGCTCCGCCGAGCGCGGCCCCGTTCGCGGCATGCCGAATCGCCGTCTCGCCGACGCCCGGGACCGCGTGCGACGGGAGGAGTTCCGGCGGCTGCAGCGCCCCGACCTCGGGGTCGCTCGCCCACCGTGGCGTCGCCGCAGGTCGGGCCGGCTGCTCAACGACCGGATCGTCGCGCCAGCCCATTACCGCTTCCTCCGCAACTTCCCGTCGGGCCCGACGTACTGCGCCCCTGAGGGCAGCGCGTCGTACTCAGCATCGGAGGAGATCCGAGCCGGACCGGCCGCCGTCGGAGCCGGCCCGGCCGCGGTCCCGGCGCGCGCGCCGCCCGGGACGAGCTTCCAGTCCCGGCCGACCCGCTGGATCGTCCAGCCGTAGGGTTCGAGCGTGCGGCGCGCCTCCTCCGGGTTCCCGTACACCACCCGCTGGTGCTTCCCGAACCGCGCCGAGACGCCCTGGTTGAGCGCCTCCTGCGCCGCTTCCGCCTCCCTGTTCGCGCTTTCGAGGTAGAGCTTCGCGAACGCCTGCTGCCCCGCGTCCTGAGGGTGCGCGGTGATCCACTGGACGATGTCCGCGACCTTGCTGCTTCCGGTGCGCGGCGAGAGCTCCTCGATGAGCGACTGCGCCGGCTGGCCGCCGTTCGAGATGAGCCCGGCGAGCGCCGCGGCCGTCTCCCGCATGAACTGCGGCGGGATCATGGCCTTCACGTTACCGTTCTCGTCCGTGACGAGCTTGCGGAGCCGGATGGCCGCGTTGAGCCGCGCCTGGTTCCGCTGGATCTCGCCTCCGGACTTGTTCGGGTCGAAGTCGGTGCCGAGCTTCTGGAGCGCGGCGTCGAGCACCTTCCCGTAGAGACGCGGGTAGGACGCGCCGCCCCCCGTGCCGGCCGCCGGGGAGCTGCCGCCCGCGGTGGCCGGGCCCGGGAGCGGCGTGCGGCCTCCGCCGGCGGCCGAGGAAGCGCCGGGGAGGAGCGACGCGGGCGCGCCGCGCGGCGCGGCCGCCGGCGCGGGGCCCGCGGCGGGAGCGGGAGCCGGAGCGCCTCCCGGAGCTCCCGGGAAGCTGCCGAAGCCGGGACCGCCGAAGCCGGGGCGCCGGACGCCGTGGGTCCGCGGCGAGCCGTTCATGTAGTACGTGGCCCCGTCGAGCGGACTGAGGAGGTAGGTCTCGCCGGTGCCCGGGTCGGTCTTCTGCTGGAGCCGGCCCTGGAGCGCGTAGCGGAGGCCGCCCATCATGTTCGCCTGCGCAAACTTCTCCTCGACCGGGAGGAGCCGCTCGAGCACCTGGGCCGGCGCGTCGTCCGAGACGTTCGAGCCGTACCGGTGCAGCGTGTCGCGGAGCGCGGCGGCGTAGGCCGGGTTCTGGCGCGCAGCCTGGAGGTTCTGGTGCTCCTCCATCTGCGGGCCGTAGTGGAGACGCGCCTGCCCGACGTCGAAGAGCTTCCCCTCGAGCGCGTCGGCGTTGCCGGCGAGCTGCCTGCCGACCCCGGCCATGGCCGGGTCGCCGGTGATCATCCCGAGCGTGCCAGCCGCGCGCCGCGCGCGGATCGCGTTCGCCAGCGCCGACGCCTCGTTGTTCGCCGTCGCGTCGTCGCCCGCGAAGAGATCGAGGAGGTTGCCGTCCATCGTCGCCTCAGGAGAGTCCGCTCGTGTCGGGGAGGTCCGCCGAGCCGAGAGGGAGCGTCTCCGGCGCCGCAGACGACTGCGGGCCTCGACCGGCGAGGAGCTTCAGGTACGCGAGCCGCCCGGCCCCCTGCTGCCCGATGAGGCCGCTCTGCTCCTGCATCGCCTTGTGCTGCATCTGCGCCCCGATGCCCTGGCGCAGCGCCGCGGACAGGTGCTCGATGGGCGACGCGGCGACGTACGTGTTGCCGACCTGCCGGCCCTGGGGCGTCGGCGTCTCGGCGAGCCCCTGCCCCATCCCCATCATCTGCTGCTCGACCCCCATCCGGCCCGGGACGAGCCCCGCGTCGATCATGCTCTGGAGCGTCGCCGGGTCAGCGTTCTGGATCAGGGCGTAGAGGTCGTCGTCCCCGGGATTGGTTGCTGGAGGGAGCGCGGGGAACCCGCCGCCGTGCATCGAGTGGTCCATCAGCTCACCCTCCGTGCATGTGGCCGCCGCCCATCGGCATGCCGCCCATTCCCGCCATCCCGCCGCCCATCATCCCCCCGTCCGCGCCCTGGTCCGTGGGAGGCTGCATCCCGCCCTGGCGCCGCCGCAGCGCCTGGATGAAGGCCTGGATCGCCACCGGCTTCCGACCGCCGTGGCCGGCGTGCTTGCCGCCGTGGCCAGCGTGACCGCCCCCGCCCATTCCACCCATGCCCATCATCGTCGCCTCCTACATGAGGGCCGCCGCCATCATCGCGGAGCCCCCGAGCTGGCCGAGCCCGCTCATCGTCGAGTTCTTGCCCGCCTGATCGATGCCGTACCCCTGCAGCGCGCCGTTGTAGGCGGCCATCGCCGCGGGCAGGTACTGTGTCGGCTGCGCGGCGCCGGCCTGGCTGAACCCGTTCTGCTGCGTGAGCCCCTGGAGTGCGCCGAGCTGCTGGTACGGCGCCATCTGCGACTGGAGGTTCTCGCCGAACGTGAGCGCCTGGGCCTGGTTTCCGGCCGTCTGCGCCTGGTTCTCCGCGCTCGAGTAGGCGTCGTTGCGCGCCCGCTCGAGGTTTCCCATCGCGTTGTCGTAGGCCTCGGATCCCGGATCGAGCCCCTGGTTCGCGAGCTGAGCGCGCGTGGCTTCCTCGCGCTGGGACCACTCCGGATCGAGCCGAGAGGTGGCCTGCTTGTAGTAGGCGTCCGTCGCCGACTTCCGGGCCTCGTCGCCGGTCCCGATCGCGCCCTGCGCGCCGATCTGGCTCTCGAGGTTCTGCGCCCCGGCCCCGAGACCGCCGGAGAGCGCGGTCCGCTGGGACCACTCGCCGTTCGGCCCCTGCGTCCAGTACGAGGAGGCGAACGGGCTGTACTGGCTCGGGCGGTTCGCCTGCGTCTGCGCGTTCGTCGCCTGCTGCGACGACTGCGCCTGGAGCTGCGCCATCTGCTGGAAGTTCGGCGCGCTGGGCGCGCTGCCACCCTTGCCCTTGCTCATGCTGCGACCCTCCGATCCTGGTGCGCCACCCACCGGCACCGCTCGCGCGAGAGCTCGAGGAGCACGAGATCCACCCCGCGCTCCCAGCCTCCCGTGATCCGCCCGACCTCCCGGAACCCGAGGTGCTTGACGAGCCGAAGCGAGGCCCGGTTCGTCGAGAGCACCGTCGCGACGGCGACGCCCTTGCCCGCGCCGCCCGGAGGGGCATCGAACGCGATCCCGAACGCGGGACGGAGCACGTGGCGGAGCGCCGACGGGTGATCGAGCGCCACGTGCATCGACACCGCGTTCGGCGTCCAGCCATCGAACCCCACCATGGCGACGATGCGGTCCCCGTCCACCGCCTCGAGCGCGCGGAACTGCGACCCGCACACGAGCTGCGCGCGTTCGGCGATCCAGCGGTAGTGCTCGGGAGGCGCAGCGCGGACGACGATCACAGGATGCCTCCCGTCTCGTACGCTACGTCGATGCCGGTGAGGGTCATGCGCGACGACGCGGCGCCCCGGATCGCGATGGCGATCTCCGGCGCGCATCCCGCCGCGCCGAACACCTGCTGCTGCGCCTGGTAGTCTCCGCCCCACACCGCCTGATCCCACTTCGCGATGTCCCAGACCGCGCCAGCTGCCCCGCCGGCGAGCGCAACCTGAGGCGGCGCTCCCTCGGACCGGTCCCATCGGAACTTCGCCTGGGCCTGGTACGGGATCGCTCCGCCCTGCGAGAGGATCGTCGCGCGGATCGCGTGGATCCGCTTCTGCGCCGCGCTCCCCATGTTCGTGAACGCCGAGAGGAGGCTCCAGTTGATCGGCGCGTAGGAGTTCGGGTTTGCGAGCGTCACGCCATCGACGTACCCGTCGTTCGCGCAGATCCGCCCGTCCGCCGTCCCGAAGTAGAACGTCCCGTTCCACGGCTCGGCCGCGATGCTCATGGGCATGTCGCGGTACTGGTGCCAACCCTTCGTGGTGAGGCTCATCACGAGCTGCTGCGACGGCTGCCCCGCCGCGACCGGCATAACGACCATGAGCGCCGCGTCGAGCGGATGCAGACGCATCGCCCAGCCGCGCAGCGAGAACGTGGATGCCTGGAGCTGGTTCCAGAGGTTCGCGATCTTCGCCGTCTGGTACTGCGTCCGCTCGTAGAGGACGCTCCCCGACGTGAGCTTGGAGAGCGGGAGGATCCCCATCGAGCTCATGACGAGCAGGTCGCCGCCGAAATCCGTGCACAGCCGGCGGCCGGCGGGAACGGCACCGACCGACCACACGCCCGAGAGCGCGAAGCCGGAGGCCTGCGAGGGATCCCACCCCTTGTAGATCAGGACGTCGCCGCCGCCGGAGACGGCCACGAGCGCGTCGTCGATCCCGCTCCCGCCGTCGTACGTCCAGCTCCACAGGCCGCGCAGGTCGCCGCCCGCCTTGAACCGCGAGCCGAAGACGAACTTGCTCGCGGCGCCGTAGAGCGAACCGACGGGCAGGTACCACGCGTGCTGCGTGTCGCGCTCCACGAACCAGAGCCGGTTCTTCCAACTCACCACGGACGCGAACTTCGTTGGGTCCCCGACTGACACCTGCGAGGCGCCGGTGCCCTGCGTGACCTTAGTCCAGGTCGTGCCCTGCTCCGAGTACGTGTAGTAGCCGTTCGCCTCGTCGGTGTAGAGCAGCCAGTGGCTGCCGTTCAGGTCCGTGAACGCGGTGCACACGCCGTAGCCGCTGTCCGCGTTCTGCGTGGGGAAGGTGACGACCTTCGTCGGCGCCCCGGTGGAGGACGAGACGTCCCAGATCCCGGTCTGCGTGCACGCGAACATCCGGTTCGACGCGCCGTCCTTCGTCGAACCGGTGAACGGCAGGATCGAACGAGGCTCGCCGTCGAGGCCGGTCACCCACTCCCGCCAGCCGAGGCGAGATCGGAGGCCGTACTCCGCGCCGATCAGGTTGTACGAGTAGATCGAGTCCGACGCGGGCATGTCCAGGCCCGCGCTCACGGTGTTGATGCCGCCGATCGGCGCGGACGCGCTGAACCAGCGGGTTCGGTTCGGATGGACGCGAGGAGTGCGGCGGGGGATCAGCACGTCAGGCCCCCGGAACCCGCACGATGCTCACGCGGTTCGCCGATGGAGAGGACTCCAGCCCGGCCGCGCCGCCGGAGTCCTGATAAAATTGAACATCCACCTGGTCCCCGGCCGCGAGCGAGACGTAACCGCTCACGACGCAGTACGTGAGCCCAGCAGCAGCGTTCGCCGCCAGCCGATTGCCGCGCTGCACCTCCGCGCCGTTCCTCCGCAGAGTGATGATGCGCTGGCCCGTGGTACCACCGCCCCCAACCGTAGCCGCGACGTGATAAAGCCCCGAGATCGGCGCCGTGAAATGCCACGCCGAACCAGTGGTGACTGCCGCGATTGGATCCAGTTCCCTTGTATCGAAGTTGATGGTGGTCCAAGCCGCGTTCGGGATGCTCTGCCCCGCGACTGTGTTGTAGATCGCAGCCACCGGGTTGAGCTGCGACTGCCCTGCGGCGAGAGCGCTGTAGACCTTCGCCGGGATCGTCGCCGCGCCGAGGTCCACCTCCTTCGCGACCGCTGCGCCGATCGCGAGAACCGCCGCGGTGAGCTGGTCGAGGCTCGTGCCGGTGAGCGCCCCGGCCGCCGGCGCGCCCGGCAGGATCGCCAGGATCGCGGCGCGGAGCTGGTCGAAGTCGTCGTCCTTCCAGTACCGCGCCGGCTTGGGACCCGGGAGCGCCATCGCGTCAGCTCCCGAAACCCGTCAGCGGCAGGTTCGCGTTGTCGATGAAGCGGTCCACCGCCGTGCGCCCGGTCCCGACGAGCGAGAGCGTGGGCGCGCCGGTGCTCTTCCCGATCGCGTGCTCGAGCTTCGCCTCGTACCTCTCGGCCGCGGCCGCGGTGTCGAACCCCTTCGCCTCGAGCCAAGCGAGCTTGAGCGCGGCGATGGCGAGCTCGGAGTCGTAGCAGACCACGTCCGTCCCGATCGTGGGCGCGGCCTTGTCCGGCGCCGCGGCGCCCGCGCTCTGTACCCAGCGCGACGACTCGTACTCGAACGCGATCGTCGTCCCGGCCGGCACCGCCATGCCCGGGTTGATCTCGAGGTTCCCGCCGGCCTGGCGGAAGACGACCGAGATGTACATCCCGAGCGCGCGCGCCTTGAGGTACTGCCACTCCTGAGATCGCAGCGGACCGATGAGCGGGAGGCGCGCCGACCGGTTCCACCCGCTCTGATCGATCATCTCGTGGAAGTCGGCCGGGAGCGGGTACACGTTCTGGCCAGCGACGGTGACGATCACGCACTCCTGCCGGAGCTGCGGCCAGTTATGCTTGCCGTTCAGGTCGTCACCGACGGAGGTGAGCAGTTCGCAGAGCTGGACGAAGTTCGGGTCCTGAGACGCGAACGGGTCGTTCGCCTGCGCGACGGACACGCCGAGGAGCCCGAGCTGGATCGCCGCTCGGTTGACGATGTTGCCCGCCGTGTCTAACTCGGGCAGCGCCGCCATGGCCTACCCCTGAGCCCGCCGGCGCACCGTCGGCGCCTTCGCGCGCGGGGCCGGCGTGACCTCGACGGGCTCGCACTCCGGCTCCGACGCGGGCGTCGCCGGGACGGCGGCGCGCTGCGCCTCGAGCGCGGCGAGCCGGGCCTTGAGCTGCTCGATCGCCTGGTCGCGCTCGGCGAGCTGCGCGCGCACCTCGGCGATCGGGGCCGCCTTCTCGGCCGCCGCGAGCCAGTCGCGCGCCTTCTGCCGGTCCTCGTTGAACCCGAGGAACTTCTGCGCGTGCACGTCGGCGAGGTTCGCGAGCTCCTCGATCGTCTTGATCGGGGCGAGCGGGAAGTTCTTGAACTCCTCGACCCGCGCCTTCGAGAGCCCGGGCAGCATCTCGATCGGCGTGCCGACGGTGGTGTCCTGGCCCGTCTCGAACGCGTGCCACTCCGCGGAGAACTCGTCCTTGTCGTGCGGGTAGACCTCGCGGTCGATGATGTTGCTCGCGTCGCCGGGCGTGAACTTCTTGATGTAGGGGACCGTCTTGAAGATCGGGCGCCCCGCGCCCGGGAAGCGCTTCTTCTCGATCCGGATCGACCCGTCGTCGTTCAGGACCTCGCGTTCCTCGGTCCAGCCGTGCGTGGCGCGCTCGTCGAGCACCTCGCGCGCGTAGAAGACGGCGCGGCACTTCCCGTCGTTCGCCCACGCCTGGTTCCAGCCGTCCATCTGCCTGACCGCGCTTGGATCGACGAACGCCATGCGTCACACCCTTGCCCAGGGATCCGAGGGCTAGAGGAGCCGGCCGGGCGCCCTGGAGACCCGGCCGGCTCCGACCTGCGACTACGGGTTGCCGCCGGCGACCGGCCAGAGAAGCTCGGCCGTGCCGACGTTCGACGCGTTGCCGGTGACCTTGATGATCACGCCCGGGACACCGTTCGTGGCGCTCGCGGTGGTGAGGATCCGGCCGCCCGTCGCCGAGAGGTACGGGATCGCCCCGACGACCGACGCGCCGTTGCCGAGGTTCGCCGCGTCGTGGACGCCGCGCACCAGGACCCAGCCGTACCGGCCGGCCGCACCGGTCCCCATCGAGATCCCGACGAGCCCTCGGCCGCCGGCGGCCGCCTGCGCGGCGGTCATGTTGTAGCGGTCGACCACCACGAAGTCGCCCGGCGCGGTCGCGCCGGTGAACTTCACGTACATCAGCTCGCCGACTCCGAACGCGTTCGGACCGATGTCGATCGCCTCGGCGATATACCCGAGCTCCTGGGCCTGCGCCGCGTCGGTCTGGCACGCGCCGGAGAGCGGGGCCGAGAGCGTCCAGGTGACGGTATTGTCCACCAGCGCCGACGGCACCGGGCCGAGCGCGACCGCGGCCGCGGAGGCACCGGCGGCGCCGTTGTTCGTGAACAGGAACCCGCCGTTCACGACGGTGACGCCCGCGGCGTAGTTGGTGCCCGGCTTCCACTGCGTCGCCCCGAGAGGCGGCGTGGCGTTCGGGCCGCCGGTCGTCCCGAACTTCTCGTCGATGAACCGGTAGTTGACGGACCCGCTGACGATGGCCATGTGCGATCTCCCTCGCTACCCGTTGAAGTAGCCCTGGAACATGCGCCCGGAGCAGGTCGCGTTGCCGGCCCACGCGAGCACCGTCGCGCTGACGTCCTGGTTCAGCGCGTACCGGTTCTCCGGCGAGAGCGTCACCATGTTCCGCTCGCTCGAGGGCCGGTACTTCAGGTACTTCGTGTTCAGGAAGAACCCCGTCCAGCCCGGGCAGAAGCCGCCGATCCCGCCGTCGAGCACCACGTCGGCGCCCTTGTAGCGGTAGCCCTGGAACCCGAGCTGCCCGAGCTTCGCCTCGGTGAAGCGCTGGAGCGGCTGGAGGCTCGCCTCGAACGCGGCGTACAGGTTCGCGTCGTAGAGGATGAGGTTCGGGACATCCTTCCCGCCGCGCGAGCACTTCGCGTACAGGAGGTTCATGTTGGCCTGGATGTTCGCGGCCGTGGTCGTCTGGCCGCCCGGGCCGCCGACCTGGTTGCGCCAGAACGGCCACTGCGCCCCGTCGATGTTGCCGTAGATGCCCACGGCCGGATTCGCGACGACCGCGGTGCCGAGCCCGTTGATCGACTTCCCGCCCTGGAGCGTGCCGTCCGAGTAGAGGCCCTGGGCGATGAGGTTCGCCATCGACGCCTTGGCGACGCCGACGCGACCGGTCACGAGATCGATGATCGCGTGCTTGCCCGAGTTCTGGATCTTCTCGAGGCCGGTCACGATGACCGCGCAGGCCGCCTGCTTCCACGGGTACTGCGCCGCGGAGATCACGTCCTGCTGCGCGATGGAGAGGAGATCCTGCCCGCTGTACCACTGGGCGTTGCCGTTCGCCTGGAACGACAGCTCCTCGAAGATCACGACGCCGCCCGAGACCTCCTCGATGCGGTCGCCTTCCTTCATCTGCGTGAGGACCGCGTTGTTCGCGGTCACGTTGTCGCGGATCTCGCCTCCGCGGTACTCGATGGTGGTTGCCACCAGGTCGGTGACGTTCGGGAACGCCAAGAGACACCTCCAACTCGCTTCGATGGTCGCGACTCACTGCGCGTTGACGGGACCGCCCCGTTCGCTCGCGCCCCGTCGCGGGGGCCCTTCTCATCGAAGCGGGTTGGCCGTCCGGCTCCCGCCTGCTGCGGTGCTACACGCGCCCCTCGAGCTCCTCGAAGACGCGCTCCGTGATCTGCCGCGGCGAGAGCTTGCCCGTGTTCCTGGGTGCCTCGACCGCTGGTGCGCTCCGGATGCTCGCCGCCGCCGCCCGGGTGCGCTGCGTTGAGGCTCGCGCCTTCGCAGCCGCCTGGGCGGCTCGCCGCTGCTCGTACACCGGCGAGACGTCCGGGTTCATCTGACAGGCCAGATGGTAAGCCTGCTCGAGGTCCTGGTCCGTGACCTCGCGCTTCCCCTGCCTCGCCCAGACGTCCAGCACGTCCGCCATCTGGGTCGCCACGTCGTCGTAGAACTCGTGGCTCTGCGCGAACGACCCGGCGCGGTCCTCGGCCGCGGCGACCTGCTCCGTCGCCTCCCGGCGCTGCCGCTCCTGGGCCTGGGCGAGGAGCTGATCCACCCGCGGGTCGCGGAACTGCTGCGGCTGCTGCTGCGGCCCCGGCGCGGCGCGCCCGCTCATCCGGGCGACGAGGGCGCGATCGAGCGGCGAGGAGAGGTTGCCATTCGCGTCCTGGCTGTCCGGCCGGAGCAGGTCCGGGCCGAACTGCATCACCAGGGTCGCCAGGAGGTCGGCCTTCTGGTGCGGCGGCGCGTAGGTGAGCGCATGCGCGGTCTGGAGGAGGCTCCCGACGTACGCCACCGGCTCGGCGCCGGCCGCCCGGATCTGGGCCTCGTAGGGACGGAGCGCCTCCTGGAACGCGCCGCCGCTCTGGCGGAGCTGGGCGTTCTCCTGGAGGACGCGCGTGGTCTCCCGGTTCACCCGGGCGATCTCCTCCTGCACGTCAGGCGGCAGGCTTGCGAACTTCTCGCGGAGCGCCGGCTTCCACGACTGCGGCGCGCGAGCCCCGGGCGCCGCGGCGGCAGCCTGCTGCGGCTGCCGGAGGGCCGGTGCGGCCTGGCCGGGCGCGGGCTTCGCCGCGGGCGCCGCGGCCGGCTTGGCCCGGGGCTGCGGCTTCTCCTTCGCGAACCGGCCCGACTCGTCGCGGGAGCGGCCAGGACGCTCCTCCGCGCCCTCCTCCTCGCCCCGCGGCTCGGGCTCGGCGTGCTCCTGGGGCGCCTCGGCGGTCTCGTCGCCACCCGCGAGCTCGTCGAAGGCGCGCTCGGTGATGTCCCGCGCGCTCTCCGCGGGCTCGGTCTCGGTGATCTCGGTCTCGGTCTCGTTCAGGTTCACGGCTCGAAGCCCTTTCCGCGGCGCGCGCGCTCGGCTTCGCGCTTCGCCCGCACCTTGTCGTAGTCGCGCTGGCGCATCTCGACGATCGTGCCGAGCGCGCGTTCGGCGGCCTCGCGCCCCCGCTTCTCGTCCGCCGCGGTCGCGTAGCCCTCGGTGTAGAAACGGTCCCGCTCGGCGCGCTTCTGCGCGTACACGCCCTTGAAGTCGCTGGACGGAGCGAGGCCGTTTCGCTCCATGTACTCGTGGTACTGCGCGCGCGAGCCGACGACCGTGCCGTCGGTCATCACCTGGTTCTCGTAGAACCGACCTGCCATCACCGGCGCGTCGATCGCTCGCGAGGCGTGGTACTCCGCCGCCGGGACGCACTTCCCGAGCTCGGGGTCGTAGATGTACCGGCCTCGCTCGACCCGCTTCCGCTCGCCGAAGACGCGCTCGTAGCCCTCGTCGAAGGCCTTCGTCTCCGCCTGTGAGACGATGGGCTCACCGGCTGCCATTCCTCGGGCCATCAGCGCTCCGCGTCCCTGAGCTGCTGGTCGATCATCGCCATGCGCTGCCGCTCCTTCTCGATCGCGTCGCGAGGCATGACCGCCTTCGGGAGGCGCTTCGAGACCTCCTCGGACGTCGCCCGCGCGTTCGCTGCGCGTGCGTCGAGCTCGGCGTCGGACTCGGGCGGCGGCGAGAACCGCTTTCGAAGCGCCTGGATCATCGCGTCGATGGGACTAGCCACCGAGCTCCTCCTCGTCCTGGTCGGGCTCCGGCGCCCGCTTCCTCCTGAGCGCCGCAGCCATCGCCTTCGTCGAGTGCTTCTTCCCCTTCACCTTGTCAGCCGCGATGAACTCCTTGCCGACGGGCTTGGGAATCCCGATGGTGCCGTCGCCGTGCGCGGCGGCCTCCATTGCGTTGTGCTGCTTCCTCGACACGGACGGCATGGCTACGCCCCCGGAGTAGGCGACGGCGCGGAGGTTGCCGGTGGCGTGCTGGCGGCGAGCTTCGCCTCGATCTGGGACACCTTCGCGGCGAGCGCGTCGCGCTCGCCCTCGAGGGCCGCGATCCGCTCCTGCGCGTCGGCGACGCGCCGCTCGGCCGCGTCGAGCGCGGCCGCCGCGTCGGCGCGCTCCGCGTTCCGCGCCGCCTCGGCGCGGGCGAGGGCCTCCGCGCGCTCCCGCTCCGCCTCGGCGCGCGCGGCGTCCCGCTCGGCCTCGGCGGCCCCGACGTGGCGCAGCACCTCGTCCACGATGCCGGGCCGCCCGGTCTGGTTGATCGCTTCGATCAGCTCGCTTCTCGTCATGTCACGCCCCTTCACCCGGCATGGGCTCCGGCACCGGCGCGGTCGCCGCGTTCACAGCCCTGAGCGCCTCGGTTCGCTGCTTCGCTTCCTCGCTCTGGATCCCCATCGCGTGCTCGTGCTGCGCCCGCTGCATCTCGAGCCCGGTCTTCATCGCGTGCGCCTTCACGTCGACGACCGCCTGCACGACCCCGAGCTTCGCCTTCGTCATCTCCGCCTGGCCCTTCACCTGCGCGGTGAGGAGCTTCGGATCGGGCGGCGGAGGCTGTGGAGGATTCGCCGCGGCCTGGGCGGCGATCTGCTGCACCTGGCCGACGAACTGGTTGAACACCGACTCGATGTCCGACCCGCCCCGGATGCCCGCCATGAGCCACTGCGCGGTCTGGAAGATGAACTGCACCGCCGCCTGCATGGCCTGCGGTCCCGCGCTCGAGGCGAGCTGCAGGAAGGGCATCGTGCTCTGGAAGTAGCCGCCGAGCGTGGTGATGATCTCGGTCCGCTCGGCCTTCTTCATGCCCCAGTCGGTGAGCGCGATCGAGTCCGGCTTCACCTCGATCCGGTACTGCATGTACTCGTCGCGGAGCACCGCGAGCGCCTGCTGCGCTAGCCCGCGGTTCGGCGTGCGCAGCACGTTCGACCGCTTGACGATCGTCTCGTCGTCGAAGTGCTTGCAGACGATCTCAATCTCGAGCTTCTTCAGGTCGGACGCGAACCGGGCGATCTCGTCCTGGCGGCGCTGCATGCGCACGCTCGCGAACTTCGCCTCGATCGCCGAGGTGGTCGCGGTCTCGTTGCCGGCCTGCTGCCCGCGCACGATGTCGGAGAAGCCGGAGATCTCGTCCGCGATCTGCTTCGCCTCGCGGCGCATCTCGCGGAGCTTGTCGAGGGCGCCCACGATCATGTCGAGCGGGAGCCAGTCGATCGCGCCCTTGACGCCCCCCTTCTCGACGAAGCGCGCCCAGCCCTCCACCGCGATGAGCTCGTTCTCCGTCGACTCCGAAACGAGCCGCTGCACGGCCTCCGAGGTCTTGTCGTAGACTCCGGCGACGCGGCACGCGCGCGTGATGCGGTCGATCCGCGTCGAGAGGTCGTCGATCTCACGGTAGAGGTCCTGAACGAGCGCGTAGTCGGACCGCGGCATCACGGCGTCGGTGGTGAGGTTCGCCATGAGCGGGCGCGGGTTCGGCCAGAAGCCGTCCAGCTCGAGCGGATCGCGCACCATCCCGTTCGGCTCGACGTCGACGCCGGCGGGAGCGATCACGCGCTCCATCCCCTTGCACCAGAACCAGACCCCGCGGCGCTCCTTGTCCCAGATCTCCCAGACCTCCGCGCGCGACCACGGGTCGGCCTTCATCGCGTCCGTCTCGCCGGGCGTCGGTTCGGTGCCGCCGTCCTTGTCGCCGCGCGAAAACGGCATGCGGACGCCGACCTTCTCGCCGAAGATCTTGAGGCACTCCTCGCGCGAGAGGTGGCTCCGGAACGCCTCCCACCGCACGTCGTGCCAGGTCCGCGCCGGCGACCACCGGAAGTCGCGCCAGTGCACGTACTCGGTCCGCACCCGCTCGCTGTCCGGGCGCTTCATCTCGCCCGCAGGCACCTCGGGGGCGAGCTCGTTGCCTTCCTCGTCGAGCTGCGCCTCCTCGCCGGGCACCTCGTCGAACTCCACCTCGTAGCGCAGGCGGGCGATGCCGAGGCCCGGGCGGAGCAGGTCCGAGACCGCGTACTCGACCGCCGCTGCGTACGTGTCCGAGTCGCTCCCGATGTCGGTATTGGCGAGGCGGTCGAGCATGGACGCTGCGACGCGCGCTGGGTCGTCCATGAAGTCGGAGAAGCGGCGGGAGACGTCCACCTTCGGTGTCTTCCCGTACAGCATCGACTCCTGGGTCTGGACGTTCGAGGTGTAGACGTTCACCCGGACGCTCTCGTTGTCGCGCTGCTCGCGCCGGTCCAGGAACCGCTTGATCGTCTCGGTGCCCTCGCGATCGAACTTCTCGCGGTTCTTCGCGGCGGCCTCGAGCTCCATGCGCCAGCGCGCGGCCCACCCTTGAGGCGAATCGGAGAAACGGCGCTCGCCCGCCTTGTCGACTGGATCGGCCACCTACACCCTCCTCGTCCGCTGCGCCTTCGGCCGCATCGTCCAGAGCTCGTCCATCGTGATCGTGCGGAGGTCACGCGCTGCCGGCGGCGGAGGGACGATCGCGGCCCCGCGCGCGATGAGCCGAGTCTCCTTGGCGACGCACGCGACGTACCGGAAGGCGTCCGCGGTGTGCGAGCTCCAGTCGTGCTCCGGGCGCCTCGAGAAGGCCCGCGCCTCCTCGTCCCACGCGTAGTGGTACGAGCGCAGCGCCTCGATCCCGGCGGCGCACCGCTCGTGGAAGCGGACCGGCTGCTCGAGGAGCCAGCGCGCCGCCTGGATGCCGTCGAGCAGCGAGAGCTCGGGGCCGATCGCCACCCGATCCGCGCCGTACCGGACGACGAACTGCTCGAGGATCGACGAGCCGGTCTGGAGCGTCCTCGCGCGCGCGTCGTGCGGCAGCCAATGCTTCACGTACTCGTAGCCGCGCCGGTCCACCTCATCGAAGTAGTGCGAGAGCGGCTGCCCGTGCGCCTCGTAGTGGTCGATCAGGTCCGGCACGCCATGCTCGTTCACGCGCCAGAACCAGATCCCCGTGGCGTCGCTGAACCCGAGGTCCCAGCTCGTGAACACGCCATCGGTCGGGTGCTTGAACTTCCCGATCCCGCCGCGCTGCTCGAGCTTCTCGATGAGCGGGCCGAAGATCGAGCCCTGGTCGTTCGACGGGTACTCGCCGTCCACGTAGGACTTGATCCACTCGGCGTCCTTCCCGACGACGAGCCGGTCGTAGTAGCCGGGCGGGAGGTTCTCGAGGTTCTCCGCCTCGGGGCTGCGGCCGCCGGGCTGCTCGAACAGCTCGTACAGGTCGCGATCTTCCTCGCGCACGCCCTGGTGGAGCGTGAACAGCTTGTACCCCCAGTGCTGCTTGGCCCAGGGGTTCGTGTCCATCCAGATCCCGGACCACGTCGGGCCGCCGCTCTTCTTCGCCGGGAAGCGACCGACGCGCTGCTCGAGCACGTCGACCACAGCCTTCGGGATCTCGCGACTCTCGTTCACGTACGCGCCGGTGAGCTCGAGCGAGAGGAGCTTCTTCACGTCCTCCGGCCGGTTCAGTGAGCGGAAGAGCACCTCGCAGTGGACGGGGTGCTCGCCGTCGCTCCACTCGCCGACCCAGGTGAACGCCTGCTCGTTCCAGGACCCGATCTCGGCCGGGACCCACTCCTCGAAGGTCTTCCGCGTCGTGTCCCGGAGCTGCGAGTACGTGTTGCGGATCACGACCCAGCGCGAGCGCCTCACGCCGTCGGGCCCGGGCGCCTGGCGCATGGCGCGTCGCAGCAGCTCGATCACGCACGCGGACGACTTGCCGGAGCCCACCGGACCGACGACGCAGCGCACGAACGCATCCGACCGCTGGAAGCGGCGGAGCGTGGGCGCTGCGACGTAGCGGCGGGCCTCGGCCACGGGTCAGTTCGCCTCGGGCGCGATCGCGTCGTCGCCGTCCTGGCGCACGACTCCGATGCGGAGCTTGAACTGCCCACACCAGGAGTCGTCCTGGCACGGCGGCCACGTGCCGATCATCATCGGCGCCGGCGGCGGGCCGCCCTGCACGATCGGCCCGGGCGGCGGGGCGAGCACGAGGAGCTGGGGAGCGGCGGCGCGGCACTGGCCGCGTCCCTTCTCGGTGGGCTGGTAGAATTCGCAGCGGTCGCAGCGACGGGGCATGGTCAGTCCTCCTCGATCTTGAACACGATGGCGCCGCCACCCGGGCCGGCGTGCTCGAGCTTCTTCGGCACCGGCCCGCAGATCTCCTCGCGGAGCCCGCGCGCCGCGGTGAGCACCGAGAACGCGCCGAAGGGGTTCACGCGCTCGTCCATCACGTCGACGATCCGCCGCAGCGCGAGATCGGCGAGCTCGCGCTCCGCCGGGCTTGCGCTCTCCGGCACGCGCAGGCCGGCGGCCTTGATCGCCGCGACCGCGCCGCGAGGGAGCACGTCCTTCGAGCCCTTCGGCCGCCCCGCTCCTGGACGCGCTCCGCCCTTCGGCTTGCCGGTCGCCCGGTGCTTCCGAGGTGCGCGGCTCCCGTCCCCAGGAGATTCGGAGCCCGGTGGCCGGTTGTTCCTGTCGGAATCCGCCATCGCGCGAAAGTCTCGCACCGGTTCACCGCCCGGTCCGTGAGGGCCGCGGCGCGTGCGCCACGCCGTACCGGATCGCCGCCTTGCGCAGCCGGGTCTTCGCGCGCTCGAACGCGGCATCGGCATCCGGCTGGTCCGACACGCTCGCGAGCTCGAGGTGGGCCTCGAAGAGCTGGTCCCAGGATGCGTCCGTCGCCTCGTAGTCGTGCTTGGTCTTGCGCCCCATCCCGCCGCCCTCCCCGGTCAGCGCTGCGTTCACGCCGAGAGCCTCCGGGCCATCTGCAGGACGTCCGAGCCGAGGCAGGCGAGGACCACGCCGACGGCATCCGCGGCATGTTCGTAGAGCGTCTTCTGCGACGGCCACGTGATGTCCGGGAACCGGCGTTCCACGGCAGCGATCACGTCGTCCTTCGTCGCCGTCTTCGAGCGGCAGACCGCGAGCTTCACGTCCATCGGCCCGGCCATCACGAGCGGGAGACGGTGCTTCTCGGCGAGCGCGAAGACCACGCCGAAGGCGACGCCCATCTTCGCGGCGACGCCGGCGTTGCGCGGCCAGCTCGGGGCCTCGAGGGCGATGGCTGCGGCCTGGTGCGAGACGATGGCGAGCTCGACGTGATGCGCGAGCTCGCGGGCGCGGCGCGCGGTGTCGTCGCCGGAGCGCACGCCGAGCTTCCGCGCGCTCTTCTCGGTGCGAACGACCCACACGTCCCGGAGCTGCTCTCGGTCGGGCTGCAGCTCGATCGCGGCGAGGCCGAGCGAGGAAAAGCCGGAGTCGATGCCGAGGATGATCATCGGGAGGCCTCGCGCGTCCGAGCCGCACCGCCGAGGCGCACCACCTCGGGCGGCACGGCGCCGCGAGGTAGGATCGTCATCGGCTCGAGCCGGTCGTCGAGCGTCGGGAGTTCGATCAGGTGGGGTGGCCGCATCACTGCGCGGAGCAGGTAGATCGCGAGGCCGAGTCCGAGAAATGAGAGCCAGCTCATGACGCACCTCCTGCCGCGCGGCGCGCGGCGGTTGTGAACTGCAGCTGCAGCGAGAGGCGAAGCTCGACGAGCAGGTCGGCGAGGATGGCCGCGTACTGGTCCTCGAGGAAGTCGCGGTGGAACCGGTCGGGCGCCTCGACAAGCAGGAGGCCACCGGCAACGTGGCCGTGTCCGCGGAGCGGAGCGAACCAGCGGGCGAACAGGTCGGGTCGCATGCGAGCCTCGAGGGCGCGGAGCACCTCGCCCCACGGGTCGCGCGCTCCCCCTGGACCCCCTTCTTCCAGTTCTTTCCCTTCTTGATCTTCTTCTCTCTCTGCCCGACCCGTGCCCGACCCGTGCCCGGGCCGTGCCTGATCCGTGCCCGACTCCGTGCCCGTCTCGGTCGTCCCGCCCTGGAAATCTTCGTACTTCTCGATTCGTAGAACCCGAGGCCCCGTGCCGGGGCCCGTGCCCGAAATCGGGTAACGTTCGGTGATGAACGCTCCGTTGCCTCCGAACTCGGAATCGTCCGCCATGAGCGCGACGAGCGTGGTCCGGACGACCTTCACGGTGCATCCGGCCTCCTCGGCGATCTCCTCGAGACTGTGCGCGAGCTCGCCGCGTGCGACCTCGTACGGCCGGCCGTGCCAGCGCGCCTGCCCGGGCTTCCAGTTCGCGAGGAGAAGGAGCGTCGCGAGGACGCCCTTCTGGTCGGCGCGAAGGCTCCGCCACAGCGGCGAGCTGCGCAGCCGCCGCCAGAGCTTGACCCAGCCGACCTCGCGCGCGCCGCTCGCCATGGCCCCCTCAGCGCGTGAACACCACGTGCCCGTGCTTGTCGTCGAGGTACCAGGCGAACCGGTGCAGGAGCTCGCGATCGCGAGTCCACAGCACGAGCGCCGAGCTGAACGTCGCGCTGGCCCGGCCGCCGCCGGGGAGCAGAAACGTCACGCGGCCGTCGAGAAAGCAGACCGCGCGCGCCTTCGGCACCGTGCGCTGCCAGCACTTCCGCGAGGTTTTGCAGGGCGCGAGCATGATCACGTTCGCGCTCTCGTCGCTCTTCGCCGCGCGAACGCTGCGGTCCATGAAGGCGTCGAGCGCGTAGCCGTAGGGCGGGTTCGTGAAGACGTTCCCGCTCCAGGTCATCGCGATCCCGTCGCCGACCTTGACGCGCGCGGGCACCTCGCGTCCCTCAGCCCAGCTCGGAAGCCAGATCTCGCGCTCCGCGGCGACGATGCTGTGCGGGTTCGAGGCAGGGTCGAGGTCGATCCGCCCGCCGAAGATCGAGCGAACGACGTCGACGATCTCCGGCGGAGAACACCAGTCCTCCGTCGCCGCCTTCGTCGGCATGTACGGGCGCGCAGGCGCCGGGGCTTCGGCGATCTCGATCATCACTCCCACCTCGCGATAGCCGCGTTCGCCCACATCACGACCTCCTCGAGCTTTGTCAGGGCGAGGGACTGCTCCCGGCTCGCCGGCGTCGACTGCACGATGCGCAGGGCGAGGAGAAGGCCCTCCTGCCGGATCGCGTGGTAGCGGTCCAACTGGTCCCGCCGCGGCGGGTGGAACGTGAACGCCTCCGCGAGGCGGTGCTGCATGTCGTTGGGGATGGGGTAGACGTTCAGCCTCTGCTCGGGGGTCTCGTCGGGGTTCAGCGCCTGCTCGGTCCCGGTCTTCACCGTTCCTCCTTGCGGGCGGGTGCCCGCGGTTGGTGCCGCGTGTACGAACTGAGGCCGCCGCTCGAGGGGACGACAGGCGGGCTGTTGCGTGCCCGAGGCCGCGCCGGCACGTTCGCCGCGCGCGGACGTGCGTGCTCGGCTCCTGGCGCGAGGCGCGCGAAGGCGGTCACGTCTCCTCTCCGGCGTCCCGAAGGATCGCCTCGCCCGCCGCGCCGGAGCGCCGGCAGGCGCGGAGGACGTTCTCGAGGCGCACCTCGGCGGTGAGCTCCGGGTCTGGGACGAACTGGCCGCGGTTCAGGCGGCAGAGCAGCCTGATGAGCCCGCCCGCGTCGTCGGCGAGGAAGAAGGCGGGGAGCGACGACACGTCCAGGTTCCGCTCGCCCTTGAGTGCCTTCGACAGGTTCCCCGCATCGAGATCGGCAGATCGAGCGAGGATGTCGCCCTGCTTCGTGCGCTTCGCGATCGTGCGGAGCTCGGCCCGGATCTCCTCCGCGGCTTTCTCGAGGGAAATCCGCACCCGATCGGAGATGGGCAGCGGGAGCTGGTGGCTCATCGACACCCTCCGACAAGCGAATTGTCACGCGTTGTCACTCGGTCCCGAGGCACACCGATGCGCATGAACGAGTTCACGGACGGTGCCTCACGAACGAGGGAAGAGATCCGCGACCGGGATCCCGAGAGCACGAGCGAGCTTCTCGAGCCGCTCCACCCCGAAGTTGCGGGGACCGGCGGAGGTCTCGAGCCGTGACAGGTCTGCTCGATCCATCTCCGCGCGCCGGGCGAGCTCTTCCTGAGAGAGCCCATGGCGTTTCCGAAGCTCGCGAACGCGGGGGCCGAGGACTTCGATCAGGGGCTTCTGTTCCCGCTTCATCGGTGGTGTCTGTACCACCTGGCAGGGGTGGTGCCAATACCACGCGACGAGGCGCGGCTTATCTAGGCGAAATCGGTATGCTTTCGGCCCAGATGCCTCCGAAGCCGAAACAGCCGAAGCCTGTCGGACCGACCCGCTACCGCTACTCGGACATCACTGAGAACGTCGAGGAGTACCTATCGAAGCCCGAGAACAAGGGGATGAGAAAGCGATTCGAGGCGGTGTGCGGGAAGGATCACTCTGCGTTCTCGCACTGCATGAGCGAGTACCGGGGTGAGCGTTTCAAGATCGAGCACTTCGGGGCGATGGCCGCCGAAGCGAACGCGCCGGAGCCGTGGCCGTTCGTGAGCTGGAAACTCGCCGAAGCCTTCCAGGGCGTTAGGGCGCTCATGGAAGCAACGAAGAAGGGCGACCATAAGTGAAGCGGCTTCTTGCCTATGCGACTGCGGTGATGCTCGTCTTGGCCGTCGTCTCCGTGACCATCTCAGCCCGTGCTCGAGCCGGCTCCGGCTCGTCGGGCCCGAACGTGGTAGGCCGTTTCCAAATTGTAAATGGAACTCCTCAGCTCACGCAGAACATCATGTTGCTGGACACGATGACGGGCGATACGTGGGTCTACTGCGGGAGCGAAGCGGCGGGGGCGACCTGGTGCTACATGGCGCGAACTCCCTACTCCGCATCGCCACAGTCACGCGCAGCTGCTGCGGCCGCATCCGCTCCCCGGTGGGCGAGTGCCCCCGTGGTCGAGGCCACTCCAACTCCGGCCGCGGCGTTCCCGCGGAAGGTGATCGGCGGGAAGACGTACGAGAAGCGTCCTGACGGTTGGTACGAGGTCGGATCACTTCCAACCATGCGAACCCCTGAGGAGGCGAGAGCGCTGCCGCCCGGGACACACTTCCTCGACCCGAACGGCGTCGAGAGGGTTCGCTGATGCCCGGATGAATTACCCCCAGTGAGATGTCAGATCCGGTTCTTATGTTCGCGGGATGGCCCTGCGTACCGGGTCCGCGGCCGTCGTCGAGCTCGCGCAGACGATGCCCAAATCCGCGGTCGCTGCATGCGTCTCCCGTTGCGCCGATCGTTTCCTCCACGCCGCGCAACTAGCAACCATGGCTGCCGCAGGCCCTGAGCCGGTCTGTGGCGCCGAGTACCTCCTCGACACTCTCGACGATCTGAGCGCGGAGCTTCGGTTCCTGCGCGCCGTCATCCGTTCCCGAGCGAGCTAACCCATCGCCAGGACTGAACGTCTGGGCGTGCCCTCTTGACGCGTCGCCAGGTGGTATTGACACCACGCAACTCAGGTGGCATTAACACCACCGTCCAGCATCGAACGGACGGAGGGACACGATGGCGAAGACGGTCAAGATCGGATGGACGCACCCGGAGACCGGTGAGGAGTTCACGGTCCGGTGCCACGTGACGCCGGGCGTGCCGGAGCAGCGCTGGGGGGACGGCGCCCATCCAGCGGAGGCGCCCGAAGTCGAGGTCCTCACCGTCACCGAGGATCGCCTCGGCGGCGTCGCTCGCCCCGACCTCATCGAGGTCGTCGAGGCCGACCTCCGGCACATCGAGGAGCGCGCGATCGAGGCGGTCAGGAGCGCCGAGGACGCCGCGGCCGAGTTCCGCTCCGAGTACGCGCGCGACGAGCGCCGGGAGGCACGGCCGTGAGCACCGTCACCGACCCGTTCGACCTCGCCCGCGCCGAGGCGCTGCTCCGCGGGTACGACGCGCGCTGGACGGACGACATGGCCCGCTACGAGGTCCTCGCCGTCGAGGCCGAGTTCACCGCTCCGGTCGTGAACCCGATCACCGGCGCCGCCTCGAGAACCTGGCGGCTCGGCGGGAAGCTCGACGCGCTGGTCCACGATCGCGAGACCTCGCGCGACATCATCGTCGAGCACAAGACGTCCTCCGTCGACGTCGGCCCGGGGTCCGAGTACTGGCGCCGGCTCCGGATGGACGGGCAGGTGTCGGTCTACTTCGACGGTGCCCGGGCGCTCGGGTTCGACCCGCAGGCCTGCCTGTACGACGTCCTCGCGAAGCCGCGACAGCGACCGCTCCTCGCAACGCCTCCCGAGAACCGCCGCTACACGAAGGCCGGGAAGCTCGACGCGCGCCAACGCGAGGTCGACGAGACGCCGGCGGAGTACCTGAACAGGCTGCTCGACGCGATCGCATCCGACCCGAACGCCTTCTACCAGCGCGGCGAGGTGGTCCGGCTCGAGCAGGAGATCTCCGAGGCGCAGCACGACATCTGGCAGATCGGGAAGCAGATCCGCGAGAGCGACCTCGCCGGCCGGTTCCCGCGGAACCCGGACGCCTGCCTTCGGTACGGCAGCACGTGCGCGTTCTTCGACGTCTGCACCGGCGCCGGGAGCCTCGACGACGAGAGCCGGTTCTACCGATCGCTCGAGGTGCATCCCGAGCTCGCCGGCGCGTCGGCTGAGCTCGGGCACGGCTCCGACCTGCTCACCGCTTCGCGTCTCTCGGCCGCACGCGCGTGCCAGCGGCTGCACAAGCTCAAGTACGCCGACGGCTGGCGCCCGGTCACCGACGCCGAGGCGCTCCGGTTCGGGACGCTCATCCACCGCGGCCTCGAGGCCTGGTGGCGCGCGCCCGACGGCGATCGCCTCGAGGCCGCCCTCGCCGCCCTGATCCCGCAGCCCGAGCAGCAGCACCAGGAGCTCGCAGCCGCGAGCTTCTGACCGCCACCGAAGGAGGACACCCATGGCAGCACCCGCCACCCTCATGAAGCCCAGCACGCACGCGGCCGCGCCGCGGCAGAACCGCATGACCCTCTCGTCCATCACCTCTGGGGTGATCGAGGCTCCCTACCGGCTGCTCGTCCACGGCCGGGACGGGGTCGGCAAGTCCACGTTCGGCTCCAACGCGCCCGCGCCCGTCTTTCTCGGCACCGAGGACGGCACCGGTCACCTCGACGTCGCCCGGTTCCCCGCTCCGGAGACCTGGGAGGACGTGCTCGACGCGATCCGCACCCTCACGGCGGACTCGGGCGGCTTCAAGACGCTCGTCATCGACTCCATCGACTGGGCCGAGCCGCTGCTCTGGAAGCAGGTCTGCGCGGCGGCCGGAGTCGACGGGATCGAGGAGGTCGGTGGTGGGTACGGCAAGGGGTACACCGCCGCCCTGGACGGCTGGCGCGCCCTCCTCGCCGCGCTCGAGCGGCTCCAGGCCGTGCGCGGCATGCACGTGGTGCTGCTCGCGCACAGCGTGATCAAGAAGTTCGCGAACCCCGAGGGCGAGGACTACGAGCGCTACGTCATCGCGATGCACGACAAGAGCGCGGCGCTCGTGCGGCAGTGGGCGAAGGGCGTCTACTTCGCCCAGTTCGAGACCTTCGCGGTCGCGAAGAAGAAGGGCGAGAAGGTGAAGGGCGTCTCGACCGGCGCCCGCCTCCTCTGGACGCAGCCGTCCGCCGCCTTCGACGCCAAGGACCGGTACTTTCTGCCCGAGCACGTCCCGCTCGACTGGGAGGACTTCGACGCGGCGGTGAAGGCGGCGAGCCCCACGGACCCGGAGGCGCTCACGGCGGAGATCCGCCGGAAGGCCGAGCTCGTCGGCGGAGAGGTGGGGGCGAAGGCCCTCGCCGCCTTCGAGCGCCACGCGAGCGATCCGATCGCGCTCGCGAAGATCAACGACAGACTCAACGCACGGCTCGCCGAGAAGCGCGAGCGGGAGGAGGCGTAGTCATGGCGCAGCTCATCGACGAGGGGACGTACCGCGCGCGCGCGCTCGAGGGCGCGCTCGGCGAGACCAGCACCGGCAGGGAGCAGGTGGCCGTTCGGTTCGCCCTGCTCGACTTCGAGCCGAGGACGATCACCTGGTACGGCTACTTCACCGACGCGACCACCGAGTCGACGTTCCGAGCGCTCCGTACGGCCGGCTGGAGAGGGCAGGACCTCTCTGATCTCTCCGACCTCTCGCGTGAGGATGCGCCCGAGGTGCACCTGGTCGTCGAGCACGAGGTCGATCCGCAGGGCAAGTTCCCCACCCGCGCCCGCGTGCGCTGGGTGAACTCGACGCAGGGGATCGGCCTCAAGGAGCAGCTCGCTCCCGACAAGGCGAAGGCGTTCGCGGCCCGCATGAAGGGCGCGCTCCTCGCGTTCGACCGCGCGAACGGCGCTTCCAGCTCGGCGCCCGCGCCCAGCTCGCGGGCGGCGCAGGCGCGGCCCCCTGCCCGTCCGCAGCCGCGCGGGGCCCCGCCGCGCGACGAGATGGTCCCGCAGGAGCTGCTCGAGCGGCAGGCCGGCGAGCAGGGCGACGACATCGACTTCTAGCGGAGCGGGAGCGGGGCCGGAGCGCGGTGCTCTCCGGCGCGGCGACCGGTGGCGGCGTCGGAACGGGCCTGTCCCCCCGCAGGCTCGGCCGCGAGAGCGCCGCCCTCAGGCCCCGCTCCTCATCCAACAAGGAGAACGTCCATGGCGAAGAGGATCTCCCCCGAGCTCGAGCTCCGGTACTCGCGCGAGCTCACCAAGACGTTGACCCAGATCGACGGCCTCACCGCAGACCTGAAGGAGGAGATGAAGGCGCGGAAGGGCGAGATCGCCACGCTGCAGAAGGCCGCCTACCGCCTCCGCATGCTCCTCGACGGGAAGGAGTCCGAGCAGACGGAGATCCCCGGCGCCGAGATCCCGTCGGTGCGCGAGCGCGAGACCCGGTAGATGCCCGCCCTCGCCCCCCAACTCCCGCCCGCGGAGATCACGCCGCGCGCAGCGACCGAGATCTACTGGCTCGAGAGGCGCCTCGGCCGGCGGTACCGCGGGTGGGAGCAGGAGGACGACGGCATGTTCTGCGTGACGCTCCAGCGCGGCAACGGGCGCGCGGTGTGGTGCTTCGGGGCGACGCTGGAGGCTGCGGTCTTGAAGGCGCGTCGGAAGGTGACAGGAGGATCACGATGATCTGCTCGCTCTGCCACGCCGCGATGTCCGCTCTGGAACTGGACGCCGGCGGCGACCTCGGCAACGTCCACACCGCCTGCTTCATCGCATGGGACCGACGCGGCGAGGCGGCCGAGGCGCTCGAGGTGATCCCGCTCCGCCTCGCTCCGGAGCCGCTGCTCGTCCTCGGCGCGCGTCCCCGGTACGAAAAGGCGATCCACAACCGTGTCGGTGAGCACGTCGGCGGCAACGTCATCGTCGCCCTGGAGTACCAGATCCGCGCCGACGGTCGGGTGCGCCGGTGCTGGCGAATGCGCTGCTCGTGCGGGAGAGAGCACCTCGTCGAGACCGCGCACCTCGACACCCGCGGCGCCCGGCCGTGCAACGCCTGCAAGGCACGCGCGTCGGCGGAGCGCGAGATCGCTCGAGCGCAGAAAGTCGGCGGCCACACGATCGCCGAGATCGCGAGGCTCGCCGGCGTGCCGCACCAGACGATTCGTCAGCGCATCCGGCTCGGCTGGCCGATCGAGCGTCTCTCGATGCCGGCGCGCGGGGGCGCGAGGAGGGCGGCGTGAGCGAGAAGCGCGATTTCACTGTGCTGTTCCCGTTCTGCGGCCTCGGCGCCGGCGCGCGCGGGTTCATCGAGGCGATGGCGCAGCTCGGCCGCGATCGGGCCCGGTTCGTGAACCTCGGCGGGATCGACATCGACCCAGAGGCGTGCACCGACTTCGAGCAGCTCGCCGACGGGCCGTCGCTCTGCGCCGACATGGCGACGCTCACGCCGGCGGAGCTCCTCGCGTTCGCCGGCGCGCGCCGGCCGGACTGCGTCTTCCTGTCCCCGCCGTGCAAGGGCTTCTCCCGGCTCCTCCCGACGAAGAGCGCTGAGCGCGAGAAGTACCAGGCCCTGAACCGTCTCGTGCTCCAAGGACTCTTCCTCATCTGCGAGACGTGGCCCGAGCCGCCGTCGGCGATCATCGTCGAGAACGTCCCCGGGATCATGAGCCGCGGCGCGCCGCTCCTCGTCCAGGTGCGGCAGCTCCTGGCGCGCTACGGCTACGTCTTCCACGAGGGGACGCACGACTGCGGGGAGATCGGCGGTCTCGGCCAGCACCGCCGGCGGTTCCTGCTCGTCGCCCGCCGGCCGGCCGCCGTGCCGGCGTTCATCTACCGGCCTCCGCTCCAGCGCGTGAAGGGCTGTGGCGAGGTCCTCGGCCGACTCCCTCTGCCCGAGGACTCCGGCGCCGGCGAGCTCCACCGCCTACCGAAGATCTCGTGGCTGAACTGGGTGCGCCTCGCTCTCATCCCCGCCGGCGGCGACTGGCGCGACCTGCCCGCATCGATCCCGGAGGCGCTGCTCGCGCAGACCGCCGCGGGCGCCGCATCATTCAAGGGGCGCCCGGGCCTCATGCGTGTGAACGGCTGGGACATGCCGACCCCGGCGGTCACCGGATCGGCCTCCGTCTCAGGCTCGAACGGAACTGCTGCCGTCGCCGACCCGCGCATCCTCTCGCCGGTCCGACCCGGCCAGGCGCGCCGCGAGGTCTTCGCGAAGTACGATGTCAGGCCATGGTGGGAGCCCGCGCGCACGGTCGCGGGCAGCGGCACCAACGGGGGCTTCGCGGTCGCCGATCCGCGCGTGGCACTCGACCACTCGCCTTACCGCGGAGCCCTCGGCGTCGTCCCGTGGAGCGAGCCATCGCCGACGGTGCGCGGCGTTTTGAACGTCCGGACCGGGCCTGGCTCCGTGGCTGATCCCCGTCCAACGTGCGTCCCGCGAGCGACCGCCTACGGCGTCCTGCGCTGGGACGAGGCCGCGGCCACGGTCACCGGCGGCCGCATCGACAACGGCACGTGCGCCGTTGCCGACCCGCGCCGCGCTCCGAAGGACGTCCCCGTCATCGTCGCCGCCGACGGGACGTGGCACCGGCCCATGACCCTGCTCGACCGCGCCGCGCTGCAGGGGCTGCCCGCGCGCGTTCGCGGCGCGCCGCTTCGACTCGCCGGGCGCTCCACCGCGTCCTGGGGCGAGCGCATCGGGAACGCGGTACCGGTCCAGGCAGCGACCGCCATCGCCGAGTCGATCCTGAAGGCGCTCCTCGCCGGCTCGCTCGGCACATGGTTCCTCTCCGCTGAGGGGATCTGGGCCCGCGGGGACGGGAAGGCGCGCGAGGAGATGGAGGTCCGCGAGATGCCGGAGGTGGCTCATGGGTAGGTACGCACAGGGAACCTCGGTCCCGATGGAGCGCTCGCGCGCCGAGATCGAGCGGACGCTGGTTCGCTACGGCGCGAGCGGATTCGCGTACGCCTGGGAGCGGCGCGCCCTGCCCTACCCGCACCCGAGCGACTGCCCGACGTGCAAGGGGACCCGTCGCGACCCGTGCGATCCGACCGGCCGGCGCCGCTGCGGACGCTTCCCGTGGAACGCGCCGGACACGATCGAGCGCGAGGTCGTCGTGGTCGGCTCCAAGATGAAGCTCGATGGTCGGGAGCGGGAGGTCCGACTTGAGGTCCCGATGCCGCACGAGGTGGAGGTCGGGACGAAGGTGAAGGCCGAGGCGGCGACCCGCCAACGCTGGCGCGCCCTGGTGCTCGTCCTGAAGGCGAAGCTCGAAGCCGTCGCCTCTGGGATCTCCACGCTTGAGAGCGAGTTCCTCGCCGGGATCGTCCTGCCCAGTGGGCTGACGCTCGGGCAGGTCGTGCTGCCGCGGCTGTCCGAGGCCGTCTCCACCGGGCGTCTGCTGCCGCCGGCGAGCACGGAGGACCTGAGATGAGCGCCGTCATCGTCACCACGCCCGACCAGCTCGAGGCCCTCATCGAGCGCGCGGTCGAGCGCGCCGTCGGGCGCGCGCCGCGCACGGGCGCCGCGAAGGAGCTGCTCTCGAAGCGCGCCGCCGCGAGGATGCTCGGCGTCGATCGCGGCACCACGCTCGAGGAGCTCGTCCGCGACGGCCGGCTCCGGACCGTCGACGTCGGCGGCCGCCCGCGGATCCCGCGCTCCGAGCTCGAGCGCGTCCTCGCCGCCGGCGTGCCGCAGGCGGAGGCGAAGACGCGGAGAGCGTCGAGGACGCGGAAAGCGACTCGCGGGACGGTAGATCCGGACGCGCTCCGGAGGATGAAGCTGGACGACATCTAGCGCACTACCACCTAAAGCGGAGCTCGACGTTCGCCTCTTTGTGAAGGTACGATATCATGTGAAACACGGCCTCCTCACCAACGCCGGCGCTCGAGTGAGGCCTTATGAACTCCTGGACCGGCCGGTCCCATGTAACAGCAAGTGCTAGCGCACGAAATTGGAGCCTCGCGCCCAGCGGGCTCCGTTCGCGGACCACGCCCTCGAACTGGATACGCGCGTCATTGAAGTGCTCCTCGCCGAGCCGCGCGAGCAGCGCGACGCCTGCGCCTTTCGGCAGCGGCTCTCGCCCGAAGATCCGGTTTACGAGCTCGCCGGGCGGTTCCCATCCCCCGAGTCGAGGGAGCGCACGCGGCATCAGGTTGCACATTACCTTGAGGCACCAGCGTTCAAGCAGTAGCCCATCGACACGGATGGTATAGCGATCCCACTTCCGTGGGATCGCAGCCCTGACTCGCGAGACTTCGCCGAACTCTGCGAGTCCGCACCACGCCCCGCTTGCCGCCTTATCGAGCGGCGAGAGCTGCGAGTTGTGCGTCGTGCACAGGTTCCGAGCGACCAACGCCGCGGGCCCGAGTATCTTCACCTCGTCTCGGCACCACGGCAGTCCCTTCACCGCGACGCCTTCGGGGAAGATGCTCCGCGACACGAGGTGCTCGCGTGAGATCTTGTCCGAGCATCCACCGATCGTCCTCGCCCAGCACGTCCTCGGCACGGTTCACCTCGAAGGGACAGGCGAGCATACCGTAACCTCTCCGACGGCCCGCCTGGCCGGAAGCGGGCGCGTGTTCTTCAGGCAGTCATGCGTCTGCTGAGCGGAGCAGAAGCTCGACATGCCGAGCGCGCCCTCGCCGCCGGCGTGCCGCGCGCGGAGCCGAGGGCGCGCCGCGTGACGCGCGGGCGGCGGGCTCTTGATCGTGGTTCGGTGGATCCCGAGAAGCTTCGGAGCGTCTCGGTGCGCGACCTCTAACTCGCCGGACGTTCCGGGTGGCGTCAGCTGCCAGACTTGTCGTCCGTGTCCGGCTCTCGGACTCGGAGGCGTTCGTCTTCCGCCGACTCGCCCGCAAAGCGCGGGAACGACGGAGGGTTCAGTGCGACCTTCCCGGCAGACGGCAAGTTGGCGATGTTGATGCTGCGGGACTCGACGTGGATGATCTTCTTCCAGTCCTTCTCGCGGCCGCGCATGTCATCTCCCGCTAGTGCAACGGTCATGTTACCTGATCGCTCCGAGTAATGCCCCGGCTTCGAGTAGCGGTTTCCTCATCTGTTCCCAGTTCGCCGCCAGGAACTCCGCACCGTCGTTCGTGACCGCATCGACATTAATGACACCCACCTTCACGAACGACGGGTTACCGCCATCCCCTCTCTTCAGGACCATGGGGACGCTCAGGATGGCCTGGACGTGTTGTGTCCGCTGCAGTTGCCATTTGAAGAGCCGAAATGGGTTCTGCCAGAACTTCCAGCAGGAGGCTTCTAGAGGAGGCACCCCTCGAAGGTCGACGAACTTCACCTGCTGATCCCTGAACGCCGCGCCGCAAACACCCTGCCACGCAGCGAGCCAGAGCTTCACGTCGCGGTGGCACAGATCGAAGCCGCGACTCGCGGTCCACTGGAACTCCCGTCCGATGAATAACATGTACCACCGTCGGCGCGCGATCATCACGTTGAAGCGAAGCTGGCGCGCCACCTCGGGAGGTAGCTTCTTCACCAGTTGCCTCAGGTAATCGTCACGAAGCCGCGCGGCATCGAGACGCGGGATACCCCGTTCCGCCGCCTCGTAGACGAAAACTAACCCCAACACCACCAGCGACAACAACGCACCGGCCTTCTTCTCATCTCCACCAACGATCGCCATCTGCCGGACGTACGGGACGGATGCGAACTGCGGCGTCAGCAGCGGCACCGCGACCAGCAGTGCCTTCGCAAGATAACCAAAAAATAGCCGAAGCACAGATCGGGCCCCTCCCCCGGCGGAATCATCTTTGGGGCCGTCACAGTAAGTCAAGTAAGTAATCTTTGTTACGCGAGCGTCCGCACCTTCGGCGCGACCGCGAGCGTCGCGTAGAAGCGTCGCGTCGTCGCGGGCGACTTGTGGCCCAGGAACGCCGCGACCGCCGCCGGATCGTCGCCACGCTCGATCGCCCACGTCGCCACCGAGTGCCGATACTGGCCAGGCTCGAACTTCGTCACCTTCGTCGCGGTGCACGCCGCCGCGACGGCCAGGTAGAACGGTTTCTTCTGGAACGCCCCGCGCTTGAGCACCTTCCGCGCCGCGGCCGCGACGTCCTTCGACACCGCCGTCCGTTGCACCTCGCCGCTCTTCCGCCGCGGGCAGGTGAGCACTGCGGCCGCGCCGTGGACGCGCCGCGCGCTCTTGGGTAGCGGCCCGACGGCGCCGGAGGCGGCGAACCGCTGCAGCTCGGCGACGTGCCACCCGGTGCCAGCGAGCACCAGGAGGTGCGGCCGCCACTCGGCTGCGACCTTCGCCATCACCTTCCGGTGGTCAGCGACGGGGATCGCCTTCGGCGTCTTCCACTGCTCGGGCCGCCCCTGGGGCACCGCAAGGTCGAGCGTCGGATCCTCCGCCGAACGGAGCACGTGCCGCTCCTCACGAAGCCAGGCGTAGAACGCCTTCACGACCTCGATCCGCTGCTTCCGCCCGGGCGCCCCATCCAATGCCGGCACGAGATCGCCGCCGAGCGTGATGCGGCGAAGATCCTTCGCGCCGATCCGTTCCTGCCACCACGCAAGGTACGAACGCTGCTTCCCAACCCACTCGCCACTGTTCCCCTTCCCGTCACGTGACCAGCGGAGGAAATCGAGCGCGAGCTTGGTCGAGAGGAGGATCGGCTCTCCGGCGAGGGCGGTACCCGGGTCGTAACCATCCGGATCGCGCTCGAACCGCTCGAGGTGCTCGAGCGCGGAGCGCTCGTTCGTACAGCGGGTGGAGACCTCGTACGTCCGACCGGAGATCTTCCGGCGGATGTAGTAGACGCGGGTCCCATCCGCCTCCTGCCACACGCGCCCGCCGCGCCAGGGACCGACCCAGGGCATGCGCTCGTTCTACCGCGGCGCGCCCGGTGGGTGGTAATGGCGTGGGAATGAGAAGAAGAAGGGGAATCCAGCTTTCGCCGAATTCCCCTGTGTTTCCGAGAGGCACCGGGCGGATTCGAACCGCCGAATACGGGTTTTGCAG
>NZ_JALCZA010000044.1 GCF_022690765.1 Anaeromyxobacter oryzisoli | reverse complement strand
GGCGACATCGTGGCTGGCTGGTCACGCCGATGGGGGAGGGAATGCTTCTGCAAAACCCTCAGCGCCGACGGGGGAATCCTTCTGCAAAACTCACGCGGCCGGGGTCCCTACCTTCTGCAAACCCACACCCTGGAGACCCGCGCGTTGCCGGAGAGCGGGCTCGGGAAGGCCATCGCGTACATGATGGGGCTGTGGTCCGGGCTCACCGTGTTCGTCGACGACCCCGCGTGCCGCTGGACAACAACGCCACCGAACGAGGGATAGGGGGCTCGTCGTCGGGCGAAAGAACCACTATGGCTCGAAGTCGCGGCGCGGGACCGAGGTCGCGGCGCTCTACTACACGATCTTCGAGACCGCCAAGCTCGCCGGCATCGATCCGACGGCGTACCTGCGCCGCGCCGTGCACGCTGTGCTGATGGGCGAGACCGTCCGCCGCCCGCACCAGATCGCCGCCGCCGCCGCCGCGGCCTGATCGTCACGCGCCGGCGCCTGTCCAGACGGGCCTCGGCGAGGTGTTACGTTCCCAGGACTAGCGATGCTCGACCGCAAGGCGCAGCTCGCGCGCGGGGCTGCGTTCTTGAACGAGAACTGCTGGCGATGAATCGCCGCCCTAGGCGCCGCTCCGCGGCGGGCTGCGCCGTGTTGCGCTGCGCGGCCTTACTGGACATGCTCAAGATCCATGAGCGCGAAGCGACCGAAACAGAAGAAGCGTCGGGTTCCAACCGAGTTGGTTGCGACGACAGCAGCTGTCGCCTCTTCGGGGGCGGCCATCGCCGGAGCTACGAGTGAAATCGGAGTCGCATCAGGTGCCTTGGGGCTGGTAGGTGGGCTCGCGGGCAGCGTCAAGGTACTCTACAGCGCGTTCCAGGCGCGACAGGACGAGAGGATCAAGCGGCTACTCGAGGAGGCTTACTTCGACATCGCGACCGATGAGGACTTCGCGTCGTACATAGCGGAATTGCTTCTCAGACCTCGCATACGTCATTTGTTGTTGGAGAGTGTCCGCTCGGCGCTCGAAGCGATCGCGGATGAAGTTCTCCCGGCGCTTGCGGCTCTCATGCGCGATTACGAACGCGCCGACAAGGAACCAGACGCCCGCTTTCGTGGGTTTTCTCGTGTCCTGCAAGAACTGTCGGCCGAGGAATATTCATCGTTCCGGGGCCTGTTCCGGACGGCCGTCGCAGTTCCAGACCTACTCGACTCTATTCAGATCGCTTTCGTTCGAGCGAGTGACAGCGCGCGAAAGGAGGAGGTGATCGCAGCAGGCGTTCAGCCTGACGACACACTCCGCCTCGTATCGGTGGACGAATGTGACCCGCGCCAGTTTCCACGCCTCAGCCATCTCATGTACGTACACAACATCGGGGAGAAGCACGGCTTCGGCGCCGTCGGACTCACTGGGAAGGAGGTAGTCGACGAGGTACGCGTCAGCCCCGCCTGCGTGCGCTGGATAGTGCAGTTCCTCTCGAAGTGACGCGACCCTAGTGTTGCCGCTCACCCAGGATGACGGCGTAGGACCCGATCTCGCGCAGGCAGCGTGAGGGGGAGTGGCGCGTCACGACGGCGACGGCCATCGCGCAGGCCGAACACTGGCAGTCACGTTGGGCGATGGTATCGACGCCACCGAGGAGGGGGCACCGGCGCGGCGTCGGCCCCATAACGGGTGGCGGGGAGCGTGTTGGAGCACGCCCCGCCGTGCCCTCGGCCTGTGCCAGCAGGCGATCGGAGCGACCTTCGATTCGTACAAGCAGCGGTTCCCGTCAAGCTCTGGGCGGCCCGGCCGCCGACCGTGGACGAGGTGCGCCCGGGGCGGTGCCCGGCCTGCGACGCGCCGAGCCGCCCTGCGGGCGCCGCGCTCGGGTTGCATGGCCACGGAGGAGGGCGGCGGGCTCGGCGCCGCGGAGCAGACGCCCGGCGCCATCGCACTCATCGGGATTCGTCGACCCGCGCCTCGGGCTCGGTCCCTGTGGTCTCGCGAGGCTTCTCGTACCAGTGCACCCCGGCGGCGGCGCTGGCCTCGAGCTCGGCGATCACCTGCGCGCCGAGCAACAGGATCACGAATACGATCTCGAGGGAGAGCAGCACGACGACGACGGTGGCGAGCGAACCGTAGAGCACGTTCACCGTCGAGATGTTCGCGAAGAAGTACACCATGAACAGCGCGGTGAGGCGCCACAGCGCCGCCGCGGCGAGTCCTCCGACCAGCGCGCGACGACCCGAGATCTTGATCACTGGCAGGACCCGGTAGATGCCGGCGAACAGCACGACCAGCCCCAGGAATCCCGACAGCCGCAGGAGCAGCTTGATCCCGGACGCGAGGGGACGCTGCAGGCCGAACAGTCGCAGCTGGTGCTCGTCGAGCGCGTCGAGGCCGGCCGTCAGCAGGGTGATCCCGAGGAGCGCGACCATCAGGACCAGCATGAACAGGTAGGGGAGCAGGGCCGAGACCCAGAAGCTCCGGTGAGCGGTCCGGGCGGAGGTGTGGAAGATCGCCGCCACCGCCTGCTCCAACATGCGAAACGCGATGGAGCTGAAGAACAGCATGGACACCACGCTGAGCACGCGGGTGGACGCTTCCGTGTGCAGGAACGCCTGCGCCGCCTCCAGGATGGCATCGGCGTGCTGAGGGACGAGCGCCGTGAGCTCGGGGCGCAAGGTGTCGAGGATGCGAGCCTCGTCGAAGACGATCGAGAGCGTGGCCACCGCCAGCGTGAGGAAGGGCACGAGCGAGAGCAGCGCGTTGTAGCCGACGCCGCCCGCGAGCAGGACGCCGCGGTTGCGCGAGAACGCGCGCAGGGCTCGGCCGGTGAAGCGCAGGAGCCGCGTGGCCCATTCCGACGTGTTACGAACCGGGTCCATGGCCTCACCTCGGACCGCGCGCCGCCGCGCCGTTCGCCTGCCCGCCCCGCGTCTTCACGCCTCCAGGGGCACGGGCGCGCCGAGGGCCCGCAGGTGCCGGTGGTGCGCGGCGACCGCCGCCCGGAGCGACGGCTCCGCGCGGTAGGGGATCGCGTGGGCGCGGCACGTCTCCTCCACGATTGTCGCGAGCGCCGGGTGGTGTCCGGGCACGCACGGGGCCGGCAGCGGGGGCGAGGGTCGAGGTGGCGTGCGCACGGCGTTCGCTCGACGAGGAGTCCCCTCGCTTGCTCGTCACCGCGGCGAACACGCGAAGGCTCCGGAACCGCCGTGAGCGCGGCGCGGTGCCCGGATCGGCGACGGGGCAAGAGGGCAGCGCCATGCGCACGTTTGGCACGTGTCCACGCTGGGACGCCCGGCCCTGATGGTGGCCGAAGCGGCGGCCCGGGCGGAAAGGGGGAGCCATGCGTCTCTCGGACGAGAACCTGCGGGGCCGGACGGTCATCGGTAGCGATGGGCGCGCGATCGGCGAGGTCGCGGCGCTGTTCCTCGACAGCAATGCCTGGAGCGTCGAGTCGCTCCAGGTGAAGCTCCGGAAGGACGTGGCCGACCAGCTCGGCGCCGCGCGGACGATGTTCCACGCCGGAACGGTCGAGATCCCGGTCCGGCTGGTCCAGTCCGTCGGCGACGCCGTCGTGCTCGCCGTCCCCGTGGACGGGCTGCGCGAGGTGCTCCCGGTGGAGGGAGAGTCCGCTTCCATGCACTGACCAGACGAGACCGTCCGACCAGCGGGTGCGCGTCCCGCGCCCGCTCGGCGTCGTGCCGCCGCGCGGGTGTCACGGTGGACGATTCGACGGGGCGGCCGACGAGCTGTCCACGCTTCGCGCGGACGCCTCTACGCAGTACGTCACGACGTCGTCCAGGACACGCCGGACGGCGCGGTTCGCGGCCACTACGCCGCCGTACGGGTCGTCGGAGCGCGCCACCTCCACCACCTCGAACTCCCGGGCCCCGAGCACACGTCGAGAGGCGACGTCGGAGAGCTGGACGCGTACGGTCAACCGGACGCGGCTCGGGCGCCCGATGAACTCCTGCTGCAGCCGAACGAGCTCGGAGTCGAGGCGCAGGCCCGCGGCGGCGGGGGTGCGGGCGTCGGCCACCGCCTGGAACCTCCCGCTGCGCTCGAGCGCCCGAACGAGCAGCGGGGCGAGCATGCGCGCCGGAGCATCCGCCCACTCGTTCTTCGCGAAGAACTCGAGCTCGTGCGCTCGCCGCACGTAGACGATCCGGGGTCCATCGAAGCCCGCCGCGGCGGTGGGAACAGCCACCACCAACGCGGGTCCGGGGCCGGCGATGGGCTGGCCTTCGAAGTCCGCCTGGAGCGCAAAGCGCGCCGCCGGTGTCGACGGCCCGAGCGAGACGCAGGCGGTCAGCCCCGTCAGCACGGTTGCGAGCGCAGCTCCGAGGGGCCCGGCGTTCGACCGCGCGCGGGTCACGTCATTCTCCCGGCCCCGGCGGCGGCGTCTGGCCTCCGAGGAGCGCTCCCCGATTCCGCTCCAGCTCCCGCGAGACGCGGCCGAGCGCGGCGGCCGCGTCCGTCAGCTCGGCGATGAGCCGATCGAGCTGTACCAGCGATCCGCCGTTCAATTGCTGCACGGTTCGGCTCGTGTCCCGAGCCGCGCGCGCGGCGTCGTCGACCGCCACGCGCGCGGCAGCGCCCACCCCCTTCACCTCGTCCGCGGCCCGTGCCACCGCCTCGGCGCCTCGCCCCATCCGCGCGGCGAGCCCGGAGAGCCGGGCGCTCGCCTCGGCGACGTGGTGCACGGACCTCGCGGCGTCGGCGATCGCCGCGTCGATGTCCCCGGATCTCCCGGCGAGCGAGGCGGCGAGCCGCTGCACGTCCGAGGCGGTCGCTCCCAGGTCCCGGAGGAGCGCCGTCACGGCGGTTTCGAGCCGGCTCATCGTCGACGGAGCGGTCCGGATCACCGGGTACGGTTCGCCGGGCGTGCGAGAGAGCGGAGGAGAGTCGCGCCCGCCTCCGCTGAGCTCCACGGACGCGATGCCGGTCACCCCCTGGAACGCCAGGACCGCGACCGTGTCGCGGCTGACGGGCGTGCCGGGCGCGACGTCGAGGACGACGCGGACGCGGTCGAAATCGTGGGGGTCGAGCGAGAGGTCCCGCACGGAACCGACCGGCACGCCGCGGTACTTCACGGGCGCGCCGCGGCTGAGGCCGGACACCGACTCGTCGAACCGGGCGACGTATCTGACCTGTCGCTTCACGTGGGCGCCTCCCGCCGCGAGCCACACGCCGACGAGGACCGCGACGGCCCCGAGCCCCAGGACGAAGGCGCCCACGGCCACGAAGTTCGGCTGCGCCCTCATCGCCGGGCCCCCGCCGGGCCGCCGCGTGTCCCGGGGAAGTAGGCGCGCACCACGGGTGCGTCCGACCTCGACACCTCCGCCATCGTGCCGGCGGCGACGATCTGCCCGCCGGCGAGGAATGCGACGTGGTCGGCGAGGTTCCACAGGAGCCCGAGATCGCGCGTGACCACGAAGACCGTGAGCCCCAGGACGTCATTGAGGTGCCGCACCAGCTCCTCGAACTCCCTGCCGCTCGAGGGGTCCAGCCCCGCGCTCGGCTCGTCCAGGAGCAGCAGCTCGGGGTCCAGCGCGATCGCCCTGGCGAGCGCGGCGCGCCTGCGCATCCCCCCGGAGAGCTGCGACGGGTACTTGAGGCCCGCGCTGGCGGGGAGCCCCACCAGCGCGATCTTCATCGCCGCGAGCTCGTCCCGCACCCTTCGGCCGAGCCGGGAGCGCTCCCGCAGGGGCAACGAGACGTTCTCCGCGACGGTGAGGGAGCTGAAGAGCGCGCCACGCTCGAAGACGACGCCGCACCGCCTTCGCAGCTCGAGCGCCTCCTCGTGGCCGATCCCCACCACCTCTCGCCCGAGGACCCGGATCGATCCGGAGTCCGGCACGTGCAGCGCCAGCACCTCCCTGAGGAGCAGGGTCTTTCCACATCCGCTCGGCCCAGCGAGGGCGAAGATCCTCCCCCGGTGGACGTCCAGCGTCACCCCCGCGTGAACGACGTCGGCGCCAACGCGCGTGTGGACGTCACGAGCGGCGATCACGGGCTCGGGCGCGGAGGGGACCGTAGGGGCCATGAGTCAGATGCCGAGCTGCCTCGAGACCACCAGGACGAACGCGTCGGCGAGGACGACGAAGAACATCGACTGGACGACCGCCCCGGTGGTGCGCCGCCCGACGCTGTCGGCGTCGTCGGCCACCTGCAGCCCCTGGTAGCAGCCGACGACCGCGACGATCGCCCCGAACACCGGCGCCTTGCACACGCCGAGGAGGTAGCTCGACGCGTGGATCTCGCGGGCGACGCGCCCGAGGAACTCACCGGAGCTCATCGCCAGCTCGGACCTCGCGACCAGCATCGCGCCGGCCACGCCGAGGACGTCCGCCGCCACGGTGAGGAGCGGAACGACCAGTACGAGCGCCGCGATCCGCGGTAGGACGAGGACCTCGCTGGGCGAGAGGCCGACCGCCCGGAGCGAGTCGATCTCCCCGCTCATCTTCATCGCGCCGAGCTGCGCGGCGTACGCGGAGCCCGAGCGCCCCGCGACGATGAGGGCCGTGAGGATCGGCGACAGCTCCCGCACCATCGCGAGCCCGACCAGGTCCGCGACGAGGATGCCGGCGCCGAAGGGGCGCAGCAGCGTCGATCCCTGGAAGGCGAGCACGATGCCGATGAAGAACGACAGCAGCGCCGCGGTGGGGAGGGCCTCGAACCCCGCGGTCTGCACGTGCTCCAGCACCTGCCGCGAGCGGACGCGGAGCGGGCCGGTGCGGGCGCGCGCCGCCGCAACGCCTATCTCGCCGAGGAACGTGACGAGGCGAACGGCGTCGCGGGCGGAGCTCCACGCCCAGCGGCCGAGCGTCGAGAGGAAGGGCGCACGCTCGCGCGGACGCGGCGGCGCGGCCACGACGCCGGAGGAGGTCACGATCCCGAGGAGCGCCTCGTGCTCGGGCCGGAACCTCAGGGTGACCGGACGTCCGCTGCGCTCGAGCCTACGCGCGGTCCGCTCCAGCAGCCAGGCGCCGGCCGTGTCCATCGTCCCCACGGCGGACGCGTCGACCACCAGGGCGACGCCCTCCGGCCAGGTGAGCCTGCGGAGCGCACGCTCCACCCGGCCGACGCGATGGATCGTCCATGAGCCGCTGCAGCGGACCGCGCCGTCCTCGACTCGGATGCGGGGTGAGCCCGGAAGATCCATCGTCGCTTCCGTCGGCGGGCGGTCGAGAGCCCGGCGTACGGACGAACGGTAACTACGGAGCCCGGGTGACGCCAACCAGCGGACCCGCGCGGCGGGACTCGACGGGCGGGCTCCGCCGGGACGACCGCCCTCGCCGTCCGGGTGCGGCAGGGGTGCGGCAGGTGGACCCCGAGATACCTTCGAGCGGTGCGTCTAGGGGGGCCCCCGCGGGACGCGCGGCGAGCCTGGCCCTCCTCTCGACCGTCGGAGCATCAGGACCTCCCGCAGCACGATCTGCGCCGTGGCCGCGACCGGCACCGCCAGGATGGCGCCCGCGATGCCCATGAGCTCCGCCAGGAACAGGATCGCGAGGAGGGTGACGAGCGGGTTCACGTCGACGGTGCGCCGGTAGACGAGCGGCGCGAGCACGTTCCCCTCCAGCTGTCCGTACAGGACGAAGTAGATCGCGGCCGCGAGCGCCTTCCAGGCGCCGCCGGTGACGAGGACGAACAGCGTGACGGTCGCGCCGGACACGAGCGGTCCCGCGTACGGGACGAGGCTCGACGAGCCGCTCAGGAGGCCGAGCGGCAGGAAATAGGGGATCCGGAGGATCACGAGGAGCGCCGTCGTCAGGGTCGCGTTGATGGCGCAGATCCCGAGGAGCCCGCCAAGGTAACCGCCCGTCGCGCGATAGATGTTCGCGGCGATCCGCTCGGCCCGCGCGCGGTTCGCGGGGCTCACCACCTCGGCGAAGAACGTCGCGGCGAGGTCGCGACCGAAGACGAGCATGAACACGGCGAGGAACACGAAGGCGAGGATCCCGCCCAGCGCGCTGACGACCCCGCTCACGGCGGTTCTCAGCGCCGTGGCCGCGCCTGGGACCGACTCGCGAAGACGATCGAGGAAGTGGAACCGTGAATCGAGGCTCGCGAAGAGCGGGGTGGCCTGCAGCTTCCGCCACAGCTCCGGGGCCTCCGCCCCGAGGGCCCTCGCCTGGCTCACGATGGGCGGGACGAGGAGGAAGCCCAGCGCGACCCACATGACGAGGAGCCCGCAAAGCACGGCGGCGATCGCCCACCCACGCCGGAGCCCTCGCCGCGCGAGCGCCTCGACCGCGTGATCCATCGCCACCGCCGCGAGCGCGCCACCGAGCGTCAGGAGGAGGGCGACCCGGGTTTCGAGGAGGAACAAGATCAGCGCGGCGACGAGCGCGACGCCGAAGCACGCCGTGAAGACGCTCGCGAGGGTCACCTGGGAACGACGCGGCGGAACCGGGGCGGGCGTGCCAGGGGGGGCGGACGACACGGGCTGACCTCGAACTCCGCTCCGCCGGCGCGCCGTGGAGCGTGGCGGCCGTCCTTCCGCGTGCCGCGCGGCGAATGCGCCAGCGCGGGCGAGCGCCGCTGCCGCTCGAGCCGGGCGGACGGGTCGGAAGCGGGGCGTCGCGTCATCAGTAGTGCGTCGAGCTCCGGCCCGGCGCTCGCCCACCCGGGGGCGCGTCATCGAGCGGGAGCTGCCGCCGGTGCTCCCGTGGGGCCGCCCCACAAGGTGGGACCCTTCGCCAAGCGGGCGAAACGCCATCCGGTGCTCGGCGTGGACACGCTCGCGAGCGCGAAGGTGCGCTCGCGCGAGCCCTCTTGGCAGGACCTCCCGGGCGGCCACGTGCTCGGGCGCCCGTGGCGCTCACCTGTCCGGGAGCGTCGGGCGAGTTCGAGGGGGCCCTTGTTCCCTCCCGCACGATCCTCGGACCTGACACGCGCGTGACATTGCGGGCACAGATCGCAGCTTCACGACGGTGGTTGTCCTCCGCACGAGGAGGGGCCCGTGCATCCGTCCCCCGAGCAGCCGAACGCCCTCCGCGCCGAGCTCGACGCGGTCCGCCAGGAGTACGCGTCGAAGATCGGTCGCGCCGACGCGGAGTACATCCGCGGTGTCCGCGCCGTCGCGCGGAGCGCCAAGATCGCAGGGCGACTCCTCGTCCACTTCAGCCTCGAGCCGATCTCGTGGAGCGCCGGCGTCGCCGCGCTCGCAGTCTACAAGGTGCTCGAGAACATGGAGATCGGGCACAACGTGCTGCACGCTCAGTATGACTTCATGGACGACCCGTCGCTCCGCTCGGCGACGTACGAGTGGGACATGGTCGCCACCGCGAAGACCTGGAAGCGGGCCCACAACGCGACCCACCACGTCTACACCAACGTGATCGGGCGCGACCGCGACTTCGGCTACAACGCGTTCCGGTTCTCGGCCGACGTGCCGTGGAGGCCGTTCCACCTCGTCCAGCCACTGCTGAGCCCGCTCACCGGGCTCTTCTTCGAGTACTCCATCGGCGCCTACGACCTCGGCCTCTTCGACGCGCTGGGGCCTCCATCCGCTCGAGCGGCCGCTCCGAGGCGGCGCCCCGCTCGCGAGGTGGCGCGGGACGTGTGGGGGTTCGTCCGCAAGGTCGCGCGGAAAGGGTTCGTCGAGTACGTGTTCTACCCTGCGCTCGCGGGACCGTTCGCGTCGAAGGTACTCGTCGGGAACATGCTCGCGAACGCCCTCCGGAACGGTTGGGCCTATGTGGTCATCTACTGCGGCCACCTCACGGAGCGCACCGCCAGCTTCTCCGAGGAGGACCTCGCGACCGAGGACCGGGCTGGCTGGTACGCACGGCAGGTGATGGGCTCGTCCAACTTCGAGGCGAGTCGGATCGTTCACGTCCTGAGCGGGCACCTCGGGTTCCAGGTCGAGCATCACCTCTTCCCGAACATTCCGGCCTGGCGCTACCCCGAGATGGCACCGCGCGTGCGGGAGATCTGCGAGCGCCACGGCCTCCCGTACGCGACCGGAACGCTCGGCTCGCAGTTCGCGAGCGCGATGCGGCGGCTGGTCCGGTTCGCGGTGCCGCGGCGCGGGGAGCGCCGCGCCGCGCCCGGGCGATCCGCGGCGGGAGAGGTCGCCGCGAGCGCGGCCCCTGTCGGTTGAGGTCTGATCGATCGGCGCCGTGGACCACGACCGCCACCCGCAGGTCGAGGTCGGTAGGCGCCGCGCGCCGAGGTCGGTGACCGCCTGCATCACTATTCCTCGTCGGGCTTCGGCACCGAACGCACCTTGCAGAGCGAGCAGCTTGTTGAGCCTCCCCGGATTCGGTGGACACCTCCGATGCGCGGGAGGATGTCCAGATGACGAAGAGGCAGAGGCGGTATTTGACGCCTGAGTTCAAGGCGGACACGGTCAAGCCGGCGCCCGCGCGGTAGAATCCAACCCGGTGCTGCTCCCCATCCACACGAACGGGCGCCGCTTGCGCGTGCGGGGACGCGCCCGGCGTCGGCTCGTGGCGGCGGTACTTCTCGTCATTGCGTCCTCGCGGTCCGAAGCCGCGGATTCGTGGGAGGAGAGGTTCGATGCCGAGGAAGCGGCGGTGAACGCGGCGTGCGCCCGCGTGGGCAAGCCCGCGTACCCAGCCGCTGACGGCCCGAGCGAAGGGGAGTCTCGCGCGCTCGGCACGGAATGCGACTCCGAGGCGCTCTACTACGGGATCGGGCGCCCAGCCGATCCGGTCGCGGCGCGCAAGTGCGCGTTCATCGAGCTCCGCAAGGATGAGCTCGTCCTGGGCGGCTCGACGATGCTCATGATGCTGTATGCGAACGGCAGAGGCGTCGTGCAAGACCTCGAGCTGGCGGTCGCGATCGCGTGCGGGACGGACGCCGCCCCGGCTGAGCGCGTAGGTCGAGTCAAACACCTGCTGAACATGAAGGCTGGGAAGGACGCCGGCGTCTTCGACATCTGCGATGACATCACCAGCGGCTTGATGATGGGGTATTGCGCTGGGCTCCACGAGCGCATCGACGCCGTCGCGCGAAACCGCCGGCTCGACACCGTGGTGGCAAAGCTCCCTATCGTGGCACGTCCGGCCTTCGCGAAGCTGAAGGCGGCGGCCGATGCCTATTTCGAGGCTCGCGAGTCCAACGAGGTGGACCTGAGCGGCACCGCCCGCGCCGCGCTGGTCATCGAGGAGGGCGCGAGGCTTCGCGAGGCGTTCGTGTCGTCGGTCGAAGCGCTCGTGGCAAGCCCGCCGAGATGGCGCTTCGCCGAGGCAGATTATCGGGTGGCCGACCGGGCGCTGAATGAGGCGTACCGGCGTGCGATCAGGGCGGAAGCCCTTGGCACGGTGACACCCGACGGAATTCGCAGGACCCAACGCGCCTGGCTCTCGTACCGCGACGCGTGGGCAGTCTTCGGACGAGCGCTCCATCCGGACGTTCCGGCCGTCGGCTGGAAGACCTGGATCACGAGGGAGCGGACTGGGATGCTCGCAGAGTGATCAGCACGGTTCGACGACGCGACGGCGGCACTGGCCGCGACGCAGCCGTTCACGGCGACCGCCCACCAATCCAAAGGCGTTTCATCCAGCAACCACCCCTACGGTAGCATCCACGGCGGCTGGTTCAGCGCCATCCGGCCGCCGACGGTCCCCGCCGGCACGAGCCGCCTGCGCGTCGCCCTCTCGGCGGCCCTCACGGCCGCCCAGGTCGACGGCTTCCTGAGGGCGCTCGAGGAGACGCTCCGCTCCGGGCACCCGGGCGCGCGGGTGGGGGGATGTGAGTCCCGGCGGCGGCCGCTCCTTCACACACAGGCAATGCTAGATTGGCTCCCCTCGGCTCGGACTCGGGGGTTCATGTGCGCACGACGTGGACGGCGGTGCTCGCGGCGGTGGTCTCCTCCTCGCTCGGCTGCTCGGGCGGGGGCGGAGGCGGAGGCGGAGGGGCGCTCCCCGGCCCCATCAGCCCGGTGAGCGCCGCGCTCTCGACCCTGACCGCCGCCCCGGCGGTGGCCTTCGCGAACGGGACCGCGACCGTGACGCTCACGGCGACCGCGCGCGACGGCGCGGGGGCGCCGGTCGCCGGGAAGGCGGCGGTCTTCACGGTGTCGGGCACCGGCAACGTGCTCTCGGCGGCGACGGCGATCACCGACGCGACGGGCCTCGCGGCGGTGACGCTCGCGTCCACGAAGGCGGAGGCGAAGACGGTCGCGGTCGCGGTCGACGGCGTGGCCGTGACCCAACGGCCGTCGGTCACCTTCACGACACCGCCGCCACAGAGCGCGAGCCTCTCCACCGTCACCCCGAGCGGCGCCATCTTCCCGGCCGACGGCAGCACGGCGGCGACCGTCACGGTCACCGTCCGCGACGGCTCGGGCGCCGTCATGGCGGGCCAGACGGTCGCGCTCGCTTTCTCCGGGACGGCGACGATCCTGCCCGCCTCCGCGACGACCGGCGCCGGCGGCGTGGCGACGTTCCAGATCGTGGCGTCGGTGGTGACGGGCGGGAACGTCACCGCCACCGTGAACCCCGGCGCCTCGCAGGTCCTGCTCTCCGACCAGCCCTGGCTCTCCTTCATCGGCTCCCACACCGTCGGCGGGACGATCGCGGGGCTCACCGCGAACGCGACCGGCCTCGTCCTCTCGACGCCGGGCGCGCCGGACCTCACCGTCGGCGCGGGGGCGACCTCCTTCGTCTTCCCGACGCCGGTGCGGAGCGGGACGGTCTACTCGGTGAGCATCGTGGCAGAGCCAGCGGGGCTCGAGTGCGGCGTGGTGAACCCCCGGGGGATCGTCGGGACCGACGACGTGGCGACCGCGGCGGTCTGGTGCGCTCCCGGGTGGGCGACGGTGAGCGCGGGCGTCGAGCACACGGTGGGGCTGAAGACCGACGGCACCCTCTGGACCTGGGGGAACAACGGCTCCGGCCAGCTCGGGGACGGCAGCCCGACCAGCTACTCCCGCAACGTGCCGGTGCAGATCGAGCCGGCCTCCAGGTGGAAGGCCGTGGCGGCGGGGGAGCGGTTCACGCTCGCGGTGAAGACCGATGGCACGCTCTGGGCCTGGGGCGACAACGGGAGCGGTCAGCTCGGCGACGGCACCACATCGACGTCGCGGACGACTCCGGTGCAGATCGGGACGGCGACCAACTGGGCGTCGGTGGCCGCGGGGCAGAGCCACTCGATGGCGATCCGGTCCGACGGCACGCTCTGGGGATGGGGCTGGAGCGGCAACGGTGCGGTCGGGACGGGGACGACCAGCAACGTGCCCTACTACTCGCCGGTGCAGATCGGGACGGCGACCTGGGCGTCGGTGGCGGCGGGGGCGGGCCACACGGTCGCGGTGAAGAGTGACGGCACGCTCTGGACCTGGGGTGACGACGGGAACGGCCAGCTCGGCGACAACAAGGCGGTCGTCTCGCGGTCCGCGCCGTATCAGATCGGGACGGCGACCTGGGTCGCGGTCGCCGCGGGCGCCGCTCACACGGTGGCGGTGAAGAGCGACGGGACGCTCTGGGCCTGGGGCTACAACGCTACCGGCGAGCTCGGCGACGGCGCCACGACCGAGCGTGACCTTCCCGTCCAGATTGGGACCGGGACCACCTGGAGGTCGGTGGCGGCCGGCGCCTCCAACACCGGCGGCGACACCCACACGGTGGCGGTGAAGAGCGACGGGACACTCTGGGCCTGGGGCTACAACTCGAACGGCCAGCTCGGCGACGGAACCACGACCGATCGCCACTCGCCGGTGCAGATCGGGATGGGGTTCGCGGTGGCGGCCACGGGCCACTCCCACACGGCGGCCGTGAAGACGGACGGCTCGCTCTGGACCTGGGGACGCAACACTTCCTTCGGCGACGTCATTGGCCAGCTCGGCGACGGGACCGCCACCGACTCGCACCTCCCGGGGCAGGTCGGGGCCGGCTGGGCGTCGGTGGCCACGGGGGCCGGCCATACGGTGGCGTTGAAGGCGGACGGCTCGCTCTGGGGGTGGGGCGACAACTCGTACGGCCAGCTCGGCGACGGGAGCACGACCCGTCGCCCCTACCGCGTGAAGATCGGGAGCGGGTGGGCGGCGGTGGCCGTGGGGTCCAACCACACGGTGGCGCTGAGGTCGGACGGGACGCTCTGGACGTGGGGCGACAACTCGCACGGCCAGCTCGGCGACGGCTCGACCACGTCGCGGGCGACGCCCGCGAAGGTGGGGACCGACGCCACCTGGGCGGCGGTCGCCGCCGGCTACTATCACACGCTGGCGCTGAAGTCGGACGGGACGCTCTGGGCGTGGGGCAACAACTGGAATGGCCAGCTCGGCGACGGGACCTACACCGAGCGGCACGCGCCGGTGCTGGTCGGGAGCGGGTACTTCCCGGTGGCCGGCGGGGCCGACCACACGGTGGCGCTCAAGCTCGACGGGACGCTCTGGACCTGGGGCGACAACAACCGCGGCGCGCTCGGCGCACCGATGCTGGTCGTGGCGAATCGGCCCATCCCGGCGCGGGTCGGGCTTGGGACCACCTGGTCGGCCGTCTCCGCAGGCTACTCCAGCACGTTCGTCCTGAGAGCGGACGGCGCGCTCTGGGCGTTCGGCGACAACATGTACGGCCAGCTCGGGGACGGGACGCAGATCGACAGGGAATCGCCGGTGCAGGTCGGGACCGGGTACGCGTGGGTGGCGGCGGGCGACCAGCACGTGGCCGCGGTGAAGGCGGACGCCTCGCTCTGGGCCTGGGGCTTCAACTACTACGGTCAGCTGGGGGGCGCGTCCGCCGCTCCGAGCGTGAGCTCACCCCTTCAGCTCGGGACGGGCTGGCTGTCGGTGGCCGCCGGCCACGGCCACAACGCCTCGGTGAAGTCCGACGGGACGCTCTGGACCTGGGGGGACAACAGCACCGGCCAACTCGGCGACGGGACCACGACCTGGAGCACCGCCAAGGTGCCGCTGGGCCGCTGAGAGCGGGATTCTCTCCCTCTCCCCCACCGGCGGAGAGGGCAGGGTGACGGGGCGGCGGCGCGGGGTCGGGTCAGATCCCCAGCTTCTGCACCTGGTAGCCCTGGTAGCCCCGCTCGCGCGGCGCGGTGAGGATCTCGTCCACGTGGTCCGGCCCGCGCGTCTCCAGCGTCAGCTGGAGCGTCGTGTCGCCGAAGCGGTAGGCGAAGGCGCGCGTGTGGTGCACCTCGATCACGTTCGCCTTCAGGTTGGAGATGATCGAGGAGACGCGGGCGAGCGGGGGCCGGCGGCGCCGCGGAGGGCCTCGTCGCCGACCACGGACGGTTCGAGGAGGTGAGGCGCCTCGGTGGCGAGCGTGTTCAGGTTCATGCGATCCGATTCGGCTCGGTCACATCACACCGACTTCCCCATCTCGTACGCCTCCTCGAAAGCCGGACGTGAAAGGATGTCGCCAACCTCCCATGCGCCCGTGCCGTAGACGATGCCTTTCTCCTTCGCGCCGGTCAGGCACGAGGTGAACCCGCGAAGGCCTTCTATGGTCCGCTCCAGCGGGCGCTTGCTGCCGACGGCGGCCGTCACGATGAAATAGAACTCCTTGTTCGCGATGGCCGTGTACCTCGCGACCGTCCGGTCGATGACGGTCTTGAGCTGCGCGCACTTGCCGAAGAAGTAGACGGGGGTCGCGAGCACGATGACGTCGGCAGCGATCATGCTCTCGAGCAAGGTGCGCGAGGCCCTGACCGAGAGTAATTGTGTGCGCCGTATGACGCGGCGTCGTTGCCTCACGAGCGCAAGTTTCGGATCATCGGTGGTATTTGCTGAATCGTCATGACGCACGCTCGAGGTCTCGGGAGGCTGGAGTCGCCGTTAGATCAACGCTGGACGGTAGCCACCCGGCGAAGGACGTATGGCGAGCGCGACCGCGGCCGGTGATCCTCGCCGCTCTCAACAAGGAGAGCGGGATGCAGAGGACGGTTGCGCGTCGTGTCGCCGCGGCAGAGGTGACGTCCTCGGGTCCCGCGACTTCGCGCCGCGCCCTCGCGCTCGCGTACCCGGAGAAAATGCACGCGGCGCCGCGTCGATCGCGAGACGCGGCGCGCGGACACCGGCGGCAGGCGAGCGAGGTCGAGGGCGACCAGATGAACGATGCGAGCGGCGGCTCGAGGGCAACGGCACGGACCGAGACGGAGCGTGGCGCATCGCGGCCGGAGCGCCTCCAGGGCGCCGGGGCGCCACCTGGCGGCCAGCGCGGCGCGGCGCCGAACCAGTACCGTTCGGCCGACGCCCGCGAGAGGGCCTGCGCGTCCTATGACGCGATCCTGAAGCGGTGGCCTGTGCCGTACGAGGCGCGCCTGCTCGAGACCCGGTTCGGAGACACGCACGTGATCACCTTCGGCGCTGAGGGCGCGCGCCCGCTCGTGCTGCTCCATGGCCTCGGGACCAACGCAACGAGCTGGTTCCCGCTCGTGCCCGCGCTCGCGGCGCGCCATCGGGTGCACGCGATCGACACCATCGGCGACGTGGGGAAGAGCGCCGGCACGAGGCCGTCCTACCGTTCCGGCGACCACGCCCGGTGGCTGGACCAGGTGCTCGACGCGCTCGGCGTCGGGAGCGTGGCCCTGGCCGGGCTGTCGGCCGGAGGTTGGATCGCGCTCCACTTCGCGCTCGCGCACCCCCAGCGCGTCGAGCGGCTCGCACTCCTCGCGCCCGCCTCGCTGCAGCGGATGCGCGCGGGCATGATGCTGCGGGGGGCGTTCGCGATGACGTTCAACCGTGCGTCCGTCGTGCGCCGCTTGTTCCGGTATCTCGCCGCCCAGGAGGCTCCGGTCATGCCGGAATGGGCAATGCAGGACGTGATCCTCCGGTTTCAGCTTGGACGGCCGAGCAGCGTTCGGATCCCGGTCGTGCGCGACGCGGAGCTGGCCGCTCTGCGGGTGCCGGCGCTGCTCATGCTCGGCAGGAACGACCCCATCTACGACGCGACGCTTGCGGCGAATCGGGTCCGCGCCGTGGCGCCACAGATCCGGATCGAGCTCATACCCGACGGCGGGCATCTGTTCGTGAGCCACCGCCCTGCCGACACCAGCAAGGCGCTCCTCGAGTTCTTCGGCCCGTGAGGCGTCGCCTCGTCGCGTACACGGCCTCACCGCGTCCCGGGCGGCGATCTGCCTCTTTACTAGTCGCGCCGATCGCGTCTTCTTACGCTTCGTGAAGGACCGGACCGACGTCCGGCAAGCTGGCCGGCGTGGAGGCGGCCTCACGATGCGCATCGCCCTGCTGACCGCCGGCACGCGCGGCGACGTCCAGCCGTACATCGCGCTCGCTCGCGCCCTCGCGCGGGCCGGCCATGCCGCCACCGTGGTCGCGCCGCGCGCGTTCGAGCCGCTCGCGAGAGAGTACGGAGTGGCCTTCCATCCAGCGGGCGCGGACGAGTGGCCCACCCCGGAGCGGCTCCGCGAGCTGGCCGGCGAGATGGACGGCCTGAGCCGGAAAGGGAACCTCGCGCTGATCCGGCGGGTCATGGAGGTCTTCGCCCAGCACATGACGAGGTACACGGCCGAGGCGCTCCCCGCGTGCGAGGGCGCGGAGGCCGTCGGCTACGGCGCGCTGACGTCGTTCGCCGCGCTCTCGATCGCGGAGAAGCTGGGCATCAAGTACTTCGCGGCGATGCTCCAGGCGGCGTTCCCCACGCGCGAGCTCCCGAGCCCGCTCTTCCCCCCGGGACCGAGCTGGATCCCCGGCTATAACCGCCTGAGCCACTGGGCGGCGGATCGGATCATCTGGCGGATGAGCCGCGAGAGCGCGCTCCGGCTGCGCCGGGAGGTGCTCGGCCTGCCGCCGTGGGAGGGGTGGATCTTCGACACGCTCCGCAAGGCCGCGCCGCCGGTGCTCGTCGGCGTCAGCCCGACCGTCCTGCCCCGTCCCCGGGACTGGGAGCCGTACCTCCACATGACCGGCTATTGGTTCCTCGACGAGCCCGCGGGCTGGACCCCGCCGCGCGCGCTCGCCGAGTTCCTCGCGTCCGGTCCGGCGCCGGTCTGCGTCGGGTTCGGCAGCATGCCGAGCACGGATCCCGCCGCCGACGTGAGGACGATCGTGACGGCGCTCGCGCGCGCTGGGCAGCGCGGGATCATCTTCTCCGGGTGGGCCGAGTTGCACGCCCAGGCGCGCGAGCTGCCCCCGACGGTGCTCGCGATCGACTCGGCGCCGCATGCGTGGGTGTTTCCGCGGGCGCCGGCCGTCGTGCATCACGGTGGCGCGGGCACGACGGGCGCAGCCTTTCGCGCCGGCGTTCCGCAGGTCGTCGTGCCGGTCGGGACGGATCAACCGTTCTGGGCTCACCGGGTGGCGCATCTCGGCGCCGGCCCGGCGCCGATCCCACGGAAGCGGCTCACCGTGGATCGCCTCGCGGCGGCGATCTCTCGCGCCGTCGGGGACGACGGCATCCGGGCGCGCGCGCACGACGTCGGCGAGCGTGTGCGCACCGAGGACGGCGCGACGCGCGCCGTCGAGATCCTCGAGCGAGCGCTCGCGGCAGCTTGACGTACGAGCGCGCGTGTCGCCGCCATGCTCGCGGTGGACGAGCCCGATGACTCATCGGGGGGCGGACGCCGCCCCGCCGTATTGCTCGTCGGTCACCTTCTCGAGCCACTCGACGGCCTTGCCGTCGAGCAGCTCCTGGATCGCGAGGTGCGTCATGGCCGTGGTCGGCGAAGCGCCGTGCCAGTGCTTCTGCCCGGGCGGAATCCAGACGACGTCTCCGGGCCGGATCTCCTCGATCGAGCTGCCCCAGCGCTGCACGCGTCCGACGCCGGACGTGACGATCAGCGTCTGGCCCAGCGGATGGGTGTGCCATGCCGTGCGGGCGCCCGGCTCGAAGGTCACGTACGCGCCGGACGTGCGCGCCGGCTGGGGCGCCTGGAACAGCGGATCGACGCGCACCGAGCCGGTGAAGCTCTCGGCCGGGCCTCTTCGGGACGCCTGCGAGCCGGCGCGGGTGACACGCACGGCCTGCGACTCCTGGGCTGGAGGCGCCGCGGAGGTGCCGGGTGCGGGAGGCGAGGTGAGCAGCGCAAGCGAGGTCAACGTCGTGGCGAGCGTGTTCATGTTCATGCGATCCGATTCGGTCCGGTCACATCACACCGACTTCCCCATCTCGTACGCCTCCTCGAAAGCCGGACGTGAAAGGATGTCGCCAATCTCCCATGCGCCCGTGCCGTAGACGATGCCTTTCTCCTTCGCCCCGGTCAGGCACGAGGTGAACCCGCGAAGGCCTTCCATGGTCCGCTCCAGCGGGCGCTTGCTGCCGACCGCGGCCGTCACGATGAAATAGAACTCCTTGTTCGCGATGGCCGTGTACCTCGCGACCGTCCGGTCGATGACGGTCTTGAGCTGCGCGCACATGCCGAAGAAGTAGACGGGGGTCGCGAGCACGATGACGTCGGCAGCGATCATGCTCTCGAGCAAGGTGCGCATGTCGTCGTCCTGCACGCACTCCCCGCTGCCGCGGCAGGCACTGCACGCAGCGCAGTACCCGATGGTCCGGTCCGCCAGGAAGACGCGCTCGACGTGATGGTGAGCCTCGGCTGCTCCCTGCTGGAACCGATCGCACAGGGTGTCCGAGTTTCCGCCCTTCCGCGGGCTCGCCGAGATGATCAGGACTCGCTTTCGCATCTGTTCTCTTCCTCGCTGCGCTGGTGAGTGGAGTGCACGTGCACTCGCTCGATGCGCAGGTTCTACGGCGAAGACGGAAGGCGCGAAACGAGCGGATCGCGGATGGCTCGTTCAGGAAATCTTCATGGGCTCCTGGCCGGCGCCCGGCGGAGCGTGCACGTGATCACGCCGGCCCTCGGGTGCGGGGTCGGACTGCGCAGCTTCCCCGCGACGCCCTGGCAATCGTGAAGCGATCCTGAAGTGCCCATCCGCTTCTCGCCCGTTTTCGAGGACCTGGTCGAGGGCTATCACTGTGCCCGCCGCTCGAGGTGCACGGCATCGCCAATGGGCGGCGGGGAGAACACTGGTGACAGAGCGAGGGATGGTGACGGACGAGAGGGGGACCGTGACCGGTCAGGCCGAATTGTGCAAGGTCTGCAGGCGAGGATTCTCGGAGCTTCATCCGGCCTGTATCGGGCTCATCCACGAGGAGTGCTGGCAATGGTTGACGGAAAGTCTCAGAGCGACGACGGAGAGTCGGTCCGGCGTCCACGAGCCACGTCCACCAGGCGCGCCCAGTTCGTTACCTTCGACGTCGGTCCTGGGTCGCCTGAGCGAGCCCTCGACCGATGCCTTGATCCGCTTGGGGCGGCTGTCGAGGGCCGCGTGAGAAACCGTGCAAGCTCGACACCAGCGGCGTCGTGGCGAGGCCGGCGCCTGCGAGCAGGAAGCTCCTCCGGCTCGGTGCGGAGGGCGCGTCTCGCCGGCCACCGTCGAAACGATCGAATCGCGTGCTCCGTCGAGTGCGCTTGTCCTCTTCGAGGCGGCTTCGCGAGCGCTGGAGTCGCAGGCGCGGAGCCCCGCCTAACGCCGATCTCTCGTGGGCGGCGGGGCCTCGCGTCCCGACATCACGAGCAGCTCCTTGCGGAGGCGCTCTCCGTGCACCACGACGCGCCCCGCCTGTGCGTTGAGCTCGCGGAGCTCCTCCGGAGTGAACTCGACCGCGACGGCCCCGAGGTTCTCGTCGAGGTGCTGCGGGTTCGTCGTGCCCGGGATCGGCACGATCCACGGTCTCTGCGCCAGGATCCAGGCCAGCGCGATCTGCGCGGGGGTCGAGTCCTTGCGACGTGCCCAGTCGCGGAGCAGGTGGACCAACGGCATGTTCGCCCGGAGCGCCTCCGGGGTGAAAAGTGGGTTCGTCAGGCGGTAGTCGGTGTAGCCGGGCCGATCGAACCGGGTGTGCTCGTCGATGGTGCCGGTCAGGAACCCGAGCCCGATCGGACTCCAGGCCACCAACCCGATCCCGAGCTCCTCGAAGATCGCGAGCTCCTCGGCCTCCGGCCCCCGCCACAGGAGCGAGTACTCGTTCTGGACGACGGCGACGGGCTGGACGGCATGCGCGCGGCGCAGGGTCTTCATCCCGGGCTCGGAGAGACCGAAGTGCCGTACCTTGCCCTCTGCGATGAGGTCCTTCACGGCGCCGGCGACATCCTCGATGGGCACCGTCGGGTCGACGCGGTGCTGGTAGAAGAGGTCGATCGCCTCCAACCGGAGCCGCCTGAGGGAAGCGTCCGCAACTCGACGGATGTGCGCCGGCCGGCTGTTCAGCCCGCCCGTGCGCCGGCCCGTCGCGTAGTCGATGTCGAAGCCGAACTTGGTGCCGATGACGACCTTCCCCTTGTACGGGGCGAGGGCTTCGCCGACGAGCTCCTCGTTGACGAACGGGCCGTAGGCCTCGGCCGTGTCGAAGTACGTCACGCCTCGATCCACGGCGTGATGCATCAGGCGGATCATCTCGTGCCTGTCCATTGGCGGATTGTAATTGCCGCTGTTCATGCTCATGCAGCCGAGCCCGAGCGGAGAGACCTCGAGAGGTCCCAGCTCGCGCGACCCGGGCGTCGGCCGCACCCCCGCGGCAGGGCGCCACGGCGTGCCGTTCTCGGAGCGGCGGCGCGCGCCGGCGCACCCGAGCATCGACGCGGCCGCCACGGCCAGTCCTCCCGCGAGGAATTGACGGCGATCGAGGCCGTGTGCTGCATCGTTTCTCGGGTCGCGCTTCATCTCGATTGCCCTCGCGGTTCAGGAAGGATGCTGCGCGCTCGCCGGCGGCCGGTCGGTCGGCGGTCGGCGAGCGAGGTTCCGCTCGGCGTCAGGCGTTCGTCATGTCGATGACGAACCGGTACCGGGCCGCCTTGTCGACGACCTTGTTCCAGGCGTCGTCGACGCCGGACATGGGGATCTTCGTGATCTCGGGCCGGATGCCGTGCTGGGCGCAGAAGTGGACGAGCTCCTGGGTCTCCCGGATGCCGCCGATCTGCGAGCTCGCGAACGAGTTGCGGGAGCGCAGGAGCGAGAAGGGGCCGAGCTGGTGCGGTTCGGTGGTCTTCCCGACGCCGACCATGCAGAGGGTGGCGTCCATCTTCAGCAGCGGGATGAGCCGCTCCAGGTCGTGCTGGTACGGGACGGTGTCGAGGATGAAATCGAGCGACCGCCTGTGCTTCGAGAGGTCTGCGCCGGGCTCGTTCACGATCACCGTCCTGGCGCCGAACCGCCTCGCGTCCTCGACCTTTGCGCCGGACGTCGTGAGCACGGTCACCTCGGCGCCCATCGCGGTGGCGATCTTCACGGCCATGTGGCCGAGGCCGCCGAGCCCCACGACGCCGACCTTCTTCCCCGGGGCGACGCTCCACCGGCGGAGGGGAGAGTAGACGGTGATGCCGGCGCACATCATCGGCCCGGCGTGTGCGAGATCGATGACCTCGGGGATCTCGATGACGAAGTCCTCGTCCACGACGTTGAAGGTCGAGTAGCCACCGTGGGTCATCGTGCCGTCGCGGTCCTTCGAGCCGTAGGTGAGGACGTTGCCGTTCTCGCAGTACTGCTCCATCCCCGCCTCGCACGGGCCGCAGTGCCGGCACGAGTTCACCATGCAGCCCACGCCCACGCGGGAGCCGACCCTGAACCTGCTGACGCTCGAGCCGACCGCCACCACGACGCCGGCCAGCTCGTGCCCGGTGATGAGCGGATACGTCTCCTTCCGCCAGTGTTCGCGGCCGTGGTGGATGTCGGAGTGGCAGATGCCGCAGTAGTGGAGCTTGATCGCGACGTCCTTGGGCCCCAGCGCGCGGCGCTGGAACTTCATGAGCTGGTGCGGGCCCTGGGACGAGGACAGCGCCATCCCCTCGGCCGGGAAGGGCCCCTGGCCGTAGCTCTTCTTCTTCGCGTCGGTCGCCGCGTCCGCGGGCGACGGCTTCAGGATCCCGGCGGCGCCTGCCCCGGCGACGGCCAGCGCGGTCGTCATCATGAAGCCGCGCCGGCTCAGGTTCCTCGTCTCGGGGGAATGCGGAGCGCTCTCCGCTGGCAGGTTCCCATTCTCGTTGTTCATGTGGTCCTCGAGTCCTGGAGACACTCAGGTGATCGGCGGCTCCGACGGCGCGCCTCGCAGATGCAACGCAGCCTACGCAGCCGCGCGCCTTCGGAGAACCGGTCGATAGTGAATGGGCCGTTCAGGAAGTCTTCACGGTCAGCAATCACGTGCTTACGTCTGGCTGGACGTCGCTCGCCTCGTCACGCCGAAGTGCCCTCGTTGACGACCCTGATCGCGTTGAGCGTGCGCGGATAGCCGATGAAGGGCAGCAGCTGCGTGATCGTGCCGAGCAGCACGCGACGGTCGTTTCCGACCGCCACGTTCGCCACGACGTGGGCCGCGAGCTGCGGCTCACATCCCCCGAGCGCCGCGAGCATCGAGAAGGTCAGCAGCTCGCGGGTCTTCAGGCCCAGGCCGGTGCGCGTGTAGTAGTCACCGAAGCAATTGGCGGTCAGGAACTGCTGGATGTGGAGCTCGTCCTTCGGGGATCGCGCGTGCATCTCGTCGATCCGCTCCCCGAAGATGCGCCGCTGCGCCTCCAATCCCCGCTCGTACCGGGTCTCGGGGCCCGTGGTGGACTGTCCCTCCAGCGGCAGCTCGATCCCTCTGCTGCGGAGCACCTCGTTGGTGACGTGGAGGAAGTCGAACACCTTGGCCATGCCGACGTACGGCACCGCCTGGTACACGATCTCCTTCACCTCGACCGGCGTGACGCCGACGTTCAGGGCTCCGCCAAGCATGACGCGGTACTCGCTCACGGCGTGGCTGGCGATCAGGGCCGCCAGCTGCGTCATGAGGCGGGTCCTCGCGTCCAGAGTGCTCTCGCGGATCACCTCGTCGAACGCCCAGTTGTCGAAGATCTCGATCAGCTCGGGGTCCGTCGCCTCGAGCGTCGAGACGTGGTCGGGGAACAGCGCGTCGTGGTTGCGCTTCGCTTCTTCTGTGATGGCCATCGTTGAACCTTCGCCCTTGTCGGTCGCGCCGATCGGCTACAGCCCGGTCCGCTTCTCCAGCTCCTCGGGATACCGAGCGCCCTCGACCTGGATCTTCGAGGCCGCTGCGTCGATGGCGCGGAGGTCCTCGGGCGTGAGCGCGATGTCTGCCGCGCCGAGGTCCTCCTCGAGCCGGCTCAGCTTCGTCGTCCCCGGGATCGGCACGATCCAGGGCTTCTGCGCGAGCAGCCACGCGAGCGCGATCTGCGCGGGCGTCGCCTTCTTCCGCGTCGCCACCTCGCCGAGGAGGTCCACCAGCGCCTGGTTCGCCTTGCGCGCCTCCGCCGTGAAGCGTGGCACGATGTTCCGGAAGTCGCCCTTCTCGAACGTCGTCTTCTCGTCGATCTTCCCCGTCAGGAAGCCCTTCCCGAGCGGGCTGAATGGGACGAACCCGACGCCGAGCTCCTCGAGCGCCGGGAGCAGCTCCTCCTCGGGCTTCCGCCACCAGAGCGAGTACTCGCTCTGGACCGCTGCGACCGGCTGCACCGCGTGCGCACGCCGGATGGTCTTCACGCCCGCCTCCGACATGCCGAAGTGCTTCACCTTGCCCTCGCGGATCAGCTCCTTCACCGTGCCCGCGACGTCCTCGATGGGAACGTCCGGATCGACCCGGTGCTGGTAGAGGAGGTCGATCGTGTCGAGCTCGAGCCGTCGGAGCGACGCCTCGGCGACCTCGCGGATGTGCTCGGGCCGGCTGTCCATCGCGTTCGTGCCGAGCTTCATGCCGAACTTCGTCGCGATGACGACCTGGCTCCGCACGGGCGCGAGGGCCTCGCCCACCAGCTCCTCGTTCGTGAACGGGCCGTAGGCCTCCGCGGTGTCGAAGAACGTGACGCCGCGGTCCACCGCAGCCCGGAGGAGCGCGATCATCTCCTTCCGGTCCGGCGGCGTTCCGTAGGCGAAGCTCATCCCCATGCAGCCGAGGCCGATCGCCGAGACCTCGAGACCACTCTTACCAAGCTTGCGCTTCTGCATCGCGTCCTCCTTGTCGTGCGTTCACTGCGAATCAGCGTCGGCTCACGCCGAGGCTGTGGCGGCTCTCCATGCCTGGCGTGAGCGCCAGCTTCACGATCAGATCGGAGAGGCTGTTCAGCGACACGTCGTGGCCTTTGAACGGCTGGCCTTTCTGCGTGATCTGGTAGGAGATCTCGTCGTCCTGCGTGAACCAGCCCGGCCGCAGGATCGTGTAGTCGAGGTTCGAGGCCTCGATGCGTGCCGCCGAGTCGCGGTACGGATCGAGCATGCTCCCGTAGCGCTCGCCCGGGACTTCGCCGTAGATGCCCATCGAGCTGATGAAGACGAGTCGCTTCAGGCCGGTCGCGTTCATCGCCGCGACGATGCTCTCGGCCTGCTGCCTCATCGCCCCAGAGAGGTTGGCGTAGACCACGTCCTGGCCCTTCATCGTCGCCTCGAGCCGTGTCCGGTCGAGCACGTCGCCCTCCACGATGGTGACGCGCTTCGGGTCGGGGTTCCGTAGGCGGCTGGCCCGGCGCAGGTACAGCGTCAGCCTCGCGTCCGTGTCGCGCAGGAACACGCGCGTCGTGTTGCGCGCAAGCTGCCCGTTGGCACCGAGGATGAGGACGTTCTTCATGTGGGCGGCACCTCGCTCGCGTTCTTCATTCGCGCGGCAATTGGCGGCGGTTCAACGTTCGCTGAGGTCGAGCAGTCCCTCGGAGAGCCGTGCCCCCTTCACCTCGATGTTCGAGGCGGCGGCATCGATCTCGCGAAGGTCGTCGCGGGTCAGCACGAGCTCGACCGAGGCGATGTTCTCCTTCAGGTGCTCCAGCTTGTTGATGCCGGGGATCGGCACGACCCAGGACTTCTGCGCCAGGAGCCATGCAAGCGCGATCTGGGCAGGGGTCGCGTTCTTTCGCGCCGCGAAGCCGCGGAGCATCTCGACGAAGGCCAGGTTGGCCTTCATGGCCTCCGGCGTGAAGCGGGGGAACGTGCTGCGCAGGTCCGAACTGTCGAACCTGGTGTTCGCGTCGATCTTCCCGGTCAGGAATCCGGTTCCGAGCGGGCCCCACGGCACGAAGCCGATGCCGAGCTCCTCGCAGACGGGCAGCACCTCCGCCTCGGGCTCTCGCGTCCACAGCGAGTATTGGTTCTGGACGGCCGCGACCGGGTGCACGGCATGCGCTCGGCGGATCGTCGCCGCGCCCGCCTCGGAGAGGCCGTAGTACCTGACCTTGCCTTCCTGGATGAGCTGCTTGACCGTCCCTGCGACATCCTCGATCGGCACCTTCGGATCGACGCGGTGCTGGTACAGCAGGTCGACGGTGTCGGTCCGAAGCCGCTTCAGCGAGGCCTCGACGACCTCCCGGATGTGCCGGGGCTGGCTGTTCACGCCGACGGTCGCTCCGGTCGTGGGGTCGAGCGCGAACCCGAACTTCGTGGCGATCACCACCCGGTCACGGAGCGGCGCGAGCGCCTCGCCCACGAGCTCCTCGTTGGTGAACGGGCCATACGCCTCGGCGGTGTCGAAGAACGTGACACCGTGATCCACGGCGGCTCGCAGGAGCGCGATCGCCTCCTGCCTGTCGGCAGCGGGCCCGAGCCCGAAGCTCAGGCCCATCGCCCCGAATCCCAGCGCCGAGACCTCCAGCCCCGACCTCCCCAGCTTGCGGTTCTGCATCGTCGTGTCTCCTCTGCGGTTGAGTGCGGCGGGACCGTCGCTCGAACTCGCACCGTGCGCGCTCCGAACCGTCTCGATCACGGAGAGAACCTATGCGCGCCCTCGCGATCCGAAAACGGGCTGGAAGCGGATGGGCCGTGCAGGAAACCTTCACCGCTGGGTGCGCGCCATCCTCGCAACGCCAAACGCTCGCTCCCGGCGGACCTCGGCGACCCCGCCGGTACCGAAGCAAGGGTGCACGACGTCGAGCGGCTGCGAGGTGTGGCGGCGAAGGTTCGAAGCCTGGTGCCGGCGCCCGACGAGGCTGGAGCAGCGGCGGTTCCCTCCTGGCCCCGGAAGACGAGGAGCCGGCCCCTCGCGAGGCCGGCTCCTGACGTCCCGGCCCGGGCGATCCGCCCGGGTCATTTTCCTTCCCGGTCTACTCTGCCTTCAGCGAGGCCATGTCGATCGAGAAGCGGTACTTCACGTCCGACTTCAGCAGCCGCTCGTAGGCCTCGTCGACCTTCTGCATCGGGATGACCTCGACGTCCGCGGTGATGCCGTGCTCGCCGCAGAAGTCGAGCATCTCCTGCGTCTCGCGGATGCCGCCGATGAGCGAGCCGGAGAGGCTCTTGTTCCCGAAGATCAGGCCGAACGCCGAGATCGGGTGCGGCTTCTCCGGGGCGCCGACGAGCGTGAGGTTGCCGTCGCGGCGGAGGAGGTGGAGGTAGGCGTTCACGTCGTGCTCGGCGGACACCGCGTCGAGGATGAAGTCGAAGCTGCCGGCGTGCTTCGCCATCTCGTTCGCGTTCCGCGAGACCACCACCTCGTGCGCGCCGAGCCGGAGCGCGTCCTCCTTCTTGGCGGGGCTGGTGGTGAAGACCACGGTGTGGGCGCCGAGCGCCCGGGCGAACTTCACGCCCATGTGGCCGAGCCCCCCGAGGCCCACCACGCCGACCTTCTTGCCCTGCGTGACACCCTGGCGCCGCATGGGCGACCAGGTCGTGATCCCGGCGCAGAGGAGCGGGGCCGCGCCGGCGAGGTCGAGGTTCGACGGGACGCGCAGGACGAACCGCTCGTCGACCACGACGCTGTCGGAGTAGCCGCCGTAGGTGACCTTGCCGGTGTGCTTGTCGGGCGCGTTGTAGGTGAATACGGCGCTCGGGCAGAACTGCTCGTGGTGCGTCTGGCACTCGGGGCAGGTGCCATCCGAGTCGACGAGACAGCCGACACCGGCGAGGTCGCCCGTCTTGAACCTGGTCACCGCCGAGCCGACCTTCGTGACGCGGCCGACGATCTCGTGGCCGGGGACGCACGGGTAGACGGTGGGCATGCCGCTCCACTCGCTCCGGGCCGCGTGGAGGTCCGAGTGGCAGATGCCGCAGAAGAGGATCTCGATCTGGACGTCGTGCGGGGTCGGGTCGCGCCGCTGGATCGTGGTGGGCTCGAACGGCGAGGTCGCGCTGGCGACGGAGTAGGCTTTCGCGTTGAACATGGAGCTTCCTTGCGAGGGATCGGGTTGGAGAGCAGCCGCTGGGTGTCGGTGGCCGGGAACCTACGCGCGCGCGCGACTTCGGAAAACGGCCAGAATGCGCATGGGCCGTTCGGAAAAACTTCACGGCATGCTGTCATGCGTCCAGTCCCGGAGGGGGCTGCACCAGCTCGAGTACATGAAGGCCTTGCGCAAGGGGAACGACCAGTGCGAGCTGATACGCGTGTAGCCCGGGCTCGGGGGCGCCACGCGCCCTGGCCCGAATTCACTCGATGGGCGGCAGCGCGATGCTGAAGACGCAGCCCTTACCGGGCAGGTTGCGAACGCGGATCTCGCCACCGTTCGCCGTCACCGCGTCGTGGCTGATCTTGAGGCCGAGTCCGAGGCCGCTGGTGTTCGCCCCCTTCCGGTCGAACGGCCGGAACATCGTCTCGGCGTGGCCGTCCTGGAGCCCACCGCACTGGTCCTCGACGTCGATGAGGATTTGCGTCGCGTTCCGGTGCCCCATGAGCGACACGCGACCTCCCGCAGGGGTGAACTTGATCGCGTTCTGGACGAGGTTCCCCACGGCCGAGGCGAGCAGAGGGCGGTCGACATGGACCGCCAGCCCCGGCTCGACGGTCGGCACGTTCAGCGCCAGCCCTTTCGCCTTGGCGTCGAGCGCGGCGGCGACCTCCATCTCCTCGATGAACTGGCCCAGCTCGACGCGCTCCGGGTTCCGGAGCGTGGCGGCGAGGCGGACCTCTGTCAGCGAGCGGTCGATGATGTCTCGCAGTCCGCGCAGGCTGCGCCCGAGCACCGCGCCTGTGCTGCCGTCCACGCCGACTGCACCACTCTTCAGCGCCTGGTACGCCAGCAGGGCCGTCGACAGAAGATTCCGCATCTCATGCGCGAGGACGCCGAGCCGCTCGGTCTCCTGGGTCGCCGTGCGGCGGTCGCGCGCTCCGGAGAAGGCGGTCACCGCTCGGGCGGTCGCCACGTCGAGACACAGGTTGAGCGTGTGGTACTCGTCCACGCTGACCGTCGCATTCGTCTCGGCGGCGTGCTCCGTGATCGCCTGGCAGACGTCACCATAGCCCTCGACCACCTGCGCGACGCTCAGGCCCCCGCGCAGCAAGACGTCACCCTGCAAGTCGGCGCTCGTCCCCAGCACTTCATGAGCACGTCCTACTGTCGTCGAAACGACGGCAGCAGGTGAAGGCCGACTCTCTTCGCGTAGCAGCTCGGTGAGCTGCGCGAGGAACGCCGGCACACCGTCCGTGAGCTCGATCGGCGACGCGAGCGGCACCAGCCTCGCGGCAACCTTGGCCCGCGCGCGGTCGATGATGGCGTCCCGATGCCGTGTCAGGAACTCATGACGCACGGGCACACCCCTTCCGCTTTCCGTAGCATAACGTCTCTCCGAGGGCGTCGCGGAGCGCCATTACCAACCCAACATGCCGTTCAAGGGGCACCGGACGTGGCGTCGTGCGCTCATCCGCGCCCTGCCCGGCAGGGGATGCGGACTGGCGGGTGATGCGAGGGCCGTGGAGCCGGCCGCGGTTTCAATGGCAGGCCAGCGGGCGAGGGAGGGTCACGCCGCACTCGCAGTTTCTCCTTCAGGGCCGATCGCTTCGGGCGGAGCGCGCATCCCTCATGCCCTTCTTGCCGCTCGCGCCTTCGGCGAGATCGGCGCACGACAACATGGGAGGCTCGACGCTGGTGGGGCTCGTGCTCGTCGCCGGCCGCCTCTTCCCGACCGGGGCGAGGTGATCCGGAGGACCGAATGATCGCTTCCCCCCCAGACCCAGGTTCGCAAGCCCGAGACTTCGGAGCAGCCCCTCGACGAGCCGTACGACTGCTTCCGTGGATCCTCGGTGCGGCGCTCGTCGCGGCGGTGATCGTCGGAGCGCTTCATCTATCGGAAGCGGAAGAATTTGCTCGTCTGACGGAGCGGGCGGAGCCGTGGTGGCTCGTCCTGGCGGTCGTGTTCCAGGCAGGGACGTACCTCGCCCAGGGCCAGATCTTTCGCCTCGTCGCGCGCATGGGCCGATTCACCCTGAGTCTCGGGAGCGCCTGGCGCGTCAGCCTCGCGAAGCTCTTCGCCGACCAGGCGGTCCCGTCGGGCGGCCTGAGCGGGACGGTCGTGCTTGCGAGCGCGCTGGAGCAAATTGGCATGCCGCGGCCCGTCGTCGCGGCCGGAATCGTCGTCGAGGTTGTGTCGTACTACGCCGCCTACGTGCTCGCCCTCGCCGTGGCCCTCGTCATCGCGTCCGTGCGTGGTGAGAGCAGCACGATCATCGTCGTTGTCTCGCTGCTCTTCTTCGTGTTCGCGATCGGTCTGAGCGTCCTGGTCGTGACGCTCTCCGGGCGGGGAGCTCACGCGGTCGGCAAGAAGTGGGCCCGCTTCCGGGCGGTCCGAACCGCCCTCGAGTTCATCCAGGAAGCGGATTCCAGGCTCGTCCGTGATCCGAAGGTCCTGTTCGGAGCGAGCGCTTGTCAGCTCGGCATCATTCTCTGCGACGCGGCGACGGTGTGGGTCCTCATTCGTTCGCTCGGCGCATGGGGATCCCCGAGCGGTGTCTTCGCGAGCTTCATGATCTCCAGCCTGGTGCGGACGATCGGCTTCATGCCCGGAGGGCTTGGAGCCTTCGAAGCGGCATCCGTCGTCACGCTTCGGGTGGTGGGCGTGCCGATTGCCGTGGCGCTCGCCGCGACGCTTCTATTCCGCGGCCTCAGCTTCTGGCTCCCGATGCTTCCGGGGCTCTGGTTCTCACGTCGCGCGATGGGCCGCCATCCCACGGAACGTGAATCCACCACTCGCGGGAAGCCAGGACCAGACGAGCCTCTGGAGCAGCTGCTCGCCCAGCTCGGAACGTCGAGCGGTGGCCTCTCCACGGCCGAGGCCCAGCGTCGCATCGAGGTGCTCGGCCTGAACGAGCCGACGACGACGCGGCTCCGTTCGAGCGTCGTCGAGTTCCTTCGCGCCTCGGCGAACCCGCTCGTCATCATCCTCCTCGTCGCCGGGGCGGCGTCCGCCTTCCTCGGCGAGGTCACCGACGCGGCGATCATCGGCGCCATCGTCATCCTGAGCGCCGGCATCAACTTCTGGCAGACCTTCCGCTCCGAGCGGGCTGTCAAGCGGCTCCAGGAACGGGTCGCGCCAACGGCGACGGTGCGGCGCGACGGCGCCTGGGTGGAGCTTCTGCGCCGCCAGATCGTCGTGGGCGACATCGTTCGCTTGTCCGCCGGGGATCTCGTGCCGGCCGATGCTCGCCTCGTCGAGGCGAGCGATCTGCACGTTCAGCAGGCCGCGCTCACCGGTGAGTCGCTGCCCGTGGAGAAGGCCGCCACAGGCGGTGCGCTGACCGCGACCGGGCCCGAGTCGCCAGGCCTCGTCTTCCTCGGGACGTCGATCGTCAGCGGCACCGCAACCGCCGTGGTCTTCGCGTCGGGGAGGGACACGGCGTTCGGAGACATCGTGGAGCGCCTCGCCGCGCGGCCCGAAGAGACCGAGTTCGAGCGCGGCACCCGCCGCTTCGGGATGCTCATCTTGGAGACGGTCGTCTTCCTCGTGCTGTTTATCCTCGTGGTGAACCTGAGCCTCGGTCGTAACGCTCTGCAGTCGCTCCTCTTCTCGGTCGCGCTGGCGGTCGGGCTCACGCCGGAATTCCTGCCGATGATCACCACCGTGACGCTCGCGCAAGGTGCGATCCGGATGGCGCGCGAAAAGGTGATCGTCAAGCACCTCGCCTCGATCCAGAACCTCGGGAGCGTCGACGTGCTCTGCAGCGACAAGACGGGGACGCTGACCGCGGGCACGATGTCCCTGGACGCATCGCTCGATCCGTTTGGTCGCCCGCTGGATCGCGCGCTGTCCCTCGCACACCTGAACAGCAAGTTCGAGTCGGGCATCAAGAGCCCCCTCGACACCGCGATTCTCGATCGGCCGGTCGCAGGCGCCGAGGGCTTCTCGAAGACCGACGAGATCCCGTTCGACTTCGAAAGGCGCCGGCTCTCGGTGGTCGTGGAGAGAGACGGTGAGCTGCTGTTCATCACGAAGGGGGCCCCGGAGAGCGTGATCGACGCTTGCGCGACGTACGAGGCGGACGGCAGCGCTCATGAGCTCGACGAGCGCTCGACCACCCGGTGCCTCGAGGTGTTCCGTGCGATGAGCGAGCGAGGGTTCCGCGTCCTCGCGGTCGCCTACCGGCGGGTCTCCGAGCCGCGGGGCTTCAAGGCGGCCGACGAGCGCGAGCTCACGCTGGTGGGGTTCCTGACGTTCGCCGATCACCTGCTACGAGGCGCGGCGGAGTCGATTCAGAGACTTCGCCGGGACGGCGTGGAGGTGAAGATCCTCACCGGGGACAACGAGATCGTCACGCGCTACATCTGTGGGCAGGTCGGGATCGACGCCAGCCGGATCATCTTGGGCAGCGAGGTCGAGCGCATGGATCAGGCCGCGCTGGCGCGCGTCGCCGAAGAGGCCCAGGTCTTCGCGCGGACCTCTCCCGCACAGAAGCACCGAATCATCCGAGCCATGAAGACGCAGGGGCATGTCGTCGGCTTCCTCGGCGATGGGATCAACGATGCACCGTCCCTGCATGGCGCTGACGTCGGGATCTCGGTCGCGGGCGCGGTCGACGTCGCGCGCGAAGCCTCGGACATCATCCTGCTCGAACGGAGGCTCGACGTTCTCCATGCGGGCATCATCGCCGGCCGTCGATCTTTCGGAAACGTCCTCAAGTACCTGCTCATGGGGACGAGCTCGAACTTCGGGAACATGTTCAGCATGGCCGGAGCGGCGCTGTTCCTGCCGTTCCTGCCGATGCTCCCGACCCAGATCCTGCTCAACAACTTCCTCTACGACTTCGCCCAGATCACGATTCCCACGGACAACGTCGACCCGGCTTACGTGCGGCGCCCACAGCGCTGGGACATCGGGCTGATCCGCAAGTTCATGCTCGTCATCGGTCCGGTGAGCTCGATCTACGACTTCCTGACCTTCTTCGCGCTGCTCCATGTCTTTCGATTCGGCGAGACGCTCTTCCACACGGGCTGGTTCCTGGAGTCACTCGCGACGCAGACCCTCGTCCTGTTCGTCATCAGGACTGCCGGTAGACCTTGGAGCAACCGGCCGAGCGTGCCGCTGTCCGTGACGACTCTGCTCGTGGTGCTGATCGGAGCCGTGCTTCCGTTCACCCCGGCTGCAGCGCCCCTCGGATTGGCCGCCCTCCCGTCGTCGTATTTCCTGTTCCTCGCGCTCGTGGTCGGAACCTACCTCGTGCTCGTCGAGCTCGTGAAGGCGAGGGTGATGCGGCGCCTTCTCTTCGGCGCCACGAGGTGGCCCGAGGTGCGCGTCGGCGCTGCCAGACGACGCGCGTCTCCTCTGGCGCTCGCGCCTCGGGATGACTCACGCTCCACGCCGACCGCGGCACCTCGATGACCGTCACTTGGCCGCTGCCGATCCGCCGCCCGGGTGGATCGCTCACCGAGGGGAACACGGCCCGGTCCTGAGCACGGACATCGAGGGACGGAGCCTCGGCCCCTCGAAGACCGTGAGCAGGGGTCAGCCCCCGGTCGGCGGGTCGAGTTCCTGCAGACGGTCGCGGTAGTAGGCGATGCTGGCGTCCTCGAAGCCCTCGGGGTGGGGAGGCACCTTGCTGCCAGCGCTGCTTCGCGACCGGAGATTCTACGCGACGAAGCTGAGAATCGACCGCAGCCTGCTGGCCGGTCCCTGCGGCGCGCGACGTGCGATGACGTCCTGCACTCGGCCGACTTCACGCGGAAGCCTCGCGGCGGTCCCGGGGATTTGGTCAGGCCTTACCGCCTTTGCGACCGAGAACGCCCGGTCGAAAGCTTCTGAAGCAGATACATCGGCGACACCTGGAGAGCTTTCGCGATGGCCTCCAGGGTGTTCAGCGGCGGGGTGCGCTCACCGCGTTCCAGCATCGAGATGTAGCTGACCGAGACCCTGGCCTTCTTCGCGACGGCCGCCTGCGAGAGCTTCTGCTGCGTCCGCACGATGCGGAGGTTCTGAGCGACGATACTCGTGAGCGACATGCGTGCTCCTGTATCACGGAGTCGTGATTCACAGAACGCACGCTGCGATGCCAGATTCCCGCCCATCTTGGAGTGAACGCCTACATCTGGTACCAGGGCGGCGCTCCAGCAGCTTCACGGTTGCGAGACGCTCATCGAGTGCAAGCATCGTCCTGGCGGCGTTTCCTGCTCCGGCTGGATGTGGGTGGTGAAGCAGAACGACGACCGCATCCAGGTTCACTGCCCCACCTGCCACGAGGTGGAGGCCGTCATCTCCGGCTGGGAGGAGACCCTCTGGGCGGACGGTCCGATGGAACCGGTGCCGATGACGGACGACTGAAGGCGGCGGAGATGCGTCACCTGGTCAGCGTGGCCATCAGACCGATGGGGTCCTCGACGCTGACCAGCAAGTTCCGCAGCCGCACGGGGAATCCCATCACGAACCCACGCTGACTCGGTCCCAGGGTGATGTTCACGATGCCCCCGCCGGACCCGTTCACCAGCCAGCGCCCGGCGACCCCGTGCACGCCGCGACTGAGCGGTTTCTGCTGGTGCTCGGTGGCGGACATCACCGCTGACCTGCGGAAACGGGCTCGGAACGCCCAAGCCATCCGAACCCGAACCTCGTCGTCTTCGACCTCCACGAACGAGTCGGAGGGCGGCAAGAGGAGAGCGGACGACAGGATGCGGTACGCCGCGTCGAATCGTATCGGGAACCGGGCAAAGTCCGAGTGCGCCATGGAGGAGAACCCTACGACAGATGGCATGGCTAGCGTCCGGCGACGCGCCCGCGATTGTCATAAGCCTCCGGCGCGACGCGGCCGTGAGGTTCGAGGCCGCGACCCGCCGGCTCGTCGGGAGCCGCCTCGTGGTCACGCTCGACGAGAAACTGATCGCGGGGGCGCTCGTCGAGGCTCCGATTTCGGGCGGAAGGTTCCAGATCACCCTCGGTAGGTACGGGACGCACGACCTCGCGAGCACGATCGCGCTCGTCCTCGGGGTCGGCGAGCCACTGTCAGTTCCGCTACTGCTCGTCGACGAGCGGCGCCTGCCCCCACGGGCGGGCTGACGACGCAGGTCGCCCCCCCCATTCCCCGCCTCGAAGGAGCTGGAGTACGCTTCCCCGCTGCAGGGCGTCACGTTGCAGATGTCGCCGCTCGTCTCCGATGACGGCATAGCGTCCGATTCGCGTAGGGCGCGTATGGAAGAGTGGCGCTTCAAGACGGCGACGGCCTTCGAGCAGTCCGAAAGCTGGCGATCACGATACGTGATGGTATCGACGCCGCCGAGGAGAAAGCACGGGCGCGGCGTCGGCCCTGACCGCCGCTCGACTAATGGCTCGCGCCGTGCGCGAGCTCACCGAACCCGGTGCGCGGACGGCCGGCGCGCCCCCAGCTCCGGAGCTTCACCCCGAGCGCGATCAGGAGCCCGCCGAACAGCAGGGCGTACGCGCCGATCCAGAGGACCACGGCCAGCGCGCCGGCGCTCGGGATGGCGATCAGGAGCACCCCGAAGGCGACCGAGAGGATGCCGCTCACCACCAGCAGCCATTCGCCCTCGATCTCGCGGCGCAGGCGGATCGCGGCGGCGAGCTCGAGGATGCCGGTGACGATGGACCACGCCGCGATGAGGAGCAGCAGCGTCAGGGCGGTGAGCCCCGGCATCAGGAAGGCCGCCAGCCCGGCGACGACGCTGACGACGCCCTCCAGGGCCTCGACCCACGGCGACTGCCGCCGGGGCTCGCTCCGGCGCAGGGCCGCGGCGATGTTGAACGCGCCCTCCACGAGCGCGTAGGCGCCGAACAGATAGACGAGCGTGAGCAACGCCATGCTCGGCATGATGAACGTGAGGATCCCGAAGAGCACCGCGGCGACTCCGCGAACGACGAACGCCCACCACGGTCCGACCATCACGGCAGCCATGTGGCCCCCCGCTTCGCGAGATGTTCAAAACCGTGAGCACCTCGAACGATCGGGGCAAGGGGGCCGAGCGCGCGGCGCTCGATCTTCAGGCCGTCATGTCGGCGCCGCCTCGCTTCGGCTCCTCTTGGCTCACGTGACCGAGGCAGGCGCCCGAGGTCTCGGCCGTGGAAGGGCAGGGAGGGGCACCTCGGGACGAACGGCCACGCGACCGTGCTCGGCTGCCGCTCTCAGCCCGCCGGGTGGATCGTCACGGTGCAGGTCATCCCGGCGCTGAGCGCGATCCCCTCGGGGACCGCGTCGAGGGTGATTCGCACGGGGATTCGCTGGGCGAGCCGGACCCAGTGGAACGTCGGGTTCACGTTGGAGAGGAGCCCCTCCACCTCGGGGTTGCCGATCGCGCGGGCGACGCTCGCGACGTGGCCGGCGAGCCGGGCGCCGCCGGACATGAGGCTGACGTCCACCGGCGCGCCGGGGCGCACGCCGCCGAGCTTCGTCTCCTCGAAGTACGCCTCCACCCGGAACGACCGCGCGTCCACCACGGCCAGCATGGGGTGGCCGGCGACCGCGAAGCTCCCGGGGCGGACGTTCAAGTTCGTCACCCAGCCGTCCGCCGGGGCCCGGACCCGCGTGCGCGCGAGGTCGAGCTCGGCGGCCGCCAGCGTCGCCTCGGCCTGCCGCGCGCGCGCGTCGGCGGCGTCGGCCGTCGACTGCGCGGACTGGCGGCTCTCGCTGGAGACCACGGTGCTGTCCAGCGCGGCCCGGCGCTGCGCCACGGCGCGCTTCTCCGACCGCTCGGTCCGGGTCGCCGCCAGCGCCGCGCGAGCCTGCTGCACGGCGATCCGGTAGCGCGCCGGGTCGACCGTGAAGAGGACGTCGCCCTTGCGGACGATCTGGTTGTCCGCGACGGCGACGTCCACCACCAGGCCGCCCACGTCGGGCGCGACGGCGATCACGTCGGCGCGGACGCGGGCGTCGCGCGTCCACGGTGCGTACATGTAGTGGCTCCAGAGCGCGCGGCCGACGAGGACGGCCAGCGCCAGGACGGCGAGCGTGAGGGCGGGACGGAGGAGGGCCTTCCACATGGCGATGGGTTCCTGGGGTCAGCGGTAGACGGCGAGCCCGAGGCCGCCGAAGAGGGCGGCGAGCAGGGACGCGCGAAAGAGGGCGGGGTGCCAGACGAGCCGGTAGAGCCCGGCCCGCGCCAGCGCGCGGTCGAGCAGCCAGAAGGCGATCGCCGCGACGTGGAAGACGATGAGCAGGGTCGGGAAGAGGATGCCGAACAGCTCGAGCTCACGCGGCATGGATCGCCTCCGGGAGACGGGTGGGGGCGGCGGCGAGGGCGGCGGCGTGCTCCTCCACCACCAGGCGGAGGAGCCAGCCGCCGGTGCGGAGCGCGACGAGGGGCGCCCGGGGCGCCGCGGCGGCCGCCGCGTCCACGTGGGCGCCGAACGCGTCCAGGACGGCGAGCGCGCGGTCGGCGTCGTCCGGGC
>NZ_JALCZA010000043.1 GCF_022690765.1 Anaeromyxobacter oryzisoli | reverse complement strand
GCCCGTCGAACAATCGACGGGCCTTGACCATCCAGGAGGGGCGGGCCGTCGCCCGCCCCTCGCGCCCGAAGTGAATTCGGGCGCTTCACCCCACCCGCCGCCCCGCTCACGCGGGTCGGCCTGAGAGGTCGTCGAATTCTTCGACAAGCTCTCAGCAGCCCGGGTGGAGGCGCGCGAGCGCGGCGGCGACCGCGTCACCCGCGGCCGGAGCCAGGAAGGCCCGGCACCGGTCGCCGATCGCGCCGGCGACCTCCGGCCACGCGTCGTAGAACCAGCCCGAGGAGGGCCGGCCGCCTTCGCCGTGGACCCGCTCCATCAGCGCGAACAGCGCGATGCGCGCCACCTCGGCGACGCGGGCCTCGGCGGCGCCGTCGAGCCCGGCCGCGCGGGCGGCGGCCGCGGCGGCGCCGACGGCGAGGATCCGCGCCTCCACGTAGCACAGGACGATCGTCTCCCCCGCGGCGAACCACGGATCGCCGCGCGAGCGGGCGGCGAGCTGGGCCCGGGCCTGCTCCGGCGCGAGGCGCTCCGCGCGGCCGTTCAGCGCCGCGATCGCCCGCCGCTCGACGTCGGCGACGGACGCACCGGGCGCGACCGCGACGAGGAAGTGACGGCCGGTCGCGTCCACGCGCGCGTCGGCGACGCCGTCCAGGGCCGAGAGTCGCGCCAGCACGGGCGCGAGGGCGGTGCCTCAACCGAGGCCCGCCACCGGCCCTCAGCCGAACCCGTCGGCGGCGAAGACGAGCGGCTCGACCGTGGTCATCAGGCTGGCCTCCCGCCGTCGCGCCTGCGCCTGCGCTTGCGCGGGCGCAGGTCGTCGGGCTGCGGGCGGGGCTGCGGGCGGGGCTGCGGGCGGGGCTGCGGGCCGGGATGCGGCCGGGCGAGGTGCGCGGCGAGCGGCGCGTCGTTCACGCGGATGTGGAAGCGGAGCCACTCCGGGATGCGGATCCGCAGCCAGCTCGCCACGAACGGCGTCGGCCCTTCTTCCCTGAGCTCGGCGCGCATCCGGAGGAAGTCCGCCACGAACAGCTCGTGCGCCGACTTGTGCCGCCCGCGCTCGGGGTAGTGCGCCTCCTCCATCAGCGCCTCCTCTGCGGCGAGGTGCGACACGAGCGCGTCGGCGAGCGCCGCGACGGCCTGCTCGATCTCCGCCGGCGCGCCGGTGTCGAGGAGGGCGGAGACGGCGTCGAGGCGGGCGAACAGGAGCGCGTGCTCGTGGTCCAGCTCCTCGTGCTCCAGCGCCAGGTCCCGGGTCCATTCCACCGACATCGAAGGCTCCCCCGCTCACGCGACGTTCCCGCAACGTCGAAGGCGCCGCAAGCCCCCGCCGCGGCGACGAGGCCGGAGCGCGCCTCGGGCCTCGGGCGAGCGCGAGGCCGCCGGAGGCGCCGCCCGCCGCGATGCCGGACGCGCGGGCGGTCGGCGGCGCGGCCGGAGGGCGGCCGGAGGGCGTGCCCGCGAAGCGCCTCGCGCGGGACGCGATGTCCACACGTACCAGGGGTTCGAGTGTGGACAACGCGTGGATGGCGGGTGGATCTCCCACCCCGGCCGGTCTGGGCGGGGCGTGGTCTTGTGCTCGCGCGCGGCGAGGGAGTATCACCCCGCGCATCTGCTCGGCCACACGGCGGGAGGACGCGAGATGAAGGTGCTCCAGGGTCGAATCCTCGTGGTGGAGGACGAGCCCGACATTCGTGAGCTCCTCGGCGACACGCTCTCCGTCCTCGGGCCGGTGGAGCTGGCGACGGACGGGGTGGACGCGCTCGAGCGCATCCAGCGGAACGGCGCCCCGGCGGTGATCCTCCTCGACCTCTGCCTGCCCCGGATGACCGGGCCGGAGCTGATCGAGCGGCTCCGCGGGACCGCCTACGGCGACGTCCCGGTGGTGAGCATGACCGCCTCCAACGCCCGCCCGCCCGCCGGCGTCCGCGAGCACCTCCACAAGCCTTTCGACATCGACGACGCGATCGGCGCGCTCGTCCGGGCCACCTCGGTCGCCGCCGCGGCGGCCTGACCGATCCCGGGCAGGCGCCTGGGCTCGGGTGAGGAAGCTCCGGCTGACTCAGGCCGGGGTCACGGCCTCGGCCGGAGCGCCAGGGCCACGGCGACCGCGACGGCGGCGGTGAGCGCCACCCACGGCCACGATCGCCGCGGCGAGGGCCGGGTGGCGATCCAGCCCCACGCCGCCCCGGTGGCGAGCCCGCCCGCGTGGGCGAACTGGTCGATGGGGACCACCGTCCCGATGACCGCCAGGATCAAGAGGTTGAGCAGCACCTGCTGCGAGCCGCGGTTCGCGATGAAGGCGCGCCAGCTCCCGAGCGCGCGGCGGTGGAGCGCCAGCGCGGCGCCGATCACGCCGAACAGGGCGCCGGACGCCCCCACGGAGACGCTCGCCGGACCGAGGAGCGACAGCGCGGAGGCGCCGAGCGCGCCCAGGACGTACAGCGAGGCGAACCGGGCCGAACCGAAGAAGCGCTCGATCTGCCGGCACCACGGGATGCCGAAGACCATGTTCGCCGCGAGGTGGAACAGGCCCGCGTGGAGGAAGGCGGCGCTGAGGAGCCGCCACCACTGACCGGACCAGACGAGGTCGCGCTCGAGGGCGCCGAACCGGATCAGCGTGGCCGTGTCCGTCGAGGAGCCGTGGGACTCGACCCAGCCGAACATCGCGAGGTTGGCTGCCAGGATCGCCCAGCTCACGGGCGTGGGCCGGACCGCGTGCGGGGGCGGGCTGGGGGCTGCGGGGAAATGCGGCTCCATGGAGCGGCGCAGTGTACCCGGGGGATGGTGCGGTGTCCCGACCCGGAGCACATGCCGGTTCAGGTGGCGGCGCGGGTGCGCGCTCCGCGGCCGCGGTGCGGGCGAAAGTGGACCGGAGCCATCCTGAATTTTCCCAGGAAAATCGTGGCGATCGCTTGACGCGTCCCGGGCGAGACTGATACGACCCGCGGGCCGTTGACGCACCTTCCCGCACCCTAATCGCACGGAGGGTTGGCCCCCCGATGTATCCCATTGTTCGTCGCGAAGCCTTCTCCGACACGACCTTCCTCTGGGAGGTCGCTGCCCCCGACGTCGCCGCATCCGCCCAGGCCGGGCACTTCGTCATGCTCCGGCTCCACGAGGGCGCCGAGCGGATCCCGCTGACGGTCGCCGACTACGACCGCCAGAAGGGCACCATCACGATGGTCATCCAGGCGCTCGGGAAGACGACGCGCGAGATGATGGCCAACTACAAGGCCGGCGACACGTTCGCCGACTTCGTGGGTCCCCTCGGGCTCCCGCAGCACGTCGCGAAGGTCGGGCACGTGGTGCTCGTCGGCGGCGGCCTCGGCGTCGCGCCGGTGTTCCCGCAGCTCCGCTCCTTCAAGGAGGCGGGGAACCGCACGACCGGCATCATCGGCTTCCGGAACAAGCAGCTCGTGTTCTGGGAGGACAAGTTCAAGAAGTACTGCGACGACCTCGTCGTCTGCACGGACGACGGCTCCTACGGGAAGCCCGGGTTCGTGACGCAGGCCCTCAAGGAGATCTGCGAGAAGGACAAGCCGGATCTCGTCATCGCCATCGGGCCGCTCCCGATGATGAACGCCTGCGTCGAGACCACCCGCCCGTTCGGCATCAAGACCATGGTCTCGCTGAACGCGATCATGGTGGACGGCACCGGCATGTGCGGCTCCTGCCGCGTGACGGTGGACGGCAAGGTGAACTTCGCCTGCGTGGACGGGCCGGACTTCGACGGCCACAAGGTGGACTTCAAGGAGCTCATCGCCCGCCAGCGGCGGTTCAAGTCGCAGGAGGCGCGGGCGAGCGAGGACTACGCGCACGTCTGCAACCTCGAGAAGCAGCTCTTCGAGGAGCAGAAGCGCAACTACCGCAAGATCAAGGAGCTCCCCCCGCACCAGACGAAGATGCCGGAGCGCGACGCCGCGGAGCGCGCCCGCAACTTCAAGGAGGTGAACCTGGGCTACTCGCTCCAGGACGCCCTCGGCGAGGCGGAGCGGTGCATCCAGTGCGCGAAGCCGACCTGCGTCTCGGGCTGCCCGGTGCAGATCGACATCCCGCGGTTCATCCGGCACGTGGTGGTGCGCGACTTCGAGGGCGCCCTCGCGGCGATCAACGAGGCGTCCATCTTCCCGTCGATCTGCGGCCGCGTCTGCCCGCAGGAGACGCAGTGCGAGGCGCAGTGCGTCATCGGGAAGAAGGTCGACTCGGTCGGCATCGGCCGCCTCGAGCGCTTCGTCGGTGACAACGCCAAGCCGAAGCCGGTGGTCCCGCCGCGCTTCGAGAAGAAGCTCGGGAAGGTCGCGGTCTGCGGGTCCGGCCCGGCCGGCCTCGCCGCCGCCGCCGACCTCGTGAAGTACGGCTGCGACGTGACCGTGTACGAGGCCCTCCACGTGGTGGGCGGCGTGCTCCAGTACGGCATCCCGTCGTTCCGCCTCCCGCGCGACATCATCAACCGCGAGGTCCAGCGGCTGCGCGACCTCGGCGTGAACATCGAGACCAACAAGGTCATCGGGAAGACCTTCACGGTCCCGCAGCTCCTCGGCGAGAAGGGCTACGACGCGGTGTTCCTCGCGGTCGGCGCGGGCGCCCCGGCGTTCCTCGGGATCCCGGGCGAGTTCGCCGGCCAGGTCTACTCGGCGAACGAGTTCCTCACCCGCGTGAACCTCATGGGCGGAGACAAGTTCCCGTACCTCGACACGCCCATCTCGCTCGGCAAGAGCGTGGTCGTGATCGGCGCCGGCAACACCGCGATGGACTGCCTCCGCGTCTCGAAGCGGCTCGGCGCGCCGACGGTGCGCTGCGTCTACCGCCGCAGCGAGGCCGAGGCCCCGGCCCGCATCGAGGAGCTCCGGCACGCGAAGGAGGAGGGGATCGACTTCTTCTTCCTCCACACGCCGGTCGAGATCCGCGTGGACGCCGACGGCAACGTGAAGGGGATGAAGGTCGAGGAGATGGAGCTCGGCGAGCCCGACGAGAAGGGGCGCCGCAAGCCGATGTCCACCGGGCGCTTCAAGGAGCTCGAGTGCGACACCGTCATCTACGCGCTCGGCACGAAGGCGAACCCCATCATCACGAAGTCCACCCCGGGCCTCGAGCTGAACAAGTGGGGCAACATCGCCGCGGACGACGGCAAGCTGGAGTCCACGCAGGCCACGAGCCTCCCGGGCGTGTTCGCGGGCGGTGACATCGTGACCGGCGGCGCGACCGTCATCCTCGCGATGGGCGCCGGCCGCCGCGCCGCCCGCTCCATCGCGACGTACCTCACGAAGGGCAAGAAGTGGCCGATCTCCGCCGCGGACGTGGCGGGGTTCCAGGCGCCGGAGCCGCTCCCCGCGGCGACGGGCGCGGGGACCGACGGCAAGGTCTGCCCGAAGTGCCACCGGCCGATCGAGGGCGACGAGGAGTACGTCTGCTGCGCCGACGCCCAGCTCCAGTGGCGCTGTGAGGCCTGCGCCAAGGTGAGCGAGGGCTTCGCCTTCCCGTACGGCATGTGCCCGTCGTGCGGCGGCAAGCTCAAGGTGCTCGACGAGCGCAAGGTCGAGGGCGCGAAGGCGCTCGAGGCGATCCGGACGGCGTTCGAGATCGAGCTCGGGGGCCAGGCCTTCTACAACCGCGCGGCGAAGGAGAGCTCCGACCCGACGCTGAAGGCGCTCTTCCAGAAGTTCTCCGCGATGGAGAAGGAGCACATGGCGACGCTGTCCCGGCGCTACCACGCCGAGGTGCCCGCGCCGTCCGACGCGTTCAAGGTCGAGCGCGCCGCGGTGTACGCGGGCGTGGCGAACAAGCCGGAGGATCCGGCGAACCTGTTCCGGATCGCCATCGCCTTCGAGCAGCGCGCCGTGGACTTCTTCGCGCGGCGCGTCGCCGAGACGCCCGAGGGCTCCGTGGAGCGCCAGCTCTACAAGGAGCTCGGCGCGGAGGAGAAGGAGCACGTCGAGATGCTCCTCGGCGAGTACGAGCGCTGGAAGGCCGGCAAGCCCGGCCTGCTCTAGGCCCGCGTCGCCGCCGACGTTCCCAGAGGGCCCCCGGCACCCGCCGTGGGGCCCTCTCCGTTTCCGGGCGGGGGTGCGCCGCCGCGGAGCGCGCCGGGGATGTGCCCCCGGAGGCGATCGCGCTTCTGCACGCGGGCGAGCGCGTGGCACACTTGCAGCGGCGCATGCCGCGCCCTGGGGAGCTCACCACATGAAGAAGCTCGTCCGTGCCTTCGCGCTCGCGCTGCCGCTCGCGCTCCCGCTCCACGCCCGCGCCGCCGAGGTCGCGCGCGCCCCGGGCGCCGCGGAGGCGAAGCCGGCGTCGCCGGCGTCGCCGGCTTCGACAGACGCCAAGGCCGCGCCCGTCCCGGCCGCGAAGGCCGCCGTCTGGAAGGAGCACCAGCTCGCGGACGTCGGGATCGCGGTGAAGCTCCCCGGCGACCCGGAGCGGACCGAGACGAGCCAGGGGGCCGTCACGATCCTCACCTACGGTGTCGAGCTCGGCGGCGGCGCGCCGAGCTTCGGCGTGCTCTGCATGAGCTTCCAGGGCGTGGACGAGGACTTCCCGGCCGCCGCGCTCGACCAGATGTCCGCCGCGATGGCGAGGCAGCCCGGGATGAAGGTCACCCGGGACGAGAAGCTCACCGTCGCCGGGCTGCCCGCGCGCCACGTCGAGACCAGCGCGGTGAACGGCGACGAGCGGATGGCGGTGCGCATCGTGCTCGGGAGGGCGCGCGTCTACCAGCTCATGGCGATGGGCAAGGGGCCGCGGTCGCTCGCCGGTCCGGAGGTGAAGGCGTTCTTCGACTCGTTCCGGCGGTTGCCGTAGAGCTCCCAGGCTCCCGCCCGCGCGTTCGCGCCAGCGGCCGACGAGGCGGCGCCCTGACGGCGCCGCCCGCCGCGGCCGCGGACGCCCGTTGGACACTAATGGACGCTCGTCGCCTTCCCCTCCGCCTTGCCCTCGCGGATCTCGATCCGGCGGGCGCGCGACGACGGCTCCGTCATGGGGATGGTGATCTCGAGCACGCCGTTCTCGAACCGCGCCTCGGCGCCCTCCGGGGTCGCGCCCTCCGGCAGCGGGATCGACCGGTGGAAGGCGCCGTAGGACATCTCGCTCCGGTACACGCCGCCACGCTCCTCCTCGGTCTCCTGCCGCCGCTCGCCGTGGAGCACGAGCGCCTCGTCGGTGATGTCGATCTGCAGGTCCTCCTTGCGGATGCCCGGGAGATCGGCGCGGACCATCAGCTTGCCCTCCCGCTCGAGCACCTCCACGCGCGGCATCCAGAGCGCCTCGCCGGCGCCGCGAGCCAGCTCCTCGCCCGCGCGCACGGGGAAGCCCGGCATGAACTCCTCGAACATGCGGTCGAAGTCGTCCATCATCCGCCGCATGAACGAGAAGGGCGTCGCGCCGAGCCCCCTCGGGCCGAAGGGGGACGGCAGGTAGGACTCACGGCGGGCGAGCTCGCCCGGCGCCCGCTCGCGCTGCTGCTCCCTGGCCGCGCCCTTCCCCGCGCCCTGCGCCTTCGCCGCGCCCGCTTCCTGTTGACCCTTCTTGCCCTGCTCCGCCGACGGTCCGGTGTTCTCGGTCGCCATGGCTTCCCTCCGCTCGCGCGCACCGCGGGACGCGGTGCGGACCGAGTGGAGCGTGGGGACGCGGTGCCGGCGCCGCAACGCGCCACCCGGGATCGCGCGCGGGGTCGCCGATCAGCGGGGCTCGGCGATGTCGAGCCAGCGCAAGATCGGGACCGCGTTCGAGCAGCGCGGGCAGCGCGACGCCTCGACCCGGATCGGCGCGGCGCACGCTGGGCAGGGGCGGCGCCGGAGGGCCTCGGCGGCTCGCGCGAGCCGCGTTGCGCCGAGCGCGACGGCGACCGAGAGCGCCACCGCGGCGGCCGCGACGGCGGGGGCGGCGAGCGCGGCGAACGCGATCCCGAGCGCGCCACCGCCCTCGAGTCGGACGAGCCAGCGCCGCGGCTCGGTGACCTCGGTGCGCACGCGCCGCAGGGCCCGATGCAGCCTGCGCCGGAGCGCGTCGGTGCCGAGCGCGACGGCGACCCCTGCCGCGCCCGCCGCCCACGCCGGGAGGCGCTCGAGGGTCGCCGCCGCGGCGAGGCCACCGGCCGCCGCGCGCACGGCGGAGAGGGCGGGCGCGGCGAGGTCCTGCAGATCGTCGTCGCGCTCGAGCGTCGCCTCCCCGAGGGCGAGCGCGGCGAGGGCGCCGAGGACCGCCGGCCGCGCGAGCAGGGCGCCGTCCGCGCCGAGCGGCACGTCGAGGAGGCGGGCGCCCAGCCCGACGCCGAGCAGCGTGAGCGCGGCGCGGGTGCCGGACGCGGCGCCGACGCAGAGCAGGCGGAGGATGGGGGAAGGGTCCACGGAGAGTCCTCACCGCGGCGGCGTCGCCGCCTCGGCGATCTTCGCGAACACCCACGCGACGGCGACGAACGCGACGGCGGAGAGGAGGATCAGCGCGAGCGACGCTCCGGCGACCGCCACCCACTCGGCGGCGCGCACCGGCAGGCCCGCGGCCTCGCGCCGCGCTTGCGACGAGAGGTAGGCCCGGGAGAACGCGCCGGCGAGGGCGAGCTGCGAGGCCGCGATGGCGGCCTTGCCGATCGAGCCGAAGGCGGGGAGCAGCGTCAGCGGCTCCATCACGATGGCGGAGCCGGCGAGCCAGACCCCGCCGGCGAGCCGGATCGTCCACGCGGAGACGACCCGGCGCCGCGGGGAGAGCAGGCGCAGCGTAGGTCGGACCACCCGGCGGCCGACCCAGATCAGGCCGCCTCCGAGGACGAGCGAGGCGGTGACGGGCACGAAGCTCGTGGCGAAGGTGGCGCCGAGGACGATCACCACCGCGGCATCGAGGTGGACGCGCGGGCGCGCGGCGAGGAGGCTCGCGACGGCGAGGCGATCGGCGTCGGTCCGGGCGGTGGTCGCCTCGCAGCGCGGGCAGGGGGAGCCGCGGAGCGCGGCCGCGCCCGGGATCCGCTCGGCGCATCGCCGGCAACGTCCCGCGAGGACGAGGGCAAGCTCGTGTGCCTCGGACGGCGCACCCGCTCGCGTCAGGTCCATCACGTCAGTGTCGCAGCGAGGCTCCGCCACGTCCACGGGACCCTCGCTCCACCCTGCGTCACCAGCGGGGTGGGGGCGGCGGTGCGCCCCGTCGTGGGCCTACCGAGGCCGTCCGTCGTCCCCCACCTGTGAACCGAATGGGAACGATCGTCCGCTTCGCGCTCCAGGGTGCGGGCACCCAGCGGTATCGCGCCGCCTTCGCCGTCCTGGCGCAGCTCGGCCTGACCGCGCTGGAGGTCCCCCTGGATGTCCCCATGGACGGGCCGTGCGCCGGGCGCGTGTTCCCCGCGTCCGCGATCGCGGCCCCGACCGACCGGATCGACGAGCTCGCCCGCGCCGCCTTCGTGGCCCTGCGCGACGCGTCGTTGCGGCCGATGGCCGTGAGCGCATGCCGCCTCGATCCCGCCGCCTGGGCGTGACGGACCGAACGGGGACGGCACCGTGACCGGGGTGCGTGACCCGGTTCCCGGCTTCGTGGCCCGATCCCTGATCCGGCGGAGGCACGGGCCACGGGCCACGGGAGACGGGACGCGGGGAACGGTGACGGGTATGGGTATGGGTGCGGGTACGGGTACGGGTACGGGTACGGGACGAAGCGGTCAACCGGCCAGCCCGGTCGCGGGCCGCGGGAGCTGCCAGCCGGTGAGGTCGTCGTAGAGCGCGTCGTAACCGATGCGCATCTGCCGCACCCCGAACTCGTCCTCGACGATCCGCCGGCCGCGCGCGCCCATCCGCCGCCGGGCCGCGGGCGGGGCCGCGAGCACGTCCGCGATCCGGCGGGCGAGGGCGGCCGGGGCGCCCGGCGGCACCAGCCAGCCGTTCACGCCCTCGCGCACGAGCTCCGGCGTCCCCCCGACGGCCGTGGCGACCACCGGCGCGCGCGCCGCCATCGCCTCGAGGATCGCGTTCGAGATCCCCTCGGAGTGGCTCGGCGAGACCGCGACCGCCGAGCGCGCGAGCAGCGCCGGGGCGTCGAGCCGGAACCCGAGGAAGTGGACGCGCGCGCCGATCCCGAGCTGCCCGGCGAGGCGCTCGAGGAGCGGGCGGCGGACGCCGTCGCCCACCAGCATGAGCCGCGCGTCCGGGTGCTCGCGGAGGACCTCGCGAAAAGCCGCGAGCAGCTCGGTCTGCCCCTTCACCGGATGGTGCATGGTCGCGACGCAGGTGACCAGCGCGCCTTCGGGGAGCGCGAGGGGCGGCGCCCGGGCGACCAGCCGGTCCACCTCGGCGAGGTCCACGCCGTTCCGGACCACCGCGACGCGGTCGGGGGCGACGCCCTCGCGGATCACGAGGTCGCGGATGCACATGGCGTTCACGAGGACCCGGTCCGCGTGGCGGGAGACGGCGCGCGTGAGCGGGCGCCGGTAGCCGACGATGTGGTGGCCGAGATCCACCCGCGTCACGATCACCGGCACGCCGGCGACGCGCGCCGCCAGCGCGCCGAGGACGTTCGTGTAGATGTCCTGCGCGTGCACGAGGGCGATCTTCTCGGCGCGGATGAGCCGGGCGAGCCCGAGCACCCGCAGGGCGGTGGCGGGCCGGAGCATCCGGTTCCCCACGTCCACGAGCCTCGGGCGGATGCCCTCCCGCGCGAGGTCCTCCAGGTGCTCACCCTCCAGCTTCAGGACGGCGACCACCGGCTCGAAGCGGTCGCGGTCCATCGTCCGGACGTTCAGGACGGTCTGTCGCTCCTGCCCGCCGATGAGGAACCGATTCTGGAAGACGAGGATCTTGCGCGGCTCGGTCACGCGTGCGCCTCCGCGGTGACGCCGCCACGGCGCGCCGCCAGGCTCGCGAAGGTGCGATCGAGCGCCTCGGCCATCGGGACGCGGGGCCGCCACCCCAGCACCGATCTGGCCCGCGCGTTCGAGTAGCGCTGCGGCTTCCAGAGCGATCGGATCTTGTACGGGGTGAACACCGGCGGGAGGTGCCCCTCCGTGCGCGCGCTGTACCACGCGTTCGCGCGGGCGAGGACCTCCAGGGCGGGGTAGGGGACCGGCACGACCCGGAGCGGCGCCACCTCGCGGCAATACCGGCGGAGCAGCGCGGCGCTGGTGGGCAGGTCGTCGTCCACGACGTGGACCGCGCTCCCCTCCGCCCCGGCGGCGGTGCCGGCGAGGGCCACGGCGTCGGCGCAGTTCTCGACGAACGTCAGCGGGACGCGGCTCTGGCCGCCGAGGTGGAGGAAGAGGCCGAAGAGCGGCAGGCCGAGGCGAGACCCGAGGAGCTCCTGGCCCGGCCCGAAGACGAAGCCGGGCCGGATCACCGCGAGCCGGAGCCCCTGCTCCCGCGCGTAGCGCCACGCGAGCGCCTCCTGGCGCGCCTTGGCGAACGAGTAGGGGTCGCGCGCCTCGGGGCGGGGCTCGAGCGGCACGCCCTCGTCCACCACCGCGCCCCGCGGGAGGTCGGCGACGGCGAGCACGCCGAACGACGACACGAGCACGAGCCGGCCGACGTCCTCGGCGACGGCGGCGCGGTACACGTGCTCGGAGGCGACCACCGTCGCCTGGACGAGGGCCGCCGGCGCGCCCCGCTTCCCCGCCGCCGCGTGGTAGACGATCCGGGCGCCCCGGAACGCCGCGCGCAGCGCGGCCGGGTCCTCGAGCCGGCACGGCACGATCTCGACGTCCGCGCCGCCCGCGGCGCACAGGGGCGCGAGCCGGTCCGGCGAGGTGCCGGGCCGCACCAGGCACCGGATCCGCCCCGGCCCCTGGCGCGCCAGCGCGCCGACCAGCTCCCGCCCCAGGAAGCCCGCCGCTCCGGTGACCACCCTCATGACGCGACCCCTTGCGGTGGGCGTCTCGACGACCGCGGAGGGCGAGCCGGGGCCGCCGTCAAGGCGCCACCTCCCGCGCCGGCGCCGCCGCGGCCCGGGGCTGGGCCTGGGTCTGGGTGAAGATCCGGTCCATCACCCTGGCGACCGCGCGCGCGTCGTCGAGGGGGATCGGCGGCGGACGCTCGCCCCGCACGGCGGCGTAGAACGCCGCGAAGAGCCCCTTCATCCCCTCGAAGTAATGGAGCCGCGCGCCGAGGAGGTCGCCGGCGCGCTCCAGCAGCTCGCGCCCGGCGGCGACCGCGTCCCGCCGCGCCCAGTCCACCTTCTGGAACGGGCCGGGCAGCTTGGAGCCCTCGACCAGCCGCAGCGTCCGCGCGTCGAGGGAGACGACGGCCCCGCGCGCGGTGCCGTGCACCGTCAGCGCGAGCTGCGTCGGTCGGACGCGGCAGGAGAAGGTCACCGTCGCGGTCGCGCGCGGGCCCTCGAGCAGCACGCGGAGCTCATCCAGGAACAGATCGCGCGCGTCGCCGCAGCGCTGCGGTCGGAGGCGCCGCCCCACCGCCCGGACGTCCGGATCGCCGCCGCCGAGGAGCGGCAGCACGAGCGAGAGCGGGTGGGAGAGGTTGTTCTGGGCGAGGCCGCCGGGGAGGCGGTGGATCCAGTGCTCGGCATCGGCCATCAGCAGCGCGCCGAAGGGGCCGGCGAGGTCGTACCCCATCATCGCGTCCACGTGGACCACCTCGCCCAGCGCGCCCGCGGCGAGGAGCGCGCGCAGCCGGCGGATCACCGGGTCGAAGAGCAGGTTGTGCCCGGCGCACACCAGCCGCCCGGCCGCGCGCGCCGCCTCGGCGAGGCGATCGGCTTCGGCGGCGTCCACCGTGAGAGGCTTCTCGACGTAGACGTGGGCGCCGGCGGCGAGGGCGCGGCGCGCGAGCGGGAGGTGGCTCGCGGGCGGCGTGGTCACGTGCACGACGTCGGGCCGGACCTGCTCGAGCAGCGCGTCGGGATCCGTGAACCAGGTCGGAACCTCGAACCGCGCCGCGGCCTGCTCCGCGAGGTGCGCGCTGGTATCGCACACCGCGGCGACGGTCGCGCCGGCGCGCCGGGCTTCGTGGAGGTGCGCGTCCGCGATCTGCCCGCAGCCGATCACCGCGATCCGCGGCCCCGGCCCCGCCGGCTCCGCCTCGCCGCCCCCCGCCCGCCGCGGTCCGCTCCCGCTCTCCATCGCCCGTTCTCCCGGCCCCGCGCCGGCCGCCTCCTGCCCCTTCGAGATCTCCACCCGGCGAGCGCGCGGCCAGCGCCGAGGCGGGGGACCCCCGCGCTCGTCAGGTCGCCGAGGCGTCCGCGCCGGGGGGCGCCTCGCCCGTCGCGCGCGCGTGGTGCGCGCGGTAGATCGCGAACACGACGTCGAAGGAGTCCCGCCCGGGAGGGCCCCCCGGACCTCGACCGCCCGGACGGAGCGCCGCCTCGGCGAGGCACGCCGCGAGCGCGCTCGCGTCCTCCGCGGGGAAGATCAGGCACCCCTCGGGCCGGTGCCCGATGGCGCTGGCGACCACGCGGCAGCCGAGCGCGAGCGCCTCGCGGACGCTCACCGCATCCCCGTCGGCCCGCGTCGGTCGGACGAACACGTCGGCGGCCTCCATCACGGCGAGGGCCGCGGCGTGCTCGATCTCCCCCAGCCCGAGGATCCCCGGTCGCCGGTAGGCGGGCCCGTCGGTGCCCTCCCCGAAGGCGACCAGACCGGCGCCGGGCAGGCGCGCCCGGAGCGCCTCGAGGGCGGGCAGGAGCAGGTCGGCGCCGTAGATCGGGCCGGGCGCGAGCGCCGCGGCGAGGAGCGGCCGGTGCGCGGCGCGGAACGGGGCGAGCGCGGGTGGGGCCGCGCGGGCCTCGATCAGGCCTGGAGAGAACGCCGGGAGGACGGCGACCTTCGCCCGGGGCACGCCGGCGGCGGCGAGCGCGGCGGCGATCTCCTCGCTGACCGCGATCACCGTCCCGAAGCCGGAGCACGCGGCGGAGGCGACCGCGCGGTTGGCGGCGCTCCGGCCGAGGAACGCCGGGGCCGAGCCGGAGTGCAGGGTGAGGACCGCGCGCGGGCCGCCCGGGAGGCGCGCGCGGCCGGCGGCGAGGGCGACGAGCCAGCTCCGGACGTTGGCGCCGTTGGTGTGGAGGTGGAGGAGCCGCCCCTCGGCCGCGGCCGCGGAGAGGGCCCGCGCGTACCGCACCGGCCCGCGCGCCGGCCGGACGTGCTCCGCCTCGTGATCTCCCCGGCCGATGTCGAGCACCGTCACGTCCACGCCGCGAGCGCGGGCGGCGCGCGCCAGGGCGGCGACGTGGACGGCCACGCCGCCGTAGGGGCTGGGCCAGTTCCCGATGAGCGCGACGCGCAGCCGCATGGCGTGGAGGCTCATGCATCAGCTCGCGGCCTGGCGCTCGGGCGTGGCGCCCGGGCCTGGACCGGGGTCGGGGCCCGGGTCGGAGCCGGCCTCCGGCCGGGGCGCCGGCGCGACGCTGGCGGGTGGCTCGGGCAGCGGATCGGGACGGACGCCCGGCACGGGGCGCATGAGGCCGAGCGCGGAGAACACGCCGTCCACGTTGCAGGTCGCCACGACGCCGCTCCAGCTCACCGGGCCGAGGGTGGAGTTCTCCCAGAGCACCTTGCGCTTGAGCCCGTACGGCGGCTGGCCGCGCCGGTTCTCCTCGTCCTCGATCGTGACCGCCGCCTCGAACCCCGCCGCGCCGACCTCGCGCTGCACCGCCGGCGTGTAGTAGCCGTTCGGGTAGGCGAAGTGCCGGGGCGCCTTCCCGAGGTGCTCGGCGAGATCGTCGCGGCAACCGGCCAGCTCGCGGCGCGCCTCGCGGAGGGGCAGGTTCGACAGGACGGCGTGCCCCACCGTGTGGCCGCCCACGTCGATGCCGGCGGCGTCGAGGGCGCGGACGTCGTCCCAGGTCATGAGTCGGGTGCCCTTCGGCAGGTCGCGCTCGCTCGCCCCGAGCCGCGCCTCGAGTGCCTCGGCGAGGGCGACCAGCCGATCGTGCGGCAGCCGCGCGATCAGCCGGTCGAGGGTCGTCGCGGGCCCCGTCTCGGCGCAGGCGGTGAGGAGCGCCTGGAGCGGCGGCGCGATCCCGGCGCGCTCGTACGGGACGCCGCGCCGCCGGAGCTCCGACAGCACGGCGTGCAGCCGGTCGTGAGGCAGCCGGCGCTCCGTGCCGACGTAGCCGGTCGGGACGAACACCGTCGCGGGGATCTTCAGGGACGCGAGGATCGGGAGGGCGTGCTCGGCCACCTCGGCGTAGCCGTCGTCGAGCGTCACCGCCACGACGTCGCCGCGCGCCCCGTTCCCCGCCGGCTCCGCGAGGATCCGCCGCGCGGTGGCGAGCGACACGACCTCGTTGCGCCGGGCGACGAGCAGGAGCTGGCGGCGGAGCGTCCCGGTCGAGACGAGCAGGCTCGGGAGCGACTCCCGCGCCGCGGCGAGGAAGTCCGGCGTGACGCGGTGGTACGAGAGGATGAGCACCCGCGACCCGCCGGCCTGGCGCCGCCGCAGCAAGCGGACGGCATGGTGCAGCCCCGCCGCGGTGAGCGCCCCCGCCAGCGCCGCCTTCGCCGCCCGCTTCGCGATCCACCGCGCGCTGAAGTCCGCTCGCTCGGCCATGGCCGCTCCCCCTCGCCCGCACGGACAAGGTGTGCACTCCCGGCGGCGCGCCGGGCCCTCGCGCTCCACGCCGGGAGGGGGTCGTCCTCGGCGTGCGCGACGCCTTCGCGCGCTCGGCGCGCCGGGCGGCGCCCCGACGGGTGCGAATGGCGCGCGCGGTGCGCGGCGCGCGGCGCGCTCGCCCGGTTGAGTGCTCCCGCGTCAGGGGCGCCGACGTGCGAACGGCGATGCGCACCGTGACGGCCGTGGAGAGCCGCGCCGAGAACCTCCCGTTGCCCGTGCCCGGGCGCCGTCGTCTCACCGCGCCGCCGAGACCGCGCCTCCGGGGGGTGAGCCACGCCTTCGCCTCGGTCGCGGCGCTCGTCGCCTGGTTCGCCCTGGTGGCCGTGGCGCCGTCACCCCGCGCCCGCGTCGCCGCCATGATCTACGGCGCCTCGGTCTTCACCCTCTTCACCGTGAGCGCGCTGTACCACCGGCGCGACTGGTCGCGGCGCGCGCGCCGGATCGTCCGGGCCTTGGACCACTCGGCCATCTACGTCATGATCGCGGGCTCCTGCACGCCGCTGGCGTTCCTGCTCCCGGAGCCGGCGCGGACCCGCGGGCTCGCGCTGGTGTGGGGCGGGGCGGTCGTCGGCATCCTGAAGGTGACGCTCTGGTTCCACGCGCCGAAGAAGATCGGGGTGGGGCTCCACGTGCTGGTCGGGTGGCTCGCGGTCCCGCTCTTCCCGCCGCTGTGGCACGCGCTCGGCCCCGGGAACGTCCTGCTCCTCGTCGTCGGCGGGCTGGCGTACACCGCCGGCGCGATCATCTACGCGTGCCGCCGTCCGAACCCCTACCCGGCGGTCTTCGGGTACCACGAGGTGTTCCACGCGCTCGTGGTCGCCGCCGCCGCCGGCCACTTCACCGTGGCGGTCGCGGCGATCGAGCGGATGCCCTGACCCCGGACCGGCGCCGCCCCGGCCGCGCGCGGGGCGGGGGGCACCCGTCCGCGATCAGCGCGAGCTTCTCGGCCCGGGAGAGCCGCTTCAGCGCCGCCTCCAGGCGAAGCGCGCCCCCGCGGCCGCGGGCCGGGCGCGACCAGACGAGCTCGACGGGGAGCCGCGAGCGCGTGTAGCGCGCGCCCCGCCCCGCCGAGTGACGCGCCACGCGCGCGGCGAGGTCGTTGGTGGCGCCCGCGTAGAGGGTGCCGTCCCGGCAGCGCAGCAGGTACGCGCACCAGGCGCGCCGGGGCGTCCCGGTCGCCACTACCGCCCGCGCTGCGCGCCGCGTTTCGACTGCTGCTGCGCGACGAACGGGTTCGACGGCTTCCCCCCGCGGGGGGCGCCGGTCGCCCCGGGCTTCGCGCCAGGGCCGTGGGCGTGCTCCTCACCCTGGACCGCCGCCGGGGCGTGGGTCATGTGGACCGTCTTCCCGTCCTTCTTCCGCTTCTTGCTGACCGGCATCGTGAGCCTCCTCGTGGTGTGCGAGCTGCGAGCGGGAAGGTACCCGAAATCGTGCGGCGCGGCGAAGGGGCGCCGCGCGGGAGCTAGAACGGCATCCCCTTCCGTGGTAGCGGGGGGAGGACAGCTCAACCGCTCGTTCCATGATCGAGGAGACCGCATGCCCACCCAGGAGAACCTGAAGGTCGCGTTCGCCGGCGAGAGCCAGGCCAACCGCAAGTACCTCGCCTTCGCCCGCCAGGCGGAGAAGGAGGGGCTTTCGCAGATCGCGCGGCTGTTCCGCGCGGCGGCCGAGGCCGAGACCGTCCACGCGCTCGGTCACCTCGCCAACATGGGCGGCGTCGGCACGACGCTCGAGAACCTCGAGGCGGCCGTCGCGGGCGAGACCTACGAGTACACCGAGATGTACCCGCCGATGGTCGAAGAGGCGAGGCGGGAGAACCACCGGGCGAAGACGATGCTCGACTGGGCGAACCGCGCCGAGCAGGTGCACGCGCGGCTGTTCCGGCAGGCCCTCGAGGCGATGAAGGCCGGCAAGGACCTGACGCAGATGGACGTCTATTTTTGCCCGGTCTGCGGCGACGTCGAGTTCGGTCCGCCGCCCGAGCGGTGCCCGATCTGCAACACCCCGGGGGCGCGGTACCAGAAGATCGGCTGAACGGCCGGAGCCCTGCTCGGTGGGGCGGGGGCGGGGGGGGCGGGCACGGATCCCCGGGACGTCCCGTGCCGGAACCCGTCACCGTGACCGTGAACGTGATCGTTCCCCGTGCCCGCCTCCCGACTCCCGCATCCCGTGGCCCGTGGCCCGTGGCCCGCTTCTTCGTCGGATCACGGGATCCGGCCGACGGGCCACGGGAACCGGCTCACGGGTCACGCGAAGCCGGTGACGGTGACGGTGACGGGCACGGAACACGACACGGGCGTCCCGTGCCGGACACGCGGGGGGCAACCCTCGTCACGCACCCGGCACGCGCCGCACCGTCCGGCGCTCCAGCAGCTCGGCGCGGCGGGCGATGAGCTCGGCCTGGCTGTCCACGGCCGGCTCGCCGGGCCGGGGCGAGAGCCGCTCGTAGGTGCCGTCCGGCCGCATCCGCCGCGCCCGCACGTTGTCCTTCAGGTAGGTCTCGAGGACGTCGTCCCGCAGGTAGCGGACGAGCTCGGGATCCGTCACCGGGAAGAGCACCTCGACCCGCCGGACGAGGTTGCGGTGCATGAGGTCCGCGCTCCCGAGGTAGACCTCCTCCGCGCCCGCGTTCCGGAACCAGAAGATGCGGCTGTGCTCGAGGAACCGCCCGACGATGCTCGTCACGCGGATCCGGTCGGTGAGCCCCGGCAGCCCCGGGCGCAGCGAGCACACGCCGCGCACGAGCAGGTCGATCCGCACCCCCGCCCGCGCCGCCCGCATGAGCACCTCGATCATCTCGCGCTCGACGACCGCGTTCACCTTGAAGACGAGGTGACCGCCGCGCCCGGCGCGGGCGTGCGACACCTCGCGGTCGATGAGCTCGAGGAGCCGCTGGCGCAGATCGAGGGGCGCGACGAGGAGCTTGCGGAAGGTCGCGCCGCGCGAGTAGCCGGTCAGGTAGTTGAAGAGCTGCGTCGCGTCCTCGCCGATCTCCGGATCGGCGGTGAAGAACCCGAGGTCGGTGTACGCGGTGGCGGTGACCGCGTTGTAGTTCCCGGTCGAGAGGTGGACGTAGCGGGCGAGGCGCTCGCCCTCGCGGCGCACCACCAGGGCGATCTTGCTGTGCGTCTTCAGGCCGAGGAGGCCGTAGATGACGTGGACGCCCTCCGCCTCGAGCGCCTTCGCCCAGCCGATGTTGCTCTCCTCGTCGAACCGCGCCTTCAGCTCGACCAGCACCGCGACCTGCTTCCGGTTCTGGCTCGCCTCGAGGAGCGCCTCCACGACGGGTGAGTTCCGGCCCACGCGGTAGAGCGTCTGCTTGATGGCGAGGACCTGCGGGTCGCGGGCGGCCGCGCGGAGGAAGTCCACGACCGGCGTGAACGAGTGGAAGGGGTGGTGGAGGAGGAGGTCCCGCCGGCGGATCGCCGCGAAGACGTCCTCCTCCTCCTCGTCCTCGCCGACGCGGGGCGGGCGGGCCGGGACGAAGGCGGGGAAGCGGAGATCCGGGCGATCCACGCTCGACAGCGCCGACAGCCCGGCGAGCGCCAGCGGCGCCTCGACGGCGTAGACGTCCCGGGGATCGACCCCGAGGTTCTCGACGAGCAGCTCGCGCACGCCCGCCGGGATGCTGGGCGTGACCACCAGCCGGACCACCGAGCCGAACCGGCGCTCGCGGACGCCGCGCTCGATGCTCGCGAGCAGGTCGGCGGCCTCCATCTCCTGGATCAGCATCTCCGCGTCGCGCGTGACGTGGAACGGGTGGACCCCCATGATCTCGAGGCCGGGGAAGAGCCGGTCCACGTTCGCGGCGATGAGCTGCTCGAGCCACACGTAGGTGTGCGGGTGGACCGCGCCGTCCTCGCCGCGCCCCGCCCGGCCGAGCGGGACGAGGCGCGGGAGGGTGTCGGGCACCTTGATGCGCGCGAACCGCTCGACGCCGCCGTCCCGCACCACGACCGCGAGGTTCAGGCTCAGGTTGGAGATGTGGGGGAAGGGGCGGCCCGGGTCGAACGCGAGCGGGGTCAGCACGGGGAAGACCAGCTCGTCGAACCAGGCGCGGGCCGCCGCGAGCTGGTTCTCCTTGAGCTGCGGCCAGTCGAGGAGGTTCACGCCGGCGGCGGCGAGCTGGGGGACGAGCTCGTCGTGCAGGCAGCGGGTCAGCTCCTGGGAGAGGCGGAGCGTCTCGCGGCGGATCGCGGCGAGCTGCTCGCTCGGGGTGAGCCCGTCGAGGCTCGTCTCGGCGAGGCCGGCCGCGAGCTGCTGCTCCAGCCCCGCGACCCGGATCATGAAGAACTCGTCCAGGTTCGAGGCGACGATCGAGAGGAACTTCACCCGCTCGAGGAGCGGGTTCGCCGGATCCCGGGCCTCGTCGAAGACCCGCCACTGGAACTGGAGCAGCGACAGCTCGCGGTTCACGTAGAGGCGGGGATCCGAGTAGTCGGGCTCCGGCTCCGGGGGAGCGGGGCGGACCGCGGGGGCGCCTGGCACGGCCGGGCGCTGGGGAAGGGAGAGGTCGGGCGAGTCCATGGCGCCTCGGCTGAGGGCGCGGCGCTCACGCGCCGCGCCACCAGCGATCCTTGCCGGAGCGCAGGGATCCCGCCATGCCCCGCGGCCGTGCGGACCCGCCGGGGACGCGCGACGCCGAAAAGAGAAAGGCCGGGGCGCCTCTTCGGCACCCCGGCCCCTGAAACTGGCGCGCGATACAGGATTCGAACCTGTGGCCTTCGGCTCCGGAGGCCGACGCTCTATCCAGCTGAGCTAATCGCGCTCGCGGCGGCGTATCTAGTTCACCCTCCCTGGAAACGCAAGCAGCTTCGCGGAAATCCGGCGCACCGGCGTGGGCGCCACCAACCCGGCGCGCTCGCCCGGGCCAGCGCGAGCGCGGCAACCCGCGAGCGAGCCCGCAGGTGCGGCTGAGAGTCGCAGTTGGTTGTTGAAGATCAACCCGCGCACATGTTAGTGAAACAAATCGTGCCACCCATCCACACGATGGAGCAGTTGCTCCAGGTCACGGCCCTGGTCGCTGCCGCGATCTCGATCCTGATCCTGGCCTGGTACCTCATCCGGCGGCCGCCGCTCGGCCGTTCGACCAAGATCGTCCTGCTCTTCGGGCTCGGCGTCATGCCGCTCGGCACCGCCCTCACCGGCAACATCTCCGGGTTCGAGTACACGACGAACCGGAAGTTCTGCGCGTCGTGCCACGTGATGCTCCCCTACACGCAGGACGCGGAGGATCCGAAGTCGAGGAGCCTCGCGGCGATCCACAGCCGCAACACCGCGTTCGGCGAGGAGAGCTGCTACACGTGCCACGCCGACTACCAGATGTTCGGCACGATGACGACGAAGGTGAACGGGCTCAGGCACCTCTTCTACTACGTCACCGAGTACGCGGACTCGGGCCCCTACGGCGAGAAGGGGCCGCGCATCCACATGTACAAGCCGTTCCAGAACGCCATGTGCACGCGCTGCCACTCGACGGCGGCGCCGCGCTGGTCCGCCGTCGAGGACCACCAGGGCATGCTCGAGGACATCCGGTCGGGCCAGCTCAAGTGCGTCGAGTGCCACGGCGGCAAGAACGTGCACCCGCGCTCGTTCACGCACGGCGGGAACGGGCGTCCCCCGGTCGCCGAGGCCGCCGCGCCGGCGCCGGCGGGGAAGGAGTAGGCGATGTTCGGGATCTCCAGGCTGACGATCCGGCGACTCGTCCTCGTCTCCGCGATCCTGACGCTCGTCTCGCTCGGGCTGATGATCGTCTCGATCGTCTTCCCGAACCCGTTCCTGCTCGTGCTGGCGATGAGCCTCGGCCAGCTCTTCGGGACCAGCTCGCTCGCGCTCTACCTCCTCGCGATCGTGCTCGATCTGCAGGGCTTCGGCGAGCACGAGGAGCTCGGCGCGCGCGAGGAGGACTCGGACTGAGCATCGGGCGCGCGCCGCCCGTGCTCGGTGACCGTCACCGTGCCCGTGACCGTCACCGATCCCCGTGCCCGCCTCCCGTGTCCCCTGGCCCGTGTTCCGCGGCCCGGATCCCGTGATCCGTCGGACCACGGTGGAATGGGGCCACGGGCCACGGGATCCGGTTTTTCACGGGTCACGGAGAAGCCGGTGACGGTGACGCACGACGGAGCACGGGAGCTCATCCCGTCACCGTGCCCGTGCCCGATCCCGTGCCCGCCTCCCGTGCCCCCTGGCCCGTGATTCCCCCCGAAAAACGAACCGGCCGTCCCCGCGCGGAGGCGAGGACGGCCGGTGGCGATCTGCGAGCCGGTCAAGCTACCCGGCGTTATAGCAGGTGCACGGCGTCGTGCCGTCGCACGCCGCGCGCGTCGTGGTGCTGGCGCAGGACAATCCAGGGCAGCAGCTGTCGAACGTTCGCGGCGAGCAGCTCAGGCCGTTGCCGATGCAGGTGGGATACGTCGGCGGCACGTCGCACGCGCAGCCGGTCGCGCCGGCCGGGCAGGCCTCGACGGCCCCGGTGCTGCTCGTAGTGACGCAGGCGAGGTCGCTGCAGCAGTCGTTGTCGGAGCTGCAGGCGTAGGAGCTGCTGCCGCAGGAGACGGGCGCGACGCAGACGCCGTTGGTGCAGGTCTGGGCCGAGTCGCAGCAGGGCGTGGTGTTCGAGCAGGCCCCGCCGGTCTGGGCGCAGGTCGGGACCGCGGTGGTCTGGCAGGTGCCGCTGGTGGCGCCCTGGGGGATCGCGCAGCCGTAGCCGCTGCAGCAGTCGGCGTTGGAGCTACAGCTCGCGCCCGCGCCGAGGCACGGGGTGCGGCAGAGGCCGCCGTTGCAGATCAGGTTCTGGCCCGGGCAGCAGTCGCCGTTCCACGAGCAGGCGCCGCCGGCGGTGACGCAGGTGGTGGGGGGCGCCTTCGCCTGGCAGAACCAGCCCTGCTCCACGATGTAGGTGCAGGGGCCGTCACAGCACGTGTCCGAGCTTCCCGTGCAGGCGCTCCCGGTCGCCTTGCACGTCGGTGGCGGCGGCGGGGTCGTGCAGCGGTAGTCGCCCTTCGCGTCCGGCACGCAAGGGATCCCGCCGCAGCACTGATCCTTGAACTGGCAGATGTTGCCGGCGGCGATGCAGCACTGCGGATTGTTGGCATCGTAACCGGTGGGGCAGGTGGTGCTCCCGCCGCCGAAACAGCGCATGACGCCGTTCGAGTCCCCCTTGCAGACCGCCTTCTGGCCGTCGCAGCAGTTCTGGGAGCCGTTGACCTTGGTGGAGGTGGCGCACGTTCCGTTCGTGCAGGTCCAGGAGCAGCAGTCGGCATCCGAGGTGCAGGCGACGCCGGCGTCGGTGCAGGTGGTACCGCCACAGAGGTTGCCCGGCGGATTGCACGACTGACCGTTGGTGCAGCGGTAGTCGTACTTGGTGGAGGTGTTGGGGGCGACCGGCGGGTCGGTGTTGCAGACCACGCCGTACTGGGTCGGGGTGCTCGAGCTGCTCCCGCCGCAGCAGGACGCATTCGCGTCGCAGTACTCGCCGGTCATCCGGCAGCCGCCCGCCGGGGCGCAGACGCTCACGCCGGACCCCATGTCCTTGCAGATGCGGGTGCAGCAGGTGGACCCGCCGGTGCAGGGGTTGCCGCCCTCCGTGCAGCCGCCGGACGGCTGGATGCAGCGGCCGGGGGTGGGGCTGACGTTGCTCGCGGGGTTCGGCCAGGTTGCGTCGCACATCCCCGAGCAGCACTCCTTGCCTGAGTAGCAGATGTCGCCGTAGGCCTGGCACGAGTAGGCCTGGACGCAGACGCCGCCCTTGCAGTTGCTGGAGCAGCAGTCCGTGCCGGCGCTGCACGTCTCACCCAGCGTCTTGCAGCTGAAGTTGCTCGAGGGCTGAAGCGCCTGGCAGGTTACCGACGCTACACCGCTGTTGGGGCACGACCCGGAGCAGCAGTCGCTCGCCGCCGTGCACTGCGCCCCGTCGGGCTTGCACGCCGCGAGGGCGCAGGTGCCGGTCGGGGAGCCTGCGGCGGTGGGCGTGCAGGAGAGGGTGCAGCAGTCGGTGGGGGTCGAGGTCGAGCAGGCCGCGCCCACCGGCTTGCAGTAGTCGGCGGTGACGCATTTCGCCGTGGACCCGTCGCAGCGGCCGGAGCAGCAGACCGCGTTCGAGGCGCAGGGGTCGCCGACGTTCCCGCAGGAACCGGCGGCGGGCGCGACACACGTCCCGTTCGGATCGCAGGTCGCGGTGCAGCAGTCGGAGTTCGCGGTGCAGGCCGCGCCGAGGTCCTTGCAGGAGCCAGTTCCCTGGACGCAGATCCCCGCCGAGCACGAGCCCGAGCAGCAGACCGCCGCCATGTCGCAGCTCGCGCCGAGGTTCTGGCAGGAGCCAGCATCCTGGACGCAGCGGCCCGACGCGCACGACCCGGAGCAGCATTCACCACCGGCCGTGCACGCGTCCGAGAGCTGCTTGCACGTGCCGCCGCCGCCGCCCCCTCCGCCGCCTCCCTTCGAGCAGGCGCCCAGCGCGAACGCGAGCGCCGCCAGGGCGACGACGGACAGTTGACTGAGACGCGAACTGAGACCGCGGCGCGTTCGTGACATGGATGGCTCCTCGTGAACCTGGACGAAAAGTGAGCGTCCAAGTTTCGGATATTCTCGTTGGGAGTCAACTGTTTCCGGTGTGCGCGGGGGTGTGCGCCTGGTGACGAGCCGCGCCGTCGCACGGCGAGACCCCGCTCCTTGACCCGCGACGGCTCGCGCTGCTACTGCTCGTGATCGAATCCGGTGAGGGGTTCAGGGAGCACCCATGGCCATCCGGGCGATCGCGGTCGAGGACGACGACGCGGTCTCGAAGCTCATCGCGCAGGTCCTCGTGTCGCACGGTTACGAGGTCTGCGGGACGGCCGCGAGCGGTGAGGAGGGGGTGGCGCTGGCGCGACGTGAGCGGCCGGACGTCGCGCTCGTGGACCTCGGTCTCCCGAAGATGAGCGGCGAGGACGTCATCGCGACGATCCGCCGGGAGCTCCCCAAGACCGCGTGCATCGCGCTCACCGCGGTGGACATCCCCGCGCGCGTCCTTGCGGCGATGCGCGCGGGCGCGGCCGGTTACATCCTGAAGCCCTTCCACGCGTTGGACATCGCGAAGGCCGTCGAGGAGGTCGTCTCCGGCGACGCTGCGCCCATCAGCCCGCGTGCCGCCAAGGTGCTGCTCCAGGAGCTGCGCGGCGATCCGCCCGAGCAGAAGGCGAAGGACGGCCCGGCCCTCTCGAAGCGCGAGCTCGAGGTGCTGCAGCTCCTCGTCCACGGCCACACCTACGCGGACGTCGCGCAGGCGCTCGGGATCGCCGAGGGCACCGTCCAGACCTACGTGAAGCGGATCTACGAGAAGATGGACGTGTCCACCAAGGCCGAGGCGGCGCTCCTCGCCGTCGCGCGCGGCCTCGTGAAGCCCTGAGCGGCGCCCGGAGCCGCCGCCGTCGATTCCGAAGTCAGCCGCGGCGGGGCGTATGGTGCGGGCCGCTCCCCCGCGCGGGCTAGACAATCCATCTTGCGGGACGAGGGGTTACGTGTGGGGGCGGCGCCGTCCGGGCGTACCTTGACTTCCCCTGATCGGCCCCTATAATGAGGCCCTTTTTTCGCCTCGGGAAGCCGTATAAATGCGCGTCAATATTGACGAAATCAAGGAGGCCGGACTCCGCCGCGACTGGGACGTCTCCCGCGAGGCGATCGACGCGATGGTTGCGGGCGACCAGGCCGGATACCGGGCGGCTGCCCCGGCGCATTTCGAGGCGAAGCTCGACAAGTTCGAGCGGCGGGTGCGCGTCGCCGGGCAGGGGCGGGTGGGGTTGACGGCCCCCTGTGGCCGATGCCTCTCGCCCGTGTCGGTGGATGTGCCCGTCGATTTCGAGTTGACGCTGGTCCCCGCGGACGAGTACGTGGACGAGCCCCGCGGCGAGAAGGATCGGAACACCGGACCGGCGGCGGGGAGCTTCGAGCCGGGGCAGGCCGAGGAAGACGTGTACACGGGCAAGGTGATCGACTTCGATCCGATCGTCCGTGAGCAGCTCCTCCTCGCGTTGCCGAGCTACCCGGTCTGCAAGGAAGACTGCAAAGGACTCTGCCCCGTGTGCGGGGCGAACCTCAACGATCGCGAGTGCGGCTGCGATCGGCACGTTCCGGACCCGCGCTGGGCGGGGCTCAAGAACGTGAAGCCGTGAACGGCGGCCGCAAGCCGACCGAAGAGAAGGAGAAGGACCGTGGGCGTTCCGAAGAAGAGGACGAGCAGCATGCGCCGCGATCGACGTCGCGCCGCGAACTTCAAGCTGAAGCCGCTCAACGTCGTGAAGTGCCCGAAGTGCAAGGAGCCCGTGCTCCCGCACCGCGCGTGCCCGTCCTGCGGCACGTACAAGGGCGAGCAGATCACCGAGGCGACATAAGCCCCGATGGCCGAGAAGATCGCGCCCGTCGCCGTCGATGCGATGGGGGGAGATCACGCCCCCGGCGCGATCGTGCAGGGTGCCATTAACGCAGCGCGTAAGGGGCTCGCCGTCGTCCTGGTGGGGCCCGAGGCGCGCGTGCGCGAGGAGCTCGCGCGGCGCCGGGCGGGCCGGGATCTCCCCATCGAGGTGCATCACGCGTCCGAGGTGGTCGAGATGTGCGACCACCCCGGGCAGGCGATGCGCCGCAAGAAGGACAACTCCATCCGCGTCTGCTTCGAGCTCGTGAAGTCGGGCGAGGCGTGCGCGATGGTCTCCGCCGGGAACTCCGGCGCGGTGATGGCGGGGGCGATCTTCGTCCTCGGCAGGCCGGCCGGGGTCGAGCGGCCGGCGATCATCTCCGTGCTGCCGGCGCTCAAGGGCGCCCCGCTCCTCCTCGACATGGGCGCGGTGGTGGACTGCAAGCCGAGCCACCTCGTCCAGTTCGCGCTGATGGGCGAGGTGTACGCGCGCCGCGTCATCGGCGTCCCCCGGCCGAAGGTCGCGGTCCTCTCCAACGGCGAGGAGGACTCGAAGGGCACCGATCTCACCCGCGCCGCCGCCGCGGCGCTCCGCAGGGCGCCCATCCAGTTCGTCGGCTACTGCGAGGGGCGCGACCTCCTCACCGGCGAGATCGACGTCATCGTCACCGACGGCTTCACGGGCAACGTCGCCCTGAAGACCATGGAGGGGACGGCGAAGGTCGTGGGCGAGTACCTCAAGCGCGCCTTCCTGAGCACGGCCGTCTCGAAGATCGGCGGGCTGCTCGCGAAGCGGTCGCTCGAGGAGATGAAGCGCCGGCTCGACTGGCGCGAGGTCGGCGGCGCGCCGCTGGTGGGCGTGAACGGCGTCGGGTTCATCGGCCACGGCCGCTCCGACGCCCTCGCCGTCGAGAACGCGATCCGGCGCGCCCGGGAGGCGGCCCGGACGCGCTTCACGGAGGAGATCGCGGCCGCCGTCGCGCCGACGGAGGCGCTGCTCGCCGCCGACGCCTCCACGCCTCCGCCGGGCGAGCCGCACCCCGCGTCGCGCACCGCGTCGCGGGAAGCCTGAACCCAGAGGGACACACGACAATGCGCTCGCTCATCGCAGGCACCGGGTCCTACGCGCCCGCGAAGATCCTCACCAACGCGGACATCGAGAAGCTCGTCGACACGAGCGACCAGTGGATCGTCGAGCGGACCGGGATCCGCCAGCGCCACGTCGCGGCCCCCGAGGAGGCGACGAGCGATCTCGCCCTCGCCGCCGCGCGCCGGGCGCTCGAGTCGGCGAAGCTGGACCCCGCCGACGTCGAGATGATCGTCGTCGGCACGGTCACCCCCGACTACCAGTTCCCGAGCGTCGCCGCCGTCGTGCAGGGGAAGCTCGGCAACAAGAAGGCGTTCGCCTTCGACCTCACCGCCGCGTGCGCGGGCTCGCTGTACGCCCTCTCGATCGCCGACCGGTTCGTCTCGACCGGCGCGGTGAAGAACGCGCTGGTGATCGGCGCGGACGCCCTCACCCGGATCACCGACTGGACCGACCGGAACACCTGCATCCTCTTCGGCGACGGCGCGGGGGCGATGGTGCTCCGCCCGACCGACGAGCCGGGCCGCGGCGTCCTCACCACGCGGCTCCACACCGACGGCTCGCTCGTGTCGATCCTGCTCATGCCGGGCGGCGGCTCGCGCGACCCCCTCTCGCAGAAGGTCCTCGACGAGCGATCGCACTTCGTGAAGATGAACGGCCGCGAGGTCTTCAAGGTCGCGGTCCGGGCGCTCGTGGAGAGCTGCCGCGAGGTGCTCGCCGCCGAGGGGCTCACCCCGGCCGACGTGAAGCACGTGATCGCGCACCAGGCGAACAAGCGGATCCTGGACGCCACCCTGGAGCGGCTGGAGATCCCGGCCTCGCGGTGCTGGATGAACCTGGAGAAGTACGGGAACACCTCCGCCGCGAGCGTCCCGATGACGCTCGACGAGGCCAACCGCGCCGGCTGGTTCCAGCCGGGCGACCCCATCTTGATGATGGCGATCGGCGGCGGCATGGCCTGGGGCGCGAGCATCGTGCGCTGGTAGCGCGGGGACGGAGGACCATCGAGATGGGCAAGCTCGCGTTCGTGTTCCCCGGCCAGGGCTCGCAGTCGGTCGGGATGGGGAAGGAGCTCTTCGACGGCTTCCCGGAGGCCCGCGCGGTCTTCGAGGAGGTGGACGCCGCGCTCGGCGAGAAGCTGTCCGAGCGGTGCTTCACCGGCCCCGAGGAGTACCTGAAGCTCACCGCCAACACCCAGCCGTCGATCCTCACGGTGTCCGCGGCGGCGGCGGCGGTCCTCGCCCACCAGGGGATCGTCCCGGATCTCGTGGCGGGCCACTCCCTCGGCGAGTACTCCGCGCTGGTCGCGGCCGGCGCCTGCGGCGCGGCGGAGGCCGCGAAGGCGGTCCGCGCCCGCGGGACGTTCATGCAGGAGGCGGTGCCGCAGGGGAAGGGCGCCATGAGCGCCGTCCTCGGGCTCGCGCCGGCGAAGGTGGCCGAGCTCTGCGCGGCGGTGGCGGCCGAGAGCGGCGAGGTGGTGTCGCCGGCGAACTACAACGAGCCCGGGCAGACCGTGATCGCCGGCGCCGCCGGGGCGGTGGAGCGGGCGGGCGAGAAGCTGAAGGCGGCGGGCGCGAAGCGCGTGCTGCCCCTCCCGGTGTCCGCCCCCTTCCACTGCGCGCTCATGGAGCCGGTGAAGGCGCGCCTCGAGCCGGTGCTCCGGGGGATCGCCTGGCGCGCCCCGCTCCGCCCCGTCGTGACGAACGTCGAGGCGAAGCCGAACGGCGACGCGGCCCGGATCGTCCCGCTCCTGGTGGCGCAGGTGACCGCGCCGGTGCGCTGGATCGAGATCGTCGAGGAGCTGGTCCGGCAGGGCGTCACCCGCGTGGTCGAGGTCGGGCCGGGCCGGGTGCTCTCCGGCCTCGCGAAGCGCATCGACCGGTCGATCGAGACCCTCAACGTCGAGGACCGGGCGTCCCTCGAGAAGACCCTCGCCGCCCTCCGGGCGTAGCGGAAGGAAGCGCCGCCGATGCACGACTTCAAAGGCAAGGTCGCCCTCGTCACCGGCGCGTCGCGCGGCATCGGACGCGCCATCGCCCTCGCGCTGGCGCGGGGCGGCGCGAGCGTGGCGCTCAACTACGCCGGCAACGACGCGGCCGCCGCCGAGGCGCTCGAGCTCGTGCAGAAGGCGGGCGCGCCGAAGGCGAAGCTCTACAAGTTCGACGTGGCGGATCCCGCCGCCTGCGGCGCGGCCGTCGAGGCGGTCGTGGCCGACCTCGGCGGGCTCCACGTCCTCGTGAACAACGCCGGGATCGCCGTGGACCAGCTCGTCATGCGGCTCAAGGACGAGGACTGGAACCGGCAGCTCCAGGTGAACCTCACCGGCACCTTCAACCTGATCCGGGCGGCGGCGCGGCCGATGATGAAGGCCCGCGGCGGCGCCATCGTGAACCTCTCGTCGGTCGTCGGCGAGATGGGGAACGCGGGGCAGGCGGCCTACGCCGCGACGAAGGCGGGCATCCTCGGGCTCACGAAGTCCGTCGCCCGGGAGCTCGCCTCCCGGAACATCCGGGTGAACGCCGTCGCGCCGGGGTACATCGACACGGACATGACGGCCGGCCTGCCGGAGGCCGCGAAGGCGAAGATGAAGGAGCTGATCCCGCTCGCGCGGCTCGGCAGCGCGGAGGACGTGGCCAACGCGGTGGCGTTCCTCGCGAGCGAAGAGGCGTCGTACGTGACCGGGGAGACCCTCCGCGTCAACGGCGGCATGTACATGTAGCCGCGTCGCGGCTGCTCACACGCACCAACGAGGAGGAAGCCATGTCGGCCAACATCGAGCAGAAGGTGAAGAACATCATCGCGGACCAGCTGGGCGTCGGCGAGGACGAGATCAAGATCACCTCGTCCTTCATCGAGGACCTCGGCGCGGACTCGCTCGACATCGTCGAGCTCGTCATGGCGATGGAGGAGGAGTTCGAGGTCGAGATCCCGGACGAGGAGGCGGAGAACATCAAGACCGTCCAGGACGCGGTGAACTACATCACCACGCACAAGAAGTAGCGTTCGGCGTCCGTCGCGCCGCGCGCGGGGGCGAGGCCGGGGGGCCTCGCCGCCCTCGACACTTTCATTTCAGCGGACAGAGGTGAAACCATGAGCAGGCGTCGCGTGGTCGTGACCGGGCTGGGGCTCGTGTCGCCGGTCGGCATCGGGGTCGAGGCTTCCTGGAGCGCGCTCGTCGCTGGCAAGAGCGGCATCGGGCCGATCACCCTCTTCGACGCGTCGACCTTCCCGACCCGGATCGCGGGCGAGGTGAAGGGCTTCGACCCGACGCAGTTCATGGACCGCAAGGACGCGCGCCGGAACGACCGGTTCATCCAGTTCGCGCTCGCCGCCGCGGACATGGCCGTGAAGGACGCCGGCCTCGACATGTCGAAGACCGATCCCGAGCGCGCCGGCTGCATCGTCGGGGCGGGGATCGGCGGCCTCGGGACGATCGAGGCGGAGCACAAGGTCTTCCTCGAGAAGGGCGTCCGGAAGATCGGCCCGTTCTTCATCCCGTCCCTCATCATCAACCTCGCGCCGGGCCAGATCAGCCTGAAGCACGGCCTCAAGGGGCCGAACCTCTCGCCGGTCTCGGCGTGCGCGACGGGCAACCACTCCATCGGCGACGCGTTCATGTACATCGAGCGCGACATGGCCGACGTCATGGTGACCGGCGGCTGCGAGGCCACCGTCAGCGCGCTCGGCATCGGCGGGTTCTGCGCCGCGCGGGCGCTCTCCGAGCGGAACGACGCGCCGGAGAAGGCGAGCCGGCCGTTCGACACGGGGCGCGACGGCTTCGTGGCCGGCGAGGGCTCCGGCATCCTCGTCCTCGAGGAGTACGAGCACGCGCGCAAGCGCGGCGCCCGGATCTACGCCGAGATCGTCGGGTTCGGCGCGTCGGCGGACGCGTACCACGTCACCTCGCCCGCCCCGGGCGGCGAGGGGGGCGCCCGCGCGATGCGGATGGCGCTCCGGGACGCGGGCATCGCCCCGGAGCAGGTCGGCTACATCAACGCGCACGGCACCTCGACGCCGGCCGGCGACATCGCCGAGTGCCAGGGCATCACCACCGTCTTCGGGGCGCACGCGACCGACCGGAAGCTCATGGTCTCCTCGACCAAGTCGATGATCGGCCACCTCCTCGGGGCCGCCGGCGGCGCGGAGGCGGTCATCTCGGTGCTCGCCATCGCGAGGGGCGTCCTGCCGCCGACGATCAACGTCGAGCAGCAGGATCCCGAGTGCGCCCTGGACGTGATCCCGAACACGGCGCGCGAGGTCCGGGTGGACTACGCGATGTCGAACTCGTTCGGGTTCGGCGGCACGAACGCCGTCGTGCTGTTCAAGCGCGTGTGACGACTGCGCGGGGGAGGGCGCCGGCGCGCCCCCGCGCTCCGGCGCCGCTCCGGCGCTTCAACCGACGCGCCGACCTGCTCGCGCGGGTCGGCCCGAGAGGACGAGGATGGCGGATCGCGTGATCGCGGGCTCCGACCACGCCGGGCGGACGCTCCGGGCGGAGGCGGTGAAGGTGGCGAAGGCGGAGGGGTTCGAGGTGGAGGATCTCGGGCCCTTCAGCGCGGACAGCGTGGACTACCCCGACTACGCGCGGGCGGTGGCCGAGGCCGTGGCGCAGGGGCGGGCGCGGCTCGGCGTCCTCGTCTGCGGGACGGGCATCGGGATGTCGATCGCCGCGAACAAGGTCAAGGGCGTGCGGGCGGCGCACTGCGGCACCGAGTTCGAGGCCCGCATGGCGCGCGCCCACAACGACGCCAACGTCCTCTGCATGGGCGAGCGGGTGCTGGGGCTCGGCGTGGCCGCGGCCATCGTGAAGGCCTTCCTGGAGACGCCGTTCGAGGGCGGCCGCCACGAGCGGCGCGTCCAGAAGATGAAGGACCTCGAGGGCTGACCGGGACGCCGCCCGCCCGGCCGGCGCCGGGCCGAGGCCGTTGCCTCACCTACACCGGCGCGGTATGAACGCGCATCCACCGCTTTTCCCTGGAGAGATCCGAATGATGTCCACGCAGCGCCTCGCCGAGGTCGATCCCCAGATCGCGAAGCTCATCCGCGAGGAGACCCGCCGCCAGGCGGAGGGGCTCGAGCTCATCGCGAGCGAGAACTTCGTGTCGCCGGCCGTGCTCGAGGCCCTCGGCTCGACCCTCACCAACAAGTACGCCGAGGGCTACCCCGGGAAGCGCTACTACGGCGGCTGCGAGGTGGTGGACCAGGTGGAGCAGCTCGCCATCGACCGGGCGAAGCAGCTCTTCGGCGCCGAGCATGCGAACGTGCAGCCGCACTCCGGATCGCAGGCCAACATGGCGGCCTACTTCGCGCTCGCGAAGCCCGGCGACACCCTGCTCGCGATGAGCCTGAACTTCGGCGGGCACCTGACGCACGGCTCGTCCGTGAACTTCTCCGGCCGGCTCTTCAAGATCGTCCCCTACGGCCTCAAGCAGGGCGACGAGACGATCGACATGGACGAGGTGGCCCGCCTCGCCCGCGAGCACAAGCCCCGGATCATCATGGTCGGCGCGAGCGCCTACCCCCGCACGCTGCGCTTCGACCGCTTCGCCGAGATCGCGCGCGAGGTCGGCGCGGCGATGGTGGTGGACATGGCCCACATCGCGGGCCTGGTCGCCGCCGGGTGCCACCCGTCCCCGGTCCCGTACGCCGACATCGTCACCACCACGACGCACAAGACGCTGCGCGGCCCGCGCGGCGGCATGATCCTCACCCGCGAGGCGCACGCGAAGGCGCTCAACTCGCAGATCTTCCCCGGCATCCAGGGCGGCCCGCTCGAGCACGTCATCGCCGCGAAGGCGGTGGCGCTCGGCGAGGCGCTCCGGCCCGAGTTCAAGACGTACCAGCGCCGGATCGTGGAGAACGCGCAGGTCCTCGCCGAGGGGCTCAAGTCGGCCGGGCTCCGGCTGGTCTCCGGCGGCACCGACAACCACCTCATGCTGGTCGATCTCCGGCCCAAGAAGCTCACCGGGAAGATCGCCGAGGAGGCCCTCGGGAAGGCGGGGATCACCGTCAACAAGAACATGATCCCCTGGGATCCCGAGAAGCCGATGACGACCTCCGGGATCCGGGTCGGGACGCCCGCCCTCACCACCCGCGGGATGGGCGCGACGGAGATGACGCTCGTGGCCCGGCTCATCGGGCGCGTCCTCGACGCGCCGTCGGATCCGGCGAACCTCGCGAAGGTGCGCGGCGAGGTCAAGGATCTCTGCGCGCACTTCCCGATGTACGTGGATCGACAGTAGGCGATGCGCTGCCCGTTCTGCGGCCACCTCGAGGATCGCGTCGTCGACTCCCGCGAGACGCAGGACGGGCAGGCCACGCGCCGGCGGCGCGAGTGCGCGGGCTGCGAGCGCCGGTTCACGACGTACGAGCGGATCGAGGAGATCCTGCCGCACGTCGTGAAGAAGGACGGGCGGCGCGAGCCGTTCGACCGGCGCAAGATCGTTGAGGGCGTCGCCACCGCCTGCCAGAAGCGGCCGGTCTCGGCGGAGCAGGTGGAGGCCCTGGTCTCCGGGGTGGAGCGGCAGCTCCTGGAGATCGGCGAGCGGGAGATCCGGACCACCGTCATCGGCGAGCTGGTGATGGAGCGGCTGCGGTCCCTCGACGAGGTGGCCTACGTGCGCTTCGCGTCGGTCTACCGCGCGTTTCGCGACGTGGGCGAGTTCATGACCGAGCTCGAGGGGCTCCAGCGGAAGCCGGGCGGGGAGGATCTCGCGTGACGCGGACCCTCGCGCGCGCCGGCCGGTCGCGCCCGGCGTCCGCTCGCCGGCGCGCGGTCCGGGACGCGCTCTTCGACCAGACGGTCGCCGAGTTCTTCATGCGGCTCGCCGTCCGGGAGGCGCAGAAGGGGCTCGGGCGGACCAGCCCGAACCCCGCGGTGGGGGCGGTGCTCGTGAAGAACGGCCGGGTGATCGCCCGCGGCCACCACGCGCGCGCCGGCGGTCCCCACGCCGAGGTCGTCGCCCTCCGCGCGGCGGGCGGCCTGGCCCGGGGGGCGGACCTCTACACGACGCTCGAGCCCTGCGATCACCAGGGCAAGACCCCGCCCTGCTCCCTCGCGATCCTCGCCGCCGGCGTGCGCCGCGTGTTCGTGGGGTCCCGGGACCCGAACCCGCTCGTGAACGGGCGGGGGGTCGCCCGCCTCGAGCGCGGCGGGATCACGGTGGTGCGGGACGTGCTGCGCGACGCGTGCGATCGCGTGAACGCGCACTGGTTCACCTGGATCACCGAGGGGCGCCCGCACGTCACCCTCAAGGCGGCGGTGACCCTCGACGGCCGGATCGCGACCCGGACCGGCGACGCCCGCTGGGTGACGGGCGAGGCGGCGCGCGCGTGGGTGCACCGGCTCCGCGACCGGGTGGACGCGGTGCTGGTCGGCGCGGGCACCGCGCGGGCCGACGATCCGGAGCTCACGACCCGCCTGCCGGGCGGCCGCGGCCACGACCCGGTCCGCGTGGTCCTCGACACCGACCTCGAGCTGCCGGCGCGCCTGAAGCTCTTCCACCCCCGCTCCGCGGCGCCGACCCTGGTCGCCCACGCGTCGTCCCGCGCCCGCCGGTTCGGCCCGGGCGTCGAGCTCCTCCGCTGCCGGCGCGCCCGGGGCGGCGGCGTGGAGCTCCGCGACCTGCTCGCGAAGCTCGCCGCGCGCGGCGTCACCCACGTCCTCGTGGAGGGCGGCGCGCACGTCCACGCCAGCTTCCTCGAGGCGGGGCTCGTGGACCGGGTCGCCGTGATCGTCGCGCCCAAGCTCGCCGGCGCCGACGGGCTCCCCCTCGTCGCGCGGCGCGGCCCGGCGCGCATGGCGGACGCGCTCCGGCTCTCCGGGGTGCAGGTGGAGCGGCTCGGGGACGACGTGCTCGTCGCGGGCGTCCCGGCGGCCGAGGGACGGCGCGGCGCGTTGGCGAAAAAAGCGGGACGAGGCTAGGATCGCGACGAAATGTTCACGGGTCTGGTCTCCGACGTCGGGGTGGTGGAGCGCATCGCTCCGCGGCAGGGTGGCGCTCGCGTGACGCTCCGCCCGACGGCCCTCCCGGTGGACGAGCTCGCCCTCGGCGAGAGCATCGCCTGCTCGGGCGCCTGCCTCACGGTGGTCGAGCGCGGCGGCGGCCTCGTCTCCTTCGACGCGGTCCCGGAGACGCTCTCGCGCACCACCCTCGGCGGGTGGCGCCCCGGCACGAAGGTGAACCTCGAGCGCGCCCTCGCCCTCGGCGACCGCCTCGGCGGTCACCTCGTGTCCGGCCACGTGGACGCGGTCGGCGAGGTGCTGCGCCGGGTCCCGGAGGGGCAGGGCGCGCGCCTCACCATCTCGCTGCCGCCCGCGATCGCGCCGCTCGTCGCCGAGAAGGGCTCGGTGGCCGTGGACGGCGTGTCGCTCACGGTCGCCCGGGTGACCCGGACCGAGCTCGACGTGGCTCTCATCCCCGAGACGCTCGCGCGGACCACGCTCGGCGCGGTGGCGGCGGGGGCGAAGGTGAACCTGGAGGCGGACGTGGTGGCGCGCCACGTGGCGCGCCTCCGCGAGTTCGAAGACCTCTCCGGCGCGCAGCTCGCGCGCTGGGGCTACGGCAGCACGGGAGGCGCGGCGTGAAGGTCGGGAAGGATCACCAGCAGCACGCCGTCGAGCGGGTCGAGAAGGCGATCGCGTACTTCCGGGCCGGCAAGATGGTGATCCTCACCGACGACGAGGATCGCGAGAACGAGGGCGACCTCGCCATGGCGGCGGAGAAGGTCACGCCGGCGGCGGTGAACTTCATGGCCCGGTACGGGCGCGGGCTCGTGTGCCTGTCGCTGACCGAGGAGAAGGTCCGCCGGCTCCGGCTGCCGCTCATGGTGGACGAGAGCTCCAACACCTCGAGCTTCGGCACCGCCTTCACCGTCTCGATCGAGGCGAGCGAGGGCGTGACCACCGGCATCAGCGCGAAGGACCGCGCCCACACGATCCAGACCGCCGTGAAGGACGGCGCCCGCCCCGAGGATCTCGCGCGCCCCGGTCACGTGTTCCCGCTCCGCGCCCGCCCCGGCGGCGTGCTCGTCCGCGCCGGCCAGACGGAGGGCTCGGTGGATCTCGCGCGCCTCGCCGGGATGAAGCCGGCGGGGGTCATCTGCGAGGTGATGAACGACGACGGGACGATGGCGCGCATGCCGGAGCTGGAGAAGCTCTCGGCGGCGCACGACCTGCCGATCGTGTCGGTGGCGGATCTCATCTCGTACCGGATGCTGAAGGACACGCTCGTGCGGCGCGGCGCGGAGGCCCCGCTGCCGACCCTGTACGGCCAGTTCCGGGCGGTCGCCTACGAGAACGACATCGACCACCACCAGCACGTGGCGCTGGTGATGGGGAGGTGGCGCGACGGCGAGCCGGTCCTCGTCCGCGTCCACTCGAAGTGCCTCACCGGCGACGTGTTCGGCAGCGAGCGGTGCGACTGCGGCCCCCAGCTCCACGCGGCGCTGGAGCAGATCGCCCGCGCCGGGAAGGGCGTCCTGCTCTACCTCGACCAGGAGGGGCGGGGCATCGGCCTCGTCAACAAGCTCAAGGCCTACAACCTCCAGGACCAGGGCTACGACACGGCCGAGGCGAACGTCCAGCTCGGGTTCAAGCCGGACCTGCGCGACTACGGCATCGGGGCCCAGATCCTCCGCGACCTCGGCGTCCGCAAGATGCGGCTCCTCACCAACAACCCCAAGAAGATCATCGGGCTCGAGGGGTACGGCCTCGAGGTCACCGAGCGCGTGCCGATCGAGATGCCCGCGACCCTGACCAACCGCGCCTACCTCCTCACGAAGCGCGACAAGCTCGGCCACCTCCTCACCCTCGGGGCCCCCGCGCCGTCCTCCGCGCGCGCGGCGGGGAGGGCGCGCGCCCGGAAGGCGGCGCGGCCGGCGCGGGGCCGGGCCACGCACGAAAGGACCAAGCGATGAACGTCTACGAGGGCTCCCTCGTCGCGACCGGCCTGAAGGCCGCCGTGGTCGTGGCGCGGTTCAACTCCCTGATCACCGAGCAGCTGCTCGAGGGCGCCGCGGACGCGCTGCGGCGCCACGGCGTGAAGGACGCGGACGTGGACGTGTTCCGCTGCCCGGGCACGTTCGAGCTCCCCGCGCTCCTGCGCCGGGTGGCGGCGAGCGGTCGCTACGACATGGCGATCGCGCTCGGCGCCGTGATCCGCGGCGGCACCCCGCACTTCGAGTACGTCGCGGCCGAGACGACGAAGGGCGTCGCCCAAGTCTCGATGGAGGCGGGCTGCGCGGTGGCGATGGGCATCCTCACGTGCGACACGATGGAGCAGGCGCTCGAGCGCGCCGGCGTGAAGGCGGGGAACAAGGGCGCGGAGGCCGCCGCGGCGGCCATCGAGCAGGCGAACGTGCTGCGCGAGGCGGGGAAGCTCCCGCCGGCGCGGCGGGTGGAGTGACGGCGGTGTCGAGGCGGACGAAGGCCCGCGAGCGCGCGGTGCAGGCGCTCTACCAGATCGACGTGGCGGCGGAGGGCATCGACGACGCCCTCTCCCGGTTCTGGAAGAGCTTCGAGCCGGTGGAGCGCGAGGTGATGGACCTCGCCGAGGCGCTGGTGCGCGGCGTCGCGGCGCACCGGCGGACGATCGACGCCACGATCGAGCAGGTGTCCACCAACTGGCGGCTCGATCGCATGGCGAAGGTGGACCGGAACGTCCTGCGGCTCGCGGTGTACGAGCTGCTGGAGACGGACGTGCCGGTGAAGGTGGCCATCGACGAGGCCATCGAGCTCGGGAAGAAGTACGGTTCCGAGAGCTCGGGGGCGTTCGTGAACGGCGTGCTCGACAGGGTGGCCGCGGGGCTCCCTCCCGAGCGGCGACGCGGGGCGAGGTGATGCTGAAGATCGAGGTGGCGGACCTGGGGCTCCCCGCGATCGACACGCTCGACGTGGACGCCCTCGCGATCTTCGTCGGCCCGGAGCGGCCGCTGCAGGGGTTCGCCGGGTTCGCCGACTGGCGGATGTGCGGCGCCATCTCGCGGGCGATCCGCGGCGGCGTGTTCGGCGCGACCCCCGACGAGGCGCTCCTCATCCCGTCCGCCGGCCGCATCGCGCCCGGCCGGATCTTCTGCTTCGCCCTGCCGCCCGCCGTCCCGCTCGCGCCCGACGCGTTCCTCCACGCGTCGCGCCAGGCCTGCGAGGCGATGGCCAAGGCAGGCAGCGAGACCTTCGCGACCGCCTTCCCGCCGTACGCGGGCGATCTGCCCACCGCGTGCAAGCTGTGGCTCGAGGCGAGCCTGGTCCGTCCGGTGCGCCGGCAGCTCCTCCTCGGCGACGCGCGCGCCCTCCAGCGCGAGCTCGTCGCCGCCCGGACGGCGCTGGGCGTCGAGGTGGAGATCCTCGCGCCGCCGTCGCGCGTGGAGATGCCTCCGCGCGCCCGCGCCTTGCCCCATGTGGGCGCCGTGATACGCTGACGCGCGAGGGGTTCACCGGGGGGACGCGCTCCCCGCCCGCTCGCGCCGGGCCCGCTCCGGCGGCAGCACCTGCCCGGCATGGCCGATCGGACCCACAAGGCGCTCAACGAGTTCGTCGCCGAGGCGCAGGAGACGATCGACGCCCTCGGGCGCGAGCTGCTGCGGCTCGCCCGCGCCGGCGCGGACGAGCCCGACCCGGACGTCCTGAACGCCGTGTTCCGCGGCGCGCACTCGTTGAAGGGGCTCTCGTCGATGTTCGGCGTGGAGCGGATGGCCCGCCTCGCGCACGCGCTCGAGGACGTGCTCGACGACGTGCGGATGGGGCGGCGGCCGCTCGATCCCGCCGCGCTCGACCTGCTCCTCGAGGCCCCCGAGCTCTTCTCCCGGATCCTCGCCGAGGAGGCGTCCGGCGCCGCTCCCCGCACCGCCGAGGCCGCGGCGCGCCTCGCGGAGCGGCTCCGCGCCCACGCGGCGCCGGCGGCCGCGGCCGCGGAGCCCGCCGAGGGGCCCGCG
>NZ_JALCZA010000042.1 GCF_022690765.1 Anaeromyxobacter oryzisoli | reverse complement strand
CGAGGGCCTCCGCCGCGCCGAGCCCCGCCGGCCCCGCGCCGACGACGAGGACGTCCCAGGCCTCCTCGACGGGCCGGGGGGCGGGGCGCGCCGGCGTCGCCGCGGGCAGCCGCCCGACGCCGGCGAGGCGCCGCGACACCGCCACCGCCGCCCGGTTCGCGAGCGTGTTGCAGGTCATCAGGTGGTGGTGGTCGAGGCCGTGCGGCCAGGCGAGGTCGACGACGCCGAGGAGATCGTGCGCCGCGCCCGGGACCGCGTTCTGGCTCTCGACCGCGAGGCCGTCCCGGCAGGGCAGCCGACAGGCGCGCTGGTCGGGGAGCCCGTCGGCGCGCACGAGGCACGTGCCGCAGGAGCCGGCGAGGCAGAAGGGCCCGCGGGGGCGGTGGTACTTGGGGCTCCGCGCGAGGAGGGGGCGGCCGGCGGCGAGGAGCGCGGACGCGACGGACTCGCCGCGGCGGGCGCGGACCGCGCGGCCATCGAAGGTGATGGTGCAGTCCTCGGGGAACGCGGGGAGGCGGGGCATGGGGCCTCGGGCCTGGTGCCGTCCACCGAGGATAGCGCCGCCTCCGGGGCGAGTGGACACCGGGGCACCGCAAGAAGGGGCGGCGCCGCCGTCATATGATGAGAGGGTGTCGGTCCTCTTCGTGTTCGTGGATGGGGTCGGGGCGGGCGCCCGCGCTCCGGACGAGAACCCCCTCGCCCGGGGCGAGTTCCTCCTGTCGCGCTTCGCGGACGGCGCCGGCGCGCCGCTCCCCGCGGGGGGCCGGGCGGTGCTCGCCGACGCGCGGCTCGGCGTCCCGGGACGCCCGCAGTCGGCCACCGGCCAGAGCACGATCCTCACCGGCGAGAACGCGCCGCACCTGATCGGACGGCACCTCCTCGGCTACCCCAACGCGCCCCTCCGGGTGCTCCTGCGCGAGCGGTCGCTGTTCGGCACGCTCGCCGCGGCGGGCCGGCGGGCCGCCTTCGCCAACGCCTACCCGGTCGCGTACCTGCGCGCGCTCGGGCTCGAGGCCGAGGGCGAGCCGGAGTGGGCGCTGACCGGGCGGCGCCGGGTCCGCCCCTCCGCGACGACGGTGGCGTTCGCGGCGGGCGGCGGGCGGTTCCGGACCTGGGCCGACGCCGCGCGCGGCGAGGCGCTCACCCACGATCTCACCGGCGCGCGCGCCCGCGAGCACGGCGCCCGCCTGCCGTCGCGCGACCCCGCCGAGGCCGCGGAGATCTTCCTGCGCGTCGCGCGAGGGCACGACCTGGCGCTCTTCGAGTTCTTCGAGACCGACGAGGCCGGGCACGCCCGGTCGATGGAGCGCGCGCTCGACGCGCTCGAGCGGCTCGATCGCTTCCTCCGCGCCGTCGTCGAGGGGCTCGCCGCGGACGACGCCCTGGTGGTCACGAGCGATCACGGCAACGTGGAGGACCTCTCGACCCGCAACCACACGCTCGCACCGGTCCCGGTGCTCGGCTTCGGTCCGGCCGCCGCGGCCCTGGACACGGTGGGTGATCTCACCCACCTCGCGCCGCTGCTGCTGACGCTGTGCGGCGTCGCGCCGTCCTTGCGCGCCGGCGAGGACGGACGCTAATTGGACCGGTGCCTCGCGCCGCCGCCGCCCTCGTCCTCGCCGTCCTCGCGACCGGGTGCGCCGTGCGCGGCGGCGAGGGGGCGCGGGTCGAGGACGTCACGGTCGGTACGGCGCGGTTCCGGGTGCACTACCTCCCCGAGGACGCCGGCGCCGCGCGCCAGGTGATCGGGGCGCTCCGGGCCGCCGCGCCCCGCGCCGCGCGCTGGGGGATCCTCTCCTCGCCCATCGACGTCGTCCTCCACCCGACCCACGCCGCGCTCGAGGCCGCCGTCCACCGCGACGGGTACGAGTGGCTCCGGGCCTGGGCGCGGTTCGGGCAGATCGACCTCCAGTCGCCGCGCACGTGGGGCCTGCTCGGCGCGTCCGACGCGGAGGTCGGCGAGCTCGTCGCGCACGAGCTCACGCACTGCGCGATGTACCAGCTCGCCGGCGACGAGCTGACCTGGATGTACAAGGACATCCCGCGCTGGTTCAGCGAGGGGCTCGCGAGCGTCGCCGCGGGGCAGGGGTACCGGCGCGGCGAGCTGCAGGCGCTCGGCCGGTATTACGAGGACGCGCTGCCGGGCTCCGGCGGGGGCGTCGCGGGCGCCCGGGCGCGCGTCGCGCGGGGGAACGCCTCGGTCGTGGGCGACCCGCTGCTCGATCCCGACCCGCTCTACCAGGAGCAGTCGGACGTGGTGTACGGCGCCGCGCACCACGCCGTCGTGTTCCTCCTCGCCCGCTACGGCGAGGAGCGCGTCCACCGGATCGTGAAGCTCATGGGAGAGGGGCAGCGGTTCCCTGCGGCCTTCCGCGAGGCCATCGGGATCGGCGACGCCGAGTTCGCGTCCGACTTCCGCCGCTACGTCGTCTGGCAGGGCTGGCGCAAGGACGCGCGCTAGACCCTGCGCACCAGGCTCGCCACGACCCAGAGCCGGTCGCCGTACGCGCGCTCGGCGCACATCCAGACGCGGACGGGCTCGCCGGCGACGGCCACGTGGACGCCGGACTCGGGGCCCCAGACCCATTCGCGCGCCTCGGCGCTCCCGCCGGTGCGGGGCGGCCCGACCTCGGCGCCGAGGAGCGCGAGGGAGACGCGGACCGGATCGACCGGCTCGGCGCCGACCACCTCGACGTGGGTGACGATCCCGTGCCGGTCGGCCTCGACGTTCGCCACCGCCGCCAGCTCCCCCTGCTCCCCGAAGGCGACGTCGGGCTCCGACAGATCGAGGTTGAGCAGCCGCCGCCGCTCGGCGTCGAGGGCGATCGGGGTCGCGTACGGGCGCCAGCCGGCGCGGCGGAACGCGTCGAGCGCGGCGCGCCGGGGCTGCCCGAGGAGCTCGTCGAGGGGAGGGAGGGGGAGGGGGGTGCTCATCGCGATCGCTCCGGTGCGGCGGAGAGGCGAGGGAGGTGTAGCACGCCGCCCGTCAGGCTTTCACGATCTTCTCCCGCCCGACCCGGACCGCCCGGCAGGCATTCCGCGTGTCCACGACCAGCCGGGCGTGCTCGACGACGCGCGCGTAGTCCACGGCGGAGTGGTCGGTCGCGACGAGGACCGCGTCGGCGCCTTCGAGCGCCTCGTCGGTGAGCGGCACGCTCACCATGTCGAGGTGGTGCTGGCGCATCCGCGGGACGCGCGGCACGTACGGATCGTGGTAGACGACCTGGGCCCCGCGCTCCTGGAGCAGCTCGATGAGCCGCACCGCCGGGCTCTCGCGCAGATCGTCCACGTCCTTCTTGTAGGCGATCCCGAGCACCAGGATGCGCGCGTCCCGGAGCGCCCTCCCGCGCTCGTTCAGCGCCTCCATGGTCCGCCCGACGACGTACCGGGGCATCTCGGTGTTCACCTCGCCGGCGAGCTCGATGAACCGGGTCTGGAACTCGTACTGGCGCGCCTTCCAGGTCAGGTAGAAGGGATCGATCGGGATGCAGTGGCCGCCGAGCCCGGGGCCGGGCTGGAAGGGCATGTAGCCGAACGGCTTCGTGGAGGCGGCGTCGATCACCTCGTTCACGTCGAGCCCCATCCGGTGGCAGAGCACCTTGAGCTCGTTCACGAGCGCGATGTTCACGCTCCGGAAGACGTTCTCGAGGAGCTTCGTCATCTCCGCGACGCGGGTGGAGGAGACCGGCACCACCCGCTCGAAGGCGACGCCGTACAGCGCCAGCGCGGCCTCGAGGCAGGCCGGCGTGTAGCCGCCGACGATCTTGGGGACGGTGTGCGTCGCGACGCCCGAGCCGGGGTCCTCGCGCTCCGGCGAGAACGCGAGGAAGAAGTCGCGCCCGGCGCGCAGCCCGCTGCCGCGCTCGAGGATCGGCAGGAGGACCTCCTCGGTCGTCCCGGGGTACGAGGTGGACTCGAGCACGATCGCCTGGCCCGGCCGGACGAAGGGCGCGAGCGCCTCGCCGGTGCGCTCGACGTACCCGAGGTCCGGCTCGCGCGCGCGGGTGAGCGGGGTCGGCACGCAGATCACCACCGCGTCGCACGCCGCGGCGCGGGCGAAGTCGGTGGTCGCCTCGAGGCGCCCGCCCCGCACCGCCTCGGCGATCGCCGCGGCGTCCACCGTCTTGAGGTAGCTCCGGCCGGCGGCGAGGAGGCGGGGCTTGTCCGGATCCACGTCGATGCCGGTCGCGGCGAGGCCGGCGCGGCGCGCGAAGGTGAGGGCGAGCGGCAGCCCCACGTAGCCCAGGCCGATCACCGCGACGCGGGCGCTGCGATCGACGAGGCGGGAGAGCAGGCGTCGGCCCTGGGTGCACGCAGCGCCGCCGGGGGTGGGCTCGATCATGGGGGCGCGCTCCGCGCCGCGGGGGATCCCGCGGGCAGGTGGAGGAACAGCGTCGCGAGCGCGGCGGGGCAGGCGACGGGGGCGGCCAGGAGGATCGCCGTGGCGTCCTCGAGGCGGCCGTAGCCGGGCGCGCGCAGCGCCGGCCCGAGCTCGGGCTCGAGCCCGGCGGGGCAGGAGAAGGCGACGAGGAGCAGCCCCTCCCCGCCGAGCGGGACCTCGACCGCGCGCAGGGGGTCGGCGGGGCGCCGGAGCCCCGCGAGGCGCGCGAGGCGCGCGAGCCCGTCCGCCTCGGCGGGCGAGACCGGCCGCAGGCGGGGACGGGTCGAGGCGAGCGGCCAGCGCAGCTCGATCGCGTGCGTGCCGCGGCCGAGGAGCCGATCGACGACGACGAGCCCGTCCGCCGCCGCCCAGAGCTCGCGCCGGTGGACGACGCCCGTCCGGGCGACGAAGCCGCGGTGCTCGCCGACGAGGTGGGCCGCGGCCGCGCCCTCCGACTGGTCGATCACCCGGGCGGCGGCCGCCTCCGGCAGGGCGAAGATCCGGCCGGGCACCAGGGGCGCCTGCTCGAGCCCGTCGACGACCACGGTGGCGTGGGCGCGCGTCGAGCGGAAGGCGTCGCGGAGCGCGGGGTCGCGCCCGTACACCGGCATCCCCGGATCGCAGACCGCGCGCACGCCGCCCACGAACAGCTCCAGGGCGAGCTTGTCGTTGTGGTTGTGGCCGCCGATCCCGCGCTGGCCGTTGGGGCCGCAGGAGACGAAGGCCTCGACGGCGCCGCGCCGGAGCGCGTGGTAGCCGCCGTCGGGGTGGACCGCGCTCCGCGGCGGCGGGCCGGGGCGGGCCCGGGCGAGCCACTCCAGGGGCGCCGGGCCGAGGAGCCACGCGACCTCGGCCGCGCCGCCGGCGCCGGGCACGACGAGCAGGGCGGGATCCCGGAGCAGCGCCGCGCCGAGCGGGAGGAGGTAGCCGCCCTCGGTGGGGCCGCGCGGCCGGATCGCGAGGGCGCGCCCCGAGTCGTTGTCGCCGAGCTGCGGGAGCTCCCCGGAGGCGGAGAGGAGCGCCCGCGTCGAGCGGAACAGCCCCGCGAGCCGCCGCGCGTAGTCGCGGCCGAGGCCGCTCCGACCCGCGTGCGCGAGGAGCAGCCCGGCGGCGAAGAGCTCCGTCGAGAAGCGCTGGTACGCGACCGAGCCCTCGAAGCTCGTCCCGTCGGCGTTCACCTGCTCGGCGATGGCGCGGCGGAGCCCACCGGTCGCGAGCGCCCTCCAGCGCGGCGCCTCGGGCCACTCCGGCAGCGCGGCGGCGCAGGCCAGGAGCCCCAGCCAGTCGGTCGCGAGGTGGTTGTTCGGGACGGCGGTGTCGTCCTCGAGGTGCGCGAGCACGAAGCGTCCGGTGGCGACGGCGAGCCGCGCCGCCTCCAGCGCGAGCCCGGGATCCGGCGCGCGCCGGCGGAAGGAGAGGATCCAGAGCGCGACGGTGAGGTTCCAGGCGCGGAGCGCCGCCTCCATCGCGCTCGTCCAGTGGACGCCGTGGCCGACGGGGTTCGCCCGGGCGAAGTCCTGGACCTGCGCGGACAGCGCCGCCGCGAGCGCGTCGCCCCGGCGCCCGTCGAGCACCGCCCCCTCGGCGAGCGCGATCCACTGCTCGCCCCGCGCGAGCGCCCACGCCATCTTCAGGTCGAGCCGGGGACCGCTCGGGAGCGCGCCCGAGGGGGCGCAGGCGAACCGGCCGCCGTTCACGAGGTCGCGCTGCCAGTCGAGGCCGCCGTCGGCGCGCCGCGCGTCGAGCGCGCGGCCGTAGATCTCGACGCGCCCGTCGGCGGCGGCCTCCGCGCGGGCGATCGCCCGCTCCGATTCGCCGGGGACGTGCCGGTCGAGGGCCCGGCGGAGCGCGCCCGGGGTCCAGGCGGGCGGGGCGGGGCGAGCGCGGCCGAGCAGGGCGGCGAGCGAGGGGAGGTCGGAGCAGCCGAGGATCTCGAGGAGGCGCTCGGGGGACGGGGCGAGCGGCGGCGCGAGGCGGTTGCGCGCCCCGCGGACCGCGCGGCGCGCCGCCGTGGCCAGGAGCCGGCGCGGCGCGACCCGCGTCGCGAGGAACCCGTAGTAGGTGAACACCGCCGCCCTCGCCCGGAGCCTCCGCCGCGCGCGCCGCCGGCAACGCGCCGGGCGATCGCTCGCCGCCGGGCGTGCCGCTCGCGCGCTCGCCCGATCGGCCACCGCCCGCGCTCCCTGCGAGCGGCACCACCAAGCAAAGGGCCGGCCAGCCACACCCGTGCGCCGTGCAGCGGTCGCGCTGCCAAGGAGGCGTGGCCGGGGAGCGCCGGGAGTCCGGGGCTTCCTCGAGTGTGAAGGCCGGTTCCCTCCCCGCCGTGCGCCAACGCGGCAGGCCCGCGACCTGTGCTGGCAGAGCGCTTGCTTCGCTTCGAGCACGCCGGGCGCACGGTCCGGCGAGGCGTCCGATCGGAGGCGCGCGTGGGTGCGGTGGCGGTGGGGCTCCTCGTCGAGGAGCAGCGAGGCGAGATCGCGGCGGCCTGGAAGCGCGCGGTCGAGGAGGAGCTCGGCGGCGAGCCCGCCATCGGGTTCGCGGTGTTGCCGCTTCTGCGGGAGCTGTCGCTCGCGCTGCGCGGCGATGCGCCGGCGTCCCGCCCGCGGGGCGCCGACGGGTTGCAGCGGTGCATGGTGCTCGTCCGCTCGGGCGCCCAGCCGGCACGCGTCGCCCGCGAGTTCAAGCTCCTCCACCGCGCGGTGTGGGAGGCCCTCCGCCGGGCGGGGCGCATCGTCGCCGCGAACGAGCGGCGCGCCGCCGACGAGTGGCTGGACGAGGCGCTGGCGGCCGCGCTGGACCGCCTCGAGCGGGTCCGGATGCGGATCGACCTGCTGGAGCACGGCCCCGAGATCGTGCCGGCGAGCCGCGACGGCGCGCGTCCCACGCCGCCGCCGCTGCCGCGCGCGGCCCTGCGCCCGCCGCCGCTGCCGACGCAGCCCCGGCGTCCGATCCCGCCGAGCGGCTCCCTCGGCGATCCGCGCAAGTAGCGCAGGCCCCATTTTCTACACGGGCGGGCGTGCGCCCGGCGTGAAGCCGGGGCGCGCGGCGCCCGCCTGCGCGCGCGCCGTGGGAGCGTCGCTGCGCGGCGGACCGTAGCGCCCCAGCGAAAGAACGAGCGAGCGAGCGTGGTGTAGGCCCCGGTGGGGTCGTGCGTTCCGTTTGACGGCGAACGTCGGACGGACTGCGCGGGCGCCCGAGCTACGCCCTCTTCAGCGTACGTCCGCTCACCAGGGGGAGAGAAATTCGGTCGGTAGGCCCTCCGTTTCGGGAGCGCTGCAACGAACCCCGAAAGGAGCCCGACCGATGTCGATTCGCCGATCCCTCCTCGCCGCCGCCGCGGTGCTGACCCTCGCCCCGCTCGCTCCCCGCGCCGGCGAGGTGTGGACCGCCTCGTCGGCGGAGAAGATCCGGCCCGACGCGACGCCGCGGCAGACCACGGACGCGCGGCTCGCGGCGGCCCGCAACGAGTTCGAGGCCTTCCAGGTGGTCGTCACCGGGCCCGCGACGCAGGTGCGCGCGAAGGCGACCCTCTCCGGCCCGGCGGGCATGGACCCGCCGCGGCTCTACCGCGAGGAGCTCATCGACCTCCCGCAGCCGTCCGCGCTCGACGGCGCCGCCGGCCGCTGGCCGGACGCGCTCGTCCCCGACGTGGACGACGTCGTGGGCGAGCAGCGCAGCGCGTTCCCGTTCGACGTGAGCGGCGGCGAGAGCCGGGCGATCTGGGTCGAGGTCCACGTGCCCGCGGGCGCGAAGCCCGGGACGTACCAGGGCGAGGTGACCGTCTCCTCCGCGGAGGGCGAGGCGAAGGTCCCGTTCTCGCTGGTGGTGTGGGACTTCGAGCTCCCCTCCACCTCCTCGCTCCGCACCGCGTTCAACCTCTCGTACGGGGTGATCCCGGCCGCGCACGGCGGCGTGTCCGGCGACGACCTCGCGACGCTCCGCGCGCGCTACGGCCAGATGGGGCTCGACCACCGCGTCACGCTCACGGGCGTCACCGACGACGGCGCGAGCTTCGACACCGGGCACCTGGAGCGCTTCTACGGCCCGCTCTTCGATGGCACCGCCCCGACGCAGCTCCAGGGCGCGAAGGCCACCGCGCTGAAGTACATGGGCAGCGAGACCAGCGTGGACGACCACAAGCAGTGGGCGAGCTTCGCGCGGTCGAAGGGCTGGTTCGACCGGCTGTTCGATTACGTCTGCGACGAGCCGCCGCTCACCTGCGCGTGGAGTGACATCGGCCCCCGCGCGCAGGCCGCGCACGACGCCGATCCGGACTTCCGCACGCTGGTCACGACGCAGATCTGGGACGCGCAGGACCACGGCGTGGACCAGGACATCGACCTGCTCGTGCCGGTGATCAACTGGATGGACGACAAGCCGGGCAGCGCGGTGGCGGGCGATCAGCGCGCGCGCTACGACGGCTGGCTCCAGGGAGGGAAGAACCGCGAGCTGTGGCTCTACCAGAGCTGCATGAGCCATGGCTGCGGCGGCACGGTGAACATGGGCTCGCCCTCGGACACGGACCGCTACTACACCGGCTGGCCGAGCTACATGATCGACGCGTCCGCGTCGCGGAACCGCGCGATGGAGTGGCTGACCTTCCTCGAGGACGGAACCGGCGAGCTGTACTGGGAGACCGCGAACGCGTTCACGCACGACGCGTGGTCGAACCAGTGGGACTTCAGCGGCAACGGCGACGGCACGCTCTTCTATCCGGGCACCCCGGCCCGCATCGGCGGGAAGACCGACATCCCGGTGGCGTCCATCCGCCTCAAGATGATCCGCGAGGGCATGGAGGACTACGAGTACCTGAAGCTCCTCTCGGACGCGGGGGATCGGGACGGCGCGCGGCAGATCGCCCGGGACCTGTTCCCGAACGCGTGGTCCACCGACGTGGCGCCGGAGAAGCTCGAGGCGGCGCGCGAGGCGCTGGCGCAGAAGATCCTCGCGGCGAAGGGCAAGTCGTTCACGAGCGCGACGGGCGCCAGCGCGGCGGTGAGCGGCGGATCGGGCGGCGGCGGCGGAGGCGGCGGAGGCTGCGGCTCCGGCGGCGGCCTCGGCGGCGGGGCCCTCCTCGCCCTCCCGCTGCTCCTCCTCCTCGCGGCGCGCGGTGGCGCGGCGCGCCGGGCGGTGCGGGTGCGCGTCCGCCGCCGGTAGCGCTGCCGGACGTCGTGAATCACGAGCGCGCGGGCGCGGCGGATCCTCTCCGCCGCGCCCGTCGTCTTCTGTCCGTGTTCTTTGCGGACGGTCCGGCTCGGTTAGAATCGGCGCCGGTGCGCGCCTTTGGAAAGTACCGGCTCCTGGAGCCGCTCGCGTCCGGAGGGATGGCCGACGTGTGGCGCGCGGAGACGACCGGCGCGGCGGGCGTCGTGAAGGAGGTCGCGCTCAAGCTGGTGCGCGGCGAGCACGAGGCGCGGAGCGAGTTCGTCCGGATGTTCGTCGAGGAGGCGCGCCTCGCGTCGCGGCTCGGGCACGCGAACATCGTCCAGGTCTTCGAGTTCGACGAGGTGGACGGCCGCTACTACATCGCGATGGAGCTGGTCCGGGGCCGGAGCCTCGGCCGCGTCGCCGAGCGGGCGCGCGAGCTCGGGCTCAGGCTCGGGCTCCCGCGCTCGGTGCACGTCGGCGCCGAGGTGGCGCGGGCGCTCGCCTACGCGCACCGCCTCGCCGGCCCCGACGGCGCGCCGCTCGGGCTCGTTCACCGTGACGTCTCGCCGCACAACGTGCTCGTCTCGTTCGAGGGCGAGGTGAAGCTCGCCGACTTCGGGATCGCCCGCGCGATGAGCCGTGCCGGGCTCACCGAGCCCGGCACGGTGAAGGGGAAGCTCGCGTACATGGCGCCGGAGCAGGCGCGCGGCGGGCCGCTCGACGGCCGCGCCGACGTCTTCGCCCTGGGGGTGGTGCTGTGGGAGCTGTGCGCCGGGCGGCGGCTGTTCGCGCGCGACAGCGACGCCGCGACGCTCGCCGCCGTCCTCGACGGGCCGCCGCCCTCGCCGCCGTCGGCCTGGAACGAGGCGGTGTCGCCGGAGCTCGACGCGGTGATCCTCGGCGCGCTCGAGCGCGATCCCGCCGCGCGGACCGCCTCCGCGCAGGAGCTCGCGACCGCGCTCGGGCGGGTCCTCCTGTCCCTGGCGCGCTCGCCCGAGGACTGGGATCTCCGCGCGCTGATGCACCAGCTCTGGCCGGAGGGCGCGATCGCGGCGCCGCCCACGTCGGAGCCGACGCGGGTCCGCTCGCGCGGCGCGGCGGACGCCCCGGCAGCGGAGGCCGAGGCGATCGCGGCGGCGAAGGCGGTCGAGGAGCAGGCCGCTCGGCTCGACGCCCCCCGGGACGAGGTCGAGGAGCGCGGCGGACGCTGGACGGAGACCTCGGACGCCCCGACCCGCACCGCCGCGATCGAGCGGCCGCCGCGGCGGCGCCGGCGAGCGCGCACGGCCGCGCTCGCGGCGATCGGTGTCGTGGTCGCGGCGACCGCGGCCGGGATCGCGAGCGGAGTGGGGGCGAGCAGGCTTCAGGCCTCGAGAATCGGATCTCGGGGAGACGCGCCGCTCCCGACCCCGACTCCGAACCCGAACCCGAGCGCTTCGAACCCGAGCGCTTCGACCCCGAACGCTCCGGGAGGCGGGGCACGGGACCCGGGAGCCGGTCTCGGGGACCCGGGAGGCGGAGCACGGGGACGGTCGGTGGGTACGGGTACGGGTACGGGTGCGGGGCTTGCGTCTTCCCCGAGCACGTCCCCCTCCCGCCGCGCTTCGCCCCCGAGCTCCCCTCCGCTCGAGGCCGTTCGCCCTTCGGTGAAGTCCAAGGGCACGCCGGTCCCTGCCGGAACGCCGGGCATCCTTCACGTCACGTCCACTTCCTGGGCGTACGTCTCCGTGGACGGACGTCCCGCCGGCGAGACGCCGGTCACGCTCGAGCTTCCGCCCGGACGCTACCGCGTGCGCGCCTCGCATCCCCGGCATGGCGTCCGCGAGGCGCTGATCGAGATCGCGCCCGGCCGCCGTTCGGAGTGGTCCGCGCGCCTCGGGCGGTGATGGCGGCCGGTCGCGGGACGGTCCGTGACCGTGCCCGTGACCGTCACCGATCCCCGTGCCCGGGTCCCGGGTCCCGGGTCCCGTGTCCCCTGGCCCGTGTCCCCGTGAACCGTGGTCCGTGAGCCCGTGAACCGTGGCCCGTGAACCCGTGAGCCCGTCGGACCACGAGTAACCGGGCCACGGGAGGCGGATCACGGGTCACGGGGAAGCCGGTGACGGTGACGGTGACGGGGCACGGGCGACGTCACCTGACCGTGCCCGTCACGGATCCCCGTGTCCCTGGCCCGTGAGGCCGTCGGACCACGGGTAACCGGGCCACGGGCCACGGGAGGCGGTTCACGGGTCACGGAGACGCCGGTGACGGTGACGGGGCACGGGCGACGTCACCTGACCGTGCCCGTCACGGATCCCCGTGTCCCTGGCCCGTGAGGCCGTCGGACCACGGGTAACCGGGCCACGGGCCACGGGAGGCGGTTCACGGGTCACGGAGACGCCGGTGACGGTGGCGGTGACGGTGGCGGTGGCGGTCACCCTCACGGTCACGGAGCGCGAACGCGGGACGCGCCCGCCCCCGACGCCTGTGGTCCGCCCGCACACCCCCTCCGCACGCCCGCCCGGGACGTCCCGCTCCGCGGACACGTCGCAGCCGCCCCGGTTGACGCTCGCCACTCAATGGATTAGCTTGGAAATCAAGTTTTCAGTGGCATATACAGGGTAGCAGACACTCAGTGGCACAAATCACGCACAGATCCTCGGTGGACTTCCGCGACGACGAGATCGCCCGCCTGGAGCGAGCGCGGGCTGGCGGGATCACCAGCGGTGAGGTGGTGCGGCTGTTCGGCGAGAAGGGCGTGCGGCTGTCCGCCGCGACGTTCCGGAAGTACGTCCAGGTGGGGCTGCTGCCCCGGAGCCGGCGCGTCGGCCGGAAGGGGAAGCACACCGGCTCGACGGGGCTCTACCCGGTGTCGGTGGTCCGCCGGATCGCCCTGATCAAAAGGATGATGGCGGAGGGCTACACGGTCGAGGACATCCGCGGCAGCTTCGTGACCGTGCGGAACCGGCTCGAGGACGTGGAGAAGGGTCTCCAGGAGCTCGTGGAGGAGCTCACGCGGAAGGCGCGGGTGCACCCGCGCCGCAGGCAGTTCGAGGACGAGCTCGTCCGGGCGGAGCGCGAGGTGCGGAAGGCGCTCGACCGGATCGAGAAGGTGGGTGGAGCGGTCGCCACGGTGACGGCGGAGGCCGTCGAGGCGTGACGATCGTGGCGCCGGCCCGGCGCTCGTGGACGGTGGACGGCGCTCCCAGGGCGCCCGTGGCGGAGAGGGAGGGCAGGGGATGAGCGAGCTGAAGGGGACCGCGGAGCCCGCGGGGGAGCGATCCGCGGAGCAGCAGGAGCAGGAGCAGGAGCAGGCGCAGGCGCAGGCGCAGGCGCCCGGCGAGGAGCTGGACGGCGACGGCAAGCGGGGGCGCCGCCGGTCGAAGACGATGTCCCGCAAGGAGATCGCGCGGGAGCTGCGGCGTCAGCGGGCGTTCGGGCTCGTCGATCCGGAGCTCGACGCGACCATGCGGGAGCTGGAGGCTCGACGGCCGCGCTCGCGCGCGGACTGCGCGAACGGGCCGCGTCCGTGCATGTTCATCTCCTGCAAGCACCACCTCTACCTCGACGTGAACCCGGAGACCGGGTCCATCAAGCTCAACTTCCCGGACCGGGAGGTGTGGGAGCTCGACGAGACCTGCGCGCTCGACGTGGCCGATCGAGGCGGCATCACCCTGGAGGAGGTCGGGACCATCATGAACCTGACCCGGGAGCGGATCCGGCAGGTGGAGACCCGCGGCCTCTCGAAGCTCCGGTCGATCACCGAGGACGAGCCCCGCGTCCCGGCCCCCGCGGGGCCGCGCGGCCGCTGAGGCCGGCGCCGCGACCGCCGGGTCGCGGCCGCGGCGGCGGGCGCTACCCCGGCGCCCGGACGCTGCCTCGTGTCTTGAAAGGCAGCCCGGCGTCCGCTACAACGGCGACCTCGCCGACATCGGAAAGGTCGCCACACATGGTTCACCGCGCGCTCGTCTCGGTCTCCGACAAGACCGGTCTCGTCCCCTTCGCCAAGCGTCTCGCCGCCCTCGGCGTGGAGATCCTCTCCACCGGCGGCACCCAGAAGGCGCTCTCCGCCGGCGGGGTGAAGGTCGTCTCGGTCGGCGACTACACCCAGGCCCCGGAGATCCTCGGCGGCCGCGTGAAGACGCTCCACCCGCGGGTGCACGGCGGCATCCTCTACCGGCGCGGCCTCGCCTCCGACGAGGCGGACGTCAAGGCCCGGGACATCCCGCCCATCGACCTCGTGGTGGTGAACCTCTACCCGTTCCGCGAGGCGGTCGCCGCCGGCAAGCCGTTCGCCGAGTGCGTCGAGGAGATCGACATCGGCGGCCCGACGATGGTGCGGAGCGCGGCCAAGAACTCCGCGCACGTGGGCGTGGTCGTCGATCCGGCCGACTACGACGCGATCGCCGACGAGCTCGAGCGGACGAAGGCGCTCTCCGACGCGACGCGCTTCTACCTGATGAAGAAGGCGTTCGCGCACACCGCCGCGTACGACGCGGCGATCTCCGAGTACCTCACCGCGCGCGAGACGCCCGCGTCCGAGCCCGCGCACTTCCCGCAGACCCTCGCGGCCGTCTACGGGAAGGTGAAGGACCTCCGGTACGGCGAGAACCCGCACCAGGCGGGCGCGTTCTACCGCGCCGCGCGCGAGCCGGAGGAGCCGACCGTCGCGTTCGCGAAGGTGCTGCAGGGCAAGGAGCTCAGCTACAACAACCTCCTCGACCTCGAGGCGGCGCTGGCGAACGTGAAGGAGTTCGACGACGTCGCCGCGGTGATCATCAAGCACAACACCCCCTGCGGCGTGGCCCTCGGCCAGACCCTCGCCGAGGCGTTCGCGCGCGCCCGCGCGTGCGATCCGGTCTCCGCGTACGGCGGCATCGTCGCGCTGAACCGCCCGGTGGACGCCGCCGCCGCCGAGCAGCTCACCGATCTCTTCCTCGAGTGCGTGATCGCGCCGGCGTACGACGACGCGGCGCGCGCGGCGCTCGCGGTGAAGAAGAACCTGCGCCTCCTCGAGGCGCCGCGCCTCGGCCAGCCGCGCGCCACGTGGAGGCGGCGCCCGGAGGAGCTCCGAGAGCTCCGCTCCATCCCCGGCGGGCTGGTCGTCCAGGACCGCGACCTCGGGTCGATCCGCCGCGAGGACTGCAAGCCCATGACGAAGCGCGCTCCGACCGAGCAGGAGTGGCGCGATCTGCTCTTCGCGTGGAAGGTCGTGAAGTACGTGAAGTCGAACGCGATCGTGTTCGCGAAGGACGACCGGACGGTCGCGATCGGCGGCGGGCAGACGAGCCGCGTCGAGTCGGTGAAGACCGCGATGATGAAGAAGCAGCTCGACGTGCGCGGGTCCTCCGTCGCGTCGGACGCGTTCTTCCCGTTCAAGGACGGCGTGGAGGAGATCATCAAGGCCGGCGCGACGGCGATCATCCAGCCCGGCGGGTCCATCCGCGACGCCGAGGCCATCGCCACCGCCGACGCGGCGGGCATCGCGATGGTCGCGACCGGGATGCGGCACTTCCGGCACTGATCACCGGATCGCCCGATGCCGCCCGGAGCCCGGGCGGCGGGGCGGTCGGTCGGCCCGTCCCGCCGGCGCGCGGGGCGCGTCGCGGACGGCCATGGTATAAGCGCGGGCTCTCATGCGAATCCTCGTCGTCGGCTCGGGCGGCCGAGAGCACGCCCTCGCCTGGAAGATCTCCCGGAGTCCCCTCGTGTCCGCGGTGTTCGCGGCGCCCGGGAACCCCGGCATCGCGCAGGTCGCGACCCTCGTACCCCTGAAGCTCGAGGACCACGGCGCGATCATCCGGTGGGTGAAGGAGAACCGGATCGATCTCGTCGTGATCGGCCCCGAGGCGCCCCTCGTCGCGGGGCTCGCCGACCGTCTCGGCGAGGCGGGCGTCCTCGCGTTCGGGCCGAGCGCCGCCGCCGCCCGGATCGAGGGCTCGAAGGCGTTCGCGAAGGACGTCATGCGCGCGGCGGGGATCCCGACCGCCGCCCACGAGACCTTCGACGCGGTCGCGCCCGCCCTCGCCTGGGCGCGCGCCCGCGGCGGCCGCGTCGCGGTGAAGGCGGACGGGCTCGCGGCCGGGAAGGGCGTGGTGGTCTGCGGCGACGTGGCCGCGGCGGAGGCCGCGCTCCAGGCGATGCTCGTCCAGCACGTCCACGGCGCGGCGGGCGCCCGGGTGGTGGTCGAGGAGCGGCTCGAGGGCCCGGAGGCGAGCTGCCTCTGCCTCTCCGACGGCGAGCGGGTGCGGCTCCTCCCCGCCGCGCAGGACCACAAGCGGATCTTCGACGGCGACCGCGGGCCGAACACCGGCGGGATGGGCGCCTTCTCGCCCACGCCGAACGTGACGCCGGCGGTCGAGGCGGTGGTCGAGCGCGACGTGGTGCTCCCCGCGCTCCGGGAGCTCTCCCGGCGCGGCTGCCCGTTCCGCGGCGTCCTCTACGCCGGCCTCATGCTCACGAAGGACGGGCCGCGCGTCATCGAGTTCAACGCGCGGTTCGGCGACCCCGAGACCCAGCCCATCATGATGCGCCTCGCCGGGGACGTGGTGCCCGCGCTGGTCGCCGCGGCGAAGGGCGACCTCTCCGGGGTGGAGCTCCCGGTGGACCCGCGGGCGGCGGTCGGCGTGGTCCTCGCCGCCGAGAACTACCCCGGCACGCCGTCCCGCGGCGACGTCATCGAGGGGCTCGAGGCGCCGCTCGACGCGGACGTGCAGGTCTTCCACGCCGGCACCGCCCAGAGGCCGGACGGTGCGGTGGTGACGAACGGCGGGCGCGTGCTCACCGTGTGCGCCCTCGGGGACGGGCTGGACTCCGCGGCGGCGCGCGCCTACGCGGCGGCGGCGCGGATCCGGTTCCGCGGGATGCAGCTCCGCAGGGACATCGGGAAGAAGCCATGACGAACGCAAGGGTCCTCATCCTCATGGGCTCGGACTCCGACTGGGAGGTGATGTCGGAGGCGAGGAAGGCGCTCGACGAGATGGGCATCGCGTCGGAGGTGCACGTCTCCTCCGCGCACCGCACGCCGGAGCGCACCGGCACCCTGGCCCGCGAGGCGGCCGGGCGCGGGATCGAGGTGCTCATCTGCGGCGCCGGCGCCGCGGCCCACCTCGCCGGCGTCTGCGCGGCCGAGACCGAGCTGCCGGTGCTCGGGGTCCCGCTCGCGGGGAGCGATCTCCGCGGCCTCGACGCCCTGCTCGCGATCGTGCAGATGCCCTCGGGCGTGCCGGTCGGGACGCTCGCGATCGGCAAGGCGGGCGCGCGCAACGCGGGGCTGCTCGCGGCGCGGATCATCGCGCGCAAGGATCCCGAGGTCGCCGCCCGCGTGCGCGCCCAGCGCCAGCGGATGGCCGAGCAGGTCCTCGCGAAGGACGCCGCCCTCCAGGCGAAGCTCTCGGGCGGGGAGGGATGACCCCCGGGTGCGGCTCCTCGACCGCTACCTCGCGAAGGAGATCCTGCTCCCCTTCGGAGCGGCGCTGCTCTTCCTGACGCAGCTCCTCCTGGCGACGCAGATCCTCGGGCAGGCCAAGGTCCTGTTCGGCTCGGGCGTGTCGCTCCGCGACGTCGCCCTCGTGATCCTGGCGCTGCTGCCGTACTTCCTCGGGTTCGTCCTCCCGATCGCGTTCGTGCTCGGCGTGGTCGTCGGGGTGGGCCGGCTGGCCGAGGATCGCGAGGTGGTGGCGCTCGGGGCCGCCGGGATCTCCCCCACCCGGCTCGTCCGCGTCCCGCTCGTGCTCGCGGCGATCCTCGCCGTGGTGGGCGGGTGGCTGTCGCTCTCGGTCGAGCCCGCGGGGCTCCGCTTCGCCCGCCAGCGGATGAACGACATCGTGAAGCGGAACGTGATGAACGACGTCCGCGGCGGGACGTTCTACGACCAGATCCCGGGCTACACGCTCTACGCGGAGCGCGCGAGCGGGGGCCGCTGGGAGAACGTCCTCATCAGCGACCGCTCGAACCCCGGCGCGCCGGTGCTCGCGCTGGCGCGGCGCGGCCGGCTCGCCCCCTTCGGCGATCAGCAGGACGTGCAGCTCGTGCTCGAGGACGGGGAGGCGCACCGCGAGCTGGAGCAGCCGTCGGCGGAGGGCGCGGACGAGTACGCGCTCGCCGAGTTCTCCGGGGCGCGGATGCTCATCGGCCTCGGCACCGCGCTCACGGATCGGAACGGCGTCTCGCGCTCGTCCCGCGAGCAGACGATCGGCGACTACCAGCGGCTCGCCGCCGAGGCGCGGGCGCAGGGCAAGGAGCTGGAGGCCCACCGCTGGGAGGGGTTCCTGCAGCGCAAGTTCTCCGCCGCGCTGGTGCTGATCCCGTTCGCGTTCATCGCCGTCCCCCTCGGCGCGAACCGCCGCGGCGGCCGCGCCTTCGGCGTCGGGGCGACCTTCCTCGTCATCGTCGCCCACTACCTCCTCCTCCGCGGCGGCGAGGTGCTGGTGCAGCGCGGGAGCCTCTCGCCGATGGTCGGCCTCGAGCTGCCGAACGCGATCCTCGGCGCGGTGGGCCTCCTCCTCGTGGGCCTCATGGCTCACCGCGGGGCGGGGGCGGTGCGGTGATCCTCCTCCGGTACGTCGCCTGGCGGACGCTCGGCGCGTTCCTCGGCGCCCTGGTCGGCGTGGTCGGGATCTTCCTCGCCGTGGACTTCGTGGACAACGCCGCCTCGTTCACCGGGCCGGGCTGGTTCCCCGCCGTCCTCGAGCTGTACGCGAACAAGGCGGCGGGGGTCGTCTACCTGGTCGCCCCGGCCGCGATGCTGCTCGGCGCGTCCATCGCGACCTCGACGTTCCGGCAGACGCGCGAGTACACGGCCATGCGGGCCGTCGGGCTCGGGCCGTGGCGGATCGCGGTGCCGATCCTCGCGGTCGCGATCCTGTCCGGCGTCGCCCTGGTCGTCCTGAACGACGTGGTGGGCGTGCGCGCCGCGGATCGCGCCGAGGAGATCACCGCGAAGCGGTTCGGGCGCGGCGGCGACCTGCGGAGGTACCTGGCGGCGCGGGAGCCGAAGCGCTGGTTCCGGGGCCAGGACGGGCGGCACGTCTACCACCTGCGCGGGAACCTGCCCGGCGGCGGCTTCGAGCGCGCGACGATCCTCGAGCTCTCGCCGGAGTTCACCGTGGCGCGCCGGATCGACGCCGCGCGGATGCGGCCCGAGGGCGACGCGTGGGTCCTCGAGGACGTGCAGGACCGGCGCTTCGAGCTGGACGGCCGGATGACCCTGGAGCAGGCGCCGGCGCGCCGCTACCGCTTCGACGAGCCGCCGGAGTCCTTCTCGGTCGTCCCGGGGCGCCCGGCCCAGATGCGCTGGCTCACGCTGCTGCGACAGATCGCGATCCGCCGCCACCTCGGCCTGCCGGTGGTCGAGTTCGAGCTCGAGCGCTACGGCCGGCTCGCGTACCCGTTCGCCGCCGTCCCCGGCGTGCTCCTCGCCGTCGCCCTCGCGCTCCGCGCGAACCGCAAGGGCCACGTCGCCGTCGCCCTGGTGGAGGCGGTCGGCGTGTCGCTCGTGTTCTGGTCGCTCCAGGGCGTCGGGGAGGCGCTCGGGATGTCCGGCCGCCTCACGCCGTGGCTCGCCCAGTGGGGGCCGAACCTCCTGCTCCTCGTGGTGGGCGTGGTCGTGGTGCGCCGGGCGCGGTGACGCGCGAGACCGCGCGACGCAGGCGCGCCCTGGCCCGCCCGTGCGCGCGCCCGTTCGGGCGTTAAGATGGCGGAGGATGGAACCCGAGCTCGCCAGTCGCGTCGAGCAGGCCGCCGCGGTGCTGCGCGCGGGCGGGATCGTCGTGTACCCGACCGAGACCTTCTACGGGCTGGGGGCGCTCGCCAGCGCGGGCGAGGCGCTCGAGCGGCTCGCCCGTGCGAAGCTCCGGCCGGAGGGGAAGCCGCTCCCGCTCGTCGCGGCGGATCGGGCCCAGGTCGCGGCGGTGGCGCGCCTCGAGGGCGCCGCCGTCCGGCTGGCCGACCGGCTGTGGCCGGGTCCGCTCACGATCGTCCTGCCGGCGCGACCCGGAGTGCACCCCGCCATCCACGCGGGCACGGGCACGGTGGCCCTCCGGATCCCCGGCAGCGAGGTCGCCCGCGCCCTCGCCGCGGCCGCGGGGGGAGCCCTCGTCTCGACGTCCGCGAACCTCTCCGGCGGTCCGCCACCGGACCGCGTCGCGGCGCTCGATCGGACGCTCCGGGGGCGCGTCGACCACGTGCTCGACGCGGGCCCGACGCCCGGCGGGCTCCCCAGCACGATCGTGGCGGTCGAGGGGGACGCCGTCCGGCTGGTGCGGGCCGGCGCGGTCGCGTTCGAGGCCGTGCTCGACGCGCTCTCACGTCGCCTTGCACCGGACGGGGCCGTGATCTAGGGTCCCAGCCCCATGGCGGAGATCGTCCCCTTCCGCGGCACCCGGTACGCAGCCTCTCGGGGGCGGGCGCTGGGGCTGCTCCTCGCTCCGCCGTACGATCTCGTCTCCATCGAGCAGCGCGACGAGCTGCTCCGCCGGAGCCCGGACAACGTGGTCCACGTCACGGTAGGTGAAGACCGCCCCGGCGACGGCCCCCTCTCCAACAAGTACACGCGCGCGGCCGAGCACTGGGCGCGCTGGCGGCAGCAGGGGATCCTCCGCCGCGATCCGGCCCCGTCGTTCTACCCCCTCGAGCAGAGCTTCTGGGCCCCCGACGGCCGGCACGTGCGGCGGCGCGGGTTCATGGCCGCGGTCCGCCTCCACGCGTTCGGGGAGGGGGTCATCGTCCCGCACGAGAAGACGCTCGCCGCGCCCAAGGCCGACCGCCTCGAGCTGCTCAAGGCGGTGAAGGCGAACCTGTCGCCGCTGCTCGGGCTGTACCGGGACGAGGCGCGCGCCACCGCCCGCGCGTTCGACGAGTTCACCGCGGGGCACGAGCCCGCCGCGGAGGTGGACACCGACGACGGGGTGCACCACCGGCTCTGGCGCGTGGACGCCCCGGAGGCCGTCGCGGCCTTCCGGGCGCTCACCGCGAGCGAGCGGATCATCATCGCCGACGGTCACCACCGGTACGAGACCTGCCTCGAGTACGAGCGGCTCCTCGACGCGGCCGAGCCGACCCTGCCCCGCGACGGGGGGCACCACTACGCGCTCTTCTTCCTCTGCCCCATGAGCGATCCGGGGCTCATCCTCTTCCCGACGCACCGGCTGCTCTTCGGCCTCAAGGACTTCTCGCTCCCCGCGTTCCTCGAGGCGCTCTCGCGCTTCTTCACGGTCGAGACGCTCCCGGAGGACCTCCACCGCGCCTCCGGGCGGGCCTGGGCGATCTCGAGGCTCGCCGAGCACGGCGGCAAGTCCATCGCGTTCCTGATGGTGACGCACGAGGACCAGAAGGCGCGGATCCTCACGCTCCGCGACGACGCGGACCTCGAGGCCGCCGAGCTCCCGAGGAACGACACGCTCCGCGCGCTCGACGTGACGGTGCTCCACGGGGCGGTGCTGCAGCACCTCCTCGGCCTCTCGCCGAGCGCCGTCACGAACCAGGAGAACGTCACCTACGTCCGCGACGCGGGGGAGGCCGTGAACCGCGTCCTCTCGGGCGAGCACCCGGTCGGCTTCCTGCTGAACCCGACGCCCATGTGGCAGGTCCAGGCCATCGGGGACGCGGGCGAGACGATGCCGCAGAAGAGCACCTACTTCTACCCGCGCCTCCAGTCCGGCCTCGTCATGCGCGAGGTGGACCCGCGGGAGGCGCCCTAGGGGCGCCCCAGGGACCGGCCCCGCGCCCTGGCGCGCCTTCACTGTCACGCCCGAGTGCGCTAGAAGACGCACATGCCCTTCCCCCAGGAACGCCCCCGCCGCATGCGCCGCACCGAGGCCCTCCGCAGCCTCGTGCGCGAGACGCACCTCGCCCCCGACGACCTGATCTGGCCGCTGTTCGCCGTCCCCGGGGAGCGGGTCCGCAACCCGGTGAAGAGCATGCCCGGGGTCTTCCAGCTCTCGGTGGACGAGCTCGTGGCCGAGGTGCAGGAAGGGTACGAGGCGGGCGTCCGATCGGTGATCCTCTTCGGGATCCCGGAGCACAAGGACGCCCAGGGCACCGAGGCGTACGCCGACGACGGCATCATCCCGCAGGCGATCCGGGCCCTGAAGGAGCGGGTCCCGGGCATGGTGGTGATGACCGACGTCTGCATGTGCGAGTACACCGACCACGGCCACTGCGGGATCCTGAAGGCGCCGCGGGCCGGCGGGCCGGGCCAGGACCTCGGGGTGGACAACGACGCCACCCTGCCGCTCCTCGCGAAGGAGGCCCTCGCCCACGCGAAGGCCGGCGCCGACGTCGTGGCGCCGTCGGACATGATGGACGGGCGCGTCGCCGCGATCCGCGCGACCCTCGACGAGGCCGGCTACCAGGACGTGCCGATCCTCTCCTACGCCGCGAAGTTCGCGGGGGCGTTCTACGGACCGTTCCGCGACGCCGCCGAGAGCGCGCCGCGGGAGGGGGCGGGCATCCCCAAGGACCGCAAGGGCTACCAGATGGATCCCGCGAACTGGCGGGAGGCGCTCCGCGAGGTCGAGCTCGATCTGGCGGAGGGCGCGGACATGGTGATGGTGAAGCCCGCCGTGCCGTACCTCGACATCCTCCGCCTCGTCCGCGACCGGGTGAACGTCCCGACCGCCGCGTACCACGTGTCCGGCGAGTACGCGATGATCAAGGCCGCCGCGGAGCGCGGCTGGATCGACGAGGACCGGGTGGTGCTCGAGACGCTCCTCTGCTGCCGGCGCGCCGGCGCGGACCTCGTGCTCACCTACTACGCGAAGCACGCCGCCCAGCTCCTCTCGGGGAAGAAGCGGTGACGTCCCCCCTCCGGCGGGCACCGGGTGAAGCGGACCCTCCGCCCGTCCAGGGGTACAAGGTCGTCGAGGTCTCGCCGGTCGCCGACGAGACGCTCGAGCGCGCCCTGAACGAGTGGACGGCCGAGGGGTTCTCCTTCGAGTCGATCCACTTCGTGATGCGCGAGGGCTCGCACCGGCCGGCGCTCGCGTACCTGTTCTTCGTGCGCGGAGAGCCGCCCGGCCGGGCGCCGAGCGTCGGGCGGGGGTGACGATGCGCGATGCGCGGCCAGAGGGGAGCCCGTATCCGAAGGCGGACCTCACGCTGCGGGGGCTCGCCCGCCTCGTGGACTTCACCATCGCGTTCGCGCTCGCGCAGATCTACCAGCTCGGCCCCATCCTCGCGGCGACGTACCTGCTCGTCGCCGACGGGCTGTTCCAGGGCCAGTCCGTCGGCAAGAAGGTCTTCGGCGTGCGCGCGGTGGTGGTGCCCCGACGCGCCCCGGCCGGCTACTACGAGTCGATGCTGCGGAACGCGTCCTTCGCGCTCGTGGCGGTGTTCTGGTCCGTGCCGCTCCTGTGGCCCGTCCTGTTCGTCGCCGGCGTGCCCATCGTCGCGTTCGAGGCGTACATGATCTTCACCGATCGCCTCGGCATCCGCATCGGCGACATCTTCGCCGACACGCAGGTCGTGGACGCGAAGGTCCTCGCCAAGGGAGACGTCGTGGCCACCGACCTCGGGGCGGGCGTCACCCCGGCGCCGCCCCCGCCCTCGGCGAGCGCCTCCCGCGCCCCGCAGCGCGCGGCCGCATGAAGCCCCCACCACGCCGCTCCGTCGTCCGACGAGGTCGCGCCCGCGCCGCGGGGCGGCCGAGGTCCGTCCGAGATGCGCATCGCGCTCACCCATAACCTCCGCCTCTCCGACTCCGAGGACGAGGCCGAGTTCGACACCCGCGAGACCGTGGACGCCCTCGCCGCCGGCATCGAGCGGCTCGGCCACCGCGTCGAGCGGATCGAGGTCTCCGGCCCCGCCTCCCGCACCGTGGCGCGCCTCGAGGCGTTCGGGCCGGACCTCGTCTTCAACACCGCCGAGGGGCGGCGGGGGCGCTTCCGCGAGGCGTTCTTCCCGGGGCTCTTCGACGAGCTCGGGATGCCGTACACCGGCTCGGACGCCTACGCCCTCGCCCTCACGCTCGACAAGCAGCTCACGAAGCTCGTCCTCGCGCAGCACGGGGTGCCCACGCCGCGCTGGCAGTACCTCGAGGACGTCCGGCACCTGCAGGTGAACTCGCTCCGCTACCCGGTCATCGTGAAGCCGAACTTCGAGGGGAGCTCGAAGGGCATCACGCAGGACTCGGTGGTCGAGGATCCGCTCCGGCTGCACGAGGTGGTCGCGGAGGCGCTGGCCCGGTATCCGGCCGGCGTGCTCGTCGAGGAGTTCGTGGTCGGGCGCGACGTCACCGTGCCGTTCCTCGAGGCGGCGGCGCCGGAGCGCAACGGCGTCCTCCAGCCCGTCGAGTACGTGATCGACGAGGCCGCGGCCGGGGAGCGCCGGTACGCGATCTACGACTACGACCTCAAGACGCGGCTCGACCGCCTCGTCGCGGTGCGCGCGCCCGCCAGGGTGCGGCGGCACCAGGCCGAGCGGATCCAGCGGATCTGCGAGGACGTCTACCGCCAGCTCGGGATCCGCGATCTCGGCCGGATCGACCTGCGGCTCGGCGACGACGGCCAGGTCCACTTCCTGGAGATCAACGCGCTCCCGTCGCTCGAGCCCGGCGCCGGCATCTACGCCGCCGCCGCCCTCGAGGGGCTGCACGAGGACGCGGTGCTCGGGGCGGTGATCCGGAGCGCCGTCGAGCGCTGGGGGATCGTGGAGCGGAACGCCCGCCGGGGGCGCCCGCGGCGGACCGAGCGGCTCAAGGTCGGCTTCAGCTTCAACGTGAAGCGGGTGGCGCCGGATCCGTCGGGCGAGCAGGACGACGAGGCCGAGTACGACTCGCCGAAGACGCTCCAGGCGATCCGGGAGGCGATCACGAGCTGGGGCCACGAGGTGGTGGACCTCGAGGCGAGCCAGGATCTCCCCGTGGTGCTCGCCTCGACGCCGGTGGACGTGGTGTTCAACATCGCCGAGGGGTTCAAGGGGCGCAGCCGCGAGGCCCAGGTCCCGTCGCTCCTCGAGCTGCTCGACATCCCCTACACCGGCTCCGATCCCGCCGCGCTGTCCGTCTCGCTCGACAAGGCGCTCGCCAAGCGGATGGTCCGCACGCACGGGATCCTCACGCCGGACTACACGGTGCTCCACACCGGCAAGGAGCGGCTCCCGCGCGAGCTGTCCTTCCCGCTCCTCGTGAAGCCGGTCGCCGAGGGGACGAGCAAGGGCGTGACGCGGAAGTCCGTCGTCCGGGACGAGGACGAGCTCCGGGACGTCGCCCGCGAGCTCATCTCGAAGTACCGGCAGCCGGCGCTCGTCGAGAGCTACGTCGCGGGGCGCGAGTTCACCGTGGGCCTCCTCGGCGAGCGCCGGCCCCGCGTGCTCCCGCCCATGGAGATCGTGTTCCTCGACGCGTCCGACCCGACCCCGATCTACTCGTTCGAGATGAAGCAGGACTGGAGCGAGGAGATCCGCTACGAGGTCCCGGCGAAGCTCTCGCCGAGGGAGCTCGACCGGCTCGAGCGGGCCGCGCGCGAGTGCTTCACCGCGCTCGGCTGCCGCGACGTGGCGCGGCTGGACTTCCGGATGGACGCCGAGGGACGCATCTACTTCATCGAGTGCAACCCGCTGCCCGGGCTCTCGCCCGGGTGGTCCGACCTCGTGCTCATCGCCCAGGCGGCGGGGATCGAGTACCGCGGGCTCATCGGCGAGATCCTCTCGTTCGCGATCCGCCGGTACCAGGAGCGGGAGCGCGAGCGCGAACGGGCGCGCCGGGCCCAGGCGGCGGCGGAGCGCGAGCACGCGGCGGCGCACCCGGGGAGCTGCGCGGGCCAGGGCGACGTCCACGCCGCCGCGGGCGCGCCCGCGCCGCGGCCCGACGGCGACCCCCACGCGCGCTGAGCCGGCGCGGAGCAGGCAAGCCTCGCGTGAGGGAGGCCCTCGGTCGCGCCGTGCCGGCCTGCGGGCCGGGGCCCCGCCCGGAGGTCGGGCGGGTTATCGCTTCGCCCGCGGCCGCCGCGGGGCTAAGCCTGTCTCATGCCCGAGACCCGACCCCTCCCGCAGCACCGCTGCCGCGCGCGCGAGCTCGGCATCTCGCTCGGACGGTTCCAGCCCGGGCGGTGGAACGCCATCACCGACGTCGCGGGGGTGCGCGTCGGCCACTCGACGATCATCCGCGGGGCCGGACCGCTCGAGGTCGGCGAGGGACCGGTCCGGACCGGCGTGACGGCGATCCTGCCGAACACCACCAACGTCTTCGAAGACCGCGTCGTGGGCGGCGGCTTCGTGCTGAACGGGGCCGGCGAGGTGTCCGGCATGACCCAGCTCCTCGAGTGGGGGCTCGTCGAGACGCCGATCTTCCTCACGAACACGCTCTCGGTCGGCGCGGTCTCCGACGCGGCGGTGAAGTGGATGGTGGAGCGGTACCCCGGGATCGGCGGCGAGCAGGACGTGATCATCCCGCTCGTCGGCGAGTGCGACGACTCCTGGCTGAACGACATCGCCGGGCGGCACGTGAAGGCGGAGCACGTGTACGAGGCGCTCCGCACCGCGAGCGACGGCCCGGTGGCCGAGGGGAGCGTCGGCGGCGGCACCGGGATGATCACCTGCGACTTCAAGGCGGGGATCGGCACCTCGAGCCGCGAGCTCCCCGAGGCGCTCGGCGGCTACACCGTCGGCGTCCTCGTCATGTCCAACTTCGGCGTGATGCGACAGCTCCGGGTGGGCGGGCTCCCCGTCGGCGAGGTCCTCGACGCCCGCTACCGGGGCGGGGGGCGGCGCACCACGAGCTACGGCTCGATCATCGCGGTGATCGCCACAGACGCCCCGCTCGCCACCCACCAGCTCAACCGCGTCGCGAAGCGGGCGGCCCTCGGCATCGGGCGGGTCGGCTCGTCGGCGATGCACGGGTCCGGCGAGATCGTCCTCGCCTTCTCCACCGCGAACCAGGTGCCGCGCGAGACGCGGAAGATGGTCTACCGGATGAAGATCCTCCTCGACCCCCGGCTCGACCCGCTCTACGAGGCCGTGATCGAGGCGACCGAGGAGGCGATCCTGAACGCGCTCTGCATGGCGCGCGATCTCGAGGGCGTGAACGGGAACCGCTCGCGGGCGCTGCCGCTCGCCGACGTGAAGGAGCTCGTCTCCGCCTGGCAGGCGGAGAGCGCCCGGCAGTCCGCCCGGCGGCCGGGCTCGACGCGGAAGACGTGACCGTGGTCGCGCCGTCGCGGCGGGGCGACGGTGGCGCGCCGCCCCTCGCGCTCCACGCGCTCCACGAGATCGACCGGAGCGTCGCGGCCGGCGGCGTGATATGACGGGTCGCCCCCGAGATCGGGGTCCTTTGGAGGAGAAGGCATGGCCAACTCGAAGAGCAAGCACATCCGGATGAAGAGCCGCCGCCGTCAGCAGTGGAAGGCGCGGAAGGACCGTCAGAAGGCCGCCGCGAAGGCCGGCAAGAAGTAGCCGCCAAGAGGTGGCCGCGAAGGCGGCGGCGGGTCCGGCTCGACCGGATCCCGCCGCGTGCCGCTCCGCTCCGCGGGCGCGGCGAACGGGTCGCGATCCGGCGCGCGACGGCGGGCGGGAGGGCGCTCGAGCAGGCGGCAGAACGGCCTTGACGGCGACTCCGGCCCCGGGTTAATGAAGCGCTCCCTCGCGACGCCCCGGTGGGCCGGGAGGGCAGGCAGGAAGGTGAAGCTCATCGAGGCGGTGCGGGACCGGGTGGTCCTCCGGTCCCAGATCATGAAGCGGAAGCTGGATCGCTCCGCGACGCGCCGGGATCTGGACGGCGCGCTGCGGAACCTCGGGGAGCGATACCGGGCGCTCGTGAAGGCAGGTCGGGTGGAGATCCCCGGCGAGCTGGAGCGGGCGATGGAGCAGGTGGCGAGCATGGAGCAGCGGCTCGCCGAGCAGGACCGGAGGATCGCGGAGCTGGAGCGCGAGAGGCCGGGCTGGACGACATAGCAGCACCCAAGGGCCCGTGGCGCAGCTGGGAGCGCGTCTGAATGGCATTCAGAAGGTCACCGGTTCGATCCCGGTCGGGTCCACTCAGTAACGAACAGTGAAATGGGCGGTCGGCGAGAGCCGACCGCCCGTTTCGTTTGGACCCGCCGGGCGCTACGGCTTCGCGGCGGGACCGCCGCGCGGCGCGGGCGGCCACGTCGGCGCCCGGATCACCTGCTTGCGGACGTTCGAGTTGTAGACGCCGGCGCCGTCCGGCGCCGGGAGGTGCGCCTCGAGGTCGAAGTCGGGGCGCGGCTGCGCGTCCACGTACGCGGCCACGTTCACCGCGTCCTGCTCGCTCAGCGACGGGTCGTCGGGCGGCATCGTCGCGCGCAGCCACCCGGCGAGCTTCCCGACGTTCGCGAGCCCGGCCCCCGCGTTGTAGGAGCGCGGACCCCAGACGGGCGGATCGCCTTGCCCGTCGGCGCCGTGGCAGGAGGCGCACCGCGCCGCGTACGCGGCCTTGCCGGCGGGGAGGCTCACGCGCGCCGGCGAGAAGTCGATCGGCGGGATCGAGTACGGGCCGAGCGGCGCCTCGTCGTTCATGCGCATGGGCAGGCCGGTCGAGAGCCAGGTGAGATAGGTGGTGATGGCCACCGACGCCCGGCTGCCGTTCGGCGGCCGACGCCCGTTCATGCTGCGCATGAAGCAGTTGAGCACCCGGTCCTCGAGCGTGATGACCGCCTTCTCGCGCGGCGACCAGGCCGGGTAGGCGGTCGCCACTCCTACGAGCGTCGACGCCGACCCCGACGCGGGATGGCACGACGCGCACGACAGCGCGCTGGGAGCGTACGCCTTGGTCAGCGGGTGCGTCGCCGTCTGCTCGAACAGGAGCTTCCCGAGCTTCACGGTCTCGCCCAGCTCGCCCCCCGGCAGCTCCGTGGGCGGCGCCGGCGGGCGGCGGGCCGCAGCCGGGCCGCCGGCGCCGCCGGCGCCGAGCAGCGCGGTGAGGAGTGAAGCGGCGATCGCGCTCGTCGTGGACATGGCCTTTCCTCGGGTCGGCTCGAACGGCTCGGCCGTCCACCGGGGCGGCCCGCGGAGGTTTGTCGCTCCTACGACCAAGAATTTCCAGGCCTTGACCCGTCCGGACCGCGTGGGCTCCTCGTCCGGCCACCCGCGACCCGGCGCAGCGCGCGCCTGCGCGAGCCGGTGCAACCCCGATCGCGGCCGCGGCTCGAGCCGGACCGTTCCCCTCATGACGCGGGGAGGTCGCGGGGGTCGTCCTCGTGCCGCACGAGGCGACCGCTCCCGGAGCCGGGGAGGCGTGCGGGGAGGGAGGCGGCGATTTCATGCACGGTGAACGCGACTTTCGGTTTAGCGTGCCCTGGTCACCGAAGGTGCGCCGGGCTGACGGCGCACGGGGGAGGGCCACGGCGATGACGGGCGGACTCGGTGCGATCGCGTTCGCTTTCCTGAGCGGCGTCGGCGGCGGGATCGCGCTGATGCTGCGCGCGCGCGGCAGGAACGCCCGGCGCGTGCGCGAGGCGCAGGAGGCGCTTCGCGCCTCCGAGAACCGGCTCCGCTGGGCGATCGACGCGACGAGCGAGATCGTCTGGGACTGGGACCTCGTGCGCGACACGGTCTATCACCCGTCCTGGGCGCAGACGTACGGGTTCCCCGAGGAGCGGACGCCGCGGACCGGCGAGGCGCTCGTCGCGTTCGTCCACCCGGAGGACCTGCCGGCGTTCCAGCGCGAGCTGACGAAGGCGGTGGACGGCGCGGTGCCGGCGTTCGAGGTCGAGCACCGGATGATGACCGGCTCCGGCGAGTGGAAGTGGATGCTGGGACGCGCCCGCGTGGTCGCCCGCGACGCCGCGGGGAACGCGACGCGCATCGTGGGCACCTGCACCGACATCACCGAGCGCAAGCGGATGCTCGCGCGGCTGCAGATCGCCGACCGGATGGCGTCGATCGGGACCCTCGCGGCAGGCGTCGCGCACGAGATCAACAACCCCCTCGCCTACGTGATCGGCAACATCCAGTACTCGCTGGCGCGGCTCGAGGCCCTCGCCGGCGACGGCGCGTCGGCCGGCGTCGCCGGCGAGGCCGTGCGCGAGTGCATCAGCGCGCTCGGCGACGCGCAGACCGGCGCCCATCGCGTGCGCGACATCGTGCGCGACGTGAAGCTCTTCTCGCGCGGGGAGGACGAGCGCCGGGCGCCCGTGCCGGTGGACCGCGTGCTGCGCGCGGCGCTGGCGCTCGCGGAGAACGAGCTGCGCCACCGCGCCCGCGTGGTCCTCGACGTGGCGGACGTCCCGCCGGTCCTCGCGAACGAGTCCCGGCTCTCGCAGGTGTTCCTGAACCTGCTCGTGAACGCGGCGCAGGCGATCCCGGAGGGGCACGCGGACCGGAACGAGGTCCGGCTCACCGCCCGGAGCTCGGGCGGCAAGGTGGCCGTCGAGGTCCGCGACACGGGCTGCGGGATCGCGCGGGAGCACCGCAAGCGGCTCTTCGACCCGTTCTTCACGACGAAGGCGGTCGGCGTCGGGACCGGGCTCGGGCTCCCGATCTGCCACGGCATCGTGACCGCGCTCGGCGGCGAGATCGAGGTCGAGAGCGAGCAGGGGAAGGGCTCCACCTTCCGCGTGCTCCTCCCCGCGGCCCGGGAGGAGCACGGCGCGCCGCGCGCGGTCCAGCGGGAGCAGCGCAGCGAGCCGCCGCGGCGGTCGCGACCGGCCGGGCCGGACCGGCGCGTCCTCGTCGTGGACGACGAGGTCCGCTTCTGCCGCATCTCCGAGCGCGTGCTCGGGACGGAGTACGCCGTCACGGCGCTCCCCGACGCGAGCGAGGCGCTGCGGCGCATCCGCGCGGGCGAGCGCTTCGACGTCGTCATCACCGATCTCGCGATGCCAGTGCTCACGGGGATGGAGCTGCACGACGAGATCGCCCGGCTCGACGCGGAGCTCGCGGAGCGCATGCTCTTCGTCACCGGCGGCGTCTTCACGCCCGTCGCGGCGGAGTTCGTCTCACGCCACCCCGACCGCGTGCTGGAGAAGCCGGTCGATCCCGACGCGATGCGTGCGGCGGTCACCCGGGTGATGGAGCGCCCGCCGCGCGCCGCCCTCGGCGGGGCCGCCGCCGTGCGGTGACCGCCGTCACGGACGGGCGAGCTCGTCCACCGCCTCGCAGATGCGGTCGAGCTCCACCGGCTTCACGAAGTGCGCGCGGAAGCCGGCGTCGGCCGACGCGCGCCGGTCCACGTCCTGGCCGTAGCCGGTCACCGCGACGAGCGCGAGGCCGGCGGTGGCGGGGGCGTCCTGGAGACGGCGCGCGAGCTCGTACCCGTCCATCACGGGGAGGCCGATGTCGAGCAGCGCGACCCGCGGCCGGACCTCGCGCGCGAGGGCGAGCGCGGAGGCGCCGTCGAAGGCGACGTGGACCTCGTGCCCGCGCGAGCGCAGCGCCTCGGCGAGCAGCTCCGCGGCGTCCACGTTGTCGTCCACCACGAGGAGGCGGGCGGGGCCGGCCGCCGGGGCGGGCTCCTCCGGCGCGCCGGCGGCCGGCGCCGGGTCGCCGGGGGCGTCCTCGGCGAGGGGGATCCAGAAGGTGAAGGTGCTGCCGGCGCCCGGCCCGCCGCTCTCCGCCGCGATCCGGCCCCCGTGCAGATCGACGAGGCTCCGGGCGATGGCGAGGCCGAGCCCGAGGCCGCCCGGCGAGCGATCCAGCGCCCGCTCGCCCTGGACGAAGGGATCGAACAGGTGCGGGAGGAGGGCGGGCGAGATCCCGATCCCCGAGTCCTGCACCGCGATCCGCGCCATCGCGCCGTCGGCGGCGGCGTGCACCGCGACCCGGCCGCCGGGATCGGTGTACTTGGCGGCGTTGGTGAGGAGGTTGGCGATCACCTGCGCGATGCGCGCCGCGTCGGCGCGGACCCGCAGGCCCGGCGCGATGTCGAGGGAGAGGGCGTGGCGCCGCTCCTCGACGAGCGGGCTCGCCGTCTCGACCGCGCGCGCGACGATCTCCTCGATCCCGACCGGCCGCGGCTCGAGCCGGACCGTGCCCCGCGTGACGCGGGACACGTCGAGCAGGTCGTCCACGAGCCGGACGAGGTGCGCGACCTGCCGCTCGACCACCTCGTGCTCGTGCGCCGGGAGCGCGTCGCCCCTCCGCTGCCGCATGAGCTGGAGCGCCGTGACGATCGGGGCGAGGGGGTTGCGCAGCTCGTGGGAGAGCATCGCGAGGAACTCGTCCTTCGCGCGGCTCGCGACCTCGGCCTGCTCGAGCACCTCCTCGAGCCGCGCGCGCGCCGAGCGCTCCGCGTCGCGCAGCCGCGCGCGGTCCAGCGCGGCGCCCATCAGCCACCCGAGCTCGTCGAGGGCGGCGCGGTCCCCTGCGGGGAACGGCCCCGGCGCCTCGAAGCCGAGGGCCGCAGCCGCGAGGACGCCGCCGGGCGTCCGGACGGGGAAGGCCGCGAGCGCGGAGGAGCACGGCGGGGGACACCCGACCGCGGCGAACGCCTCCAGGACCGCGGGGCGATCCTCCGCGTACGCGGCCTGCCCGGAGCGGTAGACCGCGGCGACGGCGAGCGAGGAGCCGAGCGGCACGTACGAGCCGCCCTCGCCGAGTTCGGGGTGGAGGCCGGTCGCCGTGACCAGCAGGTGCTCGCCGTCGTCCGCCGGGGTCGCGAGGAGCGCCGTCACCGCGCCGGTCGCGGCGCGGACGTCCTCCAGGAGGACTCGGGTGACGTCCGCGGCGGAGGCCGTCGCGGCGAGGCGGGTCGCGATCCGCGCTCCGTCGAGCGCGCACTCCAGGTCGTGGACGCCGCCATCCGTCATGATCGAGGTCCCCCGACGCGCGCACACAGAGTAGCGCCGTCCCCGTGGGCGAGTACCGGACCTCGATGGGCCCGCGCGATCGCGCCGCGTGCTCCCGATGGGCTCGACACCTGCTCGGGCGCGGAGGCGGTCCGGCCCCTTCGCGCGTGGCGCGCTCGGGGGAGGGTTGCCTCGCTCCCGCCGCCCCGGCATAAGAAGCGCCGTGCCCAACCGCGACGGCGCGCTCCTGCTGCTGGTCCCCACCACGAGCTACCGCCTCGACGACTTCCGCGCCGCGACCCGGCGCCTCGGCGTGCCGCTGGTCGTGGGGAGCGACCGCTGCCATCGCATCGAGGACGCCTTCGGTCCCGAGCAGGACCTCCTCTCCCTCGACTACCGGCGCCCCACGCGGGCCGCGGAGCAGATCGCCGCCGCCGCCCGCGATCGGCCCATCCGCGCCATCGTCCCGGCGAGCGACTCGACCGCCGTGATCGCGGCCCTGGCGGCGGAGCGGCTCGGGCTGCCGTACAACCCGCCCGACGCGGCCCGGCGCGCCGGCGACAAGCACGCCTCCCGGGTCGCGCTCCGCGACGCCGGGCTCCCGGTCCCGCCGTTCGCGCTGCACGACCTCGACGCCGACCCGGAGGCGGCGGCGCGCGCCGCGGCGTACCCGTGCGTCCTGAAGCCGCTCATCTTCTCCGCGAGTCGGGGGGTGATCCGCGCGGACGAGCCGGCCGGGTTCGTCGCCGCTTGGAGGCGCGTCGCGGCGCTCCTCGCCTCGACCCGGGCGGAGCGGCGGGCGCGCGAGGACGGAGCGGACCGGCGCATCCTCGTGGAGGGGTTCGTGCCCGGCGCTGAGATCGCCCTCGAAGGGCTGCTCCGCGGCGGCGCGCTCGAGGTGCTGGCGCTCTTCGACAAGCCGGACCCGCTCGACGGGCCGTACTTCGAGGAGACGATCTACGTCACGCCGTCCCGTCACCCGGCGGAGGTCCAGGCCGAGGCGGCGCGGGTGATCGCCGCGGGCGCCCGGGCGCTCGGGCTCGTCGAGGGGCCGATCCACGCGGAGCTCAGGCTGTCCCCGGCGGGACCGGTGATCCTCGAGATCGCGGCGCGCTCCATCGGCGGCCTCTGCTCGCGGACGCTCCGCTTCGGCGCGGGGCTCACCCTCGAGGAGGTGCTCGTCGCCCACGCGATGGGGCTGCCGCTCGAGTCGCTCCGGCGCGAGGCGCGCGCCTCGGGCGTGATGATGCTGCCCATCCCGCGCCGGGGGATCCTGCGCGGCGTCGCCGGGGTCGAGGCGGCCCGGGCGGTCCCGGGGGTCGAGGACGTGGTGATCACCGTGCCCGAGGGGCACGAGGTGGTCCCGCTCCCCGAGGGCGACAGCTACCTCGGCTTCGTCTTCGCGAAGGGCGAGGCGCCGGCCCAGGTCGAGCGGGCGCTCCGCGACGCCCACGCCCGGCTCGTCTTCGACATCCGCGCGCCGCTGTTCACCGGCTCGCCCACTGCATGATCGACGCGGGCACGTCCCGCACCGGACCCTTCGATGAGCCAGGCCCACGCTCGCACTGGAGACGTTCGCGTGTGCGATCCCACCCGCTCGGCCTAGGCTGGCGGTCGAGAGCGGGACATCGCGATCAGATGCCGATCTGGAGGGCTCGTGTCGTCCTCGCCCTCGAAGAGCAGCGCGACGCCCGACGCGGTACGGACCTCATCCGTGTTCGCGTTCCAGGCGTACTCGGTCGTCGTGCAGGGCATCCCCGCTCTGGACAGCTCGGCGAGAGCGGCGTCGCGCCGGAGCGCGCTCGAGATGATCCACGGGTCGAGGTCGACATTCCGCCCGCCCTGCGGAGCGTCCAGGGAATCGTCGTCCGAGTGGATGAGGAAGACCGCGTCGTCCCGGTCGAAGTGGAGCTCGATCGAGCCGTACTTCCAGACCTGCGCGACGCGCTTCCTGAAGTAGCCCTCGTCGTCGGGCGGCCCGAGTGCTGCGGCGACGGCCGCGCGAGCCATGCCGAGCTCGACGGGGCCGAACCGCCCCGTGAGCAGGAGCTCCTTCAGCGAGATCCGGACCATGCACCGTCCACGCTACCGCAGCCCGAGCGGTCCTGGGCGCCTTCACGACCCGTTCTCTTCACTTGAGTCTGTCCCTCCGAACTGGAAGGATTTTGTCGTCGGCTCCGCTCAACAGAACCACGACTCGGTGAGCCGCGGGACGCGCCGCTGGTCGGGGGCGAGCACGCGGACGTGCCGGTGCGGGAGCCCGGCGGCGGCCCGGACCAGCGCCGCCATCCGCGCGAGCGTCTCGAGCGGCGGCTCGCGCCGGGCGGCGCCAGCCTCGGCCTCGGCGGCGAGCCGGTGCTGGAGCGCGTCCATCCGCGGGTCCGGGTGGCGCCAGCGCCAGGTGAGCGCCTCGCGATCGAGCCCCTCGAAGAGGATCCCGGGATCGCCCTCGAGGAGCGAGCCGGGGGGGACGAGGAGCCGGATCGAGAGCTGGACGGGATCGAGGTGCCCGAAGAGGCCACGGCTCTCGAGGACGTCCACGAGGTCCACGAGGTCCTCGAGGGTGCTCCACGGCGAGAAGGGGAGGAGGGACGGCCGCAGCGGCACCCCCGCGGCGGCGCAGAGATCGAAGGCCCGGAGCGCGTCGGCGCGGGTGTGCCCCTTCGCGAGCCGGTCGAGCACGCGATCGGAGAGCGACTCCACCGCGGACGTCACGAACACCGCGCCGAGGGCGCCGAGCTCGGCGACCACCTCGGGGAGGCGGACGAGGTGCTCGACCTTGGCCGTGAAGTCGAAGCCGAGGCCGGGGAAGCGGGCGTGCAGCGCCCGGGCGATCCGGAGCGCGTGCCCCGGGCCGTTCAGGAAGTCGGGATCTCCGAAGGTGACGTGGCGCGCGCCGGCCGCGACCTGCCGGGCCACGTCCTCGAGCACCGCCTCCGCCGGGATCGCCACGAACCGGCCGCGGTAGAGCGCGGGGATGGGGCAGTGACGGCACCGGTGCTTGCACCCGCGGGTCGCCTCGACGTACCCGGCGAGCCGCTCGCCGCCGTCCGCCGCGACGAGCCGCGCGTAGCGCTCGAGGGGGAGCCCCGCGCGGCTCGGCACCGGGTACGCGAGCCGCGCGGTCCGGGCCGCGGCGCCGCCGCGCCAGACGAACGAGGCGAGGTCCTCGCCGCGCTCCAGCGCGCCCGCGAGCTCCACGAGGGCCTCCTCGCACTCGCCCCCGAGCACCGCCCGCGCCCCGGCCTCGACGAGGAGCTCGGCGTGGAGCGGCGCGTAGAGCCCGTGGAACCCGATCACCGCCCCCGGGTTGAGGGCGCGGACGCGGGCGGCGGCCTCGAGGCCGAGCCGCAGCGCGGTGTGCATCGGGACGGACAGGAGGACGAGCCTGGCCGCGCCGGCGCGGGCGGGGTCGAGGGGCTCGACGGCGAGATCGAGGGCGGCCGGGTGGAAGCCGGCGCGCTCGAGGAACGCGCGCGGCAGGGAGATCCCGTGCGGCGCGTGGCCCAGCTCGTAGGTCGAGAGGAGGAGGATGTCGCCCGGGCCGCGCACGGGGCCTCGGCGCGGCGGGCTAGCCCTTGGACGGCGGCGGCCGGAAGTCGGGCGGGAGCTGGGCGTTCTCCCCGAAGAAGAACTGCTCCGCCTGCTCGAACAGGATCTCGGTCGTCCGCGGATCCGCGGGGGAGAGCCGGTACTCGTTCAGGATCATCTTGAAGTGCTCGAGCCACAGCTTCCAGGCGTCCTGGGAGATGTGGTCGTAGATGCGCTGGCCGAGCTCGTTCGGGAACGGCTTGAAGGTGAGGCCCGGCAGCTCCCGTCCGAGCTTCTTGCACATCACCATGCGCGCCATTCCGCCATCCTTTCGGGGGATCCGCTCCGTGAGATGGCGGGAAACATAAGCGATCTCGGCCGCGGATGCCACGCGGACCGGCGCGGGCCGTGCGGCCCTCGCGATCCGGCGCGGGCGCGGCGTAGAGCCGGCGACCCGCTGCGCGCCAGGTGGTCTGACCCGCGCGGCCCCCCCGCGCCGCGCGGGGTCCTACGACAGCAGGGACGTCGGCGAGACCGCCAGCGCCTTCGCGAGCGACTCGAGCGTGTCGAGCGGCGGGGTCCGCTGACCGCGCTCGAGCATGGAGATGTACGACACGGAGAGGCCGGCCTTGGCGGCCAGCGCCTCCTGGGAGAGCTTGCGGCGAAGTCGCTCGCTCTTGAGGTTCACGGCAAACTTGTCTGCGAGTGCGGCCATCGGTCGCTCCAGGGATGTCACGGTTGGTGCGCTGCGGATTCCGCAAATGGCACTGTGCGGCTTCCGCACGCGGAGAGAAATACCACCTCCGGGGCGAGGAGGCTACGAACTGGCTGTCCCCTGTTTCCGCGACCTGGAGGGAAGGGGCACCTGGTATCGCGCGAGCAGGCGGCGCAGGGCGAAGTAGGACACCCCGAGGCTGCGCGCGAGCCCGCGGGAGTCGCCGTCGAACAGCCGCGCGGCGGCGGAGAGGTACTGGCGGGCCGCCTCGGTGAAGGGGAGGAGATCCTCCCGGGCGATCGGGGGGCGGAGCCCGGGGACGGACCGGAAGAGCTCGGCCGAGAGCTGCGCCAGGCGATCGCGGGCCGCCCGGAGCTCGAGCTCGCTCCGCTCCACCACGCGCGTGAGGCAGCGGCGGTCGATGGCGAGCTCCAGCGCGCGCTCGAACGCGGCGAGGTCCGGCTCCTCCCGGCAGCTGTGGAAGAAATCCGCGCCCGCGAGGATCGCGGTGCTCGCCTCGGAGCCGGGCGCCGACCTGCGGAAGGCCAGGATCGCGAGGCGTGGGGCGCGGGCGCGGAGCGCCTCGACCACGGCGAGGCCGCTGGGGCGCTGGATGGAGAGGTCCACGACCGCCGCCGTGAAGCGATCGCCGGCCAGGCGCAGCGCCTGGCGGCCGCTGCCCGTCACCACGAGCCGGAACCGACCACCTCGGCCGGGGGCCCCGGCCGCGCGCCCCGGCGAGGTGCCGAGGTGGCGCAGGATCTCACGGTACGCGCGGTCCTTGACGAGGAGGAGGACGGTCTGGTCCGGACGACCCGTTCGGTCACGTTGCGTCAACATGTCCGCCTGTGTAGCACGGACAATCGGTCACATCACCATTCGTGATGCGTACCAGATCAGGACGGTCGCGGGCGGGGCGTCCCGACCAGGACGGCCGCGACCCGCGCGCCCCGGGCGAGGCGCTCGCGGCCCGGCGGGAGGATCGCGAGCGCGTCGTGACCGGTGGTGGACGAGAGGTCCCCGCTCGCCTGGGTCCGGAGCGGCTCGAGCTCGAGGTCGCCGCCGGCGCGCGGGCGGGCGCGGCAGCGGAGGTACACGGTCAGGTCGGCCGGCTTCTCCTGCGCCACGGCGAGCCGGCCCTGGACGTGGACCCGGCCGTCGCCGGGGAGGCCGGCGAGGGCGCGAAGCGCGGGCCGGACGAACAGCTCGAACGTGACGAGGGCGCTCGCGGGGTTGCCGGGGAGCCCGAACACGGCCGTCCGGTCCCACAGCCCGAAGGTGAAGGGCTTCCCAGGCCGGATCGCGACCCGCCAGAAGTCGAGGGTCGCGCCCGCACGCTCCAGGGCGCCGCGCACCAGGTCGCGCTCGCCCACCGAGACGCCGCCCGCGGTGACCAGCGCGTCGAGGCCGCGCGCCGCCTCCAGCGCCCGCGCGAGGCTCGCCGCGTCGTCGCGGGCCACGGGGAGGAGCACGGGATCGGCGCCTGCCTCGGCGGCGGCCGCGGCGAGGGCGACCCCGTTCGTCTCGACGAGCTGACCCGGGCCGGGCACCTGCCCGGGCGACACCAGCTCGTCGCCCGTCGGAAGGATCGCGACCCGGGGGCGGCGCCGCACGAGCAGCTCGGTCCGGCCGACGCCCGCCGCCAGCCCGAGGGCGCCGGGGTCGATCACGGTGCCGGCCGGGAGCGCCTCCTGGCCGGCGCGGACGTCCGAGCCGCGCCGCCGGACGAAGCGCCAGGGCACCGCCGGGCGCCGGAAGGTCGCCGCCCGTCCGCTCCGGCGGACCTCCTCCTGCATCTCCACCGCGTCCGCGCCGGCCGGCAGGGCGCCGCCCGTGAAGATCCGGCAGCAGGCGCCGGCGGGGAGCGGCCCGGGGGCGGGCCGCCCCGCGAACACCTCGAACGCCACCGGCAGCCGCGCGCCGGCGCGGGCGGCGTCGGCCGCGCGGAGGGCGTAGCCGTCCATCGTCGAGGCGTCGAAGGGCGGGAGCGTGCGCTCGGACAGCAGGTCCTCGGCGAGGGCGCGCCCGAGCGCCGCCGGCAGCGGGAGGCGCTCGGCCGCGAGGGGCGACAGCGGAGAGAGCGCGGCGAGGATCCGGGCGCGAGCGGTGTCCGGAGTGAGCACCGCCTGCTTATACACCCGCCCCGGGCCGCCGCCCGCCGTCGCGCGGGGCAGCCGCCCTCGTCACCTTGCGCCCCCCGGCGGTCCGGGCGGCGTGTACACTCGTCCCTTCATGCGCTGCCCGACCTGTGAAACCGAAGTCCCCGCCGCGGCGACCTGCGGCGCCTGCGGCGCGCCGCTCCGCGCCGCCTCCTCCGACGGCGCGCTCCGCTACCAGATCGCGGGGGGGACCGCCTTCGCGAGCGCCCGCGTCGAGCTCGCCGCCGGTGAGTCGGTCCGCGCCGAGGCGGGCGCGATGATCTCGATGAGCGGGAACGTCGACCTGCAGTCGCAGCTCCAGGGCGGGCTCGCCGGGGCGTTCAAGCGGCTCGTCACCCGCGAGTCGCTCTTCGTCTCCACGTTCACCGCCCTCGGCGGGTCGGCGGAGGTGCTCCTCGCGCCCTCCGTCCCCGGCGACGTGATCGGCGTCGAGCTCGCCGGGCGCGCGCTGCTCGTCCAGTCCTCCTCCTGGCTCGCCTCTTCCCCCGAGGTCCAGCTCGACACGCAGTTCGCGGGCTTCCGCGGGCTGTTCGCGGGCGAGGGGCTGTTCTTCATCCGCATGAGCGGGCGCGGGACCGCGCTGCTCTCCTCCTACGGCGCGATCGTGCGCCGGCCGCTCCCGCCCGGCGCGCGGTACGTGGTGGACACCGGTCACGTCGTCGCCTTCGACGCCGGCATGCCGTACCAGGTCCGGAAGGCGGCCCGGCGCGGCTGGCTCCGGTCGATGCTCTCCGGCGAGGCGCTCGTGGCGGAGTTCGTCGGCCCCGGGGAGGTCTGGCTCCAGACGCGCAACCTCCAGGCGCTCGCCGGCGCGCTGTTCCCCCTCTTCCCCTCGCAGCAGGCGGGCGCCGGCGGCTCCGGGCTCGGCCTCGGCGGGCTGTTCGACTAGGTCTCCGGAGACGACGATGCGCGACGACGACGACAAGCAGGGCCGGCGGCGCGAGGCGCTGCTCGAGGAGCTGCGGCGGGCCGAGGGGCGGCTGCTCTCCCTGCGCGAGCTGATGACCCGGACGAAGCTCCACCCCGGCGAGCGGACCGAGGCGAAGCGCACGCTGCGCGAGCTGGCGGGCGAGGGGGTGGTGGTGCGCGACGGCAAGCGCTTCGGCCTCGCCGGCGCCCGGCCCCGCGGCGACGGCTCGCCGCGGCCGGGCGGGCCGTCGGCGCTGCTCGCGCCGCGCCCCCGCGCAGGGTGGGACGCCCTCGAGGAGGCCGGGCCGGAGCG
>NZ_JALCZA010000041.1 GCF_022690765.1 Anaeromyxobacter oryzisoli | reverse complement strand
GCCGGCGGCGGCGAGCCTCGCGCCGGGCGCCCTCGGGGCGCCGGAGCCCGCGAGCGCGACGGCGGTCGCGGCCGCGAGCGGGGCCGGCGCGGCCTGCATCCCCGCGGCGAAGAAGAGCGGCGGCTGCGCGAGCGGCCCGGGTTTCGCCGGGACCACGCTGCTCGCCCTGCTCGCGCTCGCGCTCCGGCGCGGGCGCGGGCGCAGTACTGCTCCGCACAGCTCATGAACCAGCTGACTCGATGTGCTCCGCAGTACTTCGCGGGGAAGACTCCAGGCCTTGCAGAAGAGCCGCAAGGCCTGGGCCCTCCCCGCGGAGCCCTACCGGGGGAGGCGGAGCGCCGCCTCCCCCGAACCCCCACCCGCGTACCGCGCGTGAGGCTCCGGCTCGCAACCACTGACGCGCGGTACTAGGCCACGACGATCCCGGCGTAGCCCACCACGCTCGAGCGGTCGCCGGTGACGTCGCCCGAGCTCGCGTAGCGCACCAGCTCGGCCCGGGTGGCGCCGAGCGCGCGCGCGGCGACGAGCATCACCGTGGCCGGGATGATCCCGCACATCGAGATCTCCTCGTCGTGGACCACGGCGTACAGCCCCGCCGGGTCGAGGGCGAGGATCCGGTCGATGGCGCGCTGGTCCGCGGCGCGGGCGACGTCCGCCGGGACGTAGTGGCTCATGTCCGACGACGCGACGACGAGCGCGCCCGCCTTCCGGACCGCGTCGGCGACGGCGCGTCCGAGGGCCTCGCACGCGTCGTACGGCAGGTGCGCGAGGCACAGCGCGGCGATCGAGACGCCCGGGCGGGCTCGCTGGAGGAACGGGACCTGGACCTCGAGCGCGTGCTCCCGGAGGTGGGCGAGCGGGTCGGGAGCCACGCCCGGCGCCGCGGCGAGCGCCGCGGTGAGGCCGGGATCGATCGCCACCTCGCCGAGCGGCGTTCGCCAGGCCCCGCCGGGGAACAGCGCCGCGCGCGCGCGGCCGAGCCCGGTGTGGTTCGGGCCGAGGACGAGGACGCGGGCGGGGACGTCCACTCGCTCGTAGACCGCCCCGGCGACCGCCCCGGAGTAGACGTACCCGGCGTGCGGCGCCACGATGCCCAGCGCCGGCGCGCGCGGCGCGCCGCCCATGAGGAAGCCGTCCACCTGCGCCGCGAGCGCGGGGGCCGCGCCCGCGTAGAAGCTGCCCGCCACCGCCGGTTCACGGACCATGGCGGTTGGAGTATAACGCAGGGCAAGATGTCGCCCCGGAAGACGGTCCTCATCGTCGACGACTCGCCGGCCGTCATCGACGCCCTCCGGTCTGCCTTCGAGGAGGCAGGCTACGAGGCGGTCTCCGCCGGGGACGGGGAGGAGGTCTTCCGGAGGATGGCGACGTCGGATCCCGACGCGCTCCTGCTCGACGTCTACATGCCCAAGCTGAACGGGGCGGACGTGTGCCGGTTGGTGAAGGCGCACCCGCACTGGAAGAAGACGTACCTCGTGCTCATGTCGTCGCGCATCAGCGACCGCGAGATGGACATGTACCGCAGGCTCGGGGCGGACGAGATCCTGAAGAAGCCGTTCGACCCCGCGAACGCCGTGTCCATGGTCGCGAAGGCCGTCGGCGCCGCGCCGGCCGAAGGTTAGCGCGAGGCGAGCGCCCGCCCTGCGGGCACCTCACCGGGACCTGCCGTTGACGCGCGCCGCGGCCCGTGCGAAGCGGGGGCGTGGCCGAGCCCAGCCCCCTCGCCTCGATGACGTCGCCGGCCGGCCCGGCGGATCCTCCGCGCGTGCTCGTGTGGACCTGGGCGAAGGCCGTGCTCTGGCTCGCCGTGGCGGCGGCGATCGCGCAGGGGATCCCCTGGTTGCGGGCGAACCTCGCGGGGGTCGCCGCCTTCGTCTTCATCGCCCTCCCGGACGGCCGGCTCCGCGTCCGTCACGAGGGCTGGGATCGCTACGGGTTCCCCTGGGACGGCCTCGCCGATCGTCGCACGTGGCGGGCGTGGGGGCGCGGCGTCCGCGACGGCCTGCTCGTCTGCGCGGTGATCTTCCCGCCGTTCGCCGCGGCCTTCTGGGGCTACTCCGTGCTCCTGCCGCACCTGCCGGCCGGCCTCTCGTCCGCGCTCGCGCCGTACGGCGGCACGCCGCGCCTCGCGCTCCGCCTGCCCCCGGATCTGGCGGTGCGGGCCGCCGTCCAGGTGCTCGTCGTCGCGCTCCCGGAGGAGCTCTTCTACCGAGGGTGGATGCAGACGTCCTGGGCCCGGAGCGCGCCCGGCGCCGGGGTCCGGATCCTCGGCGCTCGCCTCGGGCCGGGCTTCCTCTGGACCCAGGTCCTCTTCGCGGTGGGGCACCTCCCCGCGAACCCCGTGCCCTGGCGGCTCGCCACGTTCTTCCCTGGCCTGCTCTTCGGGTGGGTCCGCGAGCGGACCGGCGGCCTCGTCGCCCCCATCGTGGTGCACGCCCTGTCGAACCTCTTCATCGCGACGCTCGAGGCGAGCTTCTACCGATGACAGCCCGGGGGCCGGGCGGTAGTGGTACCGCGAGGGCGCGCGGCGGCCGCGCGCGGACGAGGCCTGCGATGGGCGGATCGATCCGGGAGATGCTCGAGGAGCTGGAGGAGCGGATCCAGCACCCCCGCGCGGCGCGCTCCGCGGCGAGCCGCGGGCGGGAGCGGCCGGAGGCGCCGGATCCCGAGCGCCCGTCCTTCCAGCGCGACCGCGATCGCCTCATCCACTGCAAGGCGTTCCGCCGGCTCGCCGGCAAGACCCAGGTCTTCCTCGCGCCCCGCGGCGATCACTACCGGACGCGGCTCACGCACACGCTCGAGGTGGCGCAGGTCGCGCGCTCCATCGCCCGGGCGCTGCGCCTCAACGAGATGCTGGTCGAGGCGATGGTGATGGGGCACGACCTCGGCCACACGCCGTTCGGCCACGCCGGCGAGCGGCTCCTCGATCAGGTGTCCCCCGGCGGCTTCCACCACGTGGTCCAGTCGGTGCGCGTCGTCGAGGTGCTCGAGCGGGACGGCCAGGGGCTGAACCTCACCGTCGAGGTGCGCGACGGGATCCTCCGCCACTCGAAGGGCAGGGGGGAGGTCCTGCTCGAGGGCACCGGCCAGAAGGCGCTCACGCTCGAGGCGGAGATCGTCCGGATCGCGGACATCGTGGCCTACGTGAACCACGACCTGGACGACGCGATCCGCGCCGGCCTCTTCGGCGAGGGGGACGTGCCCGCGGGCATCCGGCGCGTGCTCGGCGACAGCCGGTCCGCGCGGTTCACCACCCTCGTCCACGACGTGATCGGCGCGTCGGACCTCGACGGCGGCGGGCACATCGAGATGTCGCCGGACGTGCACGGCGCGCTGCTCGCGCTCCGCGACTTCCTCTACACCCGCGTCTACGAGAACCCCGTGGTCCACGACGAGTTCGTGAAGGCGCAGCGGATCCTGCGCGACCTGTGGGGCTGGTGCCTCGAGGATCCCGCGCGCCTCGCCGCCCGCCACGGGATCGCGCCGCGCGACGGCGAGCCGCTCGAGCGGGCGGTGGTGGACTGGATCTCCGGGATGACCGACCGGTTCGCCCTCGCGACCTGGGAGGAGCTGTTCGTCCCGCGGCCGTGGGGGCTGTGAGGAGCAGGCCCGAGGCCCGCCTCACGCCGCGTTCAGCGGCGACACCGAGACCTGCAGCCTCCGGCTCACCGAGACGACGCTGCCCTCCGGCACCTCGATGAAGCCGTTCGGGGCGGTGATCCGCGACGCGAAGCAGACCGCCTTCACGATCCGATGCGGGCGGACCCGGGGATCGCTCTCCGGCGTCGCGAGCGTGATCCCGTCCAGCGCGCACGGCACGATCCCCTCGAGCAGGGCGTAGAACAGCGGCCCGCCGCGCCGCGTGGCGGCCAGCACCCGGCCGTTCGTCGCGACGAAGTCGAGGCGCGACGGGCGCTGCGCGCCGACGTCGCGGCTGAAGGCCTCGAGGTCCCGGACCGTCCGGGCGAGGGCGCGGCCCGCGGTCGCCGCCTCGAGCTCGAGATCGTCCACCGCGTTCTCGTCCCGGAGGTGCTTCGCGAAGAGCATGAACGCCGCCTCCGAGTCGGTGTCGCCCATGATGGCGCGGCGCAGGTGGTCCGGGAGGGCGGCGACGAGCTTCGGGCGAACCCGGTCGAACGCCTCGATCGCGCCGTCGTGCGCGAAGACCCACTTCCGGTAGCGGAAGGGCTGCGTGTTCTCGTCCTTCGCGGTGCCGGCGGCCGCGCGCCGCGCGTGGACGACGAGCGCCTCCGAGTCCACGCGCCCCACCAGCTCCGGCAGCGAGAGCGGGTGCGGCGCGCCGGTGGGGCGCTTCCCGAGCAGCACGTTTCCGCCGTGGTAGTAGCCGAACCCGTACGCGTCGGGGGCCGCGTCGCCGTCCTGGAGGGACACGTGGCCCTTCAGCCGGTCGATCTGGCAGCGGAGCAGGTTGGGATCGCTCTGGAGGATCGCGACGAGCGCACCCATGTCATCCTTCCTCGGTGGTCCGGGTCGAGGAGCTTGGCCACCGAGGAAGTAATAACGGCCGGCGGCGGCGCGGACACGCCCCCCTCTTCGAGCGGAGCACCGCGGGTGCGCGCGGACCGGGTGAACCCGTGGTTTGACAGCGTCCCGACACGGTCGCCCTGTGCTAAGATGCGCCCTAACCCGGCGGAACCGCTGGGAGACGCGACCTCCATGAGCGACGACATCGCCGTCGGAATCGACCTCGGTACGAGCTACAGCTGCGTGGGCGCCGTCCTCGCAACGGGGGAGGCCCCCTCCGTGCTCCCGAACGAGTGGGGAGAGCGGACGCACGCCTCCGTGGTGTCCTTCCAGGAGGACGGCACCGTCCTCGTCGGGAACGGCGCCAAGAAGAACATCATCACCAACGCCGAGAACACCGTGTACTCGGCGAAGCGCCTCATCGGCCGCTTCTACTTCTCCGACGAGGTGAAGAAGGCCCAGGCGGTGATGCCGTACCGGATCGTCGAGGGCCCGGGCAACTCGGTCCGCGTCGCCGTGCGGGACCGGGTCCTCGCGATCCCGGAGATCTCCGCCCTCGTGCTCAAGGAGATGAAGGCGGTCGCGGAGACCGCGCTCGGGCGCGAGGTGACGAAGGCGGTCGTCACCTGCCCGGCCTACTTCAACGACAACCAGCGCCAGGCCACCAAGGACGCGGGCAAGATCGCCGGCCTCGAGGTGCTGCGGATCATCAACGAGCCCACGGCGGCCGCGCTCGCGTACGGCTTCGGCAAGGACATCAACCAGAAGATCTGCGTGTACGACCTCGGCGGCGGCACGTTCGACGTGTCGATCCTCGAGATCGGCAAGGACGTGTTCGAGGTGCTCTCCACCGCCGGAGACACGTACCTCGGCGGCGACGACTTCGACGACCGGATCATGACCTGGCTCGCGGACGACTTCCTCGCGAGGCACGGGCTCGACCTCCGCCAGAACAAGTACTGCCTCCAGATGCTCAAGGAGGCGGGCGAGCGCGCCAAGATCGAGGTCGGCCGCGACGGGGTCGCCGACGTCCTGGTGCCGGGGATCTGCCAGTCGCCGGAGGGCGAGGTGATCGACCTCGCCCAGAAGCTCACCCAGGACCAGTTCAACCGGATGGTGATGGACCTCGTGCAGCGGACCTTCAAGGTCTGCGACGAGGCGCTCCAGTCCGCGCGCCTGACGGCCTCGGACATCGACGCGGTGATCCTGGTGGGCGGCCCGACCCGGCTCCCCATCATCCGGAGCAGCGTCCGGCACTACTTCCAGAAGGAGCCGATGACCGGCGTCGATCCGGACGAGGTCGTCGCCCTCGGCGCCTCGATCCAGGCGAGCGCGCTCCTCTCGACGACCGCGCCGGACGCGGGCCAGGCGAGCTACCTGCTCGACGTGACGCCGCTGTCGCTCCGCGTCGGGACGGTGGGGGGCTTCACCGAGAAGATCATCGACAAGAACACCCCCATCCCCATCGAGAAGTCGAAGACCTTCACCACCAGCCGCGACGGCCAGGACCGGGTGCGGATCCGCGTGTACCAGGGCGAGTCGAACCGCGCCGACGGCTGCGAGCTGCTCGGCGAGTTCGAGTTCACCGGGTTCCGGATCGGCTACCGGGGCGAGGTGCAGATCCAGGTCACGTTCGAGATCGACTCGAACGGCATCGTGAACGTCGCGGCCACCGACCTGGACTCGGGCCAGAAGACCTCGACGACCATCAGCCTGTCGTCCGGCCTCTCCGCGGGCGATCTGCAGAAGGCGATCGACGACAACGCGGGGATCGAGCTGGCGCGCGGGGCGCGCGCCGCCTGACGCGCGGGGACCCTCCGGAGGACCAACGTGGACGCCCAGTTCCTCATCGAGGTGGAGGCGCTCGCCGGGGCGCTCGATCAGCTCGACTACTTCGGGATCCTCAAGATCCCCCAGACCGCCACGCCGGCGGAGATCAAGGCCGCCTACTACCGGGAGTCGCGCGTGTACCACCCGGATCGCTACGCGGCGGTCGCGAGCGCCGAGCTGCGGGAGCTCGTGGGCCGCGTCTACCGGCGCATCAACGAGGCGTACACGGTCCTCCGCGACGACCACAAGCGCGAGCGCTACCTCGCGGACGTCACCGGCCCCGAGCGCGCGCGCAAGCTCCGCTTCACCGAGGCCGAGGAGGTCCAGGTGAAGGAGGAGCAGAAGCGGAAGCTGGAGGAGCAGTTCGGCCTGACGCCGAACGGGCGGAAGTTCTACGCCGCCGCGCTCGCCGAGATCCAGCAGGGGCGGTGGGAGGCGGCCGAGCGGTCCCTGAAGAGCGCGCTCATGTACGAGCCGGCGAACGCCAGGTTCAAGGAGCAGCTCGCCGCGGTCGCGGTCGAGGTCGAGAAGCGCCGCCCCAGGGGCGACTACCGGATCAGGTAGGGGCGCGTGTCGCTCGACCTCCTCGCGCTCGCCCTCCTCGCCGGCGCCGCCGCCCTCGGCGCGGCGAGCGGCGCGCTGCGCCAGGGCGTGCAGCTCGCGGCCGCGGTCCTCGGCTGGCTCGCGGCGCGACATCTCGGGCCGTCGGTCGCCGACGGCTTCGCCCGCTCGGTCCCGGCGCCGCTCGCGCGCGCGGGCGCGGCCGTGCTGCTCTTCGTCGGGATCTCCGCGCTGGCGACCCTCGCCGGCGCGGTCGCCCTGCGCGCGACCGACCTCTCGCGCGTGGTGCGGGGCCCGGCGGACCGCGGGGTGGGCGCGCTGCTCGGAGGCGTGAAGGGCGCGCTCGCGATCTGGGTCCTCCTCTCCGCCGCGCTCCTCGCCGGCCGCGCGCTCCCCGGGGGGGCCGGGCTCGGCCGCGCGCTCGCGCGGAGCGATCTCGCGGCGCTGGCCCGCGAGCACAACCTGCTCGTCCGGATCGACCCGGAGGGCGTCCGCGCCCTGGAGCGCGCGCTCCGCGCGGCCCGCCAGGCGGAGCGGGCGGGCGAGCTGGCGCGCGATCCGGAGACGCGCCGGCTGCTCGAGGACCCGCGCGTCCGCGCCTTCGTGGACGGCGACCGCGAGCCGGCCCCGGCGGAGCTCGAGCGGGCGCTCGAGGATCCCGAGGTGGCGCGGCTCGTGGAGCGGATCCGGGCCCGCGCCGCGGAGCGCGAGCGGGGCGAGGAGTGAACGAAGAGGCGCCGGGACGCCCCGGGTGTCGAGGTCTCCCGTGCCCGTGACCGTGTGGCGTCACCGATCCCCGTGCCCGTATCCCGCTTCCCGTGTCCCCTGGCCCGGGAATCCGTCGGGCATCGGGCCACGGGCGAGGGGAAGCGGTTCACGGTTCACGGAGAAGCCGGTGACGGTGACGGGCACGGTCCGCGGGGCCGATGGGGAGGCGTGTCGTGCGTGTTCCGAGGCGCGAATGCGCCCGCCTCACCGCCCCTGGCGCATCCACCCGACGAGCTTGTAGAGGAGCCGGGCGCCGACGTTGCCGTCCCACTCCCCGCCGCCGGGGTCGGGCGCGACCTCGACCAGATCGAACCCCACCAGCCGCCGGCCGCTCCGCACGACGGCGCCGACGAGGTAGGCGGCCTCCTGGAAGGAGAGGCCGCCCGGCACCGGCGTGCCGGTGTGCGGGCAGAGGGTCGGGTCGAGCCCGTCGATGTCGAAGGTCACGTAGACGTCGCGCGGGAGGGGCTCGACGATCCGCGCGACGCGGTCCGCCCAGCGCTCGCCCTCGAAGCGGGCGCGGGCGAGCTCGGCGTCCGCGTGCTGGACGATGCGCCCGCCCGAGGAGGCGGCGTAGGCGTGCTCCTCCTCGGAGAGGTCCCGGACGCCGACCTGCACGATCCGCGCGACCTCGGGCAGGCGCTCCGCGACGTTGTAGAGCACGGACGCGTGGCTGTAGGTGAACCCCTCGAAGGCGACGCGGAGGTCCGCGTGGGCGTCCACGTGGAGCACGCCGAGCCCGGGGTGGCGACGCGCGTGGGCGGCGACCGCGCCGAAGGCGACCGAGTGATCGCCGCCGACGACCCCCACCTGCTTCCCCCGCGCGAGCAGCCCCGAGACCTGCTCCTCGACCCACGCGTTCACGCGCTCGCAGGCCCGATCGACCTCCTGGGCGGCGCGGGCGAGCTCGGGGCGGCCGGGGACGATCCCGCCGGCCTCGATGACCGGCGCCGCCGCCGCGCGCGCCGCGCGGTCGAGCCGGGCGATCTCCTCGGGGGAGGGGAGCATGTGGATCCCGGCCTCGTACGGGCGCCCGGTCTCCACGTCGAAGAGATCGACCTGGCGGCTCGCCGCGCGGATCGCCTCCGGCCCGCGCGCGGCGCCGCCGCCGTAGGACGTGGTCGCCTCGAAGGGGACCGGGACGAGGACGACCGCCGCCTCCTCGGCGGAGTGCGGCAGCCCGAACACGCCGGAGTCGGGGAGCGCCGCGGCGGAGGGGTCGAAGGGCATGGCGGCGAGGCGCTAGCGCCGCGCCTTCGCGCGGGCGCGAACGGGCTGCGTCTTCCCGGACTCCTTCATCTCCTCGAGCGCGCCCGAGCCCGGGTGCTTCTTGAGGTGCGCCTTCCGCAGCGCCTCGTACATGTCCGGCAGCCGCTGGAAGAGCCGCTTCGGCTTGCGCTTCTTCCGGGTGGCGAGGGCGTACGCGAAGATGAGCGGCGTTGCGATGGTCGTGTCGGAGTACACGACCACGTGGTTCCGCTGCATGTTCGCCTGGATCTTGCCCCAGCTGATCGCCTCGGACGGCGTCGCGCCGGAGAGGCCGCCCCACTGCGGCGAGTCGGTGGTGATCTGCAGCATGTACTCGTGGCCGCCCCGGTTCAGGTCGAGGATCTGCCAGAGCGTCGGCTGCGTCTGCATGTAGAAGTTCTTGGGCGAGCCGCCGCCCAGGATGACGACGCCGTTCACGTCGGCGTCGTAGACGATCGCGGTGGACTGGAGCACGTCGAGGTCCGGGTCGATCGTCGTCTCGCCGCCGCGGAGCTTCATCGCGGCCACGTTCATGCCGATGGACGAGTCGCCGGGAGACGAGGTGAACACCGGGACGTCGTACCGGGCGGCGGTGGCGAGCCAGCTCTTCTGCGGCAGCGGCGCCTGCTGGTTCACGAGCTGGCCGAGGTAGTGGTGGAGCTGCGGCGTGGAGATGCGGCCGCGCAGCTCCGGGGGCGCCTTCTCGAGCGCCTCGCGCACGAACGCGTCGGTGTCGAGGAGGGAGTCCTCGGTGATGAAGATGTCGTAGATGCGCTCGATGCCGGCGCGGTACAGCTCCTTGTCGTCCACCTGGAAGTGGCCCTGGACCACCGGGAGCTTCAGCGCGAAGTGGAGGTCGTGGTACAGGTTCGCGCCCGTCGAGACCACGAGGTCCACGAACCCGGCCTCGATCATGGCCTGGATCGCGCCGCCGACGCCGGCGGGCGAGAGCGCGCCGGTGACGGTGAGGGCGATGGTCGCGCCGGAGTCGATCATCCGGCCGAACAGGTCGCAGCCCTCGGCGAGCCGGCCGCCGTTGAAGGCGCCGGCGCGCCGGTAGACGTCGACGAGATCCTCGACGCTCATCCCAGGGCGGAGCCGCATCGGCTCGACGGGGGGGCGGGCGAGGTACTTCTTGCGGAGAACCTTGGGAGACGGGGCCATGAGGGCGCGGACGTTAGACCGTCCGCGACCGGACCGTCAAGGCGCCGCGCGCGAGGCGACGGCGCGGCTAGATCGGGCGCGCCGCCGGGGAGAGCTGGAGCTGGACGAGCCCGATCTGCCCGTCGTCGGCCGGCTTGAACGCGAGCTCGGCGAGCTTCGACTGACGGTATACGTCCAGCATCCGCTCCTGCCCCTGCCGCCACACCGACACCATCGTGCAGGAGGTCGAGTGGCCGCACGCGTCCTCGCCGTCCAGGCAGACGTTCAGCGCCACCGGGCCCTCGACCGCCTCGATCACGTCGAGGAAGCTGATGTCGAGGGGAGATCGCGCCAGCGCGTAGCCGCCGTGGGGACCGCGGGTGGACTTCACCAGCCCCATGTCCACCAGGGTCTTCAGGATCTTGGCGAGGAAGTCCTCGGGCACGTCCATCTGCCGGGCGATCTCCCGGAAGGGGACCACGGAGTCCTGCGGAATGGAGGCGAGGTAAATCATGGCCCGCAGGCCGTAATCGATCTTGCGCGAGATCCGTAGAACGTGCTGCATGGAGCCTTCCTCGTGCCCGTCGGCTGTATCCGGGCGCGGCTTGTGACAGGGTTGCGTTACTGTAACACGACCGAGGTGCGTATCACATGGGTGAGGCGGCGACCGCTGGACCGACCGGCGGGAAGATCGATCTGCACTCGCACAGCAGGGCCTCCGATGGCCAGTATCCGGCCGCCGAAGTAGCAGAGCGCGCGGCGCGGGCGGGGGTTCGCGTCTGGGCGCTGTGCGACCACGACACCGTAGCCGGACTCGAGGACGGGGCCGCTGCGGCGAAACGCCTAGGGCTGCGCCTGGTGCCCGGGATCGAGCTCTCCGCCTTCCTGGACCAGCGCGAGATCCACCTGCTCGGCCACTTCGTCGACCCAGCGCACGAGGCCCTGCGGCGGTTCGAGGATCTCCTCGCGGATCATCGCCGCGAGCGGATGCGGAAGATGGTCGACAAGCTCGCCGGGATGGGCATCCGCGTCCGCACCGAGGACATCGTGAAGTGGAGCGGCGGGAAGACGATCGGCCGCCCGCACGTCGCCCGGGCGATCGTCGAGCTCGGCGCGGTCGCCACCGTGAAGGAGGCGTTCGATCGCTTCCTCGGCGAGGGGCGACCGGCGTACGTGCCGCGGTACCGGCTCGAGGCGGAGGAGGCGATCCGGCTGGTGCGCGGCGCGGGCGGGACGACCACGGTGGCCCACCCGGGCGTGTCCAGGCTCGAGCGGTACGACCTCGAGCGGCTCCGGGCGGCGGGCGCGGAAGGGGTGGAGGTCTACCACACCGACCACAACCCCTCGGTCCGGGAGAAGTACCTCCGGCTCGCCGAGGCGCTCGACCTCGTCCCCACCGCCGGCTCGGACTTCCACGGCGAGGCGGTCGCGCCCGATCGCCACCTCGGCGACGTGTCCATGTCGCCGGAGGCGCTCGCGCGGCTCGAGGCCCGGCGGCCCTGAAACGAGGGCTCGCGGTTCGCGAGGACCTTCGCTGCTGGGCCTCGCGCTCTCTTTTCAGGGCGTGTGTCGCCTCGGCCTGAACGGCCGATTGGATTCCGCCGGGGAGGGGCCCATCCGCAGGAGTAGAGGGGCGGCGCCCCCTCCCCGCGGGACAGCGCGCGCCAGCGCGCGTGGGCCCCGCGGAGCCAGGGGGGCCCGGCGACCCTTCGACGAGCTCAGGGTGGACGGGGCGGGGGCGCGGCCCCCGCATGAACGATGGCCCGGTCGGTTCGGAACCGGCCGGGCCATCGAGAGGGGCGGGAGGAGGGGACCCGCTACCCTCTGAACAGCTGAAGCGACGAGAGGGTCCAGTCGATGATGGCCTGAGGACGGATGCCGAAGAAGAGCACCGCCGCGGCGCACGCACCGAGCACGACCTGCCACGACACCGGCGACACGATCCGCTTCGCGTCCGGCGCGTAGGGCGGGTCGATGAACATCGCCCGGATCACGCGCGCGTAGTAGAAGAGCGCGATCGCGGTGTTCAGGGCGGCGATGACGAGCAGCGCCCCGTACCACGTACCGTGCGGCCCGCCCGTCCGCTCCCAGACCGCCACGAACAGGTACCACTTGCCGATGAACCCGGCGAACGGCGGGATGCCCGTGAGCGAGAACAGGAAGATCGCGAACGTGATGGCGGCGAACGGCTGCCGGCGCGACAGCCCCCGGTAGTCGAGGATCGACTCGGACCCGGTGGCCTGGGCCACCAGGATCACCACGAGGAACGCGCCGAGGTTCATGACCAGGTAGATGGCCATGTAGATCATCACGCTCTGCGTCCCCACGGCGGAGACCGCCGCGAGCCCCATCAGCATGTAGCCCGCGTGCGCGATCGACGAGTACGCGAGGAGCCGCTTCAGGTTGGTCTGGAGCAGCGCGGTGAGGTTGCCGAGCGTCATGGTGACCGCGGAGACGACGCCGATCACCGCCGGCCAGGGGATGTCGCCGATGGGCAGCGCGAGCCCGTCCGCGTTCGCGGGGAAGCTGAGGGCGGAGAGGAAGAACCGGAGCGCGAGGGCGAAGCCGGCGGCCTTCGGGCCCACCGACAGGAAGGCCGTGAACGGCGTGGGCGCGCCCTCGTACACGTCGGGGCACCACATGTGGAACGGGACCGCGGCGATCTTGTAGCCGAGGCCTCCCGCGACGAACGTCGCGGCGACCACCAGGGCGATCCGGGTCGCGGCCAGCTCGGCGGTGCCGGAGGCGGAGAGCTGCTGCACCTGGGTCGCGATCTGGGAGAGGTTGGTCGTGCCGGTGAGGCCGTACAGGTAGCTCATGCCGAAGAGCATGATCCCGGACGCGACGCTGCCGTAGATGACGTACTTCAGCGCGGCCTCGGTCGCCTTCCGATCGCCCTTCTTGAAGCCGGCGAGCACGTAGCTCGAGAGCGAGACGAGCTCGATCGACAGGTACATCATCAGCAGATCGGTGGCGCTCGCCATCATGAACAGGCCGAGCACGATGCTGACGAGCAGGGCGTAGAACTCGCCGACCCGCGCGGGCGGGAAGTCCTTGCCGGACGCCGTGATGATCACCACGAGCGCCGCGGCCGCCAGGAAGAGCCACTTGAAGAAGCTCGCGAACGCGTCGTTCGCGAGCAGGCCGTTGAAGAGCGACAGCGCGTCCGCGGGCTGCACGGCGAGGAACCCGGCCGCCGCGGCGAGGACCGCGAGGGCGCTCGCGGTGAGGTACGCCACGCGGCGCGGGCTCTTGCGCCAGAACAGATCGAGGACGAAGAGGAGGACCGCCCCGGCGGTGAGCACCGCCTCGGGGCGGAACCAACTCGCCGACCAGAGGTTCTGGGTGACGAGCGGATCGAGCTGCTGGACGAGTGGGGTCATCACGGTCTCGCGCCTACCCCTGCAGGAGCGCCAGGGCGGGCTTGATGAGGTCGTGCAGGGTCCCGTTGATCACGCCCAGGATCGCCTGCGGGTAGAACCCGAGGAAGATCGCGATGGCGGCGAGCGGGTAGAGCGCGATCCGCTCACGCCAGTTGAGGTCCGGGTAGCCCTTGTAGGCCGGGTTCGGCTTGCCGAGGAACATCCGGTGGATCGCCCACAGGTAGTACGCGGCCGTGAGGATGACGCTGGTCGCCGAGATGACCGTGTAGAGCGTGAACCGCGGGAACGAGCCCGTGAACACCATGAACTCGGAGATGAAGCCGGCGAGGCCCGGCAGGCCGAGGGACGCGAAGAAGGCGAGGCCCATGATCGCGGTGTACTCGGGCAGCTCGGTGGCGAGGCCGCCGAACTTCTCGATCTCGCGGTGGTGGGCGCGGTCGTAGATCACGCCGACGATGAGGAACAGCATCGGGCTGATGATGCCGTGCGTGAAGAGGTTGAACACCGCGCCGGAGATGCCGGCCTCGGTCATCGCCGCCATGCCGAGCAGCGAGAAGCCCATGTGCGAGACGGAGGAGTACGCGATGAGCTTCTTCAGGTCCTTCTGCGCGAGGCAGACGAACGCGGCGTAGATGATGTTGATCATCCCGAAGACGGCGATGGCGTTGGCGGCCCAGGCGGTCGCGTCCGGGAAGATCCCGTAGTTGAACCGGAGGATGCCGTAGATGCCCATCTTCAGGAGCACGCCGGCCAGGATGACGGAGACGGGCGTCGGCGCCTCGACGTGGGCGTCGGGCAGCCAGGTGTGGAAGGGGAACATCGGGATCTTGATGGCGAACCCGATGAAGAGGGCCACGAAGGCGACCCGGGCGAAGTCGAAGCCGAGGAACGTGAGGCCGTGGAACTGCCCGGCCGCGCCCTGCTTCGCGAGCTGGATGAGGTTGAAGGTGTGGCCGCTCGACATCGTGACGCCGTCGGCGAGCAGCTCGGCGTGGCTGTTGTAGTAGATGCCGATGATCGCGAGGAGCATCAGCACGGAGCCGGCCAGGGTGTAGAGGAAGAACTTGATCGCCGCGTACTCCTTGCGCGGGCCGCCCCAGATGCCGATGAGGAAGTACATCGGCAGGAGCATGACCTCCCAGAACACGTAGAAGAGGAACATGTCGAGGGCGACGAAGGTCCCCATCATGCCGGTCTGGAGCAGGAGCAGCATGGCCATGTAGCCGGGGACCATCCGCACCGAGAAGTGCTTCGGGTGGTGCGGATCGTCGTGGCCGTCGTCGACCATCCCGGCCATCTGGGCCGCCTTCGCCCCCGACCACCACGGCATCGAGGCGATGGTCGCGATGAAGGAGATGAGGGCGGACAGCAGCACCATCGAGATCGACAGGCCGTCGGCGCCGACGAAGTACTCGATGTTGAACGCCCGGATCCACGTGAAGTGGTGGACGAGCTGCGGCCCCTTGACGGTCGCGTCGAACATCCGCCAGGCGGCGATCGCGGCCGCGAGCGACATGCCGCTCGCGAGGAGGGCGATCCACCGCGCGGCGTCGTCCATCACCCGCTTCGACAGACCGGTGAAGAACTTCACCACGAGGAGGGCGCAGATGAGGATCGAGCCGGCGACCGGCACGAACGTGGCCCAGCTGAGGACGGTGTTGGGGTTGAACATTGCGTCGCTCTCCAGGTGCTACTTGATGAGGAAGTTGAGCAGGACCACCACGAGCGCGCCCCCGAGCGCGCCGTAGAGGTAGGTCTGGACGCGGCCGGTCTGGAGCGTCCGGAGGGACCGGCCGAGGCCCGCCGTGCCGTTGGCGACGGCGTTGACCACGCCGTCCACGATGTACTTGTCGATGGCCCCGTCGAGGTTGGCGAAGGCCCGCGTGATCGCGCCCACCAGGAGCACCACGCGATCGATCACGTTCGAGTCGAACCAGGAGCAGGCGCCGGCGAACGCCGTCGCGGGCTTGTACACCACGCGCGCGTAGGCCTCGTCCACGTAGTACTTGTTGTAGACGACCGTCCAGAGCCCGAGGAACCGCTCCTTGAGGGCCGCCGGGACGGTGCTCTTGCCGTCCTTGAAGAGCAGCATCGCGAAGAACCAGCCCACCGTGCCGGCGAGGACGCCGAGCCCCTGGAACGCGTACTCCATCCAGTGGGGCTTCTCGACGAACGGGACCTCGGCGGTGAGGACCGGCTCGAGCCAGTGCTCGAGGATCGGGGCGTGGTGCGTCCACGCCGCGGGGAGGCCGATGAAGAGGGTCGCGAAGGAGCCGAGCGCGAGGACCGAGAGGACCACGGTCATGTTCCAGGGCGACTCGTGCGGCGTGCCGCCGTGGTGGCCGTGGCCGCCGGCGTGCGCCGCGTCATCGTGCGCGGTGACCGCGTGGGCGGCCGTCGGCGCCGGGTGGCCGTGCGTGCCGTGGTCGAGGTGGGCGGCGCCGTTCGAGGCGTGGACGCTCACGGACGCCGCGGACATCGCCGTCGCGCCGGCGGAGTGCGGATCCTCGTTGTGCTCGTCGTGGTGGCCCGCACCGCCGCGGTACTCGCCGGTGAAGGTCATGTAGTAGCTGCGGAACATGTAGAAGCTGGTCCCGGTCGCGGCGACGATGCCGACGAGGTAGATGACGGGGCCGAGCCACGGGGTGGGGTGCCCGAAGAGCGCGAGGTGACCCGAGGTGAACGCCTTCCAGAGGATCTCGTCCTTCGAGTAGAAGCCGTTCATCCAGGGGAAGCCGGCGATCGCCCAGCAGGCGGCGAGGTACGTCCACCGGGTGACGGGCATGTACTTCTTCAGCCCGCCCATCTTCCGCATGTCCTGCTCGTGGTGGCAGCCCAGGATCACCGAGCCGGACCCGAGGAACAGCGTCGCCTTGAAGAAGGCGTGGGTGAGGAGGTGGTAGACGCCCGCCCAGTACGCGCCGACGCCGACGCCGATGAACATGAACCCGAGCTGCGAGACGGTCGAGTAGGCGAGGACCTTCTTGATGTCGTACTGGAAGAAGCCGATCGACGCGGCGAAGATCGCCGTGACCGCGCCGATGAGGGCGACCCAGCCCATCGCCGACGGCGAGAGCGCAAAGAGGAAGTTCAGCCGGGCGACCATGTAGACGCCGGCGGTGACCATCGTCGCGGCGTGGATGAGGGCGGAGACCGGGGTCGGGCCCGCCATCGCGTCGGGGAGCCACACGTAGAGGGGGATCTGGGCGCTCTTGCCCATGGCGCCGACGAACAGCAGGATCCCGACGAGCATCAGGACCGGGATGCCCCAGATCGTCGCGCCGACGAGGTGCTCCTTCACCCCGGTGGCCTCGATGACCACCTGGTCGCGGAGCTCGCGGAAGTTCATCGTCGGGCCGACCTTCACGCCGTCCACCATCGGCGCGAGGGCCGCGGACTGCGCCGCGTTGGCCGCGGAGGCGATCGGGCGCGTGTCGACGGCCTGCCCGCGCAGCTCGACCGTCGTGCCGTAGCGCGGGTTCGGCGAGCCCTGCGGGCGGGGCATCCACGTGCCGCCGAGGGTCCAGAAGAGGAGGAACAGGCCGGCGAGGAAGCCGAAGTCGCCGAAGCGGTTCGCCACGAAGGCCTTCATGCCGGCCTTCGCCTTCTCGGCGTCCGCGTGCCAGAAGGAGATGAGCAGGTACGACGCGAGGCCGACGCCCTCCCACCCGAAGAACATCACCGCGAAGTTGTCCCCCATGACGAGGAGCAACATCGCGAAGACGAACAGGTTCAGGTAGCTGAAGTACCGCCAGTAGGACGGCTCGTCGGCCATGTAGCCGATCGAGAAGACGTGGATGAGCGAGCCGATGCCGGTGATGACGAGCACCATCATCATCGACAGCGGATCGAGGGCGAAGGACAGATCCACCGTGAGCCGGCCGGCGGTGAGCAGGTTCCAGAGCGTGTCCTGCAGGAACCGGTGCTCGGGATCGAGGTGGAGGAGCTGCCAGTAGGCCCGGACCGCCACCGCGAACGCCGCGAACATCGCGGTGATGGCGATGCGGTGGACGATCTTCTTGCCGAAGACCTTCTGGAGCTTCCACCCGATCAGCGCGTTGATCGTCGCGCCGAGGATCGGGAAGAAGGGGATGAGCCAGAGGTAGCTCGCGTGCGTCACGGCGATCTGGCCGAGCTCTCGTGCGGTCTCGTGCATCGACTTACTCCCGCATCAAGTCCGCGGAGCGGACGTCGATGGACTTGAAGGTCTGGAAGATGGCGAGGACGATCGCGAGCCCGACCGCCGCCTCCGCCGCCGCCAGGACGATGACGAAGAGGGAGAAGACCTGGCCGCCGATCGCGTCGAAGGTCTGCGTCCCCGCGCTCCCGACGTAGCGGTTGAAGGCGACGAAGTTCACGTTCGCGCCGTTGAGGATGAGCTCGACGCCCATGAGGACGCCGACGGCGTTCCGCCGCGTGGCGACGGTGACGATGCCGAAGGCGAAGAGGAGCGCGCCGACGGCGAGGAAGTGCGAGAGGGAGATCTGCATGGTCGGTTCCTAGGCCTCCTCGGCCTTGATCTCCTTGCGGGCGATGAGGACGGCGCCGATCAGGGTCGACAGCAGGACGAGCGACGCGACCTCGAACGGCAGGAGCCAGCGGGACAGGAGGGCGTCGCCGATGACCTCGGCGGTCGGGGCGAGCGCCGCCGGCGGGACCACGCGCCACGGGGTGAGGAGCGCGACGGAGAGGAGCACCGGCGCGGCCGCCACGAAGAGCAGGACGCCGCCGAACAGGCCGAAGCTGGTGTTCGAGACCTTGATGTCGGAGATGCGGCTGGTGAGCATCACCGCGAACAGGATGAGCACCAGGACGCCGCCGATGTAGACGAGGAGCTGCGCCACGGCCACGAAGTCGGCGGAGAGCATCACGTACAGCGCGCCGGCGCCGAGGAGCGCCGTCAGCAGCCCGAAGGCGCTGTAGAGGATGTTCCGCGAGAGCGTGACCCCGGCCGCGCCGACGACGGTGAACCCGGCGATGACGTAGAAGAGCACGTCCGGGAGCGTGAGCGCGCCGGCCACCGGGCGCGGCATGCCGCGGGCCGCGGGACCGACGACCTGCGTCGCCATGTAGACCACGAACGCGACGACGGCGACCGCCGCGAGGGCCCAGGCGACGAGCTTTCCTCCTTTGGATTCCATCGACGGCCTCACTTGGACTCGGGGTTGGCTGCGGGGGCCTTCGGCGCCTCGGCAGCGGCCGGAGCGGCGGCCGCGGGCTTCGCGGCGGGCGCAGCGGCGGTGGGAGCGGGAGCGGCCTTCAGCGCCGGGGCCGGCTTCGCGGCGGCGGGCTTGGGCGGCTCGGGCGGCAGGAACTCCGGCGCGGGCCGATCCCACGCGAGGGTCTCGAGCCGCTGCCGGACGAGGGAGCCCAGCGGCGCGCGCGGGAAGTACTCGGCGGTCTTGTCCACCTTGTACACGGGGAACGGGTTCATCGGGTCGGCCCAGCGGAACACCAGGTTCCGGATGTAGCGGTGGGTCCCCTCGAACTCGCGCGTGTGCTGGATGGCGCCGGTCGGGCAGGGCTCGACGCAGAGACCGCAGAACATGCACCGCGACTCGTCGATGTCGAACTGCGCGACGAGACGCTGCTTGGGGTTGGTCGGGTCCTTCTCCAGCGTGATCTGGATGCAGCCGATCGGGCAGGCACGCTCACAGGCCTGGCAGCCCGTGCAGATCGTGTTGTCCACCTCGAGGAAGCCGCGGTAGCGCGGCGGCAGCATGTCGCGCACCGGGAGCGGCGTGCGGTCCGGGTACTGGACCGTGGTCGGGCGGCGGGCGAGGTACGAGAGCGTGATCGACAACCCGTGCCAGAAGGACTTCACCGTGTCCCGGATGGCGCCGGTGTACTCGCGGACGGACTGAGGCATCGTTCCGACTCCCGTTACCAGTTGGTGAAGTCGACGCGGTCGCCGACGGCGGAGATGTTCTGCCGGGTCTGCCGGAAGAACAGGAGGGCCGTCACCACCGCGGCGGCGAACATCACCGCGCCGGAGACCGTCGCGGACACCGGCAGCCGCGCGATCAGCATCTGCCAGAGCAGGGTGGCGACGAACACGACGAAGGCGATGGGGACGAGGTACTTCCAGCAGAGGGTCATCATCTGGTCGACGCGGATGCGGGGCAGCGTCCAGCGGACCCACACCACCACGTTGAGGACGACCAGCGTCTTCGCGACGAAGACGAGCATCGAGAGGATCTGGAGCCCCCACCAGGCGGCGCCGGGGAGGTCACCGACCCCACGCGCAGCGGCGAACGCCTCGGGGCCGACGAAGGGCACCTGCCAGCCGCCGAAGAAGAGCGTGACGGCGATCGCCGACATCACCCAGAGGTTCCCGAACTCGACGAGGAAGAAGAGCGCGAACCGGAAGGACGAGTACTCCGAGAGATAGCCGGCGACGAGCTCCGACTCGGCCTCGGGGAGGTCGAACGGCGTCCGGTTGCCCTCGGCGAGCTGGGCGACGAAGAAGATCGCGAAGGCGGCCAGGGCGAAGGGGTTGGTGAACGCGTGCCACTCCCACGGCCAGGCGCCCTGGGAGCGGATGATCCCCTGCATCGAGAGGGTGCCGGACATCATCACCGGGACCATCGCGGCGAGGCCGGAGGGGATCTCGTACGAGATCACCTGGGCGGCGGATCGCATGCCGCCGAAGAGCGCCCACTTGGAGTTGGAGGACCAGCCGGCGATCAGGATGCCGACCACGATCAGGGCGGTGACCGCCGTGATGTAGAAGATGCCGACGTTCATGTCCGCGGCGATGAGGCTCTCGCCGAAGGGCAGCGCGACGAAGACGAGGCCGAAGCCGGTGAGGACGAAGTACGGCGCCGCGCGGAAGAGCAGGGCGTCGGCGTCCGCCGGGACGAGGTCCTCCTTCAGGAGGAGCTTCACCGCGTCGGCGATCCACTGGAAGAAGCCGGCCGCGCCCACGCGGTTGTAGCCGACGCGGCTCTGCATGCGGGAGCTGACGCGCATCTCCCACCACACGGTCATGCCGGAGATCACCGCTCCGAAGGAGAGCAGGATGAGGGCGAGGACCGCGATCGCCACGATCCAGGCCACGTACTGGCCGGTGACCGACCAGCCGGAGACGTTCACCCCCGCCGCGCCGAGCGCCGCCATGAGCATCGCGGGCTTCGAGAGCGGGGAGAGCAGCAGCACGGCGGCGAGCAGCACCAGCGGCAGGCCGAACCCGACGGCGAGCGTCGCGAGGACGACGCCGCGGGCGGTCTTGCCGGAGCCCGCGCAGAGATCCTGGGTCTTGGAGTTCATCGATCGATCTCCGGGGCGATGACGTCCAGCGAGGAGATGAGGGCGACCAGGTCGGCGACCATCAGGCCGCGCGAGACGTCCTCGATGATGCACATGGCCGAGAAGGAGCCGGTCCGGACGCGCACGCGGTACGCCTTGTTCGTGCCGTCCGAGACCACGTAGTAAGCCATCTCGCCGCGGGCGCTCTCGACGCGCGCGAGCGCCTCGCCGGCCTCCGGCTTGATGTTGCGCGGCACCTTCGCCGAGATCTCGCCCTCGGGGAGCGTCTCGAGCGCCTGGCGGATGATCCGGGACGACTGGGCCATCTCCAGGCAGCGGACGTAGTACCGGTCGAAGCAGTCGCCGGTGGTGCCGAAGAAGCCCTTGCCGATCGGCACGTCGAACTTGAAGTTCGGGTACGCGCCGTACGGCATGTCGCGCCGGACGTCCCAGTCCACGCCGGAGCCGCGGAGGTTCGGGCCGACGAGGCCGTAGTTCACCGCCATCGGGCCCGGGATGACGGCCACGTTGGCGAGGCGCTTCACGAAGATCTCGTTGAACGAGATGAGCCGGTCGAACTCGCCGAGGAACTTGTCGAAGTGGTCGAGGAAGGCGAGGGCCTTGTCACGCCACCCCTCGGGCAGGTCGAACGCGACGCCGCCGATGCGGTGGTAGTTGTAGGTCATCCGGGCGCCGCAGAGCGCCTCGATGAGGTCGTTGATGACCTCCCGCTCGCGGACGCCGTGGAGGAACGGCGTGAACGCGCCGATGTCCATCGTCATCGTGCCCACCCCGACGAGGTGGGACGCGATGCGGCAGAACTCGTTGGCGATGACGCGGAGCCACTGGGCGCGGGCCGGGACCTCGAGCTTGAGGAGCCGCTCGACCGCCATCGCGTAGCCCTCGTTGGCGAACATGGCCGCCACGTAGTCCACGCGATCCGTGTACGGCATGAACCCGGGGTACCCGACGATCTCGCCGATCTTCTCGATCGAGCGGTGCAGGTAGCCGACGTCCGGGATCGCCCGCTTCAGCACCTCGCCGTCCGTCTCGACGAGGAAGTTGATGACGCCGTGGGTGGAGGGGTGCTGCGGACCGAAGTTGAGGATCATCTCCTCGTTGGACTGGTCCACGCGGCGAAGGATGAGCTTGTCCATTTCGTCTCCCTACGCCTTGGGGGCGGCCTCGGTGCCGGTCGGCGGCGCCGCCTTCGCGGCCGCCTCCGCGCGCCGGGCGTCGTCGAGCCGCTTCAGCTCGACGAGCGGGTTCTCGCGGACGTTGGAGATGCCGTGCCAGCCGCCCGCCTCCTGGTAGTCCTTGCGGAGCGGGTGGCCGACCCAGTCGTCCGGCAGCATCAGGCGGCGCAGGTCCGGGTGCCCCGTGAACGTGACGCCGAACAGGTCGTAGACCTCGCGCTCGAACCAGTTGGCGCCCTTCCAGACGCCCTCGGCGGTCGGGACGACCGGGGCCGCGCGGTCCGCCTCGACCTTCAGCACGAACGTGTGGTGATGGCGGTACGAGAGCAGGTGGTAGACGATCTCGATGACGCTCCGCTTCGGCCAATCGACCGCGGTGAGGTCCTCGAGGAAATCGAACTCGAGGCCCGGCTCCGTGGCGAGGAAGCGGCAGACCTCGACGATCCGGTCGGCCTTCACGACGCAGAACGCGTCCGCCTTCGGCTCGGACAGAGGACCGACGTCCTCTCCGAACCGCGCCTTCAGCCGCTCGTGGATTTCTTGAGTCGTCATTCGTTCCTCAGTTGCGGACCAGGGCGAGCCAGCGCGCCCCTTCCGAGCGTCCGGCCCGCCCCGTCGTGATCAGCCGTCCGGAGAGATGTCCTGGCGTGGCGAGGGCTAGGCGCCCCCCGTTGCCTTCGGCCGCCGCTTGGTGGACCACGGCTCGCTCCGCACGATCTCCTGCAGCCGGAGGAGCCCCTCGGTCAGCGCCTCGGGCCGCGGCGGGCAGCCTGGGACGTACACGTCAACCGGGATGACCTTGTCGACGCCCTTGCACACGGAGTAGCCGAGCTGGAACAGGCCTCCGCAGTTCGAGCAGGAGCCCATGGAGATGACGTACTTGGGCTCGGGCATCTGGTCGTACAGGAGCTTCGCGCGCTCGGCCATCTTGTAGGTGAGCGTCCCGGCCACGATCATGAAGTCCGCCTGGCGCGGGGAGGCGCGCGGGATCGCGCCGAAGCGCATCACGTCGGCGCGGGGGCCGCCGGTCTGCATGAGCTCGATCCCGCAGCAGGCGAGGCCGAACGTCAGGTAGTAGAGCGAGCTCGCGCGCGCGAGGTTGATGAGGTTGTCGAGCTGGCTGGTGTGAAGGAGGGTGACGTCGCCGCCGACCCCCGGGTCCATCGTCCGCGCTGCCATGTGGGACCGTCCTCCTCTGCTGCCTGCGTCCAGCGGGTCTTCGGTTTCGAGCGAGCGCCAGCGGCGCCTGCGATCAAGCGGCCCGACGCGCTCCGTCGGTGCCGGGGACCTGCTTCTCCTCGCGAGGCGGCGTGGCCAGGCTCTTCACCCACTCGAGGTCGCCGTTCGCCCACGCCCACGCCAGCCCGACCACCAGGATGACGGTGAAGAGGACGAGCTCGAAGAACGCCACCCACGCGAAGCGGGGGGAGGCCTCGGCCCAGCGCCGGTACACCGACACGACCGGGAAGGTCAGCGCGATGTCCACCTCGAAGACGAGGAAGACGAGGGCGACCAGGTAGAAGCGCGGGTTGAAGTTGAACCAGGCAGCCCCGATGGGCCGCTCGCCGCACTCATAGATGGAGGCCTTCTCGGGATTCGGCCACTTGGGACCGAGCGCTCGGGAGGCAGCAATCCCACCGAGCGCGAACCCAATCGCGACCACGGTGAAGACGAGGACGGTAGCGAAGTCGAAACCCATTTTTCGGGCCCCTTAAGTGGACCTATCTTGTCGGCAAAACTAGGGAAAAGTGCGCGCAGTTTACAGATGGGACCTTCGAAGTCAAGGGGCTGGAAAGCCGTTGACAAACCCAAATCGGGCAGGCACTTAAGTGCCTCCAACCGACCATCCCCCACCTTATGACACCCCTGCAGATCTACTTCCCAATCGGTGTAGTGCTGCTGGTCGCGATCGCCCTGGCGTTCACCATGCTGGGGCTCTCCAACCTCCTTGGTCCGCGGCGGCCCAGCCGGGTCAAGGAGACGCCGTTCGAATGCGGCTCGGTGCCGGTCGGCCCGGCGCACGAGCGCTTCAGCGTGAAGTTCTATGTCGTCGCGATCCTCTTCATCGTCTTCGACATCGAGGCCATCTTCCTTTACCCGTGGGCGGTGCTGCTTCTTCCCGACGAGAAGACCGGCTACGCCGGCCTCGGCTGGCCCGGGTTCGTGTCGATGGGGATCTTCGTCGCGACCCTCGTCGCCGGCCTCGTCTATGTGTTGAAGAAGGGCGTCGTCGACTGGCAGGACTAGAGAGGAGCGACCGAGCGCATGTCTTCCGAGATCGACGTCGTCCCCGCCATCGCCACGCGTCGTGAAGACGCGGAGACGGGCCTGCGGAGCCTCATCTCCAAGGGCCTCGGCTGGGCGCGGAAGTACTCGCTGTTCCAGTATCCGTTCGTCACCGCGTGCTGCGGCATGGAGTACATGACCGTCTCCGCGGCGCGCTACGACCTCGACCGCTTCGGCGCCGCGATGCCCCGCTTCTCGCCGCGGCAGGCCGATCTGCTCATGGTCGTCGGGACGGTGAACTGCAAGCAGGCGCCGATCCTCCGGCGCATCTACGAGCAGATGGCCGAGCCGAAGTGGGTCATCGCGTTCGGCGTGTGCGCGAGCTCCGGCGGCTTCTACGACAACTACGCGACGGTGCAGGGCATCGACCGCATCGTCCCCGTGGACGTCTACATCCCGGGCTGCCCCCCGCGTCCGGAGCAGGTGCTCGACGGCATCATGCTCCTGCAGAAGCGGATCCAGGAGCAGCCGCACAAGCTCATCGACCGCGCGCCGCTGCCCGTCCTCGGGCAGGAGCGGGGCGAGCGGTAGAGAGGGTCTCATGTCCAAGGCCGTGATCGACGCGCTCGTGCAGCGCTTCCCCGACGTGGTGACCGACGCCTACGAGGGCGTGGGCGGCGACGACTGCGCGTTCGTGAAGAAGGACCGCATCGTCGAGGTCTGCCAGGCGCTCAAGGACGATCCCGAGCTCCGCTTCAACATGGCGCCGTACGTGACCGCGGTGGACTACCTCGGCCAGCAGCCGCGCTTCGAGCTCGTCTACAACCTGTACTCCTCGAGCACCAACCGGCGGATTCGCCTGCGCGTGCGCGTGCCCGAGGACGACCTCGTGGTGCCGTCCGTCTGGTCGGTGTGGCGCGGCGTGGACTGGTTCGAGCGGTACTGCTTCGACATGTACGGGATCCGGTTCACCGGCCACCCGGACCTCCGCCGCCTGTTCATGTACGACGAGTTCGTCGGGCACCCGCTGCGCAAGGACTATCCGCTGCGCGCCCGCCAGCCCCTCGTCCCGGAGCGCGAGGTGAAGGACATCTACCGCGGGCCTGGGCCCGCGACGCGCGACTAGCGCGGACGGCACTCGTTCCCCGCGCGCCCCTCGACGGGTTCGGCGCGCACGGAGGTCTCAGGTGACGGAAGGCAAGGGAGTCGGAGGCATCGACACGCGGGCGACGCCGGGCAGCGCCGGCGCCGGCCTGTCTGCGCCGCAGCTCGGGGGGCCGGCTGCCGGTCCGGCGGACGGCGAGCTGGAAGCGCCGCTCCGCGGGAAGCGGATGACGGTCAACTTGGGCCCCTCGCACCCGGCCACGCACGGCGTGACCCGGCTCGTCGTCGAGCTGGACGGCGAGAACATCGAGGCGATGAAGATCGACATCGGGTACCTGCACCGCGGCTTCGAGAAGAGCTGCGAGAACGGCACCTGGACGCAGGTGTTCCCGTACACGGATCGCCTGAACTACGTCTCGTCGATCATGAACAACGTGGGGTTCGCGCTCGGCGTCGAGAAGCTCTGCCGGCTCGACATCCCGGATCGCGCGAAGTACCTCCGCGTCATCACCAGCGAGGTGCACCGCATCTGCGACCACCTCACCCTCGTCGGCGCCATGGGGATGGAGCTCGGCGCGATGACGGTGTTCCTCTACGCCATCGAGGCCCGAGACCTCATCTACGACCGGCTCGCGGAGCTCGTCGGCGCGCGGCTCACCTCGAACTACGCCCGGATCGGCGGCGTCGCCCGCGACGTGCCGGAGGGGTGGATCGAGAAGATGACGAAGACGCTCGATCGCACGCGCGATCTCGTGGACGAGATCGACGCGCTCCTCGCGCGGAACCGGATCTTCATCGATCGCACCCGCGGCACCGGCAAGGTGTCCCGCGAGCTCGCGTGCGAGCTCGGCTTCACCGGGCCGTGCCTGCGCGCGGCGGGCGAGCCGTACGACATCCGCAAGGCGGCGCCGTACCTCGTCTACGACCGGCTCGACTTCGACATCCCGGTGGGCTCGAACGGCGACAACTTCGACCGCTACCTGATGCGGATCGAGGAGATGCGCCAGTCGGACAAGATCATCCGCCAGTGCTTCGCGCAGATGGAGCCGGGCGACATCATCGTCCGGGACTTCCGCTACGCGCTGCCCCCGAAGCCGCTCGTCTACGGGACCATCGAGGGGCTGATGGCGCACTTCAAGCTCGTCATGGAGGGGATCAAGGTCCCCGCCGGCGAGGTCTACTCGTACACCGAGGCCGCGAACGGCGAGCTCGGGTTCTACATCGTGTCCGACGGGGGCGGCCGGCCGTACAAGCTCGGCCTCCGCGCGCCGGGGTGGCCGATGGTGGCGGGGCTCCCGTACATGCTCAAGGGCTCGCTGCTCGCCGACCTCATCCCGACCTACGACTCCATCAACATGATCGGCGGCGAGGTCGAGCAGTAGACCCGCCCGGATTCGCGAGAACGGAGCCTTTCCGATGGCCGACGAGAAGAAGCCTGCAGTTCCACCCCCCGCGGCGGCGAGGCCGCCGCCTCCGCCGCCCAAGAACCCCGGGTTCGTGACGGCGACGATCGACGGCCGCGAGGTCGTCGTGAAGCCCGGCACGACCGTCATCGAGGCGGCGAAGTCGGTGGGGGTCGAGATCCCCTTCTACTGCTACCACAAGCGCCTCAGCATCGCGGCCAACTGCCGGATGTGCCTCGTGGAGATGTCCAACGCGCCGATGGGCAAGCTGATGCCGGCCTGCCAGATGCCGGTCGCGGAGGGCGTCGCCGTCAAGACGGACACGCCGCGCGTCAAGGACCAGCAGCGCGCGGTGCTCGAGTTCCTGCTCCTGAACCACCCGGTCGACTGCGCGATCTGCGACCAGGCGGGCGAGTGCAAGCTGCAGGACTACTACATGAAGTTCAACCGGCAGCCGTCGCGGCTCGACGTGCCGAAGAACGTGAAGGGGAAGCGGGTCGCGCTCGGGCCCACCGTCACGCTCGACCAGGAGCGCTGCATCCTCTGCACGCGCTGCGTGCGCTTCATGCGCGAGGTCGCGAAGGCGCCGCAGCTCGGCGTCGCCGAGCGCGGCAACGAGAGCTTCATCACGACGTTCCCGGGCCAGCCGCTCGTCTCGAAGTACGCGGGCAACGTGGTGGACGTCTGCCCGGTCGGCGCGCTCACCTCCACGGACTTCCGGTTCCGCGGCCGCGTCTGGTTCATGTCCTCGGCCCGGTCGGTCTGCACCGGCTGCGCGCGCGGCTGCAACACGTTCCTCGACTACCTGAACGACACGACGTACCGGTATCGTCCGCGGGAGAACGAGGCCGTCAACAAGGAGTGGATGTGTGACGACGGCCGGCTCAGCTACAAGTACCTGAACACCGGGCGCGCCCTCGCGGCGCGCACCGGGCGCGGGGCGCAGGCGCAGGTGGTCGGGCGCGCGGTCGCCGAGAAGCAGGCGGCCGAGGCCCTCTTCGCGCAGGCGCGGGCCGGCACGCTCGCGGTGCTCCTCTCGCCGGTGGCGTCGCTCGAGGATCTCCTCGCGGCGTGTCACGTCGCGAAGGAGGGGCTCGGGATCTCGGTCGCGTACGTGGGCGGCCGCCCCGACGGCTGGCAGGACGAGTTCCTGAAGCGCGCCGACGAGAACCCCAACCGCAAGGGGCTCGAGCTCGCCGCGCAGGCCTACGGCATCGCGCTCCGGCCCTTCGCCGACCTGGTGGCCGGCGTCCAGGGTGGGCAGGTGAAGGGGCTCTGGGCGGTCGGGACGGAGGTCCCGGACGCCGCGGCGGTCGCGAAGCTCGAGGCGCTCGAGGTGCTCGTCGCGCAGTCCTATGGCGACGGGCCCTTCGCCCGCGCGGCGACGATCCTGCTGCCGGCCTCGCCGCACTCCGAGGCGGACGGCACCTTCGTGAACTTCGAGGGGCGCGCGCAGCGGTTCGAGCTGGCGTACTACCCGCGCGGCGAGTCGCGCCCGCACTGGGCGCTGGCGGCCGCGATCGGCCAGGCGCTCGGGCTCGAGCTCTCGTTCGCCACCGGGCAGGAAGTGTTCCGGACCCTGGGCTCGAAGGTGGCCGGCGCGCTCGGCGACTTCCAGTGGGACTCGATGCCCTCGATCGGCAAGCGGTTCGGGATCGTGCCGCTCGCCGCGGGCACCGTCGACGGTCGGCTCGCGGGGAACCGCGATCGCGTTCCGTCGGAGACCAGCGAGGATTACCGCCGCGCGCTCGCGCGGAGCCGGTAACAGGGAGGCGCCTTGAACCGCTTCGTTGGAATGCTCCTGTTCTTCGCCGGCGTGGTCGCCGGCCTGATCGCCCTGAGCGCCGGGTTCTACTGGGTCGCCGGCTGGCTCGGCTGGGGCTTCAACGCCCTGGCGAACGCGATCTCCGGCACGCCCGGCGTGGTCTCCCCCGGCGCGATCTCCTTCGGCGCGTCGGTCGCGAACATCGTGACCCTGCTCCTGGTCCTGGTCATGACCTCGGGCGCGCTCCTCACCACCGCCGAGCGCAAGTGGTCGGCGATGATGCAGAACCGCATCGGCGCGAACCGCATCAAGGTGTTCGGCTCCGCGCTGGGCGGCGTGCCCTTCCTCGCGGCCGACGCCCTCAAGATGCTCACCAAGGAGAGCGTCGAGCCCCGCGGGCGCACCCGGCTGCTGTACCAGCTCGCCCCCGCGCTGGCGTTCGCGCCGGTGTTCGCGCTCTTCGCCATCGTGCCCGTCGGCATGGACCTCGACCCGAGCCAGATCCCGGGCCTGGCCAGCCGGATCGCGTCGGGCGTCGTCCAGCCCATCGGGCTGCAGATCGCGCGGCTCGACGCCGGGCTCCTCTACCTGTTCGCGATCTCGTCGCTGGCGGTCTACGGCACCTCGCTCGCCGGGTGGGCGTCGAACAACAAGCTCGCGCTCCTCGGCGGCGTCCGCGCGTCCTCGCAGATGATCTCCTACGAGGTGTCGCTGGGCCTCTCCCTCGTCGGATCGATGATCGCGTACCGGTCGCTGCAGCTCAACGAGATCGTCGTGGCGCAGGGGCAGTCCGTCTTCGGCGGGATCCCCGCCGTCGGCATCCTCCTGCAGCCCGTCGGGTTCCTCGTCTTCTTCGCGAGCGCCTTCGCCGAGACGAAGCGCGCGCCGTTCGACCTGCCCGAGGGCGAGAGCGAGATCGTCGGCTACTTCATCGAGTACTCCGGCATGAAGTTCGGCCTGATGTTCCTCGCCGAGTTCGTCGAGGTCGCCGTCCTGTCCGGCATCCTCACCGCGGTCTTCCTGGGCGGCTGGCACCCGTACCTCTTCGAGGGGTGGCTCCAGGCGAACCTCTCGCCGTTCTGGTTCGCCGCGGTCGGCGCCGGCGCGTTCATCTTCAAGATGACGCTCATGATGTGGCTGCAGTTCACGGTGCGCTGGCTGCTCCCGCGCTTCCGCTTCGACCAGATCCAGAAGCTCTGCTGGAAGATCCTGCTGCCCGCTGCGTTGGTGAACGTCTTCGTGACGGCCCTGGTGCTCCTCCTCGATCCGAGCATGCAGCTCCTGGCCGTCGTCGGCGCCGTCACCATCGTCGCCATCGCTGCCATCACCGTCGCGGTCGGCCGCGCCCCTGCCCCGGAGGCAGGGCACGGCGCCGCCCACGTCGTCGCGGGGCACTGACCACCATGCCTTACCCGCTCAAGAACCAGCCCGCCGACCTGCGCGAGTCGATGTACTTCCCGGAGATCATCCGGGGCTTCGGCGACCTCGCGCGGCACTTCTTCAAGAACCTGTTCTTCTCGCGCGACCGGAACCCGGACGTCCTCGCCCGCAAGCGCGGGGGGTTCGGCTACTCGGACAACGTGACGCTGCAGTACCCCGAGGAGCGGGCGCCGTACCCGCCCGGCTACCGGGGGCTGCACCGGCTCGTGCCGCGCGAGGACGGGCGTCCGCGCTGCGTCGCCTGCTACATGTGCGCCACGGCGTGCCCGGCCCAGTGCATCTACATCGAGGCCGGGGAGTACGCGGACGATCCGATCGAGAAGTACCCGGTCAAGTTCGTGATCGACGAGATGCGCTGCATCGTCTGCGGCTTCTGCGTCGAGGCGTGTCCCAAGGACGCGATCCGGATGGACTCGGGCGAGCACACGCCGCCGTCGTACGAGCGCGCCGCCCAGATCTGGGACCAGAAGCGGCTCCTCCGCGGGCCGTCCGTGTCGTACCAGTACGATCCGTGGCTGCGCCGCGGCTCGCCCTCCATCTCGCCCGAGAAGCTCGAGGAGATGCGCGCGCGGGCGAAGCCGTTCCCGTCGGTGGCCACCGACGAGGCGAGCCAGACGCCCGGCTTCTCGGTCCGCGCCCTCGCCCAGGAGGCGCGGGAGCGGGCGGAGGCTGCGAAGCGCTAGGTAGGACCGCCCCCGGCCCGCGCTCACCCGAGCGCGGGCCCGGGCGCGCGCGGCGAGCCGGGTTCGACCGCGCCCTGCGGGCGGTCCGGCGCGCCCGGGATACGCCGTGCTCTCCAGGATCGCGCGGGCGAGGGCCGGATCCCTCGCGACCTTCGCGGCGCTCGCGGTCGCCGCGGCGCTCGCCGATCTCGGCGGGATGCACGCGCACGAGCACGGCGACGCGATCGTGCCGATCCTCGTCGCGCTCCAGCGCTGGACGCCGTTCTACTGGGATCAGGAGCGGTACGGGATGCTCGTCCCGCTGCTCTCCCTCCCGGTGCGCGACCCGCTCTGGAACCTGCTCGTGCAGCGGTTCCTGCTCGTCCTCGCGGGGCTCTCCGCGGTGGTCCTGCTCGCCCGCCACGTCCTCGCCGGCCGCGAGTGGCGCGTCGCGGGCGCGCTCGCCGCGGCCCTCCTCCTCCTCTCCTGGCCGTCGTCGTGGGCGTTCGAGTACCTCGGCGATCAACCCTACGGCCTGTCGCTGGCGCTCGCGCTGGGCGGCCTCGCGTTCGCCGAGCCGGGGCCGGGCGGCCGCCGGAGCGCGGGGCGGCTGGGGGCGGGGCTCCTCGTCGTGGTCGCCGCGCACTGGGTCAACGCGGCGGCGGGGCTGCTGCTCCTGCCGCTCGCCGCGGCGCGGGCGGCGGTGGACCTCGCGGAGGGCGAGCCGCGCCGGACCGTTGCGGAGCGGCTCGCCGTGGACGCCGGGCTCCTCGTCGCGGGGCTCGCCGCGGGGCAGGGGATGCTGCGGCTCTACCCGATCCTCACCGGTCGGCCGCTCCGGCTCGCCCTCGGGGTGCTCCCCGCGGCGGAGTGGCCGCGGGCCTGGGGGACGATGTTCGGCCGCGCCTGGCGCGAGTCGGGAGCGCTGCCGGCCGCCACGGGGCTCGTCGCGGTTGTCGGGCTCGCCGCGCTCGCGCTCCCAGCGCTGCGCGGCCGGGCCCGGGGGGTGCTCCTCCGCGCCCTCGCCCTGGTCGCGGCGGGGGTCGCGTACGCGCTCTTCACGGGGACGCTGGCGTGGGTGCGGGACAACGCCTGGCACTGGCGGTACCTCGCGCCGGCGGCCGTCCTCGTCCAACTCGCCGCGGTCTCGCTCGTGGCGGAGCCGCTCGCCGCGGCGGCGCGCGTCGCGCGCGCGGCGGTGGTGACCGGGGTGGTGCTCGTGCCGATCGCGGCCCTCGCCGCGGCCGGGGCGCCCTCGCTCGCCCGCGTCCGGGGAGATCTGGACCGGGTGGCGGGGCGCTGGACCGAGGACGTGCTCGCGGCGCGCTGCGATCTCGTCACCGGAGACTACTGGTCGGTCTGGCCGGCGGTGTGGCACGTGGCCTGGACCGCCCGCGCGCGCGCCCTCCCGGCGCGCGTGTACGGCCTCGCGCACCGGGCGAACCCGACGGTGCGCTTCTGGGCGGGTCGCCCGCGCGAGGCGCTGCGGGTGTGCCGGGTGCGCGGCGCCGAGGCGGCGGGCGACGCGGCCCTGCGCGACTACGGGCTCTGGCCGGCGCGGGTGCTGGAGCGGCGCGCCACCGTGGACGTGCTCGCCCCGGCGCCGCTGCCGGCGCCGGGGGAGGGGACGGGCGCGGCGCGCTCGACGGCTACTTCGTCCGGAACATGATCGCGAACATCGCGGTGAACGGGGTGTCCTCGTAGTCGCCGACGTAGGGGTGGACGGCGAGGTCGATGCCCAGCCGGACGTTGTTGCTGGCCCAGACGTAGCCGCCGACGCCGACCCGCGCCGCGAGCCCGAAGTCGGTGTTGTCGGCGTGGTAGCCGTAGAAGTAGTCGGTCGTGTGCAGACGGCCCCAGTAGAGGCCGAGGCCGAGGTCACCGTAGACGCCGACCCCGGAGCCGAGCGGGACGAGGAAGCGCGCGGCGGGCACGAGCTCGAAGCGGTCGAAGCTCTGGGTGAAGTCCGGGTGGTCGAAGGTCAGGTGGGAGTAGCCGAAGGACCCGACGCCGTCGAGCACGAGCCTGGGCGCGAGCCGCTGCAGGCCGAGCTCGGCGTCGAGCCGCAGGGCGAGGCCGTCCAGGTCGCCCGACTCGTAGCCGACCAGCCCGCCGACCAGCACCCCGGGCCCCTCGTGGCCGTACCGCGACTGGGCGCGGGCGGGGGCGGGCGCGAGGGCGACCGCCGCCAGGGCGGCGGCGAGGGCGAGGACGAGGTGACGCGAGCGATGCATGGGAGCTCCTCCTTGAGAGCTTGTTTGAGGAGCAAGCATCCTACGTCCGCTCGACCCGCGCGCGGCGTGAAAATCGACGCGGTGCGGCGTGCGTCGCGGTGGCGAGATGTGAGCGGGAGTCGCCCCCGGGCGTCATGGCGCCTCCCGCTTGCGTCGAGCGTGCGCCGCAGCGGCTCGATGCGGGCGGCGTCGTCGTCAGGCGGGGGGCGCGCCCGGGTGCGGCGCGGCCTCGGCGACGAGCACCTCGCGCTGCGAGAAGGGCGCGATGCGGTGCAGGAAGAAGAAGCCCGGCAGCGCGAACACCGTCGCGCACGCCGCGAAGAACACCGGGTACCCGAGCTGCTGGGCGAGGTACCCGCTCGGCAAGCCCGCCGCCCAGCGCCCGAGCGCGAACAGCGAGGAGAGGAGCGCGAACTGCGTCGCGCTGTAGCGCTTGTCGCAGACCCGCAGCAGGAGGACCGCCTGGGCCGCGTTGGCCATCCCCTGCGCGCACTGCTCCGAGGCGATCGACGCGTACGCCCACAGGCGCGTCGCCGCGTCGATCGCCGGGAGCGCGGCGCACTGGTGCAGGTCGAGCGGGGCGGCGCGGCTCATCGCCGCGACGGAGTACAGGAGGTTCGCGCCCGCCTGCAGGAACCCGAACGCCCACAGCGCGCGGCCGAGCCCCATCCTCACCATCATCGCCGCGCCGGCGAGCGAGCCGACGATGGTGGCGACGATCCCGATGGTCTTGATCGCGGCCCCGGCCTCGGTGTTCGAGAAGCAGAGGTCCTTGAGGAAGTAGTTGACCATCGTCCCCGCCATGTTGTCCCCGAACTTGTAGAAGAGCAGGAACAGGGCGATGGGGATGGCGTCGGACCGGAGGAAGTAGGTCCGGAGCGGATCGACGACCGCGCTCCGGAGCGAGCGCGGGCGCGCGGCGGGCTGCTCCGGCTCGGGGGCCGCGGCGGTCACCACGACGAACGCGGCGAAGATCGCCCCGATCCCGAGGAAGAGCACGGGCCAGGGGACGTGATCGGACAGCGAGACCGCCGCCGCCCCGGCGACGAGCATCCCGATCCGGTACCACATGATGCGGAGGCCGGACGCGGTCTCCCGCTCGTCGGGGTGGAGGACCTCGACCGCGTAGGCGTCGAGCGCGATGTCCTGCGTGGCGGAGAAGAACGCCACGAGGAACCCGAGCGCGCCGACGGCGACCAGGGCCGGCGTCGCCAGCCCGGAGGTCGTCCCCACGACCTTCCAGGCGAACGCCGCCAGCGCGCCGAACGTCGCGGCCAGCGCGAGCTGCATGGCGATGACCCAGCTCCGCCGCCGGCCGGGCCAGCGCAGCGCGAAGCGATCGACGAGGGGCGACCAGAGGAACTTGACGGTCCACGCGATCGAGACGCCGGAGAGGACCCCCACCATCGGCTTCGACACGCCGAGGCCGATCAGGAAGAAGTGGTAGGTGACGAACACCCAGCCGAGCGGCATCCCGGAGGAGACGGAGAGCAACGCGAGGAGCTGGACGCGCTTCGACTTGAGGACGTTCGCCAAGGCCGGAGGAGCCTAGACGCGCGCGGTCGGCGCCACAAGCCACTTGCAGCCCCTCGCCCGCCCGGGTGGCCCTCAGCCGAATGGCCGCACGGCGCGCCGGAAGTCGTCCACCGGCCGGGTGTTCAGCACGTCTCCCCGCCGGACCCAGCCGCGTCGGGCGGTGAGGACGGCGAAGCGCAGGTACCTCAGCGCGCGGGCGGAGTGCGCGTCCACCGAGAGCACCACCGGGATCCCGCGATCGCGCGCGGCGCGCACGTGCCGCGGCGCGAGGTCGAGCCGCCGCGGATCCCCGTTCACCTCCACCGCGCCGCGCGAGCGCGCCAGGGCGTCGAGCACCTCCTCGACGCGGACCGGGTAGGGCGGGCGCTCCTCCAGGAGCCGGCCGGTGCCGTGCCCCCAGATCTTGAAGAACGGCCAGGACATCGCCCGGACGAGCCGCGCCGTCATCTGGGCCTCGTCCATCTTCAGCCGCGAGTGGACGCTCGCGATCACGACGTCGAGCTGCTCGAGGATCGCGTCGGGCCAGTCGAGCGCGCCGTCCTCGAGGACGTCCGCCTCGGTGCCGTGGAGGAGCCGGACCTTCACCTGCTCCTGCACGCTGGCGATCTCGTCACGCTGGCGCCGGAGCCGGTCGGCGTCGAGGCCGCCCGCGTAGTGGGCCGAGCCGGAGTGATCGGTGACGGTCAGGTACTCCAGCCCGAGGGCGTCGGCGGCCCGCGCCATCTCGAGGACCGACGCCCGGCCGTCGGACCAGGTCGTGTGGCAGTGGACCACGCCGCGCACGTCCTCGAGGGTCACGAGGTCCTCCGGCAGGGCCCCCGCGCGCGCGGCCTCGAGCTCTCCCGTGTCCTCGCGCAGCTCGGGGGGCACGTACGCGAGGCCGAGGGCCCGGTAGAGCGCCGCCTCCGAGGCGATCGGGATCTTCGGTCCGAGCGGGCCGGGCGCGCCGGGCTCCGGCTCGGGTGCGTCGGCGGCGAGGGCGATGGCCGGGCCCGCCGCCGCGGGGCGGGCGGCCGGCGCCGGGAGGCGGTGGAGCCCCCACTCGCTCAGCGTGAAGCCCAGCTCGCGGGCGATCCCGCGGAGCTTCACGTGGTGCGCCCGCGAGCCGGTGAGGTGGTGGAGGAGCGTCGCGAAGTCCTCCGGCGGGACCACGCGGAGGTCGACCTGGAGCCCCGAGGCGAGCCGCACGCTCGTCTTGGTGTCCCCGCGCGCGATCACGTCCTTCACGAGCGGGAAGGCGAGGAGGCGCGCCGAGAGCGAGGCCGGCTCGCGCGAGGCGGCCACGAGATCGAGGTCGCCGACGGTCTCCCGCCCGCGGCGGGCGGACCCGGCGAGCTGGACCTCGAGCGCCGCCGGCGAGGCGCGGAGGTGCGCGAGCAGCGCGTCGCTGGTCTCGAGGGCGTCCGCGAGGAGCACGCGCGCCTCCGCGGCGCGGGCCCGCAGGCGGCGGAGCCCCTCGAGGAGCCGGGCCTCGGTCTTCTCGCCGAAGCCCTTCACCGTCCGGACGCGGCCGGCGGCGCACGCCGCCTCGAGCTCCTCCACGCTCGCGATCCCGAGGGCCGCGTGGAGGGCGGCGATCTTCTTCGGCCCGAGGTCCGGGACGCGCAGGAGGTCGAGGAGGCCGGGCGGGTGGCGCGCGCGGAGGCGGTCGAGGAGATCGGTCGAGCCGCGCTCGAGGAGCTCCCCGATCTTCTTCGCGAGCGCCTCGCCGATCCCGGGCAGCTCCGTGAGGCGGCCGGCCGCCGCCAGGGCGGAGAGATCGCCGGCGACGGCCTCGACCGCGCGCGCGCCGTTCTCGTAAGCCCGGATCTTGAAGGGGTTCTCCTCCTCGAGCTCCAGCAGGGCCCCGATCTCGCGAAGCGCTCCCGCGACCTCGAACTTGTCGGCCATCGCGTGCATGTATACCGTCCGGGCGCTCGGGCCGCCCGTTCGCCGCCTCCGCGTCGGAGGCGCGATCGCCGAGCCCCGCGAGGCCCGGTGAGGCCCGGTGAGGCCTGAGCGCGGTGACGGCGGCGGCGCACGGAGGATCGAGTGGGACACCTGGAGCACCGGCACGAGGCCCCGAGGGCGGTCCGGATCTTCGTCGTCACCGCCTCGGACACGCGCGGCGAGGCGGAGGACGAGAGCGGCGCGTTCCTGCGCCGCGCCGCGGCGGCGGCGGGGCACGAGGTGGTGGGGTACCGGATCGTGCGGGACGAGCCGGCGGAGCTCCGCGCGGCGCTCGACGCGGCAGCCGCGGCGGGCGCCGAGGCGATCGTGGTGAACGGCGGGACGGGCATCGCCGCGCGGGACCGCACCTACGAGGCGGTGGCGGGGCTGCTCGAGAAGCGGCTCGACGGCTTCGGCGAGCTGTTCCGGATGCTCTCCTACGCCGAGATCGGCAGCGCGGCGATGCTGTCGCGGGCGGTGGCGGGCGTGTGGGGTGGCCGCGCCGTCTTCTCGGTGCCCGGCTCCCTCGCGGCGGTCCGGCTCGCGTGGGAGAAGCTCCTCGCGCCCGAGCTCGGCCACGTCCTCCGCGAGCTGCGGAAGGACGCTCCGCGGTAGCGCCGCAGGGCGGAGACGTCGGTCCCGAGCTCGGCGCCGGCGCGACCGGGAGCCCGACGCCTCGTCGTCGGAGCCGCGGGCGATCTCCCTTGCGCCGCGGCCCGCGCCGGGCCAGGTAACCGCCGTGGCCCGCTCGCGCCCTCGCACGCTCTCGCCGGCTCGCGCGGCCCGGCTGCGCCCGCTCCTCGACCGGCTCGACGCGGCCGTGGACCGCGCCGCGCGGGTCTCCGCCGATCCCGTCGAGTTCCCGCGCGCGTTCCCGGACCCGGACGACGCCGAGGTCGCCGCCCTCGTCGCGGTGAGCCTCGCCTACGGGCGGGCCGACGTGTTCAAGCCGGTCGTGGCGCGGGTGCTCGCCGCGATGAGCCCGTCGCCGGCGCGCTTCGTCGAGGTCTTCGCCCGCGCGCCCGCCCCGGGCGCCTTCGAGGGCGTGGTGTACCGCTTCAACCGCCCGCCCGACCTCGCCGCGCTCGCCGCCGGCGCCGGCGCGATGCGCCTGCGCCACGGGGGGCTCGGGGCGCGCTTCACCGCGCTCTTCCGCGAGGCCGGCGGCGGCCCCGCCGCCCTCCGGCCGGCCCTCGCCGCCTTCGCGGCGGAGCTGCGGGACGCGCCCGTCGCGCGGGGCCTCCTCGCCGGGCGCGGGCCGCGCGGCCTGCGGCACCTCCTGCCCGATCCCGCCGGCCCCGGCGCCTCGAAGCGCTGGAACCTGTACCTCCGCTGGATGATCCGAGGCCCGGACGCGGTGGACCTCGGGCTGTGGCGCGGCGTGCCGGCGTCGGCGCTGGTGGTGCCGCTCGACACCCACGTCCACCGGGTCGCGCGCGCGCTCGGGCTCACGGCGCGCCGCGACGCGAGCTGGCGCACCGCCGAGGAGATCACCGCCGCGCTCCGCCGCGTCGACCCCGAGGACCCCGTCCGCTACGACTTCGCGCTGTGCCACCTCGGGATGAGCGGCGCGTGCCCGGCGCGGCGCGACCGGGCGCGCTGCGCCGCGTGCGTCCTCGCGCCCGCGTGCGCGGGCGGCGCGCCCCCGCGGGCGAGCGACGCACCGCGCGGTCGCTCCACGCCGGCGGGGACCGCCGTCAGGGGTGGGCCGGGCCGGCGGCGCGGGGCTGCGCGGCGGGGAGCCCGCAGCGCCAGAGGCCGAACGTCGTCACCCGCTCGCGCCCCTTCGTCACGGTGAGCGGAGGGAGCGGCTCGAGCGGCCGGCACAGCTCCTCGCGCCGCTCGCAGCCGTGCTCCCGCGCGTCGCGCACGACGAGCGCCGTCCGCCCCGAGACGCGGCTCCAGTCGAGCCACTCGTCATACTGGAGCCCCGGCTCGCCGAGGGCGCCGACGCCGAGGGTCTCGGGCCGGCCGGGCAGGTAGTAGGCGAGCTCGCTCGCGACCTTGTAGTTGCACCCGACGACGGGGGCGCCGGGGGGCAGCCGCCCGCGCTCCGCCTCCACGCGCGCGGCCAGCGCGCGCCACCCCGCCGACGTCTCGTCCTTCGCCGGGAGCGGGAGCCACGACACCATGGGCCAGAGGTGCAGCAGGACGGTCATGGCGAGGGCGAGCGCGCCGCCGCCCGCGACCACCCACCGCCGGGCGCCGTGGCGCTGCTCGACGGCGAGGGCGGCCGCCCCCGCGAGCGCGGTCGGCCAGACCGGCCCGAGCCAGTTCATCTTGACCCAGTGGACGGGCGAGACGGCCGTGGCGAGGACGAGGAGCGGCGCCGAGAAGAGGAGCACGACGCGCCACGCCGGCGCCGCCCGGCGCCGCCACCCCGCGATCACCGCCTCGACGCAGAGCAGCAGGAGCACGGGCGACATCGCGAGCGCCTGGAGCCCCACGTACCGGCCGACGAGCACGGGGCGCAGGCGCGAGGCCTCGGCGCGCGCCGTCGTCTGGAACGCGAAGCTCTCGAGGTGGCGCGCGGCGTTCCACGCGACGACGGGCGAGAAGAGCGCGAGCGCGAGCGCGACGCCGACCCACGGCCACGGCGTCCGGAGCATGCGCCGCCCGCGGGGGTCCCACAGGAGCAGCGCGAGGAGCTGGGGCAGGAGCAGGGCCCCGGTGTACTTCCCGAGCATCGCCCAGCCGGTGGCGAGCCCCGCGGCGACGAGCCACCGCGGCCGCTCCTCCTCGAGCGCGCGCACCGCGAAGTAGATCGCCATCGCCCAGCCGGAGAGGAGGGGCCCGTCGGGCGTGACGATCACCTGCCCGATCGAGAACAGCGGCACCACCGCGCCGCCCGCGATGGCGAGGAGCGCGGCGCGGCTCCCGAACAGCCGGCGCGTCGTGAGCCAGAGGAACGCGGAGAAGACGCTCGAGTGGAACGCGGCGGCGAAGCGGATCGCCCGCTCGGAGTCGCCGAACAGGGAGGTGGCGAGCCGGATGGTCCAGGCGGCGAGCGGCGGGTGGTCGAAGTACGACGCCGCGAGCCGCCGGCTCCACTCCCAGTAGTAGGCCTCCTGGGGCGAGAGGTCGAACCACCCCGCGTACGCGACGTGGAACAGCGTCACGCCGCCGAACACGAGGAGGGCGAGGCGATCGAGGCGGGGATCCCGCGCCGGCGTCGCGGCGGGCGGCGAGGCGAGCGGCGGGCAGATCGGGGCGGCGTTCGTCGTCGGCACGGCGGCGGAGCCTACCGCGAAGGCGGGCGGCAGGCGATCTCCCCGGCGCCGGGGCGGCTCGCGATCAGACGCGCCGCAGCTTCTGGCGCAGCTCCAGGACGATCTCGCCCTCCCGGAACACCCGGACCGTGCCGGTGGTCTGCGACACGGTGATGGCCACCGCCTTGGTCTCGGCCGAGATCGACGCGGCGGCGCTGTGGCGCGCCCCGAGGCCCATCGGCAGCTTCACGTCGCGCGACATCGTGAGGAGGTAGCGCCCCGCCGCCAGCACCACCCCGTCCTCGCGGATGATGAACGCGCCGTCGAGCGCCGAGAACGTCTTGACCGCCTCCCGGATGGGCGGATCGAGCGCGTTCCGCTCCGCCTCGCTGATCCCCTGGAACGGGTTCAGGATGAGCTGCCGGCTCTTCTCCATCACCGCGGTCGAGTCGCCGATCACGATGATGGTGCCGACGGGGCTGCCCTCGTAGCCCTCGGCGCCGATCTCCATCGCGGTGTGGATGAGCGACTCGACCACCTGCGACGAGAACTCGGGCGGCAGGCCGAGGGTGTCGACGCGGAGCTTCTCCTCTGGGTCCTCCGAGCCGATGAGGACCTTGACGAGCGTGTCCATCACCCGGTCGTTCCCCGGGCCCGCGAGGGCGAGGACGGTGTCGCCGTCCTTGAGCAGCCCGGCGGACTGCGCCGCCACGACGGCCACCTTGATCTTCTCGACGCGCGTGTAGTCGTAGGGCGGGACCAGGACCACGGTGTACTTCTTCGCCTTGAGCTGGTTCGCGAGGCCGTCGCTCGTCACCGCGTAGACGAGCTTGCGCTTGATCGGCCGGCCGCGGAGCTCGGCGGGCGAGAGCGGGTGGTCCGAGACGTAGAGGAGGCGGTCCACCTCGGAGCGCGACATGAGGGCGAGGGCGCCTCGCAGGAACTCGCGGTCGAACTTCCCGTCAGCCATGCCTGGAGCATCCGACGCCCAGGCGCCCGAGTAAACCTCTCGTTCGCCGCCTCACCGAGCCGCGGGGACCGCCCGGGGGGGCTGCGGCCGCCGCGCCGCGCCGCGGCGCGTGACCGCCGCGGAGCCCAGGCCGGCCGTCTCGCGCGATGACCGGTCGCCTTGACAGGGCCACCCCTGCCGTTTACGTTCACGGCCTTCTTTTTTCGTCCCCCCCCAGGGGAGGGGCGGCCGGGGAGAATCGCTTGAACAAGAAGGACGTCAAGAAGTTCAAGGCGATGCTCGAGGAGTCGAAGCGTCAGCTCCTCGTCCAGGCGAAGAAGACCCTCACCGAGGAGTCGTCCTTCGACACGGACGACCTCCCCGACGAGATCGACCTCGCGTCGAGCGAGTACAGCCAGTCGATGATCTTCCGGCTCCGGGATCGCGAGAAGTTCCTCCTGGCGAAGATCGACAGCGCCCTCGCGCGGATCGAGAACGGCACGTTCGGGATCTGCGAGAAGTGCGAGGAGGAGATCTCCGCCAAGCGCCTCGAGGCGCGCCCGGTGACGACGCTCTGCATCCGCTGCAAGGAGGAGCAGGAGCAGAAGGAGAAGTCCTTCGGGTAGGCGGGCCGCCCGCCGCGCGGCGGGTCAGGCGTGGACGCGGAGGAGCTGCGCGCCGACGAGGAGCTGATCGCCGGACGCGAGCTCCGTCGGAGCGGAGATCCTCACGAACGTCCCGTTCGAGCTCCCCGCGTCGGTGATCGTGATCGCGTCGCGCGCCACCTCGAGCCGCGCGTGCCGCCCGGAGACGTAGCGGTCGGTGGGGAAGGTCACGTCCGCCTCGGCGCGTCCGAGCGTGCGCTGCCCCTCGCGGAGCGGGAAGACGTCTCCGACCCCACCGCCGTCTAGGAGCTGCGCGAGGCGCAGCGCGTGCCCGGGGTCCGGCGCCCCCCAGGGGTGGTCGCCGTCCGGCGACGCGGCGGGGGCGGCGGGGATCGGCTCGACGCGCAGGAGCTGACGGCCGACGCGCAGCTCGTCCCCGGGCTCGAGCCGGCGCGGCGCGCGGATGCGGACGAAGGTCCCGTTCGCGCTCCCCAGGTCCTCCACCGTGAGCACGCCGTGCCGCACGGTGAAGCGAGCGTGGCGCGGCGACACGGTGGCGTCGTCGGCGAGGCGGATCGTCCCCTCGCTACGTCCGCAGATCGTCTCGTCCTCGCGAACGTCGAACATCGCCCCGGGCAGCCCGTCGGAGCGGACCGTGGCGATCCGGACGACGGAGTGCCCGGTCGGCGGCGGCGGCTCGTCGGCGGGCGGCGCAGGGGTGGGCGGCGCAGGGGTGCGGGGCGCGGCGGCCGACGCCTCGAGCCGGCCCGGGGCCTGGCGGCGGGCGGCGGGCTTCCCGGGGAGCGGAGGCGGCGCCG
>NZ_JALCZA010000040.1 GCF_022690765.1 Anaeromyxobacter oryzisoli | reverse complement strand
CGCGGCGCCCGGCGGCGTCGCCGGGGGCGGCACGGCGGGCGTCGTGGGCTCCGGCTCGCCTGGCTCGCCCGGCGCCCCGCCGGGCGGCGGCACCGGCGAGGTCGGCCGCGGCGGCATGCCGGAGGGACCGAGCGGCACCTGCGCGAGCGCGAGCGTCGGAGCGAGGAGGAGGGCTGCGAGGCGCGTCTTCATGGCATCCCTTCGAGCACCGGGGTTCACGGCGTCACGTCGTACTGCTTCTGGATGGGCCTGCCCTGGCGCTCCACGTCGATGGTCACGTGTCCCACCTCCCGGAGCTTCTGGTACAGCTCGAGCGCCTTCTCCGGAGAGTTGATCTCGTACCCGTTGATCCGCTGGATCACGTCGCCGTTCTCGATGCCGATGGAGGCGTAGAGCGATCCCGGCTGGATGGAGAAGAGCTTGAAGCCGTTCGCGACGCCGTTCTTGAAGGAGGGGACGATCCGCGCCTGCGTCGCGATGTTGTTGAGGTTCGACAGGGTGGAGTCGATGACGTTCCGGTCGATGGTGTACTTGTCCGGACCGACCGCCCGGACACCCCCGACCGGCGCCGCCGGCCGCCCGGGGAAGCCTGGGGCAGGCACCGGCGCCCGGCCGATGTTGCCCGCCGGCGGGATCGCGTCCGCCGTGCCCCCGCCCTCGAAGTCGAGGTACTCCTTCGTCCCGGCGTTGCAGATGACCGCCACGATCTTGAACGCGTTCCCGGTCGCGTCGCCGTCGTCCTTCACCCGCTCGAGCCCGAGCAGCTCGGCGCCCCCGACCTGCTCCCCGACGCCGTAGACCGCGGTCTGGCGGCTCGACAGGTCGGAGATCGTCGCGAGCGACGAGCTCGGCCGCTCCGCGATCACCGTCGCCACGAGCTGGAGCCGCAGATCGGAGCGCACCGGGGTGGCGCGCGGGTCCTGGCAGTTCTGCGGCCGCGACGGGGCCGCCGTCGCGCCGGCCTCCTCCTCGCGCTTCGGCGGGGACTGGCCGATGAGGTGGTAGAGCTTCGCCTCGTCCATCGCGAGGGGCAGCACCGGGCGCGAGGGAGGGACGGCGGCGAGGTTCAGATCCACCGCCGGCTTCGGACGGATCACCGCGCCGACGAACGTGTTGACCGTCTTCGCCGAGAGCCACGCCGCCACGAAGAGCAGGGCGAGGTTCGCGGTCCAGGCGTACTTGCGGAAGAAGAGATCGAGCATGGGGGCCTTGCCCTGGAGCCGAAATAGCAACGGACGTGCCATCGGCCCGGTCCGGACTGCTCGTTGAACCCCGCGCGAACACGGGGAAATCCCGTCGCCGGCGCCGCCCGGCCGGCCGCCGGCCCGCCGCCCTTGCCAAACTGGCAATCGCACCTGGGCGGCGCCCGCGCGGGCGCCAATTTGGCACCGCGGCCGGGACTACTCCCGGGGCTCGGGCGGGGGCTCGACGAGCCGGCCGTCCTCGTCGCGATCGAGCTTCCGGTAGATCGTCCGCGGGGCGATCCCGAGGAGCTGCGCGGCGAGGTTCTTGTCGCCCTTCGTCTGCCGGAGCGTCTCGCGGATCACGAGCCGCTCGATCTCCTCCATCGGCGTCCCCAACGGCACCGTGAGCGCGGGCGGGCCGCCGGCCGGGGCGCCGCCGGACGTCGGCGGGGCGGACGGCGCGCCGGCGCGGATCGCCTCGGGGAGGTCGTCCACGTCTACCGCTTCACCGTCCGTCAAGATGACGCCGCGCTCGACCGCGTGCTGCAGCTCGCGGACGTTCCCCGGCCAGCCGTAGCGCTCGAGCGCGGCGAGCGCGGCGGGGGTGAACCCCGCGACGCCCGGCTTCCCGTGCTTCTCGGCGCAGCGCCGGAGGAACGCGTGCGCGAGGAGCGCCATGTCCTCGCGGCGCGCGCGCAGCGGCGGGAGCCGCACCGAGACCACGTCGAGCCGGTAGAACAGGTCCTCCCGGAACCGGCCGCTCCGCACCTCGGCGGCGAGGTCGCGGTTCGTCGCGGCGACGATCCGCACGTCCACCCGCACGGGCTCGGTCCCGCCCACGCGCTCGAGCACGCCGTCCTGCAGGAAGCGGAGGAGCTTCACCTGGACGGCGGGTGACATCTCGCCCACCTCGTCCAGGAACAGCGTGCCGCCGTCGGCGCGCTCGAAGCGGCCGTCCTTGCGGGCCACCGCGCCGGTGAAGGCCCCCCGCTCGTGGCCGAACAGCTCGGACTCGAGCAGGCTCTCCGGGATCGCCGCACAGTTGATGGGGACGAAGGGCCGGGCCGCGCGCGGGGAGAGGTCGTGGACGAGCCGCGCCGCGAGCTCCTTGCCGGTGCCGCTCTCGCCGGTGAGGAGGATCGTCGCCGAGGTGGGCGCCGCCTGCCGCAGCGTGTCCAGCACCGCGCGGAACGCCGGCGCGTCGCCGAGGAGCGGCCCGGGGCCGGCGCTCGCGGGGGCGAGCTCGGCGATCCGCGCGCGGAGGGCGCGGTTCTCCGCGACGAGCGACGCCTTCTCGAGCGCCTGCCGCACGCACTTCACGATCGCGTGGCGCTTCAAGGGCTTCGTGATGAAGTCGTACGCGCCCTGCTTCATCGCGGCGACCGCCGCCTCGACGGTGCCGTAGGCGGTCATGAGGACCACCTCCGTGTCGGGCGAGATCGTCTTCACGGCGCGGAGCAGCTCCTCGCCGCTCATCCCGGGCATCATGAGGTCCGTCACGACCACCGCGGGCGGCTCGCGCCGGAGCACGTCGAGGGCGGCGGCCCCGGAGGCGGCGAGGGCGACGCGCCACCCCTCCCGCCCGAAGATCTTCCCGAGCGACTCGAGGTTCGGGCTCTCGTCGTCGACGATGAGGACGAGCGGGCTCACCCGGCGGAGGATACACCGCCGCCGCTCGGCGCGTCCGTCAGCGGAGCGGGGCGTCCGGCGCGCGCGCCGCCGCGCCGGGGAGCGGGCGGACGCCGAACGCGGCGCGGAGCTCGTCGCCGAACACGGCGACCGCGCCGGCGGCGGCGAGGACGAGGAACCCGATCAGGAACAGGTACTCGGTGAGGCCGCGCCGCGACGGGCGCGGCCGATCGGGAGTCGTCATGCGCGACCCTCTAGATCGCGGAGGAGGGGATCGCAAGCGCGCCTCCCCGACCGCGCGGATGGCGTGCGCTCGCCCGGCGGTCCGCCTTCGGCCCGGCGGTCCGCGCCGATCGACCCCGCAGACGAAGACGGCGCCCCGGGGGGCGCCGTCCAGATCCCGCAGCCTCGATCGAAGAAGCTCCGGCTACTCCGGCTTCGCCTCGGGGGCGGGCTCGGCGGCCGGCGCGACGGCGGCCTCGGCCGGAGCGGCCTCGGTCTTCGGCTTCGACTTGCCGGCCTTCGCACGCTTCGCGGCCCGGTTCTCCTTGGGGGCCGCGGGGGCGGCCTTCTTCGGCGCCGGCGCGGGCTTCGCGGGGGCCTCGGCCTTCGCCGCGGTGGCGGCGGCGTAGCGCGTCTTGAACTTCTCGATGCGCCCCGCGGTGTCCATGATCTTCTGCTTGCCCGTGAAGAACGGGTGGCACGCGGCGCAGATGTCGATGTGGAAGTCGCCGCGGACCGAGCGGGTCTCGATGACGTTCCCGCACGCGCAGACGACCTTGGCGGCCTTGTAGTCGGGGTGGATGCCTTCCTTCATGTTCGCCTCTGGGCCGCTTGCATCGCGCAGGTCGGGCGATGGTCCGGGCCCGGTGAATGGGAGTCGCGCGATCTAACCGGATCGGGCGGGCAGGTCAACCCCTCGTCTGTGCCCCTGGGCCGTGCCGCGCGGCCGGACGCCCGCCGGGCCACGATGGGATCGGCTACTTGCCCCCGCCCACCATCATCTTGAAGAACTCGTCGTGGTTCTTCACCTGGCGGAACTTGTCGAGGATGAACTTCATCGCCTCGACGTTGTCGAGCCCGTTCAGGATCGTCTGGCGGAGGATGTAGATCTTCGAGAGCCAGTCCGCGGGCAGGAGCAGCTCCTCCTTGCGCGTGCCGCTCTTCCCGATGTCCATGCAGGGGAAGATCCGCTTCTCCATCAGCTTGCGGTCGAGGACGATCTCGGAGTTCCCGGTCCCCTTGAACTCCTCGAAGATCACCTCGTCCATCCGGCTGCCGGTGTCCACGAGCGCGGTCCCGATGATGGTGAGCGAGCCGCCCTCCTCGATGTTCCGCGCGGCGCCGAAGAACCGCTTCGGCTTGTGGAGCGCGTTGGAGTCCACGCCGCCCGAGAGGATCTTGCCGGACGGGGGCACGGTGGAGTTGTAGGCGCGGGCGAGGCGGGTGATCGAGTCGAGCAGGATCACCACGTCCCGCTTGTGCTCGACCAGGCGACGGGCCTTCTCGATCACCATCTCCGCGACCTGCACGTGCCGGGAGGCGGGCTCGTCGAAGGTCGAGGCGACCACCTCGCCCTTCACCGTCCGCTCCATGTCGGTGACCTCCTCGGGCCGCTCGTCGATGAGCAGCACGATGAGGGTGCACTCCGGGTGATTGGTCGTGACCGCGTTGGCGATGTTCTGGAGGAGGACGGTCTTGCCCGCGCGCGGCGGCGAGACGATCAGGCACCGCTGGCCCTTCCCGATCGGGGCGAAGAGATCGACCACCCGCGTGGTCATCTCGTTCGGGTCGTGCTCGAGCCGGAGCCGCTCCGTCGGGTAGAGCGGCGTGAGGTTGTCGAAGAGGGCCTTCGCCTGGCTCTCGTCGGGGGGCTCGCCGTTGATCGAGTCCACCTTGAGCAGCGCGAAGTAGCGCTCGCCCTCCTTGGGCTGCCGCACCGTCCCGCGGACCGTGTCGCCGGTGCGGAGCCCGAAGCGGCGGATCTGGGACGGCGAGACGTAGATGTCGTCGGGGCCCGGCAGGTAGGAGAAGTCCGGGCTGCGCAGGAACCCGAAGCCGTCGGGGAGCACCTCGAGCGTCCCCTCGCCCCCGACCTCCATCTCCTCCTTCGCCTGCTCCGCCGCCTTCGTCTGCGCCTGCAGGATCGCGAAGATGAGGTCCTGCTTCTTCATCGCGCCGGCGTCCTCGACGTTCAGCTCGCGGGCCATCCGCGCGAGCTCGGCCACCTTCAGGTGCTTGAGGTCGGTGAGGCTGGACGGGGCGGGCGTGGCGGTCGGTGCGGCGGCGGGCATGTCTGTCTCGGGGAGCGAGTTCGCCCGGTGCAGCGGGCGGGGCCGTCGGGAGCGGCGTGCGGTCTCGAGGAGGAGGCCGAGGAGAGACTGCAAACGTAGGCGCTCGCCTGAAAGGTGTCAACGGACGCAGCCGCCCGCCCGGGACGCGCCGGCGGCGCCGGTGGGACGCGTCCGACCCCGGGGCACCGCGGCCCCGCGGAGCTCGGCGGCCTCGTCGTCGCGCGCTCCGCGCGATCTCCGTCGCGGCGGCCCCGCGGCCCCGACCACCTTCCGAGCGGCCGGGCGCCGTTCGGCGTTGCCCGCCCGGCCGGCCCGGGCGATGCTCCGCGCATGGCCGCAGCCTCCCCCGCCGCCCGGATCCGCGAGCTCGTGTCGGCGATCCGCAAGGCGGATCACGCCTACTACGTCCTCGACAACCCCATCCTCTCCGACGCGGAGTACGACCGGCTCATGCGCGAGCTCGTCGAGCTGGAGGCCGCGCACCCGGAGCTCGCGTCGCCGGACTCGCCGACCCGCCGGGTCGGCGGGGCCCCCGGCGATCGGTTCGCGAAGGTCCGCCACCGCGAGCAGATGCTCTCGCTCGGCAACGTGACGACCGACGGGGAGCTGGACGAGCTGGACGACCGCATCCGCCGGAACCTCGGCCTCGCGCCCGGCGAGTCGGTCGCCTACGTGGTGGAGCCGAAGCTCGACGGCCTCGCGGTCGAGCTGGTCTACGAGGACGGGGCGCTCGCGTCGGGCTCCACGCGCGGGGACGGCACCACCGGCGAGGACGTCACCGCGAACCTCCGCACCATCGGCGCGCTCGGCGCGAACCGCGGGATCCCGCACCGGCTCGCCGGCGCTCCGCCCCCGCGCCTCGAGGTCCGGGGCGAGGTGCTCCTGCAGAAGGCCCACTTCGAGGCGATGAACCGACAGCTCCTCCGCGCGGGCGAGGAGCCCTTCGCGAACCCGCGCAACGCGGCGGCCGGCTCGCTCCGCCAGCTCGACTGGCGCATCACCGCGCGGCGCCCGCTCTCGTTCATCGCCTACGAGGCGCTCATCCCCGGGAACGGCCGCTGGAAGACGCACTGGCAGAAGCTCGAGGAGCTCGCCGCCCTCGGCTTCGAGACCAACCCGGAGAACCGGCGCTGCCGCGGGATCGCCGAGGTGAAGGCCTACCGCGATCGGATGGCGGAGCGGCGCTTCGAGCTCCCGTACGACACCGACGGGATCGTGGTGAAGGTGGACGACCTCGACTGGCGGCTGCGCCTCGGCGCGGCGTCCCGCTCGCCGCGCTGGGCGGTGGCGTACAAGTACCCGCCGCAGGAGGAGGCGACCCAGGTCGTGGACATCTTCGCCTCCGTGGGCCGGACGGGCGTGCTCACGCCGGTGGCGGTGGTGAACCCGGTGCAGCTCTCGGGCGCGACCGTGACCAACGCGACGCTCCACAACGAGGACGAGCTCCGCCGCAAGGACGTCCGGATCGGCGACTGGGTGCTGATGCGGCGCGCCGGCGAGGTCATCCCCGAGGTGGTGAAGGTGCTCCCGGAGCGGAGGACCGGCGCCGAGCGGGAGTTCCGGTTCCCGGAGCGCTGCCCGGTGTGCGGGGCGAAGGTGGTGCGCGAGGAGGGCGAGAAGGTGTGGCGGTGCACCGGCGCCGCCTGCCCGGCGCAGCTCGCCGGCCGCCTGGTCCACTTCGCCTCCCGCCGCGCGCTGGACGTCGAGGGCGTCGGCGAGAAGACCGCCGCCTTCCTCGTCGAGCAGCGGCTCGTGCGCGACGCGGCCGATCTCTACGACGTCCCCTTCGAGGCCTGGCAGCGCGCGTTCAGCCGCCCGCGGAAGCTCGCGCCGGGCGAGAAGGCCCCCGAGCTGCCCGAGAAGAGCGCGCAGAACCTGGTGGACGCGCTCGAGCGGTCCAAGGCGACGACGCTGCGCCGCCTCCTCAACGCCCTCGGGATCCCGCAGGTCGGGGAGGCGACCGCGGCCACCCTCGCGCGCAACTTCGGGACGATCCAGCGGTTCATGGACGCGACGGAGGAGGACCTGCTCGCCGTCCGCGACGTCGGCCCGGAGACCGCCCGCGAGATCCGCGCCTGGACGGGCGAGCCGCAGAACCGGCGGGTGGTCGAGCGGCTCCTCGCCGCCGGCGTCCGCCCCGCGCCGGAGCGGGTCGAGGCCCGCGGGCCGTTCGTCGGGAAGACGGTCGTGCTCACCGGGACGCTCGCCGGCCTGAGCCGCGACGAGGCCAAGGCGGAGATCGAGCGCCGGGGCGGGAAGGTGTCCGGCTCCGTCTCGCGCAAGACCGACCTGGTGGTGGCGGGCGAGGACGCCGGATCCAAGCTGAAGAGGGCGACCGAGCTTGGGGTGCGGGTGATCGGCGAGGAGGAGTTCACGAGGCTCCTCGCCGAGTGATCGTCGCGCCCGGCGCCTCGCGCGTCGGCCGAATGGAGGAGAGATGGATCGCGTCCGTGCCCACATCGTCGTCTCCGGCCTGGTGCAGGGGGTCGCGTTCCGGCAGGCCACCGTGGACGAGGCCCGCCGGCTGCGGCTCGGCGGCTGGGTCCGCAACCTCGCCGACGGGCGGGTGGAGGCCGAGGCGGAGGGGAGGCGGGACGACGTCGAGGCGCTCGTCGCCTGGTGCCACCGCGGGCCGCCGGCGGCGCGCGTGGACGGGGTCGAGGTGACGTGGAGGGCGCACGGGAGCGATCCCGCGGAGCCTTTCGTGATTCGCCGGTAGGGCTCCGGTAGGGGACCGGGCGGCGGCTCGAGCCCACGGGCGATCGGCGCTCCCCGGCGCCTCCGCCCGCCCACCGGCACGGGCGAAATGTTGTGGCGGCGGGGACCGGCGTGGTAGATCCCCCGCCCCACCGGATTCCCATCCGGATCCCGCGGGTTACGACGTGAGCGACGGGCGACACGCGGCTCGAACCCGCGGCCCGGCGAGGCCCATGAAGACCGAGCTCCCCTCCGAAGCCGCGCTCGACGCCCTCGTCCTGCGCGCCCAGAAGCCTTCCCGCTACGTCGGCGTCGAGTTCGGCGCGGTGCGCAAGGACCTCGACGCCGCCCGGGTCCGGTTCGCCCTGGCGTTCCCCGACACCTACGAGGTCGGGATGTCGAACCTGGGGTTCAGGCTCCTCTACCACCTCCTCAACGACCGGGCCGACGTCGCGTGCGAGCGGGTGTTCCTGCCGTGGCCGGACATGGAGGGCATGCTCCGCGAGGCCGGGTACCCGCTGTTCACGCTCGAGTCCCGCGCGCCGGTCCGGGACTTCGACGTCCTCGGGATCACCCTCCAGTTCGAGCTCGCCTACACGAGCGCGCTCGCGCTCCTGGACCTCTCCGGCATCCCGCTCCTCGCCCGCGCGCGCGGCGACTCGGAGCCGCTGGTGGTGGGCGGCGGGCCGTGCGCCTACAACCCGGAGCCGGTCGCCGACTTCTTCGACTGCTTCGCGGTGGGGGAGGGCGAGGAGGTCTCGCTCGAGATCGCCGACGCGGTCGCGGCGAGCGGGTTCCGCCGCGGCGGCGCGACCCGGCGCGAGCTGCTCGAGCGGCTCGCGCGGATCCCGGGCGTCTACGTCCCATCCTTCTTCCGGCCGGTGTACGACCCGGCGAGCCGGACCCTCGCCGCCCTCGAGCCGCTCCTCCCCGGGTACGAGCAGGTCGTGCGCCGGCTGATGCCGGACCTGAACGCGCTCCCGACCACCGCGTACTCCCGCCCCCTCGTGCCCTTCATGCAGACGGTGCACGACCGCCTGCCCGTCGAGCTCCAGCGCGGGTGCACCCGCGGCTGCCGCTTCTGCCAGGTCGGCATGATCACGCGGCCGACCCGGCAGCGCGATCCGAAGCAGGTGCTCCACCTCGCGGAGGTCGGGCTCAGGGCCTCCGGCTACGAGGAGGTCGGCCTCCTGTCGCTCTCCTCCGGCGACTACGCCCCGCTGAACCCGCTCCTCGACGATCTCCTCGCCCGCTGGGAGGGCGAGAAGATCGCGCTGAGCCTGCCGTCGCTCCGCACCGAGACGATGAGCGACGCCCTCGCGGAGCGGATCGGGCGCATCCGGAAGACGGGGTTCACGCTCGCGCCGGAGGCGGCGACGGAGCGGATGCGCGCGGTGATCAACAAGGGCAACCGCGAGGAGGACCTGCTCCGGGCCGTCGAGTCGATCTTCTCGAACGGCTGGTCGCTCCTGAAGCTCTACTTCATGATCGGGCTCCCCGAGGAGCGGGACGAGGACGTGATCGCGATCGCGGAGCTCGCGCGGCGGTGCCTCTCCGTGGCGCGGCGCGCGCTGCCGAAGGGGCAGGGCTCGGTGGCGATCCACCTCGGCGCGTCCACCTTCGTCCCGAAGCCCTTCACGCCGTTCCAGTGGGAGCCGATGATCTCCCCCGCGGAGACGCGGCGGCGGCAGGGGCTCGTCACCGCCGCGCTCGGCGGCCGGAGCGGCGCGATCCAGTTCAAGCCGCACGACTCGCGCCAGTCGTCGATCGAGGGGGCGCTCGCGCTCGGCGACCGCCGCGCCGGCACCGCCGTCCTCGCCGCCTACCGCATGGGCCAGCGGCTCGACGGCTGGACCGAGTGGTTCGACGAGGGGCGCTGGATCGCCGCGTTCGAGGCCTGCGAGCGCGAGCACGGCGTCGGGCTCGACTGGTTCGCCCACCGCCGGCGCGGCCTCGACGAGGTCCTGCCCTGGGATCGGATCGACTGCGGCGTCACGAAGGGCTACCTGGCGAAGCAGCTCGCGGCCTCGCGCGGCCTGGAGGAGGTCCGCGACTGCGTGAGCGGCCCGTGCACCGTCTGCGGGGCCTGCGACCACCGCGTGGTGAAGAACCGGATCTACGAGGCGAAGGACTACGTCCCGGAGCCGCCCGCGCCCCCGCGGTCGCCCGAGCCGGCGACCCGCTCGTTCGTGCGCGTTCGCTACGCAAAGCTCGGCCGCCTGGTGGCGCTGTCGCACCTCGAGACCATGCACGCGCTGCTCCGGGCGATCCGCCGGGCCGGCCTCCCGGTCGCGTACTCGCAGGGCTTCCACCCGAAGCCGCGCGTCTCCTTCGGACCGGCGCTGCCGGTCGGCGTCGAGAGCGTCTGCGAGCACCTCGACCTGGAGCTCGTCGGCCCGGCCGAGCCGGCCGAGGTTCTGCGGCAGCTTGCCGCACAGCTCCCGGAGGGGTTACGGGCGGACGAGGCGACGCTGCTCGATCCGCGGGCGCCGTCGATCTCCGAGGCGCAGCGTGCCGTCCATTACCGCGCCGACTTCCCTGTGGAAATCTGGGACGATGCGGCGTTGGCAGCGCGGGTGGCCGCGTTCCAGGAGGCCGACCGGGCGCTCGTCACCCGGGCGGCCGCCCCGAAGAGCCGCCACCGTGGCCGCAACCAGAAGGTCGCGGCGAGGAAGGGAAGGGAGATAGACTTGAAGGAAATCGTGACACACCTCGCGGTCGAAGGTGCGGGGTCGGTCGCGTTCAGCTTGAGGGCGGATCCGTCGGGGAGCGCCAAGCCAGCCGAGGTGCTGGCGGCCATCTTCGGTGACGGGATGCCGCCCCAGGGAGTGAAGGTTCTGAAGGAAGGCGTGAGCTTCGCGAGGAGCGGGCAGAGCCCCGGAGGGCAGCCCCGCGCGCCTCGCTACGTAGACGCCTGAAGGAAACGAACGCGCCCCGCTGGTGCCGCGAACAACGACGCGGCCGCCGGGCGCGAGGAGACGCGAAGCTTTGAGCGTGAGCTCGACAGCCGATCCGAGGCGCCCGGCACCACCGGGGCGCACGCGATCGTGGCCCGCCGGTTGGGGCCTCGCTCTCCCCGCGCCTCGCCGGGGCGAGAGAGGTGACCCATGGCGGGCAACAGCATCCTGGTGATCAACGCCGCCGGCGCGGAGACGCGCGTGGCGCTGGTCGAGAGCGGGACGATCCACGAGTACTACCTCGAGCGGAAGCGCGAGCAGGGGATCGTCGGCAACATCTACAAGGGGCGGGTGGTCCGCGTGCTCCCCGGCATGCAGGCCGCCTTCGTGGACATCGGCCTCGAGAAGGCCGCCTTCCTGTACGTCGGCGACGTCTACGGCGACCCGGACTTCTCGGAGGAGTTCGAGCTCACCGAGGGCGAGCACCGCGCGGAGGTGCCCGAGGTCCCGACGGAGGAGGAGGCGGAGCAGGCCGAGGAGCGCGCCCGGCTCGTCGTCGCGGAGCCTCCGGCTCCCACGGCGGCCGGCGAGGGCGCGCCCGCATCCGAGGGCGCTCCTGCGCCCGTTTCCGAGGGCGCCCCTGCGCCCGTCTCCGAGGTCGCGGCGGCCGCGGTCCCCGCCGAGGGCGCGGTCGCGACGGAGCCGTCGGCAGCGCAGGCCGCGAGCGTCGCCGCTCCCGAGGCAGCCGCTCCGGCGGGCGAGGCCGAGCTGCCGCCCCCGCTCACCCCGATTCCGCTCACGCGGGCGGTGGGGATGGAGCCGGTCCCCGCAGTCCCCGGCCTCCCCGTTCCCCAGCTCGCCGACGCCGCCTCGACCGCCACGAGCGAGGTCGCGTCGCAGCCTGCCGCCGCCCCGGCCGAGGCGCCGGCCGCCGCGGTCGAGCCGTCGACTGCCGCCGCCGAGACCGCCGCGACGCCGGCCGAGCCGTCGGTCGCCGTCGCGCCGGCGCCGGAGGTCGCTCCGGAGAAGGACCGGATCCAGGCGCCCGGGCGCGAGTCCGCCCGCGAGGCGCGCGGGGATCGCGAGCGCGAGGGCCGGCGGCGCGAGGAGCGCGGCCGGCGCGAGGGGCGCGAGCGCGGCGAGCGCGATCGCGGCGGTCGCAACGGGCACCGCGACGAGAAGCGCTCGAAGGAGCCGAAGAACATCCAGGACCTCCTCAAGGAGGGCCAGGAGGTGATCGTCCAGGTCGCGAAGGATCCGATCGGGACGAAGGGCGCCCGAATCACGAGCCACATCTCGCTCCCGGGCCGCCACCTCGTCTTCATGCCGACGGTCGATCACATCGGCATCTCGCGGCGGATCGAGAAGGACGGCGAGCGCCGGCGCCTGCGCGAGATCGTGGACCGGATGCGCCCCGAGGGCACCGGGTTCATCGTCCGCACGGTCGCCGAGAACGTCGAGGCCGCGAAGCTCGAGGCCGACATCCGCTTCCTCATCCAGGTCTGGAACGAGATCATCCGGACGAAGGACAAGGTCTCCGCCCCGGCCCTGCTGCACGGCGACCTCGACCTCATCCTCCGCGCGACGCGCGACCTCTTCACGGCCGACGTCGGCAAGCTCGTCATCGACGACCAGGACGAGTACGAGCGGATCCTGCGCTTCGTGCGCGAGCAGGCGCCGCACCTCGAGAGCCAGATCGAGTACTACGCGGAGAAGGAGCCGATCTTCGACGCGTACGGCATCGAGCAGGAGCTCAAGCGCGCGAGCCAGCGCAAGGTCTGGCTCAAGAGCGGCGGCTACCTGATCATCGACCAGGCCGAGGCGCTCACCGCCATCGACGTCAACTCGGGGCGCTACGTCGGGAAGAAGAACCTCGAGGAGACGATCACCAAGATCAACGTCGAGGCGGCGAAGGAGATCGTCTACCAGCTCCGGCTGCGCAACATCGGCGGCATCATCATCATCGACTTCATCGACATGGACAAGGCCCAGAACCGCGAGAAGGTCTTCAAGGCCTTGCAGGACGCGCTGGGGCGGGACAAGGCCAAGACCAACGTCCTCAAGATCTCCGAGCTCGGCCTCGTGGAGATGACGCGCAAGCGCGTCCGCGAGTCGGTCACCCGGATGATGATGGAGCCCTGCAGCTACTGTGAGGGCAAGGGGCACGTGAAGTCGAAGATCACCGTCGCGTACGAGATCTTCCGCGAGATCCGCCGCGAGGCGCCGCACTTCCCGGAGCCCGTGCTGGTGGTGAACTGCCACCCCGAGGTCGCGCGCATCCTCCAGAACACCGAGCGGGACGAGCTGCGCTACCTGATGGACCGCTTCAACAAGACGATCCAGGTGAAGACGCAGAACGGCTACCACCAGGAGCAGTTCGACATCTACGGCCGCCAGGAGCGCGCCGAGCAGGGTGGTGGCGGCGGCGGGAACCGGGAGCGGCGCGGGCGGGAGCGCCGGGGCGACCGCGGCGGCGGGCAGGACCGGAACCGCGGCGGCGTGGAGCAGGCCGCGCCGGCGACCTCCGGCGGGGCGAACGCCGCGGCGGACCCGGCCGCGAGCTCGGCGGGCTCGGGCGGCGAGAAGGCGTGATGGCAGCGGATGCGGACGGTCCCGGCGTGCGGATCCGGCGCTGGGCCCGGAACGCGTCCGGCGCGATCGAGACCGCGCTCCACGTCATCGAGGTCGAGAGCGTCCGCCTCCGGGCGATGGCGCTCACGTACATCTCGCTCTTCGCCCTCGTGCCGGCGCTGGTCGTCGCGTTCTCGGTGATGCAGGCCTTCACCGGGACCGAGCGGATCGCCGATCGGGTCCACGAGTTCCTGTTCGAGAACCTCGCCGTCGGGGCCCAGTCCACCATCGGGCCCTACCTCGACCGCTTCATCCGCAACGCCCACGCGACCAGCGCCGGGCTCGTCGGCGGCGCGCTGCTCGTCTGGTCCGCGGTCACGCTCTTCTCGAACGTCGAGCGGGCGGTGAACGACGTCTGGGGCATCAAGCGGCGCCGCTCCCTCGCGCAGCAGGGGGTGATCTACTGGTTCGGCCTCACCCTCGGCCCGCTCCTCCTCGCCGGCTCCGTGACCCTGGGCCACGCGACGCGGACGTTCTTCGCGAGCACCGGGATCCAGGCGCTGGCGGTGATCGCCTCGACCGTCCTCACCAGCGCGTTCTTCGCGCTCCTGTTCCAGGTCGTCCCGAACGCGCGGGTGCGCCCGACCGCCGCGCTCGCCGGCGGTCTGGCGGCCGGCGTCGCGTGGGAGCTCGCGAAGTGGGGCTACACCTTCGCGGTCGCGAAGATCTTCCGGTACCACGCCATCTACGGCTCGGTGGCGGCGGTGCCGATCTTCCTGTTCTGGCTGTTCGTGTCGTGGACGATCCTGCTCTTCGGAGCCCGGCTCGCCTACGTCGTCCAGTACGCCTCCACGCTGATCGGGGCGGGGAACGGCGGCTCCCGGGTGAGCCGAGAGCTCCTCGCCGGGCAGGCGCTGCTGATCGTGGCGCGCGCCTACGACGAGGGGCGGCCGGCACCCGACTCGGGCCAGCTCGCGACGCGTCTCGCGGTCGCGGCCGATCAGGCGGGGGACGCCATCTCGGCGCTGCGGCAACATGGGCTGATCCTCGCCGTCGCCGATGGCGGCCTGGTGCCCTCCAGGCCGCTCGAGAGGCTCACCCTTTGGGATGTGCGACAGGCGGCCGCGGGTCCCCGCCGGATCACCAAGGGGGCGGGCGGCAGCAGCGCCGGGGTGTTGGCGAGTGTTCTGGATGGGATAGAGCAGCGGGCTGCCGGAGATCTCGAGACGGTGACGTTCCGGGCGCTCTGCGACCAGGAACGGGCCTCGGAGCGGGGCGATACCGACCGGATGATCCGACCGCCACCCCCCGATCAGGCGGGGGCCCGGCCGGTCCCGACGCGCTGAGCCGTGGCGCCTCGCCCGACCCCGAACGGGCCCGGAACTACGCATGCCCGTGGAACCCTTGCTGATTTCGGAGCCTTCGGCTAGGCTTTGCGCATCCCGATCGGCTCGCCATGGGCGGGGGCCGCAAGCGATCTCGGAGCGCCGATGCTGAAGTCGGACCTCATCAACATCCTCGTCGTGAAGCGTGGTGTGACGCAGAAGCAGGCGGAAGCCACCATCGAGACGATCTTCGACTCGATGAAAGATGCGCTCTGCAAGGGCGAGAACATCGAGATCCGTGGCCTGGGCGCCTTCCACGTGAAGCACTACGACGGCTACCAGGGGCGCAACCCCAAGACCGGAGAGGTGATTCCGGTGAAGCCGAAGCGCGGGATCCTGTTCCGGACCGGCAAGGAGCTGCGCGACCGCGTGAACCGTCCGGATCTCCTGACGAAGCCCGAGGGCGCGAAGCCCGAGGGGAGCGGGGAGACCACGCCGGGCGAGAACCAGGGCACGCCCGAGGGGACGCCGCCCGTGGCCGCCGGCGTCTGACGGATCCTTCACCTAACCTCGCGACTTCTCACGACCGGCCCGCGCCGCTCCTCGCGAGCGGGCGGGCCGCTCCATGTCACGCCGCGCCGAGCTCGATCCGACCCAGGGGCCGGATCGCGAGCTCGGGCGGAAGCTCCTCGTACGCGAGGACCGCGATCCGGGGCCAGCGCGCCGCGAGGAAGGCGCGCAGCGGCCGGCGCAGATCGGGGCTCACGAGCAGGACCGGGGGATCCCGGTGCGCGTCGAGCTGCGCCCCGACGGACTCGAGCAGCGCCGCCCCGACCGCCGGGTCGAGCGCGATCGCCTCCCCGGCGATCGCCTCGCGAAGGGATCGCTCGGCGGCCGGATCGAGGAGCAGGGCTGGGAGGGGCCCCTCTCCCGCATGAACCTCCGCGAGGTGGCGCCGCAGCGCCCTCCGGGCCGCCTCCGTCAACGCGGCGGGACCCCGCGGCGCGCCTCCCGCCTCGAGCAGCGCCTCGAGGATGGTCCGCAGGGGGCGCACCGAGACGCGCTCCTGGAGGAGCCGGCGGAGGACGTCGGCGAGGAGCGGCGCGGGGAGCTGGCGGGACGCCTCGCGCACGAGCGCGGGCGCGGCGGGCTCGAGCGCGTCGAGCAGCACCTGCACCTCCTGCACCCCCACGAGGTCGGCGGCGTTGGCGGCGAGCGCACCGGCGGCCCCGGCGAGGACGCGCTCGAGGGGGCCGCGGATCGGCCCGAGCGCCGCCGCGCGTGACGCGTCGGCCGTGCCGACGACGCAGACCGTCCGGCCGGTCACCGGGTCGAGCTCGGGAGCGCTCGCGATCCCGACCAGCGCGAGGTCGTCGGGGGGCGCGAGGGCGACCACCTCGTCCGCGGGCGCACGGCCCGACCCCGCGGCGACCTCGTCCACGAGGAGGCGCCAGGTCCCGGCCGGCGCGGCCGCGCGGCGGATCGCGATCCCCGGGAGGCGGACGCCGAGGTCGCGCCAGAGCGCCTCGCGCAGCCCGGCGAGCCCCTCGGACGCGAACCCGCCGTCGCGCGCGAGCGCCAGCAGGTCGTCCGCGAGCTCGACCACGACCGGCGCCGGAGGAGGGTAGGGGTCGTCCTCGCCTGCGTCCGCCGCGTCCGGCGCGGAGGGGCGCGCGGGCCCGGCGCCGGACCCGGCCCCGGCGCGGCGCCGGGCGAGCCGGTGGGCGCCGAAGGCGGCCCCGCCGTTCCTCCTCCTCTCCGGCGCGAGGGCGAGCCCCCCGAGGAGCGCCGCCACGGCGCCGAGGGCGGCCGGGTGCGCGAGGAGCTGGCGCCCGATCTCGGCGGGCAGGCTCGCGCCCTCCTCCTCCGCCGCGACGCGCGTCACCGCCACGCCGGCCGACACTGCGACGAGCAGCGCCGGGAGCTGGGAGACGAGGCCGTCGCCGATGGCGAGGAGCGTGTAACGCCGCGCCGCCTCGCCCGCGTCCATCCCCCGGAGCATGCCGGCGACGAGCCCGCCGGCGACGTTCACGAGCACGATGGCGACGCCCGCGATGGCGTCGCCCTTCACGAACTTGAGGGCGCCGTCCATCGCCCCGTAGAGCTGGCTCTCCCGCTCGAGCGCGCGCCGGCGGCGCCGCGCCTCCGCCTGCTCGATGGCGCCCGCGCGCAGGTCGGCGTCCACGGCCATCTGCTTCCCGGGGAGGGCGTCCAGCGTGAACCGGGCGGCGACCTCGGCGACTCGCTCCGCGCCCTTCGCGATCACCAGGAGCTGGACGAGGGTCAGGATGGCGAACACCACCGCGCCGACGACGTAGTCGCCCTGCACGACGACGCGGCCGAAGGCCTCGATGACCCGCCCGGCCTCGCCGCGGGAGAGCACGAGCCGCGTCGAGCTCACGTTCAGCGCGAGCCGGAACAGGGTGGTGAGGAGGAGCAGGGTCGGGAAGCTCGCGAACCGGAGCGCGTCGCGGGCGAAGAGGGTGACCACCAGGATGGTCGCGGCCGTGGCGAGGTTCAGCGCGAGGAGGGCGTCGAGCGCGGCGGGGGAGAGCGGCGTCACGAGGAGCAGCACGATCCCGAGGACCGCGAGCGCGAAGAGCGCGTCGCCGGCGCCGCGGAGGCGGCCGAGGAAGAGGTGGAGGACGTTCACGCCGGGATCTCCTCTCGGCCGTAGAGGTGGGCGAGCACGGCGGCGGCCGCCTCGTAGAGCTCCTCGGGGATCTCGTCCCCGACCTCGGCGAGCCGGTGCAGCGCCCGGGCGAGGGCCACCTCGCGCACGACGGGCACGCCGGCGCGGCGCGCGGCGGACCGGATCCGCGCGGCCGCCTCGCCGGTCCCCTTGGCCACGACGCGCGGGGCGTCCTCGCCTGCCCGGTCGTGGTGGAGCGCCACCGCGACGTGGGTCGGGTTCACCACCACCACCGTCGCCCGCGAGATCGGTCCCGCCTCGAGGAGCCCGCGGTGGCGCCGGCGCCGCTCGGCGCGGTGCGCCGGGTCGCCCTCGTCCTCGCGCTGCTCGCGGCGGACCTCGTCGCGCGTCATCCGGAGCGCCCGCCGGTGACGGCGGCGGGCGAGGCCGAGATCGGCGAGGCCGAGGAGCGCGGCCGCGAGGGCGAGGCGCGCGGCGAGGCTGCCGAGGAGCGGCAGCGCTCGCCAGATCGCAGGCACCTCCACCCGGGCGAGGCCGGAGAGGGCGGGGCCGGCGCCGCGGACCCAGGTCCACGCCACCGCGACGAGGACCGCCGCCTTCACGAGGGCGAGGGCGGCCGCCGCGAGCTGCGCCGTCGAGAGGAGGCGCTTCAGGCCGCCGGCCGGGTTCACCCGCTCGAGCCGCGGACGGACCGCCTCGAGCGAGAGGTTCCACCGGGCCTGGAGGGCGCCGGCGAGCGCCGCCGCGGCGAGGGCGCCCGCGCAGAAAGGGAGCGACAGGGTGAGCACCGCGGAGGACGCATCGGCGAGCACGGCGCGGGGATCGAGCGCCTCGATCGGCGCGCGGACCAGGGCGCTCCGCAGGCGCGCCGCGAGGTCCCTCGCGAGGGAGGGCCCGGCGATCGCCAGCGCGAGCAGGCCGCCGGCGAAGGCGGCCGCGGCGGTGAGCTCGCCGCTCGCGCCGACCTCGCCGCGGCGCCGCGCTTCGCGCAGGCGGCGTGGGGTCGGCTCCTCGGTGCGGTTCCCGCTCACGGCGACGTCCCCCCGAGCGCGCCGGTCAGCCGTCCGGGGAGCGCCACCAGGGCGACGAGCCGCCCGGCCGCGGCGCTCGCCCCGGCCGCGAGGGCGAGGAGGCCGAGGGCGGCGCGCGCGGGCTGGGCGGCGTTCACGGCGCCGAGCTGCGGGGCGACCCGGCCGACCAGAGCGAGCGCGAAATCGGCCGCGAGCACGCCCGCCGCGGCGGGGGCGGAGATCGCCACCGCCGTCGAGAGCACCGCCGCGGTCGCGGCGAGGAGGAGCTCCCGCAGCGGGCCTGGGGCGAACGGCGCGCCGGCCGGGAGCGCCGCGAACCCGTCGAGCAGCCCGCAGACGACGAGCCGGTCGCCGCCCGCCGACGCCGCGAGGACTACCACCGTCTGGGCGAGGAGGTCGCCCGAGGCGCTCTCGCGCTGGCGGATGGGGGCGACGTGGAGCTCGGCGAGGGTCGCGCCGCGGAAGGTGTCCGCGAGGCGTCCCGCGGCGCGGGCGGCCTCGACCGGCGCGGAGGCGAGGACGGCGATTGCCACGCCGACGGCGAGCTCGCGCGCTGCGGCGACCGCCAGGGCGAGCGCGTCGGGCGCCTGCGCCGGGCCGCCACGGAGCAGCGCGGCGGCGAGGCCGAGGCCGCCGGCCAGGGCGACCCGGACCACCGGCGGCACCAGCGGGCCGCCCAGGAACGGCGAGGCGAGCGCGACCGGGAGGAGGCGGAGGGCGTGGAGCGCGGCGGCGGCGGGGAGGCCCGCCTCGACGAGGGGCGCCGTCACGGGGCGACCCTCGGGACGAGCTCGAGGCAGGCGGCCGCGAACCGGACGACGCGCGCGCCGATCCAGGGTGCCGCGATCGCGAGGGCGCCCAGCACCGCGACGAGCCGGGGGACGACGGCCACGCTCTGCTCCTGGACCTGGGTCGCGGCCTGGAGGACGCCGACGACGATCCCGACGAGGAGGGCGGCGCCGAGGGGCGGGGCCGAGACGAGGAGGACGAGGAGGAGCGCTTCGCGGCCGAGGTGCAGAAGGACGGGATCCATCGGTCACCCCGCGTAGGAGAGGGCGAGGGCGCGGGCGAGGAGCCTCCACCCGTCCACCGCCACGAAGAGGAGGAGCTTGAACGGGAGCGCGACGGAGGTCGGCGAGAGCTGGGTGAGCCCGAGCGCGAGCAGCACGTTCGAGACGACCAGGTCCACGACCAGGAACGGCACGAACACCAGGAAGCCGATGACGAAGGCGCGGCGCAGCTCGGAGACGACGAAGGCGGGGGCGAGGACGGCGAAATCGTCCTCGCCGGGCGCGGGCCGATCCGGTCCGCGGAGCCGCGTCGCGACGTCGAGGAAGGCGGCGCGATCGTCGGGCCGGGCGAAGCGCGCGAGGAACTCCTTCAGAGGACCGGCCCCGCGCGCCAGGGCGGAGAGGCTGCCCGCGGCGCCGCGCTCCACGGGGCCCGCCCGCACGCGCTCGGCGGCGCGCTCCGCGACGGGCGCCATCACGAGGAGGGTCAGCACCAGCGCGAGCCCCGTCACGACCGTGTTGGGGGGGACCTGCGGCGCGCCCAGGGCGGAGCGTGCGATGGAGAGGACGACGGCGATCTTCAAGAACGAGGTCAGCATCACGAGCGCCACCGGCACGAGCGCCAGGGCGGCGAGCAGGACGAGCATCTCCGCCGGGCGCTCCGCGACCGGCCCAGGCGAGGCGAGGAGCGGTGAGGCGATCACGGTCGGTCCTCCTCTCGCCCTCGGCCCGCGGCCGGATCGAGCACGGCCACCCCGCCGGGGCCGAAGCCGACGAGGAGCCGGCGCCCGCCCGTCTCGACGAGGGCGATCCCGGTCTCCTTCCCGAGCGGCGCGCGCGCCAGCACCGCGAGGTCGGGAACGACCGAGGGGGCGGGTCGGCGTCGCACGAGGGCGGCCGCAGCGCCGAGCGCGGCGAGGGCGATCGCGGCGCGGGCCGCGGTGAGCGCCACCGGCGCGGGAGCGGCGATCCCCGCGGCGACCACGCCGACCCCGAGGAGCAGGGCCGCGCGGCCGCTCCGAAGGCGGAGGAGGCGGGCGCAACCGGGGGTCACGGCGCGCCCTCCACCGCGAGGATCCGGACCCCGACCGCCCCGTCGACGTCCACCAGCTCTCCGCGGGCCACGGCCCGCTCCCCTGCGCGCAGGGTGACGAGGCCGCGCCGGTCGAGCGCGAGGGGCAGGGCGGCCCCTGGCTCGAGCCTCGCGAGCTCGCCGAGGGTCAGCTCCACCCGCGCGAGCTCGACCGCGAGCGTCACCGGCAGCTCCACCAGCCGATCGGCCATCTGCGTCTCCTCCACGTGAAAGGTGCCGTCCTCGTCGAGCAGCCCGCGCGCGGACGCGCCGCCGGGCAGGACGAGCGCAGCCGGGCCGTCGGTCCCATCCACGAGGACCACGTCGCCGGGCGCGAGGGCCTGGAGCTCTTCGCGGTCGAGCGCGGCCGTTCCGCGCCGGACGGAGGCCGGAACCCGCACCGGGGACGCTGCGGGATCGAGCGGGCCGGCGAGGGCGCGGAGCGCCGCGGACGGGACGAGCAGGCGGCCACGGCCGCGGAGACCGCGCACGTCCACGGTGAGCTCGATCGCCAGCGCGCCGGCCGGCTCGCGCACGCCGCGGGCGAGGCGCGGCGCGAGCGCGGCGTCGATCCCCTCGACCTCGCACGCCCCGTCCACCGCGGCGAGGGCGAGGAGCTCGAGGGCGGTCGCCTCGATCGGCGTGAGCGCGCTCGCGGGCTCCGGCGCCCCGTCCCCGCCGGCGAGGCGGGCGACGAGCCGCACGACCAGCGCCGGCTCGATCTCGAGGACCGCCGGGGCGGGCAGGGCGGCGAGGTCGATCGCCACGCGCGCAGCGACCGCGCGGGGAGCGGCCGGCCCGGGGACGGGGACGCCTTGCACCGAGACGGGGCCGCCCGTGACGCGAGCGAGGGACGCGGCCGCGGCGCGCGCGATCTCGGCACCGGACGCCCGCGCCGCGCGGGTGAGCTCGGCGAAGCCGCAGGAGAGCGAGGGGAGCTCGAACGGGAACGGCATCGCCGACATCGAGTCCAAGGGACGTGCCGGCGCGTGCTCCGAGGAACCACGCGGGGTTGGCGAGCGCCCCCGTACGCCGATCGGCCGCGGCGCCGACCCCACGGTCCGCGGAACGGACGGGGCCACGGAGCACGGGAACCTGGACGGCTTCGCGGATCGCCCGCCCCGCGGAGCGGTCCCGCCGTGTGGCGGCCGGACCGCGAGGTGCCCAGGAGCGCTGCGAACCCCGGCACGAGCGCAGGTACCGCCAGACGCTGGCATCTGCTCGCGCGAATCGTGCCGCGCTACGGCGCGTCGTCGGGACCCCCGAGCCGCTCGCGGCAGAGCCGCAGCAGGGCCGCGGAAGCCGCGAACGCCGCGCCTCGGGTCGCGACGCAGCGGAGCAGGCTCGCCACCGCCGGACGCTCGGCGGCAGCTGCCGCCGTCACGCGTGCGGCAGGAAGCTCGACGGCGAGGGCTCCGGCGAGGGCGGCGAGGCGGTCGCCCCGGGGCAGCGCTGCGAGGCGCGCGGTCTCGTCCGCAGCGACGGGGACTGGACCGCGTGCGAGCAGGACGCGCGCCCGTTCCGGCAGGAGGGTCGCCGCGAGCGCGGCGAGGCGGCGATCCTCCGAGGCGAGCGCCTCGCGGCACGCGGTCACGACGCGCTCCCCTTCCGGAGTCCGCTGAAGAGGCCGGCGCCGCCGATCCCGGCGGCGGCGAGCGCGGCGAGCGCGGCGATCGCGAGGAGCACCGGCGAACGTCGGCGCCCGTCGGCGCGAGGCGGGCTCGCCTCCGTCGCCTCCGAGATCACCACCGCGACCGCCTCGGGGCGGAGCCCGTCCGCCGCGCCCGCGACGAGCGCGCGCACGCCCGGCTCGAGGCTGCGGACCGCCGCGCACGCGGCCGGCCGGCACCGCACCAGCACGGCGGCGCGCGGCGCGGCGCGCTCACCCGGGCGGAGGGGATCCGGCTGCGGCAGCCCGAGGTGCACCCGCGCCCCGACGACGCCGTCGATGGCCTCGACGCTCCGCGCGAGCTCGCCGGCGAGCGCGTGCAGGTACAAGGCGTGCTCCTCCACCGGCGTCGGAACCAGGGACCCCTTCGAGAACACGTCGCCGAACCCCGGCGGGCGTGCGCGCGGGAGATCGCGCGCCGACAGGAGGCGGTGGGCCGGGGCCGCGTCGCCGGAGGCGACCGACACGAGCCAGCCGCCCTCCGTCCCGTCCTCCGGCTCCTTGCGCGCCGCGATCCCTCCCTCGTCGAGCGCCACCAGCACCTCGTTCGCCTGGGGCTCGTCGAGCCGGTGGAAGAGCTCCTCGCGCCCGCAGCCGGCGAGAGCGGCGGGCAGGGCGAGCCAGATGAGCGAGCGCATCGGAGATCCTTTCGTGATCGGCCGGGCGTCCGGGGAGCGACGACCCTCGGCCTCGGGCTCAGGCACCTGAAGCCCGGCGCCTGAAGTCACACCTGCGTGTTGATCGCCTGCTTCACGCTCTGCGCGCCCTGCTCGACCAGCTTCGCGGCGAGGTCCACCGTCTGCGCGGTCCGGTAGGCCTCCGCTTGCAGCCAGAGCAGCTCCTGGGCGGTGAAGGTCCTTCCGGAGCGTGCCGCGGCGAGCACGGCGTCGAGCCGGGCCTGGGCCCGCTCCACCATCGCGAGGGCGACGGGCACGGCGGGGCGTGCGGGCGGAGCGGCCGCGGGCTGGCGCGGTCCGAGCGCCTCGAGCACCGCCCCGAAGGAGCGGGGCCGGGCCGTGACGGTGGGCGCCGACGCAGGGAGCGCCGGCGCCGCGACGGGGGCGAGGGGCATGGTGGCTCCTGGTGGCGCGCGACAGGGGAGATGAGCCCACGAATGCGCGCGCCACGCGGGCGGGGGTTCGGGGGGCGGCGCTGACTAGTGGATGTTCTGGATCGCCGCCTTCGCGCTGTCGTGCTTCACCTTCATGACGTTGGACAGCGCGGTGAACTCGCGGCTCTCCCGCTGCATGTTCTCCTGGAGCTGGAGGTACTGGAGGTTGAAGGTCCGGGCCTCCTCCTGGAGCTGGCGCGTCGCGCCGAGCACGTCGTCGGGCGCGCTCGACCCGGCCGGCGCGCCGGCCCGCGCGCTCCCGCTGGCGCCGGCGACGGCCCCGTTGACCGCGGCCGAGAGCACCGTCCCGCCCGGGACGTAAGGGGCGGCGAGCTGCACGGTGGCGGCGAGCCCGCGGGCGAGCCCGCTGGCGGCGCCCTGCAGGGCGGACTGGAAGCGGCCGGGCAGGGCACGGGTCTCGCTGGTGGGGGCGACGTGGATCGACTCGATTCGTTTCATGGCGGTCTCCTCGCCTGGCCGGTGAGCAACGGGCGTGCCCGCGCCGAAGGAGCGAGATCACGCGATCGCGCGGACGCCGAGGGGCCGCCGCGCGCCCGCGACCGGCCGGACGGCGGACCGTGGTACGGTCCCGGCGTGCCGCGCGAGTACCTCCGACGCCTCTCCGACGCGATCGTCCACGCGCAGCGGCCGATCCGCGTGCTCCGGGCCATCAACTGGGGGCCACAGGTCCACGAGCGGTTCTTCAAGCGGGGCGCCCGGGAGCTGCCGCGCCCCGAGTACCCGGCGTTGGGCTTCGACCCGGCGGAGAAGGGGCGGGAGCTCCGGGACATCCGGCGCCAGATCCGCGGGCGGAACCCGGTGGAGGAGCTGCTCCGGCGCAAGTGCGACGAGTTCGCGATGATGGTCGAGCTCGTCGCCGCGCGGGGGACCCGGCGCTTCTACGAGCTCTCGCGCCGGATCTACGGCGATCCGCGCGACCGCTTCCCCGATCACAACGCCGACAACCTCGCCATCGCGCGCATGTGGGCGTCGCGCCCGCGCGCGCGCGACGAGGAGGCGACGTTCACGGCGAAGCAGGCGGCGAAGCGCATCGCCGAGATCTGCGGCCCGCTCCTCGGCGGGGACGTGAAGGTGGTCGTCGCCACGCGCCTCACCGCGAACGCCGCCGCGGGCGCCACCCGCGTCACGCTCCGCAAGGGCGCCCGCTTCTCCGACCGCCAGGTCCGCGCGCTCGCCCACCACGAGGGGCTCTGGCACGTCCTCACCTCGATGAACGGCTACCTCCAGCCGGTGCTGACCGTGCTCGGGGTCGGGCTGCCCCGCTACACGGAGTCGCAGGAGGGCGGCGGGATCATCTCGGAGTTCCTCACCGGGAACATCTCCGACGAGCGCTACATCGAGCTCGGCGAGCGCACCATCGCCATCGACATGGCGGCCCGCGGCGCCGACTTCCTCGAGGTCTACCGGTACCTGCTCGCCCGCTTCCCGCCCGAGAAGGCCGCGCTCATGAGCGAGCGGGTCTTCCGCGGCGGCGTCGTCGAGGGGGGCGCGCCGTTCACCAAGGACGCCGCCTACCAGCGCGGCTACTGCCGGACCTTCAACTTCCTCCGGGCCTCCCTCGAGGCGCGCGACGTCGATCTCGTCCGGGCGTTCCTCGCCGGGAAGATGAGCGTGGACGACGCGGAGCTGGTCCGGGGGCTCATCGACGAGGGGCTCTGCGTCGGCCCGGTGTACCTCCCGGAGTGGTTCATCGACATTGATCGGCTCAACGCGATGGCGACCCACAGCGTCACGATGAACCGCTTCTCGCTCCCGAGCGTCTCGCGCTACTACGCAAGACGGCGCACCGGGAAGGTCGCGGGCGAGCTCGTCGAGCGGATCCGCGAGGAGGTGCTCGCGGCGGCGGAGGCGGCGGAGGAGGAGGAGCCGGCGCCGCCGCCGAGGGCGGACGAGGGCGACGTCGAGTGACGGCCGAGCCGCTGCCCCGTCCGGCAGCGGCACCCGTTGGCGTGTTCCGTGCCCGTCACCGTCACCGGCTGCTCCGTGACCGTGGACCGGGTTCCGTGGCCCGTGGCCCGATTTCCGTGGTCCGACCAAGCCGTCGGTTCCCGTGACCGTCCGAGCGCGCCCGTCGGTTCCCGTGATCCGTCCGACTCCGACGTCGGAACACGGATCACGGGACACGGGAGGCGGGATGCGGGCACGGGGAACGGTCACGGTCACGGGCACGGTGACGGGTTCGGGTGCGGGTTCGGGTGCGGGTCCGGGTCCGGGTCCGGGCCCGCGCGCGCCCACGTCCCTCACCCCGCGGTCGCGCCGAAGAGCCGGCCGACGCCGTAGGTCACGCCCGCGGCGAGGGCGGCGAGGCCGACCATCCGCGCCGCCGACCTCCACACGCCGGTGCCGGAGAGGAACCCCATCAGCCCGCCCACGCCGGCGAGGACGCCGGCCGCGAGGGCGGCGCTCCCGACGGCGGCGGCGTTCCCCGACGCGACGAGGAACGGGACGAGCGGCACGATCGCCCCGACCGAGAACATCAGGAAGGACGAGACCGCCGCCTCGCGCGGCGAGCCGAGGTCCTCGGGGTCGAGGCCGAGCTCCTCGCGGACCAGCGTGTCGAGCGCGCTCGCCGGGTCCTTCAGGAGCTCCGCCGCGGTCCGGCTCGCCTGCTCCGTGGAGAGCCCCTTCTGCTTGAAGATCAGCGCGAGCTCCGCCGCCTCCTCCTCCGGCGCCTCCTCGATCTCGCGCTTCTCGAGCGCGATCTGGCGGGAGAGGAGGTCGCGCTGGCTCGCCACGGAGGTGTACTCGCCGGCCGCCATCGAGAACGCGCCGGCGAGGAGCCCGGCGAAGCCGGTCACGACGACGGCGCGAGGCGCGACCCCGGCCCCGGCGACCCCGAGGATGAGCGAGAGGTTCGAGACGAGCCCGTCGTTCATGCCGAAGATCGCCGCGCGGACGGCCCCGGCGCGCCCGCCGCCGCGGTGCCACCGCTCGCGCTGCGCGATGAGGTACCGCGCGCCGTCCGGGCCGGTCCCCTTCATCCGGGTCAGCACCTGGCCATGGGCGCGCTCCTCCTCGGCGATCGCGGTGGCCTCGCCGCCCTGCTCGTCGTACTTGTCCGCGTCGCCCGCCTCGGTCTCGAGGACCATCGGGACCACGGCGGCCGAGCCGAGCCGCCGCGCGAGCCACACGAGCGCGCGCACCCGCGAGCTCGGGTGGTCCGCGGGGAGGGCGACGCCCTCCTTCTCGAGCTTGCGCTGCCAGATCTCCGCGTGCCGGCGCTCCGCCTCCCCGAGCTCGCGGAAGCTCCGGGCCCTCGCTGGATCCTTCTCGTGGCGGGCCAGCCCCTCGTACAGGGCGGCGCCGTCGCGCTCGTCCACGAGGTTCTGCAGCCACAGGTCCGTCCGCGGATCCATCGTTTCAATGTAGCAGGGCCGTCGCGGCCGCGGCGCCTGAGCCGTGACCCCGGTGCGCGCGGGGCCGCGCGCTTGAACCCGTCCTCGATGTCCTGCACAGAAGATGGACCTCGGTGCGCGCGGGGGCGCGGGCGGGCGGCGATGGGCGGCTCGGTAGGCGGAAGTCGCCCCGCGAAGCGAAGTCGTCTATAAGACAGGGTTCTTCCGGAGGACCCCGCCGTGCAGAAGCTCGACAGCCGCGATCCCTCGTTCCGCGCCGCCTGGGAGAAGGTCTGCGCCCGTGGCTCGGACGAGGACGAAGCCCCCGTCCGCGAGGCCGCCCTGCGCATCGTCGAGGACGTCCGCGCCCGTGGGGACGAGGCGCTCCTCGAGTACACGCGCCGCTTCGACGGCTGGGATCCGGGCACCGCCGCCGGGGTGGCCCTCGTCCCCGACGACTTCCGCGCCGCCTTCCGGAGCCTCCCCGCCGAGGGGCGGCGGGCGCTCTCCCTCGCCGCGAAGCGGGTGACCGACTTCCACGCCCGCGAGACCGACTCCGAGGTGAAGGCCCGCCGCGACGCCACCGGGGCGACGCTCGCCCAGGTGGTCCGGCCGCTCGCCCGCGTCGGGCTGTACGTGCCGGGCGGGACGGCCCGGTATCCGTCCTCCGTGCTCATGACCGCGATCCCGGCGAGGGTGGCCGGGGTCCGCGAGGTGATCGTCTGCTCGCCCGGCGTGCGGGGGACCGGCGAGATGGACGCCTGGACGCTCGCCGCCTGCCACGTCGCGGGGGTGGGGCGGCTCTACCGCGTCGGCGGCGCCCAGGCCGTCGCGGCGATGGCCTACGGCACCGCGACCATCCCCGCGGTGGACAAGATCTGCGGGCCGGGCAACGCCTACGTCGCGGCCGCCAAGCGGCTCGTGTTCGGCAAGGTCGACATCGACATGATCGCCGGGCCGAGCGAGATCCTCGTCCTCGCCGACGCCGCCGCGGATCCGGCCGAGGTCGCGTCCGACCTCCTCGCCCAGGCGGAGCACGATCCGCGGGCCGTCTCGGTGCTCGTCACCCCGTCGGCGAAGGTGGCCGACGCGGCGCTGGCCGAGGTCGCGCGGCAGCTCGCGGACCTCCCCCGGCGCGAGATCGCGACCCGCTCGATCGAGGATCGCGGCGCGGTGGTGGTCGCGGCGGGTCTCGCCGAGGCGGTCCGGCTCGCCGACGAGTTCGCGCCGGAGCACCTCGCGCTCCACGCCCGGAACGCGGCGCGGCTCGTGCCGAAGCTCTCGCGCGCCGGCGCGGTGTTCGTCGGGACGAGCACGCCCGAGGCGGTGGGAGACTACCTCGCCGGCCCCTCGCACGTGCTCCCCACGGCGGGGACGGCCCGGTTCGCCTCCCCGCTCTCGGTCGCGACGTTCCGGCGGCGGATGAGCGTGCTCGAGCTCACCCCCGCGGCCCTCGCCACGGTGGCGCCGGCGGTCGAGGCGCTCGCGCGGGCCGAGGGGCTCGAGGGCCACTGGCGCGCGGTCGCGGTGCGGGTCGCGAAGGCGGCGCCGGCGCGGCGGGCGGCGCACGGGAAGAAGGGCGCGCGCGGGAAGAAGGACGCCCGCGCAGCGCGCCGCGGGCCGCGAGCCGGGCGCCGCGCCCCCCGGAGCCGGCGATGAGGCGCGCGCAGGCGAGGAGGCCGGCGGGAGCGGCGGCGCGGCCGAAGGTCCGCCGCGGCGAGGTCGCCCGCCGGACGAAGGAGACCCAGGTCGAGGTGGCGCTCCGCCTCGAGCCGGGCGAGGCGCGGATCGCGACGGGCGTCCCCTTCTTCGACCACATGCTCGACCAGATCTCGCGCCACGGCGGGATGGCGCTCACGGTCCAGGCGAAGGGCGATCTCGAGGTGGACGCCCACCACACCGTCGAGGACGTGGGGATCGGGATCGGCGAGGCGCTGCGGCAGGCCACCGCCGACAAGGCCGGCCTCGCCCGCTACGGCCACGCGATCGTGCCGCTCGACGAGGCGCTGGTCGAGGCGGTGGTGGACCTCTCCGGCCGCCCGCACCTCACCTTCAACGCGGGCCTCCCGTCCGGGAAGCGGTTCATCGGCACCTACGACGTGGACCTCACGCAGGACTTCCTCCAGGCGCTCGTGAACCACGCCCGGATCTGCCTCCACGTGAACGTCCGCTACGGGCGGAACCTCCACCACGTCGTGGAGGCGATCTTCAAGGCGACCGCGCGCGCCCTCCGCGCCGCGACCGCGCGCGAGGGGACGGCGCTGCCCTCGACGAAGGGGATGCTCTAGTGGCGCGCAAGCCCGCCGGGACCGTGGCGCTCGTGGACTATGGCGCCGGGAACCTCCGCTCCGTCGAGAACGCGCTGCGCGAGGTCGGCGCGCAGGTCGTGGTGACGCGCGATCCCGCCGTGGTCCGGAGCGCCGACCGCGTGGTCGTCCCCGGCCAGGGCTCGATGCCGGAGTGCGCCGAGGCGATGCGGCGGAGCGGGGTCGCCGACGCGTTCCTCGAGGCGATCCGCAAGGGCACCCCGGTGCTCGGCATCTGCGTCGGCCTCCAGATCCTCTTCGAGCGCGGGGAGGAGGCGGGCGGCGCCCGGGGGCTCGGCGTCCTCGCCGGCACCGTCGCCCGGCTCCCCGCCGGCGCGAAGCTCCCGAACATCGGCTGGTCGCCGGTCCGGCTCGTCGCCCGCGACGTGCCGCTGTTCGCGCCGATGGACGGACAGTACGTCTACTTCGCCCACTCGTACGCCGCCCCCGCGGACGCGCCGGGCGTGGCCCTCGTCGCGACGCACGGCGGCGACTACTGCGCCGCGCTCGCGAAGGACAACCTGTTCGCGGTCCAGTTCCACCCGGAGAAGAGCCAGAAGGTCGGGCTCGCGCTCCTCCAGCGGTTCGTCTCGATCTAGGAGCCCGCGCGCATGCTCGTCATCCCGGCCATCGACCTCATCGGCGGCGAGGTGGTCCGCCTCGAGAAGGGCGACTACGCGACGAAGAAGGTCTACGCGTCGCGCCCCGCGCTGCAGGCGGAGGAGTTCGCCCGCGCCGGCGCCACCCTCCTGCACGTCGTGGACCTCGAGGGCGCCAAGGCGGGTTGGCCGGTGAACCTCGACGCGGTGCGGGCGATCTGCGAGGTCCGGGGGATCGAGGTCGAGCTCGGCGGCGGGCTCCGCACCATCGCGGACCTCGAGAAGGTGTTCGCCCTCGGCGTGCGGTACGCGGTGCTCGGGACGGCGGCGGTGGAGCGGCTCGGCCTCGTCGAGGAGGCGTGCCGCCGGTTCCCGGGCCGGATCCGGTGCGGGATCGACGCCCGGAACGGCGAGGTGAAGATCGCGGGCTGGCTCGAGGGGACCGGCCTCGCCGCGGCGGAGGTCGCGCGACGGGTCAAGGCGGCGGGCGTCTCGCTCGTCGAGTACACCGACGTCGGGCGGGACGGGATGTTCGCCGGGGTGGACGCGGCGGGCGCGGCGCGGCTCCAGGCCGACGCCGGGGTGCAGGTGGTCGCCTCCGGCGGCGTGGCGAGCCTCGCCGACGTCGAGGCGTGCCGCGCGGCGGGCGTCGCCGGGGTGATCGTGGGCAAGGCGCTCTACGAGGGCCGGATCGCGCTCCGCGACGCGATCGCGGCCGCGAAGGCCTAGAGGACGAGACGACATGCCGGCCAAGCGGATCATCCCCTGCCTCGACGTCAAGAACGGGCGCGTCGTGAAGGGGATCCACTTCCAGAACCTGCGCGACGCGGGCGACCCCGTGGAGGCCGCGGCGCGCTACGACGCCCAGGGGGCCGACGAGGTGACCTACCTCGACATCGCCGCCACCCTGGAGAACCGCGGCACGCTGCTCGACCTCGTCACCCGGACCGCGGCCCGCGTGTTCGCGCCGCTCACGGTGGGCGGCGGGGTCCGCAGCGAGGACGACTTCGTGGCGTTGCTCCACGCCGGCGCCGACAAGGTGAGCGTGAACTCGTCGGCGGTGAAGGACCCGTCGCTCGTGAACCGCCTCTCCCGGATCGCGGGCGCGCAGGCCCTGGTCGTCGCGGTGGACGTGAAGCGCCGGCCGAAGGGGAGCGGGCCGCAGGAGTGGGAGGTCTTCGTCGCCGGCGGCTCGCGGCCGACCGGGGTCGAGGGGCTCGCCTGGGTCCGCGAGGTGGCCGATCGCGGCGCGGGGGAGATCCTGCTCACGTCGATGGATCGCGACGGGACGCAGGCGGGCTACGACCTCGAGCTGCTCGAGAAGGTCTGCGCCGCCGTCACGGTCCCGGTGATCGCCTCCGGCGGCGTCGGCACGCTCGAGCACCTCGCCGAGGGGCTCCGCTTCGCCGACGCGGCGCTCGCGGCCTCGATCTTCCACGACGGCAAGCACACCGTGCAGGAGGCGAAGGCGTACCTCCGCGCGAAGGGGATCGACGTCCGGCCATGAGCCCCGTGAGCCCGAAGAAGGCGGCACGCTCCGTGGCGGCACGCCCCGTGGAGCTATCCCCCGCGCTGCTCGCCCGCGTGAAGTTCGACGACCGGGGCCTCGTCCCGGTGATCGCCCAGGAGGAGGACGGGACCGTCCTGATGCTCGCCTGGGCGAACCGCGAGGCCCTCGTCGCGAGCGCCGAGGGGGGCCGGGCGACCTACTGGTCGCGCAGCCGCAGGTCCCTCTGGCGAAAGGGGGACACCAGCGGCCACATCCAGGAGCTCCGTGCGATCGCCCTCGACTGCGACGGGGATGCCGTGCTCTACACCGTGCGGCAGACCGGGCCAGCGTGTCACACGGGGACCCGAAGCTGTTTCTCCGAAAGGCAGGAGTTCGAATGGCAGACGAGCGTTTCCTCGCGAAGCTCTGGGCGATCATCGAGTCGCGCAAGGCGGACCACGCGGCCGCCACGGGCAGCTACACCCGCAAGCTCCTCGACGCGCCGCCGCGGATCCGGCGGAAGATCATCGAGGAAGCCTACGAGGTGAACGAGGCGCACCAGGCGCTCTTCGACGGCAAGGACACGAAGGATCACCTCGCCCACGAGGCGGCCGACCTCATCTACCACCTGCTCGTCCTGCTCGCGTCGGCCGACGTGACGCCGAGCGAGGTCTACACGATCCTCGAGCACCGGCAGGGTCAGCCCCACCCCGTGAAGCCCGGAAACCCTTGACGCGGAGAGGGTTTTCGCGTAATAGCCGCCGTTCAGCCGCGTGGAGAGCCGGGCGTCCGAGGGCGCCCGGCTCCTTCACTTTCGAAGGCGCGAGCCTCGACAACAACAACTGCAGGACACGAGGAAGCGAATGACCGGAGTGCGCGTCAAGGATGGCGAGTCGTTCGAGAACGCCATGAAGCGCTTCAAGAAGCAGTGCGAGAAGGCCGGGATCCTCTCCGAGGTCCGCAAGCGCGAGCACTACGAGAAGCCCAGCGTGAAGCGGAAGAAGAAGGCCCTCGCCGCCAAGAAGCGCGCGCTCAAGAAGATGCGGAAGGGCTTCTAGTCTCCCCGACACCGTCTCGCACCCCGGATCGGATCATGGCGATCAAGGAACAGCTCGATCAGGACCTCAAGGCCGCCATGCGCGAGAAGGACGCGCTGAAGCTCAGCGTCGTCCGGATGCTCAAGAGCGCCGTCAAGTACCGCGAGATCGAGCTCATGAAGCCGCTCGACGACGCGGGCGTGCTGGGCGTGATCGCCTCGGAGGTCAAGCGCCGCCGCGACTCGGTCGAGCAGTACAAGGCCGGCGGCCGGCAGGATCTCGCCGACAAGGAAGAGGCGGAGATCAAGATCCTCCAGACGTGGCTGCCGCAGCAGCTCACCGAGGAGGAGCTCCGCGCCAAGGTGGACGCGGCGATCGCGCAGACGAACGCGAAGGGCCCGAAGGACATGGGCGCCGTCATGAAGGCGCTCATGCCGGAGGTGCAGGGCCGGGCGGAGGGGAAGACCGTCTCGGACATGGTGAAGGCGCGGCTGACCGGGAAGTAGGCCCGGGCGGCCGCAGGACGGGCGGCCCGCGGCGAGCGCGCGGGATGGGGGGAGCCGGGAGGTCTCGGTTCCCCCCGCTGCGATCGAAAGGCGGTGGGAGTCCCTGATCCCCGACGCGCTCATCGACGAGATCCGCGCGCGCGTGGACGTGGTGGCGGTGATCGGCCGCCACGTGGAGCTCAAGCGGTCGGGCCGGACCTGGAAGGGCAACTGTCCCTTCCACGGGGAGAGGACGCCGAGCTTCCACGTCTACCCCGAGGACAAGCACTTCAACTGCTACGGCTGCGGGGCGCACGGCGACGTCTTCGGGTTCCTGCAGCGGCTCGAGGGGAAGGAGTTTCCCGAGGTGGTGAGGGCGCTGGCGCTCGAGGTGGGCGTCGAGATCCCGGAGTCGGCCGAGGAGGACTCGGCCGAGCAGCGGGCTCGGCGCAAGGAGCGCAACGAGGTCCTCGCCGCGAGCGACGCCGCGGCCCGGTACTTCGCGGCGCGCCTCGCGAGCCGGCACGGCGAGCCGGCCCGCGCCTACCTCGCGGGGCGGGGGGTCTCGGAGGACTCGATCCGGACGTTCCGGCTCGGGGTCGCGGCGGACGCGTGGAACGACCTCCCGCGGCGGCTCGCGGAGAAGGGGATCGGGCTCGAGGCCCTGAAGCGGGCGGGCCTCGTCATCGAGAGGGAGAAGGACGGCGGCACCTACGACCGCTTCCGCGATCGCCTCATGTTCCCCATCTCCGGCATGGACGGGCAGGTCATCGGGTTCGGCGGCCGCGCCCTCGGCGCCTCGAAGGGCGCGAAGTACCTCAACACGCCCGAGACCCCGCTCTACAAGAAGTCGCGCGTGCTCTACGGCCTCGATCTCGCCCGCGAGAGCATCCGCAGGGCGCGGCAGGCGATCCTGGTCGAGGGCTACTTCGACGTGATCGGGCTGCACCAGGCGGGGGTCCGGAACGCCGTCGCGGTCTGCGGCACCGCCCTCACCAACGAGCACGTCGAGCTGCTCCAGCGCTGCGACTGCCGCGAGGTGACCGTCCTCTTCGACGGGGACGTGGCCGGGCTCGCCGCGCCGGCGAAGGCCGCCCAGGCGCTCTTCCCGGCCGGGCTCGCGGGCAAGGTGGCGGTGCTCCCCTCCGAGCAGGGCAAGCAAGATCCCGACGAGTACGCCCGGGCCAACGGCCGGGCCGGCGTCGAGGCGCTCCTCGCCCGCGCGGCGCCGCTGTCGGAGTTCCTCATCGACCGGGCCGTCGACCGGACCTGCCAGGGCCGGCCGCGGGAGGCGGCGCTCGAGCAGAAGCTCGCGGCCATCCGGGAGCTCCTCCCGTTCGTCCGGATGATTCCGGAGGGGCTCGCGCGTTCAGTCTTCGAAGACGCGATCGCGAAGCGGCTCGACCTCGACCGCGGCGCGCTGCACGCGGAGCTCGCGGGCGGGAAGCCCGGCGCCGGACGCTCGGACGCCGGTCCTCCCCCGGAGGGGCCGAGGCCCGCTCCGGCGCCCGCGCGACCGCCCCGCACCGGCATGGGCGGGAGGGGCGCGCGGGTGAAGCTGCTCCTGCCGGGGCCCGCCGCGGACGCGCTCGGGATCCTCGCCTCCCACCCCGAGCTGGGGCCGGTCGCCGAGGAGGTGAAGCTCGCCGAGCTGCTCCCGCCGGGGCCGCTCGCCGACCTGGCGCGCGACCTGAGCCGCGGGGCGGTCGCCCTTGACGAGGCCATCGCCCGGCTGGAGGCGACCGCCAACCGGGCGATCGTCACGCGCGTCCGGGAGCTGGCCGGGCCGGCCCGGCTCGAGCCGCAGCACGCGGATCGGGAGCTCCGGCGGTCCGCGGTCAAGGCGCGGCTGGAGCATCTGGACGAGGAATACGCGGAGGCGTTGAGGCGGGTGACCGGGGCGGGGAGCGCGAGGATGGACGACGCCCAGCGCCTGCTGAACGCCATCCGCGATCAGAAGAAGATCCTGCGGGAGCTGGAGCGATCCGGATGAAAGGCCGACTCCGGAGCATTCTCGAAGAGTTGTCCGGGCTCATTCGCCCGGGACGCGTTAAGAACGAGCACCATCGAGCAGCCGCGCCGTCGTCGAAGGAGAAGAGGAAGATGACCACGAAGGCCCACGCCGCGAAGAAGCCGACGAAGAAGCCCGCCGCGAAGGCGAAGGTGAAGCCCGCCTCGCGGAAGGAGGAGCGCGGCAGGGAGGAGCGCGGCGTCAAGGCGAGGAAGGCGGCGGAGGTCGTCCGCGCGAAGGGCCCCGCGATCCGCAAGGCGGGGAAGCCCGACGCCCGCCCCGAGCGGGCCGAGCGCGCCGAGAAGGCCGCGGCGGAGAAGCCCGAACGGAAGAAGGTCCAGGCGGTCGTCGAGCACGCCCCCGAGAAGGCGGCGGTGAAGGGCGCCAAGCCGCGCCGCGGCGGGCCGCCGTCCGAGGAGGCCGAGGAGGTCGAGGCCGAGGGCGAGGCCGAGGCGGAGGGCGACGAGGCGGAGGTGGAGGAGGAGGAGGACGTCGACCTCGCGCAGGACGACATGTCCGACATCACCGAGCGCCCCGGGATGAAGGCGCTCATGGAGCGCGGGCGCGAGAAGGGCTTCGTCACCTTCGACGAGGTGAACGACGCGCTGCCGTCGGACGTCGGGTCGGACCAGATCGACGACGTCATGTCGATGTTCGGCGAGCACGACATCGAGGTCGTGGACGGCGCCGAGAAGAAGATGAAGCTCCCGGACAAGCCGCCGGAGCCGGAGGAGAAGGAGGCGGCGGACAAGACCGAGGAGAAGGAGGAGGAGGACGCCGGCTACGGCAAGTCGAACGACCCGGTGCGCATGTACCTGCGCAAGATGGGGTCGGTCTCCCTCCTGACGCGGGAGGGCGAGGTCGAGATCGCGAAGCGGATCGAGGAGGGCGAGAAGGAGATCCTCGCGGCGGTGCTCTCGTCGTCCATCGCCATCCGCGAGATCCTCGAGCTCGGCGAGCGGCTCCGGAAGGGCAAGATCCGCGTCCGCGAGATCATCAAGGACGCCGGCGAGGAGCAGCAGGGCGAGGGCGAGGAGGAGACCGAGACCGAGGACGAGTCGCTCGAGAGCGCCGAGGCCGAGGGCGGCGCCGAGGAGGAGGGCGGGGGCGCCGCGCCGGTCGAGGGCGAGGCCGCCGTCGCCGTCGCCGAGGGCGCCGAGCCGGAGCGGCCGAAGATCCCGAAGGAGGAGGAGCGGAAGGTCGAGCACGTGCTCACGCACATCGACCTGATCCGCAAGCTCGACCGCGACGCCGCGAAGCTCCGCGAGGCCCTCGGCGGGAAGAAGCTCTCCGAGGTGAAGCGCAAGGAGCTGAGGAACGAGGTCCGCGCCGTCGAGGCGGACATGATGGAGAACCTCGAGGCGATCCAGCTCAACAAGAAGCAGATCGACCGGATCGTCCTGAAGCTGAAGAGCTTCATCAAGCGGGTCGAGGAGGCCGAGCGCGAGCTGTACGAGTGCGAGCGCCGCACGTCGGTCCCGGTGAAGGAGCTGCGGCGGCTCCTCCGCGAGACGCGCGAGGACGAGGGCGAGCGCAAGAAGCTCGCGAAGAAGCTCGGCGTCCCCCTCGAGGAGGTCGAGGAGCTCGACCGGTCCGTCCGGACCGCGGGGCGCAAGATCCTGCGCGTCCAGGAGGAGGCGGAGGTCCCGGTGGAGGAGCTGCGCCGGACCTACCGGATGATCGGCGACGGCGAGCGGAAGGCCGAGCGGGCGAAGACCGAGCTCGTCGAGGCGAACCTCCGCCTCGTGGTCTCCATCGCGAAGAAGTACACGAACCGCGGCCTGCAGTTCCTGGATCTCATCCAGGAGGGCAACATCGGCCTCATGAAGGCGGTGGACAAGTTCGAGTACAAGCGCGGCTACAAGTTCTCGACCTACGCGACGTGGTGGATCCGCCAGGCGATCACGCGGGCGATCGCGGATCAGGCGCGCACGATCCGCATCCCGGTCCACATGATCGAGACGATCAACAAGCTCATCCGCACGAGCCGCTACCTCGTGCAGGAGCTCGGCCGCGAGCCGACGCCGGAGGAGATCGCCGCGAAGATGGAGCTGCCGCTCGACAAGGTCCGCAAGGTCCTCAAGATCGCGAAGGAGCCGATCTCGCTCGAGACGCCCATCGGCGAGGAGGAGGACAGCCACCTCGGGGACTTCATCGAGGACAAGTCGCTCGTCAGCCCCTCGGACGCGGTCATCAACATGAACCTGGCCGAGCAGACCAGGAAGGTGCTCGCCACGCTCACGCCGCGCGAGGAGAAGGTCCTCCGCATGCGCTTCGGCATCGGCGAGAAGAGCGACCACACGCTCGAGGAGGTCGGACAGGACTTCGAGGTCACGCGCGAGCGCATCCGCCAGATCGAGGCGAAGGCGCTCCGCAAGCTCCGCCACCCGTCGCGGTCGAAGCGGCTCAAGAGCTTCGTGGAGAACTAGGCGGAGGGCACCCAGGTGACGGGGATTGTGATACAGGGTGCTCCCCAGGGCCGGACCGGGCCCATAGCTCAACGGTCAGAGCGCTCGGCTCATAACCGATGCGATCCAGGTTCGAATCCTGGTGGGCCCACCGATACGAGGAGAGAAAGACTTGTCGTCGCTGCGTGAGAAGTTGAAGGCGCTGGAGGAGCTGCAACGGATCGACCTCGAGAGCAACGAGGTGAAAGGGGAGCTCGACGCGATCCCCGCCAGACGCGCCGAGGTCGATCGAGGGGTCCTCGAGGCGCGGCGCGCCTACGACGACGAGAAGAGCCGGATGGAGGGCAACGAGCGCGAGCGGCGGCAGCTCGAGTCGCTCCTCGGCCTGGAGCGCGACAAGGTGAAGAAGTGGGAGGGCCGGCTCGGCGAGATCAAGACGCCGCGCGAGTACGCCGCCCTCTCCCGCGAGATCGACATCGCGAAGAAGGCGAACGAGAGCCAGGCCGAGCACGTGAAGGAGCTGGCCGAGCAGGCGGGCGAGGTCCAGAAGGCGCTCGCCGCGAAGGGCGAGGCGCTCGCCGAGCGTGAGGAGGGGGCCCAGTCCGACGCGAAGGCGCTCGACACCGCGCGGGCGGACGCCGAGCAGCGGCTCCAGGCGCTCGAGTCGCGGCGGGCCGAGGCGGCCAAGTCCGTGGACCCGGCGCTGCTCGCGAAGTACGAGCACATCAAGAAGCGCCGCGGCGGCGTCGCCGTCACGCAGGTCGTCGGGATGACGTGCCACGGGTGCTACCGCAACATCCCCCCGCAGCTCGCGATCACGCTCCAGCGCGCGAACTCGATCGAGACCTGCCCGAACTGCAACCGCATCATCTACGCGGCCGAGGCGGTGAACCCGCCCGCCGTCTCCACGGCGTAGACGTGGCCCGGGCCGTCCTGGCGGAGCTGCTCCGCTTCATCGCCGCGAACGAGGATCTCCCGCGGACGCTCGCCCGCTACCCGGGCTACGACCGCGACGCGCTCGGGCGCCTCATCGACGCCGCCGCGGATCGGGTCGAGGAGATCGAGGGCGCGAAGGAGCCGGCGCCGAGCGGCGGCTCCAAGGGCGTCAAGGTTCGCAAGCAGAGCGACGTCGAGCGGGCCGCGCGGCGCTCCGCCGCCGAGCTCGACGAGGCGATGGAGCTCTCGAAGGTGGAGCGCGATCGCCGCAAGAAGCAGCGCGCCGCGGCGGAGGCCGCCGAGCGGGCCGCGCAGGAGGCGGCCGAGGCCGCCGAGGCCGCGCGGCGGACGCGCCTCTACACCGACGGCGCCGCTCGCGGGAACCCCGGCCCGGCCGGCGCGGGCGCGGTGATCGTGAACCCCGAAGGCCACATCGTCGCGAAGGTCGGCAAGTTCCTCGGCGACTCCACCAACAACGTCGCCGAGTACATGGGGCTCATCCTCGGCCTCAAGCGGGCCAAGGCGATGGGGATCCACGAGCTCGAGGTGCTCTCCGACTCCGAGCTGCTCGTGAAGCAGCTCCACGGGGACTACGCCGTCAAGGCGGAGCACCTCCGGCCGCTGCACGAGGAGGCGCAGGCGCTCCTGCACGGCTTCTCCTCGATCGAGGTCCGCCACATCTCGCGCGAGGAGAACGCGCAGGCGGACGCGATGTCGAACCGCGCCATCGACGAGCGGCTGTGATGGCCATGAGAGGCCGGCACGCCTCTAACCGGCGTCGGGCCTCGGGGCATGGGAGCTCCGCGGCGGGCCCGAAGCGGAGCGGCGCGCGCGCTCAAGGCCCGTCGAACAATCGACGGGCCTTGACCATCCAGGAGGGGCGGGCCGTCGCCCGCCCCTCGCGCCCGAAGTGAATTCGGGCGCTTCACCCCACCCGCCGCCCCGCTCACGCGGGTCGGCCTGAGAGCTCGTCGAATTCTTCGACAAGCTCTCACCCCCCGAGCCAGGTCCCGGTCCGCCGGCGCAGCGCCGCGAGGGCCCGGCGCGCGACGAGGTAGCGCGCGTCCTCCTCCCAGTCGGAGGGGTGGACCTCCGGCACCGCCCTCGGGCGGAGCTCCGCGTCCACGTTCACGAACGTGAAGAGGCAGGAGTTGGAGAGCGCGCGGACCGCGCGATCGCGGCTCACCCGCTCGATCGCCGTCTCGACGCAGATCGCGGCGTCCTCGGTGTAGACGATCCGGCTGGTGAAGCGGAGCTTGTCGCCGATGCTCACCGGGTGGAAGAAGTTGACGCGGTTCACCGCCGCCACGATGGGCCGGTCGGGCGCGATCCGCTCCGCGCAGATGGACGACAGCTCGTACGCGCGCCGCATGATGTAGCCGCCGAAGATGATGCGCGAGGCGTTCTCCTGCTCCGGGTAGGTGCGCTCCCAGCTCTCGGCGGTCAGGTCGCGCGCGCGCGCGCCGGCGAAGCTCCGCTCGGCCTGCTCGCGGTGGAGGCGCGAGAGCAGGTCGAACTCGTCTCGCCGGGGCGGCTCGACGGCGCTCGCCGCCTGCGCGCGGTAAGCCTCGCGGCGCGCGATCGCGCGGGTCGCGCGCGCCCGGTCCACGTCGTCGGCAGGCTCCAGCGGCTCGACGGGGACGCTCCGGGCGTCGGGGCCGTCGCCGTCGCGCGCGACCATCGTGAAGTAGCAGGACGCGAGGTGGACCCCGGTCGCCGGCGCGTCCACGCGGATCCCGACCTCCATCGAGCTCCGCCCGACGTGGTTGAGCCGCGCGCGGCAGCGGAGGTCGGTCTCCGGGGTCAGCACGTGGCGCACCAGGATCTCGTCCACCGCGGCGGTGACGACCCGCGCCCCGGGGACGGTGCGGCGCGCGTGGATCATCGCGGCCTCGCCCGCGAGCAGGTCGAGCGCCTCGAGGAGCACGCCGAACCGCAGGTTGCCGGGGATGCGATCCCTCACCACGAGGAAACGGCGCCGGAGCACCTCGTCGCTGGAGAGTGGCAGGAGGTGCTCGCGGTCGGTCTCGGCGGGGTGCATGGCAGGAGTTCTAGGGAGAGGCGCGATCGCGCGCACGCTTCCGGGGGCCGAACGCCGCGGCGCACCGACTGCGCGAAAACCGATGGCAGCCGGATGCGGCCCTGCATGACGTGCGCGCATCTGGTGCGTTGCGACGGTTGGTCGCCCCTGGGCGTCCATGTGGATTGACGGGCGTCAGCCGGTACGCGCAATGGTTGGTGTGTCGCGTTCAAATCGTGCGCAATTCGTGCTACACGGCAGACTCACTCATCGAATGGAGGTTGCCGTGAACCAGACCAGGACCGCCGGGACGACGACACTCCAGGACGTCGCGCCCGTCGAGCTGCAGCGCGCCGCAGCGCTGGCCGAGACCGTCATCAAGGACACGACCGCGAACCCGGCTCCCCTCGGCCTCATGGGGTTCGGCCTCACCACCGTGCTCCTCAACCTCCACAACGCCGGGATCATCGGCATCGGGAGCATGATCCTGGCGATGGGGCTGTTCTACGGTGGGATCGCCCAGATCATCGCCGGCGCGATGGAGTGGAAGAAGAAGAACACGTTCGGGACGGTGGCGTTCACGTCCTACGGCTTCTTCTGGATCTCCCTCGTCGCGCTCATCGTGATGCCGCGCTTCGGCATCGTCGAGGCGTCCGACAAGAACGCGATGGCGGCCTACCTGTTCCTCTGGGGGCTCTTCTCGATCGTCCTCTTCATCGCGACGCTCAAGATGAACCGGGCCATCATGCTGGTGTTCTTCGCGCTCGTGGTCCTCTTCATCCTGCTCGGGCTCGGCGACGCCACCGGCAACCCGCTCATCACCCGGATCGCCGGCTACGAGGGGATCCTCTGCGGCCTCGGCGCGATGTACCTCGGCGCCGCGCAGATCCTGAACGAGGTCTACGGCCGCAAGGTGCTCCCCATCGGCGAGTTCTAGGCGGGGCGCGGGCGCTCGCGGCGGCGTCCGTGACCGTGCCCGTCACCGTGACCGATCTGCCGTGTCCCGTGTCCCGCCTCCCGTAGCCCCTGGCCCCGGGCTCCGACGGAGCACGGGATCGAGTCACGGGACAGGGGACACGCTTCACGGGTCACGGAGACCCCGGTCACGGTCACGGTGACGGCACACGGAGAGGCCGTGCCCGTGACCGATCTCCGCGTCCCGGGTTCTCGGGCCTACAGCGCGCTCTCCCGGCTGGCGGCGCGCTCGCGCTGCTCGGCGGCGCGGTCGGCCTTGAGCCGCTTCATCCGCTTCCGGATCAGCTCGCGCTTGAGGCTCGAGAGGTGATCGACGAACAGCGTGCCGTTCAAGTGATCCGTCTCGTGCTGCAGGGCGATCGCGAGGAGGTCGTCCGCCTCGAGCTCGAACGGCTTGCCGTGGTAGTCGAGCGCCCGCACCCACACCTTCGCGGCGCGCTCGACGTCCTCCGCCTCGCCGGGGATCGAGAGGCACCCCTCGGTGTACGTGGTCTTCCCCTCGAGCCGCACGATCTCCGGGTTCACGAGGTGGAGCAGGCGCTGCCCCTCCTGCCGCGGCGAGGTGTCGATGACGATCACGCGCTTCTGCACGCCGATCTGCGGGGCGGCCAGCCCGACGCCCTCGGCCGCGTACATGGTCTCGGCCATGTCGTCGAGGAGGCGGCGGATGGAGTCGTCCACCCGGTCCACCGGCTTCGCGATCTGCTTCAGGACGGGATCGGGCCAGATGACGATTTCACGAACCATTGTTGCCTCTTCTACCGGATCCCTCCTGTAACGCGGAAGGGGCTGCCGTGCACGCGGCAGCTCCGACGGACCTACTCGCCGAGGCCGCGCAGGTACTCGTCGCGGAGCCGGTCGTCGGCGAGGACGTCGCGCGCGTCCTTCACCACCGCCTGGATCTCGGCCAGCGTGGCCGGCAGGCTCTCGTCCCGGGCCCCGCCGTATCGCTGGGGATCCAGCTCGGCGAGCAGGCGGTCGGAAGCCTCCCGCACCTCGTGCGGGGTGCAGAGCCGCCCGACCCCGAGGACCGTGAAGTAGTCGGCGCGCCGGACCTGATCGAGCTTCTCCCGCACGCGCCCGAGGTCGATCGCCTGGGCGCGCTGGGCCTGGGGGCCCCCGGCCTGGAGGACCCGCACGGCGAGCGCCCCCACGAGGACCAGCGCGGCGAGGAGCTGCCGGGTGGTGAGCGCGTCGAGCGGGCTCGCCGCGACGATCTCGTCGAGCGTGCGCAGCCCGTCGGCCAGCGCCACCGCGCGCCGCTCCTCCGCGGACAGCCCCAGATCCGCGGGGCCGGGGCCGCCCTCGGCGGGGGACAGGAGCGTCCCGGGCCCGCCGAGCAGCGCGTCCACGCGCGGCGCGAGCCAGCGGCGCCGGACGCCCTCCACCGCGAGCGCGATCGTCCCGCGCTCGAGGGCGGTCCGCTCGTCGCCCGGGACCGCCTCTCCGGCCCAGCCGAAGCGCGCCTCCGCGTCGGCGAACACCCCGAAGACGACCTCCTCGGTGCGGCGCCGGACGAGGCCGGTGAGCTCGGTGGGCTTGAGGAAGCCGCGCTCGAGCAGGAGGACCGCCGCGCGGCGGGAGGGGAGCGACGCGGCGGCCCCGGCGATCTGACGGTGCTGCTCGCGGGTGACGAGCCCGAGCCGGAGGGCCAGCTCCTCGACGCGCTCGGCGGGATCCGCGCTCGAGGCCCCCACGACCCGGCCATCCTCGAACCAGAGCGAGCGCGAGAGCTCGCCGTCGAAGTCCATCCGCCCGCAGAGGCGGGCCCGGGCGGCGAGGGCGAGGAGCCGCGGCGCGGGTAGGTCGGCGAGCGCGCCGGCGCGGAGCGGCGGCGGCGGCGGGGCGAGCGGCGCCGCCGCGTCCTCGGGCTCCGGGGCGATCGGGGGATCGGGCGGCGCGATCACCGGGTCGCTCCAGGCGGCCGCCGGGGCGGCGGGGCTGGCGGCGT
>NZ_JALCZA010000004.1:62373-145758 GCF_022690765.1 Anaeromyxobacter oryzisoli | reverse complement strand
TCGGCGGTCCAGGCGCGGAGCGCGCCGCGCCCGCGGAGGGTCGCGAGGGAGAGCGCCGCCTGGCCCGCCTCGAGGACGTGGACCCCGTGGAGGACGCGCCGCCGCCGCTCGTCGGCGGCGGCGCCCGGCAGGTCGGCGAGCTGGAGCGTGAGATCCCGGACGGCCGCCTCGAACCGGTGGCGCCGGTGCGACCGCCGCCGGCCGAGGGCGGCGCGGATCTGGCGGGTCAGCGCCCGCTCGAGCAGGGCGGCTCGCACGCGGCTCTCGTTGGGCAGCACCACCGCGTAGCCCACCAGCGGGACCGCGATCCCCAGCATGGCGGCGAGGGCGGTGTTCATCACCGCGCCGATGTCGTAGGTCGGCTGGTCGGTGATCCGGAGCGACATGAAGAAGAGGGCGGTGAGCGGCCAGGCGAACACCGCGGTCGCGGGACGGGCGGTCAGGTAGCCGACGAAGAGCAGGATCGGGGCGAGCCCGGCCACGAGGAGGGTGAACCCCTGCATCGCCGGGAGCACGAAGGCGCAGGCGGCGAACGCGATCGGGAAGGCCAGGACGTACCCGACGAGCTCCCGCCTGGAGGAGGTCACCGGCCTGGGGGAGGCCTGGAAGACCGAGATCCCCACCGCCGCCGTCGTCGCCGCGAACTCGCCGGCCGGGAACGCGGTCAGGACCCAGAGCGCGCAGACGACGAGGAACGTGAGCGCCGCGCGCAGCCCCACCACGGCCGCGCCCAGCACGTCGGGCCGGCGCCAGAGCGGGCGCGCCGGGAGCGGGGCGCCTCCCGGGGGCGCCCGCAGGTCGGCGTAGGCCCGGGCGAGCTCGCGCGCCTCGCGGACGAGCTGCCGGAGGAGGGCGAGGGCGCCGTCGAGCGCGAGCCGGTCGCCGGGCGAAGCGGAGGCCTCGAGCCGGCCGCGGGCCTCGCCGGCGTGCGCCCCCCAGTGTGCCGCGAGGGCGTCCAGGGTCTCGGCGACCGGCGCCGCCTCCGCCGCGCTGGACGGGGCGCGGTCGCCGGGGGCGCGCAGCGCCGCCAGGACCCGCTCGGCGACCGGGTGGAGCGCCGCGAGCACCGCGCGCTGCCCGCGCGCCCGGAGGTCCGCGCGCAGGTGCTCGACGGCGCGGGCGGTGGTGGACGACAGCATGAAGGCGCTGATGAAGCCGTCGAGTCGCCGCGTCTGCGCCAGCTCCGGCTCCTCGAAGGCGGTCGAGATCCGGGCGGACTCGAGGTTCATCGTCTTGCGGACGAAGTGCCGGTCGAGCACGTCGGCCTCCGCCCGCCGGCCATCCCCCACGAGGCAGCGCGAGGCGTGGGCGACGAAATCGCGGAACGCCGCGCGCACCGCGGCGACCGCGTCGTCGCGCGACGCGCGGGGGAACACCAGGGCCGTGGCGAGCCCGCCACAGATCACGCCGATCGAGATCACGGTGAGCCGGTCGACGGCGAGGTCGAAGGCGTGCTCGGGGGCCTGGATGCCGGGGAGCCCGACGAAGCAGGCGGTGATCCCCATGAGCATCCAGGCGTACGCCGCCTTCTGCCGGTACCACGCCGAGCCCGCCACGCAGATCGCCAGCCAGGCCGACATGGCCAGGATGAACAGATCCCGCTCCGGCGCGCAGACCATCACGAGGAGCAGCGCCACCCCGGCGCCGACGGCGGTCCCGAAGAGCCGGGCGAGGCTCTTCTCCAGGGACTGTCCGGCGGTGGGGAGCGAGACGATCACGGCCGTGAGCGCCGCGGAGCCGGGCGCTCCCAGATCGAGCCGCAGCGCGATCCAGAGCGCGAGGGACGCGCCGGCCGCCGTGCGCAGCGCGTGCCCCCAGCAGCCTGCCTCCTCGCGCAGGAGCGCGCGCCAGCCCGTCCGCGGGGGCACGGGGCCGGCCGCGGTCGAAGACGACCCGGGCGCCACTCAGTCGACCTCGAGGTTCGCGTGCTCGCGGCGGAGGAGCGCGAGGAGCGCCCGCCGCTCGCCCGCGTCGAGCCCGGCGAACCGGCGGTGCCAGGTCGCCCACATCTGCGGCTGGACCTCGGCGAGGACGCGCCGGCCGGCGGCGGTCAGCCCGAGCAGGACGCGGCGACGGTCGGAGGCGTCGCGCCGGCGGGTCATCCACCCGTTGCTCACGAGCTCGTCGCAGAGGTGCGTGACGTTGGTGGGACGCTCGCCCGTCATGGTCGCGATCTCACCTGGAGTGATCCCGCCCGAGCCGGTCGGGGGGGCGACGACGAGGACCTGGTACATCGGGTAGGTGAGGCCGTGCGGCTTCAGCACCGCGTTCCCGGCCTCGATCATGCGCCGCTCCACCAGCGCCGCGATCCGGACGAGCAGGCCGAGGTGGGAGGGGAAGCCCGGGAAGAGGTCGGCGACCGTCTCGAGGTGCCGCTCCAGGCGGTCCAGGACCCCGACGCGGTCGCTCGCGGCCGCGCGCCGCTCGCCGCCCGCGGTCGGGGGCTCGGAGGCACCGGCGTGCTTCGGGACGCGATCGCTCATGGCTTCGCCTCCGCGGCCACGCGCACCGGCGCGGCGTCGGCGGCGTACGCCGCCGCCTCCGGGACCACGCCGCCGCCGAGGGCCTCGGTCAGGGCGGCGCCCGCCTCGAGCTGCGCGTAGCGGAGCCGGACGAGCTGGTCGCGCTCGCCGCGGAGGGCGATCTCGGTCACGAGGGTGTCGAGGTAGTCGCCGAAGCCGGCCTGGTAGGCTTGCAGCGCGAGCGCGTGCGCGCGCTCCGCCGAGGCGAGCGCGACCTCGCGCTCCGCCTGCTCGCGCCGGAGCGATCCGAGCCTGGCGAGCTGGTCGGCGACGTCGGTCAGCGCGTCCACCAGGGTGGCCTGGTAGTCGCTCACCGCGGCGTCGTACTCGGCGGTGCGCCCCTCGAGCCCGGCGCGCAGCCGCCCCCCCTCGAAGATGGGGAGGGAGATCGCCGGACCGGCGCCCCACCCGACGGCGTCCGGGGTGAAGAGCTTCGTGAAGCCGAACGCGAAGACGCCGGCGAACGCGGCGAGGTCCACGTTGGGGAGGAAGGCCGCCCGTGCCACGTCGATCTCCCGCGCGGCGCGCTCCACGCGCCAGCGGCTGGCGAGGACGTCGGGCCGGCGCCCCAGGAGCTCCGCGGGGAGCCGGCTCGGCACGGCGACGGACGGGTCGAGCCGGAGCGCCGGGCGGCGGAGCGGGTCGCCAGCACCGGGGCCGGCGCCGACGAGGGCGCCGAGCTGGTGCCGGAGCAGCGCGGCGCGCCCGTCGAGCTGCGCCAGCTCAGAGCGCGTGGTCGCGATCTGGGTCTCCGCCTGGCGGACGGGGAGCTCGGTCCCGATCCCGGCTGCCATCCGCCGGCGCGCGACCTCGAGGCTCTTCTGCTGGTCCTCGAGGACGCTCCGGGCCGAGTCCTGGAGGTCGAGCTGGAGCGCGAGCTCCGCGTAGGTGCGCACGATGGCGCCCACCAGGGCGAGGCGGGCGGACCTCGCCTCGTAGGCGGCGACCTGGACGCCGTCGAGGGCGCCCTCGAGGGCGTTCCGGTGGCGCCCCCACAGATCGAGCTCGTACGAGAGCCCCAGCCGCGCCTGGTTCTGCCACTCGGTGGCCTTGGGGGTCTGGAAATCGGAGGGATGGACCCGCATCGCGGCCGCGCCCGCGTCCACGGAGGGGAGGAGCCCCGCCCGTGCGCCGTCGGCGAACGCCTGCGCCTGGCGGATGCGCGCCGAGGCCACCGCGAGCCGGGGGGCGTGGCCGAGGGCCTCGGCCACGAGGGCGTCGAGCTGGGGGTCGCCGAACGATAGCCACCAGTCGGCGTCGGGCCAGCGGCCGGCGAGCTCGGCCTCGGCGATCTCGTGGCCGGGCGCCAGCGCGGCGGTGTCGGCGAGGTGCTCCCGCGGGGCGATCCGGCCCGGGGAGGCGCAGCCGGCCGCGCCGAGGACGACGAGGGACAGGGCCGCGACGGCGGGGGCGCCGCGAGCCCGCGTTTCTGAATAATCCAATATTGGGGTTCTCCGGGGGGCCGGAAAGATAACGGCCTGCCCTGGAATGTCAAGGCGCGGCAGGGGTCGCCGCCGCGGTCGGCGCGAGTGCCGTCCTCCATCGAGCTTGGCTGAGGAGACCTCGACGATCGGCGGCAGGTTCGAAGCGAGAGTAGGAACCGGAACGATCCGGCCGGCGATCGGGCGCTCGGTCGCCTCATCGACCAGACGGAGTGACGAAATCGAGCTTGCCCGGTTCGCTGGACGCCCTGGCCATGCCGGCCGTGACGACGTCTTCGCGGCTGGGAACCCGTGCCGCGCGCTTCGGCAGCTCTCCGGATAGCGGTTTGGACGAGGACCGCCGACGAGCCTCGCCACCTGCTCGACTCGGGAGGTGCCCTCGGTGCGCGTGTAGAAGTCGCCGAAGCAGTTGGCCGTTGTGCGTCGAGGGGAGCTCCATGCCTCAGCCACGGACCGTGAAGAGATCCTGGATGGCCCATCCGTTTTTCGCGGGGGAGTCGTCGCTGGATGGCGGCGTATGCTGCGGGACCGATCTCGTCCAGCGTCTCGCCGCAGGCCTGTTCGCGGAGCGGAAAGGGGAACGACGTGAAGAAGCTCGTGAAGCGTCGCACGTTTCTGAAGAACGGCGCCATCGCCCTCGGCACCGTAGCCATCGCCGGTCTCCCGGGGGCGGGCGCGGCCGCGGCCCGGCCCCAGGCCAAGTCCCGCGTGTTCTTCACGAAGGACCTCAGCGTCGATGGACTGCTGAGGATCTATTCGAGGATCAACGAAGGGCTGACGGGCCGGATCGGCATCAAGCTGCACAGCGGCGAGCCGCACGGCCCGAACATCCTGCCGCTGGAGCTCATCCAGGGGCTGCAGCCGCGCATTCCGAACAGCACCATCGTGGAGTGCAACGTCCTGTACCCGAGCCCGAGGCAGACCACGGCCGGGCACCTCGAGACGCTCAAGACCAACGGGTTCGACTTCTGCCCGATCGACGTCATGGACGCCGAGGGGGACGCCCTGCTCCCGGTGCCGGCCGCCCCCGCCGCCGCGCGCGCCGCCTCCACTCCAGGAGCGCACCTGACGGAGGTGGCGGTCGGCAAGAGCCTCCCGACCTACGACTCGCTCTTCGTCTACACGCACTTCAAGGGCCACACCATGGGCGGGTTCGGAGGCTCGCTCAAGAACATCGCCATCGGCTGCGCGTCCGGGCGGGTCGGCAAGCGGCAGATCCACGGTGATGGTTGGCCGAGGGGGCCGCTCTTCCTCGAGCGCATGGTCGAGGCGGGCAACGCCGTCACCGCGCACTTCGGCGCTCACATCGCGTACATCAACGTCCTGAAGAACATCTCGGTCGACTGCGACTGCGACGCCCACGGCGTGAAACCGACCTGCCCGGACATCGGAATCCTCGGCTCGACGGACATCTTGGCCATCGACAAGGCTTCGATCGACCTCGTGTACGGGCTCCCGGAGGCGCGGCGGCACGACATCGTCGAGCGCATCGAGTCCCGGGGCGGGCTGCACCAGCTCGAGTACATGAAGGCCCTGCGCATGGGGAACGACCAGTACGAGCTGATCCGCGTGTAGCCTGGGTTTGGAAGCCCCGCCTGGGCTGACTCGCCGGAGCCTGCGAGCTCTCCGCGCCGTGTCTAGGATTCGAAGCGTCGGTGAAGCGCGCTTCCTGTCCTCGACGCGAGGAAACACATGGCGCATGCACCCGGCGTGAGCGAGCTGCTCGCCCCGCTCGACGGCCTGCTCCCGGAGCTGGAGAAGCTCTACCGCGACCTCCACGCGCACCCCGAGCTCTCGATGCAGGAGACCCGGACGGCGGGGATCGCGGCGGAGCGGCTGCGCGGCGCCGGCTTCGAGGTGACGGCGGGGATCGGGAACACCGGCGTGGTGGGCGTGCTGCGCAACGGCGACGGTCCCACCGTCATGCTGCGCGCCGACATGGACGCGCTGCCGATCGAGGAGCTGACGGGGCTGCCTTACGCCAGCACCGTCACGGCGACCGACGGGAACGGCAAGACCGTTCCGGTCATGCACGCCTGCGGCCACGACCTGCACGTCGCCTGGTTGGCGGGCGTAGCCACGCTGTTCGGCCGTGGCCGCGGCGCCTGGCGGGGGACGCTCCTCGCCGTCTTCCAGCCGGCCGAGGAGATCGCCGCCGGCGCCCAGGCGATGATCGACGACGGCCTCTTCACCAGGTTCCCCAAGCCGGACGTCGTGCTGGGTCAGCACGTCATGGTCGGCTCCGCGGGCGTGCTCGGCTGGCGCGCGGGGGTCATGACCTCCGCCGGCGACAGCCTGCAGATCCGGCTCTTCGGCCGCGGGGCCCACGGGTCGATGCCTCAGGCGAGCATCGACCCGGTGGTGATGGCGGCGGCGACGGTGCTCCGCCTGCAGACCATCGTCTCCCGCGAGGTCGCGGCGACCGAGTCCGCCGTCGTGACGGTGGGGGCGCTACAGGCTGGCACGAAGGAGAACGTCATCCCCGACGAGGCGCTCATCAAGCTGAACGTCCGCACCTTCGACGAGGGCGTCCGCGCGCGCGTGCTCGCCGCCATCGAGCGGATCGTGAACGCGGAGGCCGCGGCGTCGGGAGCGCCCCGGCCGCCGGAGATCACCCCGCTCGACCGCTACCGGTCCGTCCGGAACGATCCGGAGGCGACCCGTCGCGTGGTGGAGTCGTTCGACCGGAGCTTCCCTCCCGAGCGCGTCCGGGAGGTGGAGCCGACGTCGGCGAGCGAGGACTTCGGCTGCTTCGGCGCCGAGTGGCACGTACCCTCGGTGTTCTGGTTCGTGGGCGGGACCGATCCCGAGGCGTACCGGAAGGCCCAGGCCGCCGGCCGAATGGGCGACCTCCCCACCAACCACAACCCTCGCTTCGCGCCGGTGTTGCATCCCACCCTGCGCGCCGGCGTCGAGGCGGCCACGGCCGCCGCGATGGCGTGGCTCGCGACGTGATCATCACCCGCTTGGCGGTCGACGCCCTCTGACCCTTTCCCCGCCGCGCTGAGCTCGCCGCGGGCAGGTGAGCCCACTCGCGACCGCCGCATGTCGAGATGGCTCGGCTCGCAAGAGCTGTTCGATTGGCGGTACGACCTCGTGAGGTATCCGCTCACGGGCGACGGAGGGGCAACGCGCAGGAACGAAATTGCGCGCTCAGCGCTTCCGCCGGCGAGAGCCTCCTCGAGCGCGCGCTGTCTTCGGGCGCGCCCGTCGACTAGCTCCGAAGCTTCTGGAAGATGGCGCGCAGGCGCCGGTCGAGCGCGGACCGGATTGCGGGCTCGTCCTCGGCGAGGGGGCGCACCGGGACGAGGTCCATGACCTCGGCCGGGGAGAGCGCAGCGGAGAGCAAAGTGGACCAGGATGCGGCCGGGGAGCACGCCTGCCCGCGCCAGGCCATCGAGCATGATGCGGGTGATGCGCCCTGCGCCGAGGAAGCCGATGGAGCCGTACAGGGGAGCCTCTCCGCGTTGGAGGAATCGATATGTGACAAAACGGCGAGACAGCTAGATGAGGGACAGCGACAACTCCACTCGCGCGTCCGCGCGGATCGGGACTCGACCCGCGCACTCGAAGACTTTCGCGGATCTCGCGAGACACGGATCTCGCGAGACACCTCAGCGTGCGAAGTGTTCGCGGCGGATCTGCTCGGCGACCTCGGCCGCGTGGGCGTCCAGCTCGGCCCGTGGCATGTCGAGGACCTCGAAGTACCGGCTGCGGTCGTACTCGAAGAGGCGGCTCGCGTCGATGATCGTGGTGGCGAGCCCCGGCACGCGCGTGTGGAGGATGGCCGTGCCACAGTGCAGGGGGCAACCTTCCACCGCGATCACCTCGGGCGCGCGCTCGACGAGCGCGAGCATCCCGGAATCCGCGGTGGCGGCGTCGCCGAGGCAGATCCGCACGGCCCGGTCGCGCTCGAGCCGGTAGGCGAGCAGGTTGGCGGCGGAACGCGCCACCTCTCCCTTGATGCAGGCGCCCTCGCAGGCGATCACTGCGCGCTTCGGCGCACCGGCCAGCTCACGCTGAACGTAACGCTGCGCATCCGAGCACACGCGCTTCGAGCTGGTGCCCGCCGCTCCGCATCCCATCGTCTCCTCCGTGACAGGGCTCGAGTGCCCTCATCGGATCAGACGAACGGAGGCCAGAAATGGATACGCAAAAGGGTTGCAGGCTCGGGTCTGGGGTGAAGCGACGCTTGCGCACTGTCCGTGAGAGTTCGTAGGATGCCGATATGGGGGGTACGATGCCGGAGGGGGCACTCGTCGAGGAGCTGTACCGGAGGCATGAGCGGGGAGTACGGCGACTGCTCGCGCGCATGGTGGGAGAACACGACGCCGAGGACCTGACGCACGACGTGTTCGAGAGGGCGCAGCGAGCGCTCGGAACGTACCGGGCCGAGTCGCGCCCCGCCACCTGGCTGTACCGGATCGCCACCCACGTGGCGATCGACCTGCTCCGAAACCGCGCGGTCCGGGAGCGTGAGGATCCGTCGGTCGCGGCGCCGTCCTCCGACGCGCGCGACTTCGCGCCGGATCGGGAGGCGGTGCGGCGCCGGACGCGCGCGTGCATCCTGGAGCTGATCGCGCGCCTGCCCGTGAATCAGAGGGCGGTGCTCGTCTTCTCCGAGATTCGCGGGCTGAGCGATCGCGAGGCCGCCGAGGCGCTCGGCATCACGCTCTCGTCCGCGAAGATCCAGTTGCACCGCGCTCGCAAGGCGCTCCGCGCGCTCATGACCTGCGAGTGCAGCGTATATCGCGACGAATGGACCGAGCTCGTCTGCGAGCGAGCCGCTCCGGCACCCGTGCTCCCCGCGGCGTCGTAGCTCGACGCCGCGTATCCTTTTCGCACGTCCGTGCACCGCCGGGACGCGCCGCCAGGAGGCCTCGTGGGCCCTGGCGGCGCTCCGTTCACTCGAGCGCCGCGGCGTGCGCGTCGCGCTCCGCCCCGCCGCGACGGTGGTCTTCCCGACGCCGCCCTTTCCGGTGAAGAAGAGGTAGCGCGTTGCGCGCGGGACGAGCTCCATCGCGTCCTCAGCAGCACTTGCCGGGGGTGGGCGAGCTGGGCTCACCGTCGGGCGCCGGCCGGCAGGCGTCCCGCCCGTCCTTCGTCACGATCCTCGAGCCGGTGTACTTCTCGGCGAGCGCGAGGACGGCGCGCGCCGGCGACTCCTTCACCGTCTGCGCGGTGGTGACCGCGCGAGCCATGTCCTCCTTCGACACGCCGAGCTTCCGCGCCTTGTCGAAGTGGTACCGGAAGCACGGTTCGCAGTTGGCCGCGATCGCCGCGCCGATCGCGACGAGCTCCTGCACCGCCTCGGTGTAGACGCTCTTCGGCAGGGCGAGTCCGGCGAGCTCGGCGAGCACCTCGCGGGACGGATAGCTCGCGGCGGTCCCTCGTGCCGCCGGCTCGCAGGAGAGCTCGTTCCGCTCGTCGCGGAACATCCGGCACTCGCGATCCACGAGGTCCCGGAGCGCCCGCCGGCCGCGGTGGAGCCGGATCTTCGCCGCGCCGAGGCTCACGCCCAGCACGCCCGCCGCCTCCCGGACGGTGAGGCCGCGCAGCTCGGACACGGGCGTCCTCGGTGGGTGTATACCCGGGGACTGGCGCGATCTGGGGTACGCGGTGGGGGGGACCGGGGTGTGGCAGCCGAGCTGCCCGATATACCTGCCGCGACCGGGCTCGTCGCTGCCGTGACGTTCGCTCGGGCAGGGTGGTCCCGGTGCGGTCCGCCATGCATCTCATCTCGCGCGGGGAAGGACGATGTCGAGGAGCGATGAATCGGAGCGGGTCCGTCGGATCTGGGATCGGATCGCTTCGCGGTACGACCGGGCGATTCGCGTGCCCGAGCGGCTCCTGCTCGAGGGAGGGCGCGAGTGGGTGTGCTCGCGCGCTCGCGGCGACGTCCTCGAGATCTCCGTCGGCACCGGAAGGAACCTGTCGCTGTACGCACGCGACGTCCGCCTCACCGGCGTGGACATCAGCGCCGGGATGCTCGAGATCGCCAAGAAGCGCGCCGCGGAGCTGGGGCGCGCCGCGGACCTGCGCCTCGGCGACGCCCAGGCGCTCGAGCTCCCGGACTCCTCGTTCGACACCGTCGTCTGCACGCTGGCGCTCTGCTCCATCCCGGATCCGGGCGCGGCCGTGGCGGAGATGCGGCGCGTGGTCCGTCCCGGCGGGCGAGTGCTCCTCCTCGAGCACGTCCGCAGCCCGAGGGTGGTCGTTCGGGCCATCCAGCGAGCCCTGGACCCGATTACGGTATGGCTCGAGGGGGACCACCTCGTCCGCGAGCCGCTGGAGCTCCTCGAGACCGCGGGGTTCGAGGTGGAGGAGCTCGAGAGGTCCAAGCTCGGGGTGGTCGAGCGGGTGGCGGCGCGTACGGCCGGCGCGTAGGGTGCGTTGGCGGCGACGTCCTCCCCGGCGAGCCGCCCTAAACCCGCCCCGCGAGCACCTCCGCGAGATGCACCGCGCGCGCAAACGTGTTCTGCGCGATCTGCTCCCGGCAGCTGAACCCGTCGCTGACGATCACCGTGCCCTCCGCCGCGCCGCGCACCGCCGGCAGCAGCACGCGCTCGCCCAGGGCCTGCGACACCTCATACTTGTCCCTCTCGAACCCGAACGGCCCCGCCATCCCGCAGCACCCGCTGTCGAGGAGCTGGACCTTCCCGCCGGTCGCCTCGAGCAGGGCGATCTCGGAGTCGATCCCCAGGACCGATCGCTGGTGGCAGTGCGGGTGCACGAGGATGGGCCGCTCGGGGGCGAGGGCCGCCGGCCGGTAGTCGGGGGCGTGCCTCGCGAGGAGCTCCCCGAGGAGCATCGTCTGGGCCCGGAGCTTGCCGACCCTGGGATCGCCGGCGAGCAGGTTCGTGGCTTCGTCGCGGAAGACGCTCGCGCAGCTCGGCTCGAGGACCACGATCGGCGTCCCCGCCGCGAGCTCGCCAGCCACGGCGTCCATCGCGTCGGTCAGGTATCGCCGCGCGACCTCGAGCAGCCCGAAGTCGTAGAGCGGCCGCCCGCAGCACACCGGCCGCTCGACGACGCGCACGCGGAAGCCGGCGCGGGCGAGCACCTCGTAGGCGGCCTCCGCGACGTACGGCTGGAAGTAGTTGGTGAAGGTGTCGGCCCAGAGGAGGACGTCCCCGTGCGTCCCAGGCGGCGGCGCCCGCCCGGCCACACGGTCGCGGAACGTCGTCCGGGCGACCTCGGGCAATCGCCGTAGCGGATGCAGCCCGAGGAGCCGGTTGGCGAGCGCGCGCGTGGGACCGGCCCGCCCGAGCGCGTTCGCGAGCCGCGGCGTGCGGGACGCGAGCCGCGCCCACCGGTCGAGCCTGCCGAACGCGTACGCGCGGAGCGGGCGGCGCCGGCCCTGGTAGTAATGCGCCAGGAACTCGGCCTTGTACGTCGCCATGTCCACCTGGGTCGGGCACTCGCCCTTGCAGCCCTTGCAGGACAGGCACAGGTCGAGCGCCTCCTTCACCGCCTCGCTCTGCCAACCGCGCTCGATGACCTCGCCCTGCAGCATCTCCCAGAGCAGGTGCGCGCGGCCGCGGGTCGAGTGCCGTTCCTCGCGCGTCACCATGTAGCTCGGGCACATCACCCCGGACAGCTGCTTCCGGCACGCGCCGACGCCCACGCAGCGGAGCGTCGCCGCCTCGAGCGACCCGCCGTCGCTCGGGAACTTGAAGTAGGTCTCGATCCGCCGCGGCCGGTAGTCGGCGCCCAGGCGGAGGTCCTGCTGCGGCTGGCGCGCGTCGACCACCTTCCCGGGGTTCATCCGATTGTCGGGATCCCAGAGCCGCTTGAAGTCGCGGAACGCCTGGACCAGCTCCGGCCCGAACATCTTCGGCAGGAGCGCGCCGCGGGACTGACCATCCCCGTGCTCGCCGGAGATCGACCCGCCGAGCGAGACCACGAGGTCGGTGGCGCGGTCGAGGAACGCACGGAACTCGAGGATTCCGGGCGTGCTCTGCAGGTCGAAGGTGATGCGGGTGTGAACGCAGCCGTCGCCGAAGTGGCCGTAGAGCGGGCTCTCGTACCCATACTCCTCGAGCAGTCCTCGCAGACGGCGGAGATAGACGCCGAGCCGGTCCGGCGGTACGGCCGCATCCTCCCAGCCCTCCCACGCCGGCCGCTTCCCCGGCTGGATCGCGACGGCGCCGAGCGCCGCCTCGCGCACGGCCCATGCGTGCGCCGCCTCTCCGCGCGTGTAGATCCGGTGACCGGGGTGCGAGGGCAGGGTCGCGACCCACCGGCCGAACGCCTCCGCGCGGGCGTCCACCTCCTCCTCGGTCCAGGCCCCGAACTCGACGAGGAGCGTGCCGCGCCCTTCCGGGAGCAGCTTCAGCTCGTCGAGGCGCATCTGCTTCGAGCGCATCGCGTCGATCACGTGGCCGTCGAACCCCTCGAGCCCGATCGGCTCGTGCGACAGGATCTCCGGGACCACATCCGCCGCGAGGTACGGGTCGGAGAACCCGATCCCGACGAGCCGCCGGAATGGTGGGCTCGCGGTGAGCCGCAGCGTCGCCTCGAGGACGATGGCGCACGTGCCCTCGGTCCCGACCAGCGCGCGCGCCACCTGGAAGCCGTTCTCGGGCAGGAGCTCGTCGAGGTTGTAGCCGGAGACGCGGCGCGGGATGCGCGGGAACCGCTCGCGGATGAGCGGTGCGTACGTGTCGCGGATCCGCTTCAGGCCCGCGTAGATCTCGGCCTTCCGCCCGCCCGCGGCGAGGATCTGCGCCAGCTCGGGGTCGGAGGTCGGGCCGACCGTCATGCGCGTCCCGTCATAGAGCAGGACCTCGAGCCGCTCGACGTTGTCCACGGTCTTCCCGCCCATGAGCGCGTGGACGCCGCACGAGTTGTTGCCGATCATCCCCCCGAGCGTGCAGCGGCTATGGGTGGCCGGGTCCGGCGCGAACGTGAGGTGGTGCTGCTCCGCCGCGTCGCGCACGTGATCGAGCACGGCCCCCGGCTGGACCCGCGCCGTCCGGGCGGCGGGATCGAGAGCGAGGATGCCGTGCATGTACTTCGAGAAGTCGAGGACGACCGCGACGTTGCAGCACTGGCCGGCGAGGCTCGTTCCGGCGCCGCGGGGGAGCACGGGAGCGCCGTGCTCCCGGCAGGCGGCGAGGGTCGCCTCGACGTCGGCGTCGTCGCGCGGGACGACCACGCCGATCGGGACCTGGCGGTAGTTCGAGGAGTCGGTCGCATACAGGGCGCGCGAGCCGTCGTCGAAGCGCACCTCGCCCCTGACGGTCTCCTCGAGGCGGCGCTGCAGCGCGTCGGCCGCGCGGAACCGATCGCGCGCGTGCGCGTGCGAGCTCTCGAGCGGCGTGAGCTTCGGCGGCGTCGCTGCCATCGCCCAAGGGTAACCACACCTCCGTTCGCCTGAGCCCTTCGACTCCGCTGCCTGGCGGCAGCTCCTCCGCTTGTATGACTCCCACTCAACGGACCGTCGCCGTTGCGGTGGGCCCGCGCGCGACGCACGGTAGCGGCGGGGGTGTCGGATGACGCTGCCGATCCAGGACGAGCCCGAGAGCACCGTCGGACGGAAGCCTGACCGCTTCGAGCACCCGGAGAGGACGGCAAAGGCGCCGTCCCGTCCGGGCGCGATCCGCCGCGAGGAGGGGGACGAGACCGCGGCCGGAGCGGAGCGGCGCGAGGGCGACCACGACGCGACGACCGAGCGCGAGCTCGACGAGTGAGCGGCCGGATCAGCCGGAGCTCTCGACGAGGCTGGACCGCGACCCGGAGACCCGCACCTCGAACGGACAGGATGCGGCCGAGCGAGCGTGACGCTCAGTTCAGTCCGGTGGCGGCGAACCAGGGCACGGCCTGCTGGTGCTGCGCGCCGTTCCCGACGAAGATGATCGGCCCGACGCAGGGGTGAGGGAGCGGCGGGTCGATCACGGCCTCGATGTGCGCGTCCCCGTCCGTGCTGGCGCCCACGTCCGGCGTCTCGCTGGTCGCGACGGTCCCGTCGGCCTTCACGCAGCTCACCACCGCCCGGAACGTCGGGATCGGGTTCGTGAGCCGAAGCGTGGCCGGGACGGGGGCCTCGTCGGCGAGGACGAGCCCGCGCACCTGGACCTCGAGCTTGCCGTCGGCATGAAGCACGCCGCGCGCGCTCGAGATCACCCACGGGAGCGCGCCCGCAGCCTGATCATGCAGAAGCTCGGTCGGCGTGTTGACGAGCGCGCCCTGGATCGGCGCCATGGTCTTGAAGGCCAGCACGATGCCGCCGTGCTCGGCGCGTTCCTGGCGATCGTCGCCGCCGTCGTCGGCGCGGGCGACGCCGGCGAGGCACGTGGCGGCGAGCGCGAGTGTGACGGTGTGGCGCAGCACGAGAACGACTCCACGATCGATTGTCATGGTCTCCTCCCGACGAACGCGCGTCGGCACGCGTTCCCGCTCAAGATGCGGCGCGCCGGGCGTGTTTGCGACCGAACCGATCGCGGGAGGCTGCCGCTCGGAGAAGTCGAGCGCGCGAAGGCCCCCGACAGGACGTCGCGCCGCCGGATCCGGATGCACAGGCCGACACCGGGCATCCACCGCGCGCTCGGCCAACCCCGAGTGGCTCGACTTGCGCCCGAGCGCGGAGGCGCGGCCCGGGGGAAACCTCACGGACGACGGTCTACCTCCGATCGTCGAACCCCGTACCGGACCCACAGCAGGTCGCCCCGGCGGCGCTCGACGGACAGCAGCTTCAGGTGGCGCGCCGGAGCCGGGCCCGGCGGCGCGTCGAAGAGCGTCGGCGTCCCGACACCGCCGTCGGCGACCGGCGCGACGAGGAGGCTGAGCTCGTCGATGACGCCTGCGGCGAGGAACGAGCCGTTGATCTTGCCGCCGCCCTCGAGGAGCAGGCGGCGGATGCCGAACCGCTCCCGGAGCTTCCGGAGGACCACCGGCACGTCGATCCGGTCCCGGCCGCCGAACAGGTACGACACGCCCTGCGCGCGGAGGAAGGCGAGGTAGCGCTCCGGAACCCGCTCGGTGAGGACGGTGACGGCGTGCGCCTCGTCGATGGAGCCGGACTCCCAGCGGAGCTTGCCCCCGGGATCGACGGCGATCGCGTACGACGGGGCGTCGGAGCGCGCGATGAAGTCGGTCCGGGGGATGCGCGCGCGTCCCGTCCTCGCCGGCAGCGCCGCGCGCCCGGCGTACGGCTCCATCGAGACGCGGCCGATGATCCAGGCGTCGGCGTCGAACGTCGCGGCCGTGCGCTCGTACTCCGAGAGGAGCCCACGCGGCAACGGCCACCCCTCCGTCACGATCCGCCCGTCCACGGACGGGACCATGTGGCAGATCACGTATGGTCGGCCCAGAGTTCCTCCGGCCCGGGTCCTACGTCGCGAAGATGGCATTCAGGCTCACAGCTCCTGCGCGGTCGGCCGCAGCAGGATCTCGTTGATGTCCACGTCGGCGGGCTGCTCGATGGCGAAGGCGATGGCCCGCGCCACGGCGTCCGCAGGGATCGCAGTCTGCCGGTAGAACTGCTCGATGGCGGCGGAGGTCTCGGGGTCCGAGATGCCGAGCGGCAGCTCCGACTGGACCGCGCCGGGCGAGATGATGGTCGTGCGGATCCCGTCGACCTCCTGCCGGACGCCCTCCGAGATGGCACGCACCGCGTGCTTGGTCGCGCAGTAGACGGCGCCGCCCATGGTGACCTTATGGCCGGCGACCGAGGCCAGGTTGATGATGTGCCCGCCCTTCTGCCGCGCGAACACGGGGAGCGCCGCGGCCACGCCGTAGAGGACGCCCTTGATGTTGATGTCGACCATGCGGTCCCACTCGTCGACCAGCGTCTTCGAGATCGGGGCGAGGGCCATGAGCCCGGCGTTGTTCACGAGGACGTCCATGCGCCCGAACTTCTCGACCGCCGCCTGCACGAACGCGTTCACCTCGGCGCGCCGGGTCACGTCCACCTTCCTGGCGGCGGCCTGGCCGCCGGCACGGACGATGTCCGCCACGACGGTCGCGAGCCGGTCCTCGCGCCGGGCGCCGAGGAACACCTTCGCGCCCTTCGCGGCCAGATGGCGGGCGGTGGTTTCGCCCAGCCCGCTGCTCGCCCCCGTGATGACGACGACCTTCCCCTCGACGTTCGTGCTCATGATCGTGGCTCCCCTGGCTGCGGGCGGCCGAGGACGCGGCCGCCCGGCGTTGCTGTCGCTGACCTGCTCCAGCTCGTCCGGGTTTCGCCGTCTGCGTCAGCGTCCCAGGCGAGGGAGAACCTACGCGCGCGCTCGCGACGGGGGAACCGGCGAGAAGTTCATGGGCCGTGCAGGAAAGCTTCACGATTCACCCCGGCGCTCCCGGGTCCAAGCCCCTTCGCCCCGGTCATCGCGCTGCGCCCGTCTCCGGGAACTCCCCGGTCGCGCGGCGGAGAGCGAGATCCGCGACGGCGAGGTCGAACCGGGCCTGGGCGAGCCCGACGCGGGCGGACACGAGCGCGTCCTGCGCCTGGAGCAGCTCGATCTGCGACGCGGCCCCGGCGGCGTACTGTGCGCGGACCACCTCGAGCGCCTGCCCGGCGAGCTGCTCGCCGCGGGTGGCGGTCTCGACGGCGCTGCGCCGCGTCTCGATCGCCCGGGCCTTGTCGGCCAGGTCGTCTACGATCGCGTCGCGCGTGCTCGCGAGCTGGGCCTCGGCCTCGCGCCGCTGGGACGTCGCACGGCGCCGCTCGGCGGAGCGCACGCCGCCGTCGAGGATGGACCACTCGAGCTGGATCCCGGCCATCCAGGAGGTCTCCTTGCCGGTGAGGCCGGGGACGTCGCTGCCGGTGGCGGTGCCGAACGCGGCGACGGTCGGCGCCCAGCTCCAGGCGCGCGACGTCGCCTGCGCGTCGCGCGCGGCGACGAGCTCGCGCGCCGCGCGGAGCTCGGGGCGTTGCGCGAGCGCGCGCGCCGAGAGCGCCTCCACCGGGGCCGGTGAGGCCACCTCGCGGCTCCCCGGCGCGACCACGAAGGGCTCGCGGAGCTGGATCAGCGTCGCGAGGGCACGATAGGCGTGGGCGCGCCCGTCCTCGGCCTCGGTGACCGCCTGCTCCGCCTGGATGGCGGACAGCTCGGCCCGCGTGACGTCCACCGGGCTCGCGGCGCCCGCCGCCAGCCGTGCGCGGGCGTCGCGGAGGGTCTGGGTGGTCACGGCGATCGCCTCCCGACGGGCGGCGAGGAGCTCGTCGCTGCCGGCCGCGGCGTAGAACGCCTGCGCCACCGCGAGGAGGACGTCCGCGGTCGTGGCGTCGAACGTCGCGGCCGACGCGGCTCGGCCGTGCTTCGCGGCCGAGACGCCCGGATAGGCGGGCGGGACGACGAGCGGCACGGTGAGGGTGGCCGAGCCGGTGAGCTGATCCTTCGGCTGGAGCGTCACGGTGGCGCCGCCGAGGGCGAAGGAGACCTCCTGGTCGTTGCGGACCCATTGACCTCGCGCGGCGAGCGTCGGCATGAGCCGGGCGCGGGCGACGGCGACGTCCGCGTCGGCCTGGGCGACGCGCTCGCGGGCGGCGGCCAGGTCGCGGTTGGCGGTCCGCGCGAGGGCGAGGGCCTCGTGGAGGGTGAGCGTGCGCTCCGCCCGGGCGAGGCCCGGGAGCGCGAGGCACACGAGGAGCGCTGCGATGGATCGCATGGAGGTCCTTCGGGGTGAGGTCGGGAGCTAGGGCGCGGGGGAGGACGGCGCGGAGGCGGGCGTCGCGGGGGCCGCCCGGGCCGCGGCACGTCGGGCGAGCCGCGCCCGCAGCGAGTCGAGGAGCGAGTACACCACCGGGACGACGCCGAGGGTGAGGACCGTGGAGGTCAGCAGGCCGCCGATGATCACGATCGCCATCGGGCCGCGGGTCTCCGCGCCGTCGCCGGTCGCGAGCGCGGCGGGGAGCATGCCCCCGATCATCGCCACGGTCGTCATGAGGATGGGGCGGAGCCGGACGCGCCCCGCCTCGACCAGCGCGTCGAACGTGGATCGCCCCTGCTCCACGAGCTGCCGGGCGAACTCCACGAGGAGGATGCCGTTCTTCGTGACCAGGCCGAACAGCATGATCATCCCGATCATCGCGAACATCGACAGCTGCGTCCCGGTGAGGAGCAGGCTCCCGATGGCGCCGATCACCGCGAACGGCAGCGACACCATGATCGCGAGCGGGTCCACCACGCTCTCGAACTGGGCCGCGAGGATGAGGAAGACGAGGATGATCCCGAGGAGGAGCGCCTGAGCGAAGGCGCTGGCGGTCTTGCCGAGCTCCCTGCCGGAGCCGGCGAACGCCCACTGGACGGACGGAGGCAGCTGGGTGTCGCCGTACTTCGCGAGCCACGCGTTCGCCTCCCCGAGCGAGAGGCCTTCGAGGTTCGCGAGGACGGTGATCTGGCGCTGCCGTGCCTCGCGGTCGATCTGCGCAGGCCCGTCGCTGCCCTCGAGGCGGGCGATGTTGCCGAGCTCGACCAGCGCGCCGGTCCCGCTGCGGACCTGGATGGCGCTCAGCGCGTCCGGGTCGGCGCGGACCGCGTCCGGGAGCGCGAGGACGACCGAGTACGAGTCGCCGTGATCGCGGAGCTGCGTCACCTCGTCGCCGCCCATGAAGGCGCGCAGCGCGCCAGCGGCGGACGCGGCCTGGACGCCGAGGGAGGCGGCGCGCTCCGGATCGATGCGGACGTCGACCTGTGGCGCCGCGCCGCTCGTGCTGGTGTCCACGTCCACGAAGCCGGGCCGGGCCCTCATCGCCGCGACGAGCGCATCGGCTGCCCGGGTCAAAGCGTCCCAGTCGGCGCTGCGGAGGCTGAGCTGCACGTCCCGGTTCACGCCGGGCATGGAGGAGGCGCCCGCGATGGCGACCTGGACGCCGGGTGGCACCACCAGCGCATGTCGGAGCCGGGACTGGAGCTGCTGCTGGGAGAGCGCGCGAGCCGCGATCGGCACCAGGTTCACGCGCAGCTTGCCCTCGTTCACCTTCGCGAGCGTGCCGCCGCCCGCCTCGACGTAGACGCCCTCGACGCCGGGGGCGGCGCGGAGCTGCGCCTCGAGATCGGCGAGCTGGCCCTTCAGGCGGTCGAGCGTCGCCCCCGGCGGGAGCTTCACCGCGACCTCGAGCGCGCTCCGGTCCTCGCTCGGCATGAAGGTGATCTTCAGCAGCGGCGCGAGGCCGGCCGTGACCGCCAGCACCGCGACGGCGACGCCGAGCGTCTTCCCGCGGTGTCGAAGCAGGACCGCGACGGCGCGGCCGTAGACGGACTCGACCCGCTCGAGCGCGCGCTCGATCGCCCGCGAGAGCGCGCCGGGCCGCCTCGCGCGATCGTGATCCTTCAGGAGGCGCGACGACATCATCGGCGTGAGCGTCATCGAGACGGCGTACGAGATGAGCACCGCCACCGCGACGGTGACGCCGAACTGGTAGAAGACCCGGCCGATGATCCCCTGCATGAAGCCGACGGGGACGAACACCGCCACGATGGCGAGCGTCACCGCGAGGACGGCGAGGGCGATCTCCTTCGTGCCCGCCAGCGCGGCCTCGGACGGCGTCGCGCCGTGCTCGAGCTTCCGCACGATGTTCTCGATGACGACGATGGCGTCGTCGATGAGCAGGCCGATCGACAGCGTCAGCGCGAGCATCGTGATCATGTTGAAGGTGAAGCCCAGCGCGTGCATCGCCGCGAAGGTGCCGACCACCGACGTCGGCAGCGCGACCGCCGCGATGAGGGTGGACCGCCAGTTGCGGAGGAACACGAGCACGATCGCGATGGCGAGGACCGCGCCGACGAGCAGGTCCTCCTGGACCGCCTCGACCGAGGACCGGATGTAGGCGGACCCGTCGTCCACGACCGCCAGGCGCACGCCGCCCGGGAGCTGCCGCTGGAGCGCCGGCAGCGCGCCCTGGATGCGCTCCGCGACCTCCACGGTGTTCGCCCCGGACTGCTTCTGCACCGAGAACGCGACGGCCGAGGTGCCGTTCCAGGTCGCGGCGGAGCGCGCCTCCTCCGGCCCGTCCTGGACCGTCGCGACGTCGCGGACGTGCACCGGCACGCCGTCCGGGCTGGCCACGACCAGCGCGCCGACCTCGTCCGCGGTCCTGACCTGCGTCGAGAGCCGGACGATCCGCTCCCGCCCGGGCTCGAGCGTCCGGCCCGCGGGCGTGTCCAGGTTCTGCTGCTTGAGCGCGGCGGCGAGGTCCGAGATCGCCATCCCGTGGGCTCGCAGCCTCTCCGGGTCCACGACGACGCGGACCTCGCGCTTGCGGCCGCCGACCACGTCCACCTGCCCGACCCCCGCCTGCTGCTGGAGGTGCGGCTTCACCACGTCGTCGGCGAGGCGCGTGAGCTCCTCGACGGGAAGCTGCCCCGACATCGCGAGGGTCACGACGGGCGCCGCGGCGAGGTCGAGCTTCTGCACCACGGGCTGCTCGACCTGCGTGGGCAGCTTCCCGATGGTCGCGGAGACCTTGTCGCGGACCTCCTGCGCCGCCTCGGCCACCGGCTTCTCGAGCGCGAACTCGGCGACCACGACCGAGACGCTGTCCGTGTTCTGCGACCGCACCGACTCGACGCCGGAGATGGTCGAGAGCGGCTCCTCGAGGAGCTTGGAGACGTCGCGCTCCATCGTCTCGGGATCCGCGCCCGGGTAGAGCGTCGTGACGGTGACGACCGGGACGTCGATGGGCGGCAGGAGGTCGACCCCGATCCGGGGGAACGAGAAGACGCCGAACACGACCAGGGCGACCGCGAGCACCGTGGTGAAGACGGGGCGGCGGATGAAGGTGTGGAGCGGGCTCACGGAGGTGAGCTCCTTTCGAGAGCGCGGTGTGGAAGGTCGAAGGTTCGCGGTCAGTTCACGGCGCGGACGGGCGCGCCGTCGCGGAGGCTGGACGCGTCGGAGACGACGACGGGCTCGTCGCCCGAGAGGCCGGATCGGACCCGGAACAGCTCGGCGTCGTGGGGCTCGCCGGAGACGGCGCGTCGCTCGACCTTGCCGTCCTTCACGACCCAGACGAACGCGCCGCCCGCGCCCGACTGGACCGCCTTCGCGGGCACGAACGGGCCGGCGAGCGCGTCGCGCGACGCGAGCTGGACCGTCACCAGGGCGCCCGGGCGCAGGTCGGCGCGCGCGTCCCGGGACGGCGCGAGCGCGAGCAGCACCTCGACGGTCCGGCTCTTCGGGTCCACCGCCGCCCCGATCGCCTTCACCTTGGCCTCGAACGACAGCCCCGACGGGCTCACGCGTCCCGCGACGGCCATCCCGTTCCGCAGCGCGCCGACCGCCCCCTCGGGCACGTCCAGCCGTGCCTCGAGGTTGGCGGTGTCCACGAGGGTGACGAGCGCCGTCGGCGGCGTTCCGCTCACCGCCTCCCCCGCCTGCTTCATGCGCGCGGTGACCACGCCGGAGAAGGGGGCGCGGATCCGGTGATCCGCGAGCGTCCGCTGCGCGATGACGAGGTTCGCCTCGGCGGAGGCGACGCGCGCCGCGGCGGCGTCGCGGGTCGCCTGGGCGCGCTCGAGCTGCGCCCGCGTGCCGGCGTTCCCCGAGACGAGCTGGGCCTGGCGCTCGAGCTCGAGCTCGGCGAGGCGGAGGTCGGAGCGCGCCGAGTCGAGCGCCGCGCGGGCGAGCGCGACGCTCGCCGCCGCGGACGTGTCCTCGAGGGTCATGAGCACCTGCCCCGCCGCGACGCGGTCACCGACCTGGACGTGGACGGCGCCGATGGTCCCGCTCACCCTCGCGCTGAGCGTCGCCTCCCGGACGGCGCGGATCTGGCCGCTCGCCGACGTGCCGCCGCGCTCCAGCTTCGCGACGGGCGTGACCACCTGCACGGCGTTCACCGTCGGCGCGGGCGCCGCGGGCTGCGGCGACGCGGCGCCACGCGCGCACCCGCTGGCTACGAGCGACAGCTCGATCAGGGCGATGACGACCGGCGTCTTCATTTCTTCGAACCTTTCAGCGAGGGTGCGCGGCGGCGAGCGGCCAGGCGCTTCCCGCACCGGCCGAGTTCGCGGGGAAGGCTGCAGCGCGCGTGCCACGGGGATCCCGCACGTGGCTGCGCGGTGCTGGCGCCCGGTGTCGCCGTCGCGAGCACTCGAGCCCGACGGTTGTTCGCGGACTCGACGACCTGGCGATCGCGTCGGGCCGCAGGCAATGATGTGGGAATGGAAACGTCCCAGCGGCGGAAGGGCCCGGATCTTGCGAGCGACGCCGCCGTGCTCACCTCGCCGGAACGCTGGCGCCGCGCCCTCGGCGAGGACATCGGCAAGCGCTGGGCGCGCAGCCGCGCGCTCCTGTTCGCGGCCGTGTACGTGGCCTGGGCCGTCCTCTGCGTCGCGCTCTGGAACGCCGGCTACCCGGCCTGGCGCGTGGTGGCGCTCGCCGCGAGCCTCTGCGCGCTCGTCGTGGTCCAGGTCTCCGGGCTCCGGAGCGACGGCCCCTGGCTCGACGGCGAGAGCCTCGCCTTCTTCATCCTGTTCGCCGCGGCGGCCGCGACGGGCGGCGTCCACAGCCCGCTGCTCATCGGCCTCACGGGGCAGCTGACCGGGTTCCTCATCCGGCGCGGCTGGACGCGTGGCACGCGCGTGGTGCTCGCCGGGCTCGCCGCGATCACGGTCGCGCTCGGCGCCGTCCCGGCCCGATGGACCGGGCCGCAGATCCCCGACCCGATCTTCACCATCACCGTCGTCGTCGTGGTCCTGGCCGCCGCGGGCATCCACACCGACTACCTTTTGGTGGTGATGCGGGCGGCCGGCGAGGCGCTCCGGCAGCTCCTGAGGGCCCGCGACGAGCGCGCCGCCGAGGCGCTTGCGCGCGCGGCCGAGCTCGAGCGGATGAGCTCGCACCTCTCGCACGAGCTCAAGAACCCGCTCGGCGCGATCAAGGCGCTGGTGCAGCTCTCGGTGCGGGGCGAGCGGGATCCGGACATCCGCGCGCGGCTCGAGGTGGTCGCGGGCGAGGTGGACCGGATGCAGTCCATCCTCCAGGGCTACCTCTCGTTCTCGCGGCCGCTCGACGCGCTCCACCCGGAGCTGGTCGAGCTCGGCGCGCTGGCCGACGAGGTGAACGCGATCCTCGACGGCCGGGCGGACGCCGGGCGCGTGGCGCTGCGGCGCGCGGGAGACGCGGCGATCACGGGAGATCCGCGGCGCCTCAAGCAGGCGCTCCTGAACCTGGTGGCGAACGCCATCGAGGCGACGCCGCCCGGCGGGCACGTCGAGGTCCGGCTCGCGGCGACGCCGGAGGGCGCCCGGATCGAGGTCCGCGACACCGGCCGGGGCATGGCGCCCGACGTGCTCGAGCGCGTCGGGACGCCGTTCTTCACGACCCGCGACGCGGGGACCGGCCTCGGGGTCAGCCTGGCGCGCGGCGTCTTCGTCCAGCACGGTGGCAGGCTGGAGTACGCGAGCACGCCCGGCCGCGGGACCGTCGCGACGGCGACGCTCCCCACCACCTGCAAGGAGGGTGCGGTCGATGCGACGTGTGCTGCTCGTGGATGACGAGCCCGCGGTCCTGTTCGCGATGAAGGAGGTCGTCCGGACCGCCGGGCACGAGCCCGTGCTCGCGCGTTCCGCGCAGGAGGCGCTCGATCGCCTCGAGGGCGTGGACGCCGTCGTGACCGACTTCGCCATGCCCGACCTGGACGGGCTCGCGCTGCTCCAGGCCATCCGCGAGCGCGACGCCTCGATGCCGGTCATCCTCCTCACCGCCCAGGGCTCGGAGCGCGTCGCCGTGCGCGCCATGAAGGCCGGCGCGTACGAGTACGTCACGAAGCCGTGGGACGTGGACGAGATCACGCTGGTCATCGAGCGGGCGCTCGAGACGCGCGGGCTCAGGCTCCGCAACCGGCGGCTCGAGGCCGAGCGGGCGATCGGGAAGGGCTTCGTCGCGGAGTCGGCCGCGATGCGGCGGCTCCTCGACGCGGTGGCGCGGGTGGCGCCGAAGGACGTCACCGTGCTCGTGCGCGGCGAGACCGGCACCGGGAAGGAGCTCGTCGCCTCCCTCCTCCACGCCCAGGGTCGGCGCGCGGCGGGGCCGCTCGTGCGCTTCAACTGCGCGGCGATCCCCGCCGAGCTCGCCGAGGCGGAGCTCTTCGGCCACACGCGCGGTGCGTTCACCGGCGCCACGCAGGCGCGCCGCGGCTTCTTCGCCGAGGCCGACGGCGGGACGATCGTGCTCGACGAGGTCGGCGAGCTCCCGGCGAGCCTCCAGCCGAAGCTGCTGCGCGTCCTGCAGGAGGGCGAGATCCAGCCGGTGGGCTCGGGGCGCGTCGAGAAGGTGGACGTGCGCGTGGTCGCGTCGACGAACCGGGACCTCGAGGCGGACGCCCGCGCGGGTCGGTTCCGGGAGGACCTCTACTACCGCCTCTCCGTCGTCGAGCTCCTGGTCCCGCCGCTGCGCGACCACCGCGAGGACATCCCGGCGCTCGTCGCCGAGTTCGCGCGGCGTGATGCGGAGCGCTTCGGCATGGAGCCCGTCCGGCTCTCGCCCGCGCTCGTCGCGAAGCTGCGAGACGCCGACTGGCCGGGCAACGTCCGGCAGCTCGAGAACGCCGTCGCCCGCATGGTGGCGCTCGGATCGGGCGGCGAGCTCGGGCCGGACGCGTTCGACGCGCGGCCAAGGCGCCCATCGGGCGCGCTCGACCAGGCGGAGGAACCCGACGTCGCCGTGCGCGACGCAGCCGAAGGGCTCTCGCTCCGCGAGCAGCTCGACGCGCTCGAGCGAAGCCTCATCGCGAGGATGCTCGCCGCGACCGGCGGCAACCAGACCGAGGCCGCGCGGCGGCTCGGGATCGGGCGGACGTCGCTGATCGATCGGATGAAGAGGTACGGGCTGACGTGAGGGCCCTGGAGGAGCGGAGCCCCGACCGCCGCCCACGGCCGCCGGCACGGCGAAGGTCGGGAGCTCCCCGTCGGAGAGGCCCGACGGATGCGGTCAGCGGTCGAGCGTCTCCATCTGCGGCGCGCTGTAGCGAGGCCCGGCCGTCGGCGGCAGGGCGGCGTCGAGCTGCGCGAGCTCGGCGGCGGTGAGCACGACGTCCGCCGCGGCGAGGTCCTCCTCCAGGTACGTGCGCCGCTTGGTGCCGGGGATGGGCGCGACGTCCTCGCCTCGCGAGAGGAGCCACGCGAGCGCGATCTGCCCCGGCGTCGCCCGCTTCCGCTTCGCCAGGTCCTGGACCGTCGCGGCGATGCGCAGGTTGGCGTCGTAGTTCGCCCCCTGGAGCCGCGGGTCGTTCCGGCGGAAGTCGTTCTCGGGGTAGGACTCGGCGCGCTGGGCGGTCCCGGTGAGGAACCCGCGGCCGAGCGGGGCGAACGGCACGAGGCCGACGCCGAGCTCGCGCAGCGTCGGGATGATCCGGGGCTCGAGGTTCCGCTCCCAGAGCGAGTACTCGCTCTGCAGCGCGGAGATGGGGTGGACGGCGTGCGCGCGGCGGATGGTCTGCTCGCCGGCCTCCGAGAGGCCGAGGTAACGGACCTTGCCCTGCCGGACCAGCTCGGCCATCGCGCCCACGACGTCCTCGATCGGCACCTGCTTGTCCACGCGGTGCTGATAGAGGAGGTCGATGTGATCGGTGCCGAGGCGACGGAGCGAGCCCTCGACGGCCTCGCGGACGTGCTCCGGCCGGCTGTCGAGCCCCGTGATCCTCCCGCCCTCGATCCGGAAGCCGAACTTCGTGGCGATGACCACCTGGTCGCGCCGCCCCTTCAGCGCCCGCCCGAGGAGCTCCTCGTTGTGGAAGGGGCCGTAGACCTCGGCGGTGTCGAAGAACGTCACCCCGAGCTCGAGCGCGCGCCGGAGCGTGGCGAGCGACTCCGGATCGTCGCGGACGCCATAGGACTGGCTCATCCCCATGCACCCCAGCCCGAGCGCCGAGACCTCGAGCCCCTGTCGTCCGAGGCTGCGTTTCGTCAGCATGATCGTCTCTCCTCCCGCCGCGGCTCGCGTTCCGGGCCTCGCCGGCTCGAAGGAACCTACGCAGCTCTGGGCCTCCGGAAAACGGGCCGAAAGCGCATGGGCCATTCAGGAAACCTTCACGACGCCTCGCCGCCGGTCAGGCGCGCGGCTTCGACGCGGTCGCCAGCTCGCGCGCGAGGTCCACGAAGGCCCTGAACGCGGGCGACACCTGGGACCGGCTCGGGAAGTACAGGAACAACCCGGGCACGGCCGCCGCGTACTGCTCGAGGACGAGCCGCAGGCTGCCCCGGGCGAGCTCGTCGGCGATCAGCGACTCGAAGGTGTAGACGAGGCCCGCTCCTGCCAGGGCGACGAGTCGCATCAGCTCGGCGTCGTTCGTCGTGATCGGTCCCTGGACGGGAACGCGCCAGGTCTTCCGCCCGCGCTCGAGCTCCCACGCGTAGCGCGCTCCGCTGGTGGAGGTGCGGATGCAGATGCAGTCGTGCTGGAGGAGGTCCGGCGGCTTCTGCGGGGTGCCGCGCCGCGCCAGATAGGAGGGAGCCGCCGCGACGACGAAGCGGCCCGGCGCCGTGAGCCGCACCTGCACCATGTCGCGCTCGATCGCCTCGGTGAGGCGGATGCCGGCGTCGAGCCCCTCGGCGACGATGTTCACGAACCGGTTCTCGACCTGGACCTCGACCTCCACCTTCGGGTACCGCTCGATGAACCTCGGCAGCAGCCGCGCGACGACGAGCGGGACGGCGACGCTCGGCACCGAGAGCCTGACCCGCCCCGTGACCTCGCCGGGGCGGGCGGTCACCGTCCGCAGGGACTCGAGCGCCTGCTCCACGGCGGGGCCCGCGTTCTCCAGCAGGCGCTGCCCCGCCTCCGTGAGCGCCACGGTCCGCGAGGTCCGCGTGAGCAGCGTGACGCCGAGGCGCGCCTCGAGCTGCCGGACGGACTGGCTCAGCGCCGAGGTGGAGACGCCGAGATCCCGCGCGGCCGCGGCGAAGCTGCGGCGGCGCGCTACGGCGATGAACGAGTTCAGGGCGTTGAGCGGAGTGAAGGCCATCGTCAAGATTTCCTACACGGGATCGCTCGCGAACGCCACGGCGTCGCGACGCCCGAGCGGACGACGAACGTGACCTCGCGGGGCCGGCGCACCGGCTCGCGGAGGAGCTGATCCGTCGAGCCCGGCGAGCCGGTCGTGCGTCCTTCGGTCTACTCGGAGCGGAGCGAGGCCATGTCGATGGAGAAGCGGTACTTCACGTCCGACTTGAGCAGCCGCTCGTAGGCCTCGTTGACCTTCTGGATGGGGATGACCTCGACGTCGGCCGTGATGCCGTGCGCCCCGCAGAAGTCGAGCATCTCCTGCGTCTCGGCGATGCCGCCGATGCTGGAGCCGGAGACGCTGCGGCGCCCCATGATGAGGCCGAAGGCCGAGACGCCCAGGGGCTTCGCGGGTGCGCCGACCAGGGTGAGGTTGCCGTCGCGGCGCAGCAGGTTGACGTAGGCGTCGAGGTCGTGGTCGGCGGACACCGTGTCGAGGATGAAGTCGAAGCTGCCGGCGTGCTTCCGCATCTCGTCCGCGTCGCGCGAGACGACGACCTCGTCGGCGCCGAGGCGAAGCGCGTCCTCCTTCTTGCGTGGCGAGGTGGTGAAGACGACGACGTGGGCGCCGAAGGCGTCGGCGAACTTCACCCCCATGTGGCCCAGCCCCCCGAGGCCGATCACGCCCACCTTCTTGCCCTTCCCGACGTTCCAGTGGCGCATGGGCGAGTAGGTGGTGATCCCGGCGCAGAGGAGCGGTGCGGCGCCGGCGAGGTCGAGGGTCGAGGGGACGCGCAGGACGAAGCGCTCGTCGACGACGACGCTGTCGGAGTAGCCCCCGTAGGTGACGCCGCCGAGGTGCTCGTCCTTGGAGTTGAAGGTGAGGGTCAGGTTCGGGCAGAACTGCTCGAGGCCGTCCCTGCAGTGGGGGCAGGTGCCGTCCGAGTCGACCAGGCAACCGACCGCGACGAGATCGCCGGCCTTGTACCGGGTCACCGCCGAGCCGACCCGGGTGACGCGGCCGACGATCTCGTGGCCGGGCACGATCGGGTAGACCGTGGGCATGACGTCGCTCCACTCGTTGCGCACCGAGTGGACGTCGGAGTGGCAGATGCCGCAGAAGAGGATCTCGAGCTGGACGTCATGCTCGGTGGGGTCGCGGCGCGAGATCCGGGTGGCGGCGAGCCGCGACGTGGCGCTCGTGGCGGAGTAAGCCTTCGCGTTGTACATGAACGTGTCCTTTCGGTGTCGATCAGGCGTTCTCGACGTGTTCTCGCGCGGCCCGGGAACGCAGCGTCGTCGTCGATGGGCTTCGGGCGCGCGATCGTTCGGCGCGGTAGAAGGTAAGCGCGTGCGCGCGGGTCCAGAACCCGCGTAACGTGCATGGGCCGTTCGGGAAACCTTCACGACGTGGGCTCGCCTGGCGCCGCGCCCCGGAGCAGGAGCCGGGCGAAGGTGCGGCGGGGGGGCCGCTCGCCAGGTCAGGTCACGGCAGCTCGGACCGAGCGGACGGCGTTCACGCGTCGAGCTCGGGGCCGACGGACGGCGCCGCCGGCGTTGCCCGCCGACGCAGCCCGGGCGTGCTCACGACGGTGATGCCGGCGAGGACGAGCGCGGCCCCGACGCCGAAGGCGAGGCCGACGCGCTCTCCCAGCACGAGCACGCCGAAGGTCACGCCGAAGAGCGGCGTCAGGAACGAGAACACCGACACCTGCGCCGCGGCGTAGTGGCGGAGGAGCCACAACCAGGCGAGGTAGCTCGCGAACGAGACGACGACGCCCTGGAACAGCAGGCTCGCCCACGCGACGCGCGTGAGCGACACCTGTGTCGCCTGGCCGGACACCGCGGCGGCGACGACGAGGAGGACGGCCGCGACCACGAGCTGGTAGAGCAGGGTCTTCGCGGGGGCCGCGTCGGACAGCGCCGAGGCACGGATCACCACGGTCGTCGCACCCCACGCGACGCCGGCGAGGACGCCGAACGCGTCGCCGAGGAGCATCTGCGCCGTGATCCCGCCGTGCATCCACCCGCCCGCGAACGCCACCGCGATCCCGGCGAACGCGAGGAGGATGCCGAGCCACTGCCGGCGGCGCAGCCGCTCGCCGGGGACCGTCCAGTGGAGGCCGACCGCCGTGAAGATCGGCGAGGTGTAGAGGAGCACCGCCATGTGCGACGCCGAGGTCCGGCGAAGCCCCTCCGCGACGAACAGGAACTCGGTGGCGAAGAGCGCGCCCGCGAGGAGCCCGGGGCGCAGCGTGCCGTCGCGCAGCGACAGCCTCTCCCGGCGGATCGCCACCAGCAGCAGGACGAGCGCGGCGCTCAGTCCTGACCGGAGGCCGACCTGCATGAGCGGGACGACGTCGTGCGCCGCGAGCTTGATGGCGACCTGCTGCGCGCCCCAGATCGCGCACAGGAAGGTCATCATCGTCACCACGAAGCCGTCGAGTCCCTTGCGCGTCGAGCCCATCTCGTCCCGTTCCCGCCGGCCACCCTCGGCCCGGCGCGCCGGCATGATGCCGACGCGGCGCCTCGATATAGCGCGATCCGGGCCTGCCCGAGATCGAACACGTCGGGCTCGAGGCCACTTTCTGCTCGCCTTCGATGACCCGCTGCTCCGGCCGATCCTCGCCGCGCTCGAGTCGCGTCTCATGAAACACGGTGCGATGGACGCCCGGGTGTCCTCGGCCCGGCGAATGCCCGCGGGGCTGATGACGACCTGATGATCGCCGCGACCTCGTCAGGGCGCTCGCAGGCGAACGCGTGGGACCCGCCCGCGACGGTCACGATGCGCGCCCCGACGATATGCGCGGCGAGGAAACGGGCGACGGCCTGCGGGCTGATCGGATCCGAGTCGCTCCACAGCAGGAGGGTTGGCGCACGGATCGCCGCGAGCCGTTCCGTGAGATCGGTGCGGTCGTCGACGAACCAGCTCGGGACGTCCGGCAGCGACGCCCGGTACTCGTCACGCCACTCCGCTGCGCCGAGCCGCCGTACGTCCGCGCCGCCGGAGGTCGCGACCAGGACCAGCCGCTCCACGCGCTCCGGCGGTTCCACCGCCAGCCGTGCGGCGAAGATCCCTCCCATCGACTGCGCGATGACGTGGCTCGAGCCGGGGGGCAGGCGCTCCACGATCCAACGGTACAGGTCGTCCAGCGACTTCACGCCAGGATCCGCGGGGACCTCGCCGAACCCGGGGTAGCCGAAGAGGTGGACCGGGCCGAGGTCGTCCAGCCTGTCGGCCACGGGCCGCCAGAACGAGCTCCTTCCGGCAGCGCCGGGAAGAAAGACGAAGCGTGGCATTGCGACAAAGCTATTCGGCCGCAGCGCGACGATCAACGGTGAGTCGTCCCGCGTCGTGGCGTGCTAATAATGTGCCTACGGACCGGTGATGGCCCCGTCCGAACGCACGCCGAGGGAGCGATGAGCGAATACGACGTGGTGGTCGTCGGCGCGGGCATCAGCGGCATCGCCTTCGCGCACCGGGCAGCGTCGGCGGGGAGGCGCACCCTCGTCCTCGAGCGCGGCGATCGGCTCGGCGGGTGCCTCCATTCGAACAGGCTCGGGTCGGGCTACTGGTTCGAGCTCGGCGCCCACACCTGCTACAACAGCTACGCGAACCTCATCGACCTCGTCGTGAGCGCGGGGCTCACGGAGCGCCTCCTGCCCCGAGGCGAGGCGAGGAGCCGCTTCGACGTCCTCACCGGCGAGCACCACCGACCGTTGACGCAAGCGGGGATCCTCCGCGAGCTCTCGTGGCGCGAGGCCGTCGCGTCCCTCGCGCGCGGGGTCGGCCGGGGGCGTCGCGACGAGACGGTGGCTTCCCGCTTCTCGCGCCTGCTCGGCGCTCGCAACTACCGCGAGGTGCTGCGGCCTTTCCTCACGGCGATGCCGTCACAGGATCCGGATCGGTTCCCGGCGAGCGGGCCCGGCTCCCTCGCGTTCGTGAAACGGCGCCGGCGACGGAAGGACTTCCTGCGGAGCTTCACCGTGGACGGAGGGCTCCAGACGGTGTGCGAGTCGGCGGCCGCGCGCGCCGGGATCGACGTCGCGACCGGCGTCGACGTCCGCGCGGTGCTCCGGGAAGGCGATGGGGTCGCGATCGAGACCGCCGCCGGAGATCGATACACGGCGCGAGCGGCCGCGATCGCGGTGGACGCTCCGGCGGCCGCCCGGATCCTGAGGCGCGGGTTCCCGGAGGTGGCGAACGGCATCGCGCGCGTCGGGTCCGTCACCTTCGAGACCCTGGGGGTCGCGGTCCGGCGCGCGACGCTCTCGGTGCCCGAGGCTGCGTTCATCGTCCCGAAGAACGACGCCTTCCGCTCGGTGGTGACGCGCGACGTCGTCGCCGACCCGTCCTGGCGTGGGTTCGCGTTCCATTTCAAGGAGCCGTGCTCGCGCGACGCGAAGCTCCGCCGCGCGGCGGCCGTGCTCGGCGTCCGAGCGGCGGCCCTGGAAGGGGTGACGGAGGTGACGCGCGTTCTCCCGTCGCCCACCATCGGTCATGGCGAGGTGATGCGCGACATCGACCGTGCCCTCGCAGGAGGCGCGCTCGCGGTCACCGGAAACTACTTCGGCGGGCTCTCGATCGAGCAGTGCGTCTCGCGGTCGATCGGAGAATGGGAGCGGGTGGCCGCGCACGCGCTCCCTGGCGGCGCGTGAACGGCTGGCACCGGGGTTGCTTCGGTGGCGCGAAGCGTGCGAAGAGCATGGATCGTCGAGTGGTGCGCTGCCGAGGAGATGCCGCGCCGGGACGTGCTTGGCGGATGGCGCGCTCCGCGTCCTCGGCTCAGGAGTGGTCACGGATGAGCAGGATCCTCTTCGTCGTGCCGCCGTATCGCTACTGGGGCGTCGAGCTGATCGGGAGGTGGCCGCCGCTCCAGATCGCCTACCTCGCCGGCGCCGCCGAGGGCGCCGGACACGAGGCGCGCATCTTCGACGTGATGAGCAGGGACGGTGGCACCTTCGACGACATCCGCGCCGAGATCGCGCGCTTCCGCCCGGACGTCGTCATGGCCTACGACTACCTCCCGGTCACCGGCGCGATCTCCACCGCCGTCGTCCCGGCCGCCTTGGAGGCGCTCCGGATCGCGAAGGAGGAGGACCCGCGGACGACCACGCTGATCGGCGGGCCGTTCCCGACCTTCCGCTACCCCGAGCTGCTCACGGGCGGACCGGGCTCCGTCGACGTCGTGCTCCGCGGCGAGCCCGAGGAGACGCTGCCCGAGCTCCTCGCCGCCCTGGGCGGCGGGCGCCTCGACGAGGTGAAGGGCATCGCGTTCCGCCGCGACGGCGAGGTGGTCGCGACGCCGCTCCGCCCGCACATCGCCGATCTCGACACCCTGAGACCGGCCTGGCACCTCCTCGACTGGCCCAGCTATCGGTACAGGGTCGAGCCGAAGGGGCGCATGGCGGCCGTCCTCACCTCGCGCGGCTGCATGATGAGCTGCTCCTTCTGCAGCCACCGCGCGTTCTGGCGGGGCGACTGGCGCGCGCGCCGGCCGGCGGCGGTCATGGACGAGCTGCGCCTGCTGGTGGACGAGTACGGCGTCGAGTTCATCACGCTCATCGACCCCTACCCGACGAAGGATCGCGCGCGCTGGGAGGACCTGCTCGACCGGCTCATCGAGGCGAAGCTCGGCGTGGGGCTCCTCATGGAGACGCGGGTGGAGGACGTCATCCGGGACGAGGAGCTGCTCCCCAAGTACAGGGCGGCGGGGATCTTCCACCTCTACCTGGGCGCGGAGGGCAGCACCGACGCGCAGCTCGTCAGCCTCAACAAGGGCACCAGCGTAGACATGAACGAGCGCGCGCTCGAGCTCGCGCGGGCGCACGACATCATGACCGAGGCGTCGTTCATGATCGGCCACGTCACCGAGACGCCGGAGTCGATCGAGCGGACCATCGAGACCGCGATCCGGCTCGACCCCGACATCGCCGTCTTCCCGGTCCTCACGCCGATGCCGTTCACGCCGCTCTACGAGGCGCTCAAGCATCGGGTGCGGGTGCACGATTACTCCAAGTACAACCTGGCCACGCCCATCATCGAGCCCTACGCGATGACGCTCGACGAGGTCGCCGAGGCGCTCGGACGGTGCTACATGCGCTTCTACGCGCAGAAGCTGCCCCGGGTGCTCGCGCTGCCGGACGGCTTCAAGCGCCGCTACATGCTGAGCGCCCTCCGCGAGATGATGAAGGGGTACCGCGAGCACTTCGACGCGCCCATCCCGCACGGGATGGCGAGGTTGGCGAGCTAGGCGGCGGGGCGCGGCGGCCGCCGCGGTCCGGTCCGGAACCCGTCCTGCGCCGAGCGGTGGGCCTGCGCCGCGTCACGCCGGCCGCGGCCCGCGATCCTTCACGGCGTCCCGGTCGGATCGCCCCCGGCGAGCGTCGTCCCGTCGTGGGCGGGCGGGGCGTCGGCGGGGGGCGCGCCCCACGCGATGGGCCGCCGGAACATCCAGTTGACCATCCCGGCGACGCGCCAGAAGGCCGTGAGCTGCCGGTAGCCGAGGTTCTCCACCAGGATCGCGGCGAGCAGGGTCGCGAGGTGCTGCGGCCGTCGGTACACGTGGAACGACCGCTCCTCGAGGAACAGCGCGTTCGCCGAGAGGAGCGCGCCCACCCCGAACGCGGCGGCGAGGAACGCCGCGAACGACCCCCACGCGACGACGCCCAGCGCGAAGGCGGCGGCCATCACGACGTACCCCGTCACCTCGACCAGCGGCCCGAGCGCCTCGAAGACGACGAGGTTCGGCGCCGTGAGCCAGCCGGCGGCGCCGCCGCGCGGGTGGAGGAGGAGGCGCCAGTTGCAGACGAGGGACTCCAGCAGCCCGCGGTGCCAGCGGATGCGCTGCGCCCGGAGGCCGCGGAGCGTCTCGGGCACCTCGGTCCAGCAGATCGGATCCGGGACGAACGAGATCCGGTACGGGCGGCCCTCGAGGTGGTGGAGCCGGTGCAGCCGAAGCACGAGCTCCATGTCCTCGCCCACGGTGTCCGTCCGGTAGCCGCCCGCGGCGATGACGGCGGTGCGCCGGAACACGCCGAACGCGCCGGACACGTTCGGGAGCGCGTTGAGCGGCGCCCAGCCGAGGCGGCCGAACAGGAACGCGCGGAGGTACTCGATCACCTGCACCCGCGCGACCCAGCCGCGCGGCAACCCGACCTCCTCCATGAACCCGTCCACCACCCGGCAGCCGTTCACGACGCGGATGGTCCCGCCGCAGGCGATGGTGGTCGGGTCCTCGAGGAACGGGCGCACGACGCGCGTGAGGCTGTCGCGCTGCAGCACGGAGTCGCCGTCCACCGCGCAGAAGAGCGGGTACCGCGCGGCGTTGATGCCCGCGTTCATCGCGTCCGCCTTGCCGCCGTTCTCCTTGTCGAGGACGCGCACGTTCCGGTGGCGCAGCGAGCGGTAGACGCCTCGCACCGGCGTGGAGGGCACCGAGACCCGGTAGGCCTCGGGGAAGCGGACCAGGTCGAGCTCGCGGACGAGGACGTCGAGGGTCCCGTCGGTCGAGCCGTCGTTCACGACCACGATCTCGAGCTCGGGGTACTCGAGCTGGAGGAGGCAGCGGATCGTGCCGGCGATGGTCGCCTCCTCGTTGAACGCGGGGACGATGACGCTCACCGGCGGCTCGAGCTGGGAGAAGAAGCGGGGGAGGAGGAGGGACGCGCGCGCGTCGGCGTCACGCTTGATGACGCCCAGGGAGACGAGGTTCAGGGCGAGGTACGAGAGGTTCAGCGCGACGAAGTAGGCGAGGAAGACCCACTCGACGATCTCGACGGCGTGGAGCAGGGTCACGCGCGCACCTCCGCCAGCACCTGCTGCACCATGTCGCGCGCGAAGCGATCGTCGAGGGAGCCGGCGAGCGCGCGAAGCTCGCCCGGGGCGCCGTACGGGCGCGTGACGAGCGCCTGGGCGGCGCGGTACCGGACCCACCACTCGGCGTCCCGCAGCAGCTTCGCGACGAGCTCCCGATCGCGCGGCTCGCCGACGCGCCCGAGCGCCGCGGCCGCCTGGACGCGCACGGACCACGCCTCGTGGGACGCGGCGCGCCGGACCGGCTCGAGCAGCGCCGGGCTCCGGACGAGGCGAAGCGCGGCGGCGAGCACCTCGGGCTCCTGGCCGGGCGAGAGCAGCCGGCGGAGGAGGGCGTCCACGACGTGCTCGTCCACGATCGACGCGAGCGGGAGGAGCCGCGCGAGCGGCGCCGGCGGGAGCTCCGCGCACAGGGCCGCGAAGCGGGCCGAGAGACGGGCCGAGAGACGGGCCGGGCTCGCCTGCGCGAGCACGTCGGCGAAGAGCGGCACCGGCCAGTCCGCGCGCGCGACGAGCCGCGGCAGGAGCTCGTCCGCCGCGCGCTCGGGATCGATGCGGACGAGCGCGCGAGCGGCCGCCAGCGAGATGTACGACCTCGGGTCGTCCAGCCAGCGGAGGACGCGCTCGCGATCCTCGGGGCGCTGGAGATACCCGAAGGTCCGCAGCGCGAGGACGCGGCCGAGGGCTTCGCCGCCGTCGATGCGCTCGAGCGCGAGGCGGCGCGCGCCCATGCGAGCGCCGACCTCCGCGAGCCGCGCGACCGAATCGCCCCGGATCCCGTCGAGGAGCTGGATCCAGAGCAGGAGGAAGGCGTCCTCCTCCTCGCGCGGGAGGGCCGGGAGCGACGGGCTGCCGCCGGCGACCGCCTCGAACAGGATGGGCCGCCAGCGCGCGAAGACCTCCTGGGCGCGGCGCTCCCGGCGCGCCAGCCGGCGCCGCATCCGGAGCACCTGGACCACGAGCGCCGCGCTCAGCGCGACGGACACGAGCGCGGTCCCCCACGCGAGCCGGACGACCGGCTCAAAAGCGGCGACGGAGTCCAAGGCGCCCTCCCGCCCGCGAGTAGAGATCGCCCTGGCGCTGCGCCGAGACCTCCCAGGTCATCGCCCAGCCTGCGCCGAAGGGGTGCGCGCCGGCGAGCGCGACGGCGAGCACGTCGGTGCGCAGGACCTGCCCGCCGCCGAGGCTCTCCAGCTCGCGCCCGGCGGCGACGGACACGCCCACCCGCCCGCTCGCGCCGTAGTAAAGGTCGAGCACCGCGCGCCCGCTCCCGCCCCAGGCGCCTTCGACCCCTGCCGCGGTGGCGTACGCCGCCGCGCGCCAGCGATCCCAGTAACGCTCGAGGCCCAGGCTGGAGATCGTCACCGTCGTCCGGCCGACGTCGCCTTCGTAGCGCCGCGCGCTCGAGGCCAGCGAGGCGACCCAGCCGTCGCCGAGCCCGCGCTCGAGGCGCGCCCCGAGGGACCAGCGCGGCACGAACCGCCACGTGGGGCTGGCGGAGCCCTCGACGCCGAGCACGAAGCCCCCGAGCGGAGCCTGGGCCCAGATCGCGCCGTCCACGTCCTCCAGCCCGAAGCGCGAGAGCTCCCGGACGCTCCCGCCGACCGCCGCGCCCGGCTCGCCGGTCCAGACCGCGTCGAGCGCCGACACGCGCCAGGCCGGGCGGTCGCCCGAGAGCGCCTCCGCGCCCTGGCTCAGCTCGACGGTCGTCGCCGCGCGCGCGGCGAGCGGGAGCGCGAGCGCGAGCGCGGCGACGGCGCGCGTCACGCACCCTCCCGCGCGAGGCGCTTCAGGCTCGCGACGAGGGCAGCCGGGTCGAAGGGCTTCTCGATGCAGGCGTCCACGCGCGCGGCGCCGGACCTCGGCTCGGCGACGGCCTGCGCCGCGCTCAGGAGCAGGATCGGGATGTCGCTCCAGCGCGGATCGGCGCGCATCGCGGACGCGACCGCGAGGCCGTCGCGGTACGGGAGCATGTGGTCCAGCACGACCGCGGACGGCGGCCCGTGCGCCGCGACGAGCTCGATCGCCGCGCGCCCGTCGCGGACGATCTCGGGCGCGAACCCCTCGCGCTCCAGCAGGAACAGCAGCAGCCCGGCGATGTTCTCGTCGTCCTCGACGATCGTCACTCGGCGAGGCGGCGCGATGGTCTGGGTCGTGTCCAAGTTCCGCGACGATAAGTCGTGACCGCAAGCATCGCCTGTCGGGGGAACGTGGGGCTCGCGCGGCGCTCGCGCGCAAACGAGCAGCAATATCCAATTGTCGCGCCGAATTGCGGAATGGCGGACACCCCAATCGGGAAACGAGTACGTCCATCGTGACGCGGCGCACGGGCGCGCGCGACCGGGATGGCCGCGAGGGCGAGCCCAGGCCCCGCGCCCGATTGCCGCGCCGGACGGCCGGACCGAGCGTCTCCTCGCCCATCGGACGCCTGGTCGGACGACCCACCTGACGACTCGGGCCCGCGCGGCGCGCGGAGCTACCCTCCCGCGCACGACGACCGACAATACGAGTGGGTGTCGCCATGAGCGAGCGCGAGGGGGCCGGGACGGTGAGGCACGCCATCGCGGGCTTCACCAGGCCAGGGTTCGAGCCGGTCAGCGAAGCGTTCATCGAGAACTTCGAGCGCCGCGGTGAGCTGGGTGCGGCCTGCTGCGTCTATCTGCGCGGCGAGAAGGTCGTCGATCTCTGGGGCGGCATCCGGAACGAGGAGACGGGCGAACCGTGGGAAGAGGACACCATGGCCCTGGTCCACTCGACGACCAAGGGCATGGCGGGCCTGGCGATGGCGCTCGCCCATTCGCGAGGGCTCCTCGACTACGACGAGCACGTGAGCACCTACTGGCCGGAGTTCGCCCAGCAGGGCAAGGGACGGATCACCGTCCGGCAACTCCTGTCGCACCAGGCGGGGCTGTTCGCCCTGGACGAGCGACCGGTGAGGAGCCTCGTCGCGGATCCCGACCAGCTGGCCGTCGTCCTCGCGCGGCAGAAGCCCGCCTGGCCGCCCGGCGAACGCCAGGCCTATCACGCGATCACCATCGGCTTCTACGAGAGCGAGCTGCTGCGGCGGGTGGACCCCGGGCACCGGACCCTGGGACGGTTCTTCCACGAGGAGATCGCGACGCCGCTGGGGATCGACTTCTACATCCGGCTCCCGGAGGAGATCCCGGACTCGAGGCTGGCTCCGCTTCGCACGGCGAGCATGCTCGGTGCGATGGTCGGGATGCCTCTGCCGCTGGTCCTCCCGATATTGAACCCGCGATCGCGCATCCGCCGGGCGCTGCTGGGGTCGGAGCTGCCCGCGGAGAGCGACCACGTCTACGCCCGCAATCTGGAGGTGCCCGCCGGAGGAGGGGTGGGCACGGCACGCGCGATGGCGCGGGCCTACGGCGTGTTCGCGACCGGCGGGAGCGAGCTCGGGCTGCGCGAGGAGACCCTGCGGCAGCTCATGTCGCCCGCGGTCCGCCCGGTCCACGGCTTCCGCGACGAGTGCTTGAAGGTGGAGATCCAGCTCTCCCTCGGCTTCGCGAAGCCCAGCCCGAGGAACCCGTTCGCGCACCCGAGCGCGTTCGGATTCCCGGGGGCAGGGGGATCCTCTGGCTTCGCCGATCCCCACGCCGGGATCGGTTACGCGTACATCCCGAATCGAATGGGCACCCACCTGCAGGATCCGCGGGAAGCCGCGCTGCGCCAGGCGATGTACCGCTCGATCGGCGAGCCCGATCCTTACCGCGCGTGAGGGGCGCCCCCCGCGGACGTCGGTGAGAGCGCCTCTTCGGTTCGGAGAGCGGCCGTGAGGCGAGCAGGGTATCACCGGGGTGATGCTCGTCGCCCTGGACGTCCACTACGCGGCGCACGCGGCGACCACCGCGGCGGTTGGCTTCGCGGCGTGGTCGGACGAGGCGTCGATCCTCGAGTACGTGACCCGCTCCGACGCGGAGCCTGCGCCGTACGAGCCGGGCGCGTTCTACAGGCGGGAGCTGCCGTTCCTCCTCGAGGCCGTCACGAAGGTGGAGGAGCGCCATCCCGTCGAGGCGGCGATCGTGGACGGCCACGTCTGGCTCCGCGCGGGTGAGCCCGGGCTCGGGGCGCGGCTCCACGAGGCGATCGGCGCGCGGTGGGCCGTCGTCGGCGTCGCGAAGTCCGCGTTCGCGGGCGGGAGCGCGGTGCCCGTCCTCCGCGGCGGCAGCCGCCGGCCGCTGTTCGTCGGCGCGGTCGGGATGGACGTCCACCGGGCGGCCGCGCTCGTCCGAGGCATGCACGGGGCGCATCGCATGCCCACGCTCCTCGAGCGCGCCGACCAGCTCGCGCGCGGCCACGTGGCGCCGGATCGGTCGAAGGCGCTCTACTCCTCCCCGGGCTGAGCCCCGCGAACGTCCGTCGTGGGGAGCTCGACGCGGAAGGTCGAGCCGCGCCCGATCGTGCTCCGCAGGTCGAGCTTCCCGCCGAGGGAGGTCACCACCCCCTTCACGAGCGCGAGGCCGAGCCCGACCCCGCCGACCGTGCCGGGCGCGGCGAGCTGCTCGAACGGCTGGAACAGGCGCTCCCGGTCCTCGTCGCGGATGCCCGGGCCGGTGTCCCGGACCTCGATCCAGTACGCGTCCTGCTCCCGCCCGAGCGCCACCCGCACGGAGCCGTGCGCCGTGTACTTCACCCCGTTCACGACCAGGTTCACGAGCACGAGGCGCAGGAGCCGCGGATCGGTCCTGAGCGGCGCGAGCGGAGGCGACGGCTCGAGCGCGAGCGCGATGAGCTTCTGCTGCGCTTGCGGCAGCACGTCGTCCACGACCTCCGCCGCGAGCGCCGCGAGGTCCACCGGCTCGGGGTGGGGAACGAGCCTGCCGGTCTCGACGCGTGTGTACTCGAGGAGCGACTCGAGGAGGCCGACGAGGCGCGTCGCGGCCCGCGAGACGCGCGCGGTCGTCGCCGCCTGCTTCGGCGTGAGGGGCCCGTCTCGCGCGTTCGCGAGGCTGCCGATCCCGAGCTGGATCGAGGTGAGCGGCGTTCGCAGCTCGTGCGAGACGAGCCGCAGGAAACGGCTCTTCACCGCGCTCGCGCGCTCCGCCTGGTCGCGCGCGACGCGGGCGGTCTCGAGCGACACCTCGAGCTCGCGCTTGCGGCGGGCGAGCTCGGACGCGAGCGTCTCGAGGTCGCCGCTGCGTCTCTGCAGCTCGCGCGCGAGCACGTCGCGCGAGCGCTTCATCGACACGAGGTTCCGGACGCGCGCCCGCAGCTCCTCCGGACGAAACGGCTTCACGACGTAGTCGGCGGCGCCTTCCTGCAGCAAGCGCACGCGAACGGCCTCGTCGGCGCGCGCGGTCAGGACGATCGTGGGGGTGTCGGCGACGGCCGGCCGGCTGCGCACCTCGTCGAGCAGCACGTCGCCGGGCACCTCCGGCATCATCAGATCGGTGACGATGGCGTCCGGGCGCAGGACCTCTATCTTCTGCAGCGCCTCGCGGCCGTCGGAGGCGGTGTCGATCCGGAACTCGGCGCCGAGCGCCTCGGCGACGAAGCGGAGCGTCTCCGGGTTGTCCTCGACGACGAGGACCGGCGGCGCGTCGGCAGGGCCGGAGGTCGCGAGCGTCCCGGTGACGCGCGCGCGCAGCTCCTCGACGAGCGCCGCCGCCGCGCTGCCGTCCCCGGTCGTCGCCGCCGGCGTGGTCGTCTCCGCGCCGACGAGGACGAGCGGCGGGGGCTCGAGCGGGAGCTCCGTCTCGAGCAGGGCGCCCCCGAGCGACCCGTCGCGCACGTGGATGCTGCCGCCGTGGAGGACCACGAACTCCCTCGCGATCGCGAGCCCGAGCCCCGCGCCCCCGCCGCGGCCCTTGCGCCCCGGGTCCTGTCGGAACCGCTCGAACACGGCGTCGCGCAGCTCGGGCGCGATCCCCGCGCCGTCGTCCTCGACGCGGATCACCGCGCGTCCGTCCGCGACGGCCAGCGCGACGCGCACGTGGCCGCCGTCGGGCGCGAACTTGAACGCGTTGCCGACCACGTTGGCCAGGACCCGCTCCACCTTCGCCGCGTCCGCGCGCGCGGGCGTGGCCTCGGGCGCGTTCACCTCGACCTGGATGCGCCGCTCGCGCGCGAGGACGTCGAACTGACCGACCACGCCGCGGAGCATCGCCGCCAGGTCGACGCGGCCGAGCTGCAGCTTCACGCGCCCCTCCTCGAGCCGCGCGACCTCGAGCAGCTCGTCCACGTGGCGGAGCAGGAGCCGCGCGTTTCGCCGCACGATCTCCAGATCCCGCTTCGCCTGCGCGGGCAGCTCCTCTCCGAGCAGCTTCTCGACGGGGCCCAGGACGAGCGCGAGCGGCGTGCGCAGCTCGTGGCTCGCGTTCGCGAAGAGGCGGGTCTTCGCGTCGTCGAGCTCCTTCACCTGGGCGTAGAGCGCCTCGAGCTCGCGGTTCTTCACCTCGAGCGCCAGCCGCCGCTCCTCCGACACCTGCGCGGTCTGCGTCAAGCCGACGACGGCGGGACGCAGGCGGATCAGGTAGACGCCGGTCGCGACGGACGCGACCGCCGTCACCGCCTTGACGCCCCCGGAGATCCAGTACTGGGGATCCCACAGCGTGAGGATCTCCATGTAGTGCGTGAGGCCGCAGGCGCCGATGAACAGCCCGAACGCCAGGATCATCGGAGAGACCGGCAGGCGGAACCTGCCCACCCGGTGCCACAGGGGGAGCGAGATGACGACGTAGGCGGTGCCGATGAGGGCGTCGCTCGTGACGTGCAGGGTCACGAGCGACGGCCTCCACAGGTAGCAGTGCCCGTGAGGCATGAACTCTGAGGTGGAGAAGAGCTCGCGCAGCGTCTGGACCATGGCCGGCTCCGCGGAGAGGCGCCGCCACGATGGTGACCCGACTGGAGGGGAGCGGCTGCGCCCCAGAGGGTTCGTCCGAGCGCGCTCTCCGCGGGCGTGACCGGCGGGCGGCACGTGCGCCGGGCGGTGGCGGCCGGCGCGAAGGGCGCTCCCCGTCACGGAGCCTCGACGCTCGCCGAGGCGAGCCGTCGGTCTTCACCCCGTCCCAGGACCGCGGTGTTCGCAGCCCTCGGGTGCACCGCATGCGGCCACGCGGCGCCGGACCCGTCGAAGGCGCTCGGAACGCGTGACTCGAGCCCGTGAAGCGGCTCCGCATCTCCTCGATGCGCGTCCTGATCTGCCCGCGGACGTCGTCGGTCGAGGGCCCAGGGAAGCCGGCCCTCGGGCGTGTGGCGGCCGCATCGAGATCGGCACCCTCGAGGGCTCGCCGCCGGGCGCGCCGCGCGGCTCACCCATAGAATGCGATGGAGATGCGGGTGATCGCGCTTCCCCTGCTCGCGCTCGCCTGGGCCGGTTGCGGCCAGGCGGCGCCCCGCCCCTCGCCGACACCCGGCTTGACGGTCGATCCTTCCGTCTCCGCGCGCGTCCTGGTCAGCGGTCTCGGGAAGCCGGACGACATCGCCGTCGCGCCCGGCGGGACGGTCTACGTCAGCGACGAGTCCGGCGGCACGCTGTCGGCGTGGTCGCCCGCCACGGGCCAGGCGACGCTCGTCGCTCGCGCGCTCAGCCACCCCGAGGGGATCGTCGCTCTCGACGGGGCGCTCGTCGTCTGCGAGCAGGGCAGGAACCAGCTCTCGCGGGTCGATCCGAGCGACGGATCGGTCACGCTGTTCCGCGCGCTGTCGAACTCCACGGGCAAGCTCGGCGTGGACGGCCTGGCGTTCGATCCGACGCACCCTTCGATCGTCGTGCCCGACAGCCCCAACGGTACGCTCCTGCGGGTCAGCCTCGACGGCGCCGCGGCCACGCCCATCCGCGTGGCGAGCGCGAGCCAACCCCCGTTCGTGCGTCCGACCGGCGCGTTCGTGCGCTCGGACGGCGGCATCCTCGTCGCCGACGAGGACGGCGGCGACGTCGTGCTGGTGCGGACCGACGGCACCCCGCAAACGCTGCTCACCGGGTTGAACCTCCCCGACGACGTGCTCGGCGACGATCTCGGGGACGTCTACGTCAACACCGTGGGCGATGGCGTCCTGCACCGCCTCCGCGGAACGATGCACGAGGAGCTGATCACCGGTCTCGAGGCGCCGCACGGGCTCGCGTTCGATCTCGACGGCAACCTGCTGGTCACCGATCTCGGCGGCGGCGGACGGCTGATCAAGGTGTTCGTGCGTTGACCACGGTCCCGGACCCGGCTCGGCCCCTTGCGGTTCGTTCGAGCGCACGTGCGGGCGTGACCGGCGGGCGGCACGTGCGCCGGGCGGTGGCGACCGGCGCGAAGGGCGCTCCCCGTCACGGAGCCTCGACGCTCGCCGAGGCGAGCCGTCGGTCTTCACCCTGTCCCAGGACCGCGGTGTTCGCGGGCCCTCGGACGCATCGCATGCGCACGCCAACCGCTGGTGCCAAGTTGATCGCGCGGCCCATGGCGGCGCCGGTCGAACGGCCTCCCTCGCGGCGGCTCCGTCGATGTCGCCCCCGTCGGCATCCGGCGCAGGCGACCGCTCCTCGCCCGCGCGGTGGGCACCGGAACGGAGGGCGCATGTTCAGGGGAGGCGCGCTACGCATCGGAAGCGTCAGGGGCATCCCGATCCGGATCCACGTGACGTTCCTGATCGTGCTGCCGCTGCTCGCGGTCGGCTTCGGACGGGTGTTCACGGACGCGGCGCGCGCCGCCGGCGTACCAGCGGACAGGCTCCGCGGCGCGCCCGTGCTCTGGGGGCTGGTCGTCGCGATCGCGCTCTTCGCGTCGGTGCTCGTGCACGAGCTCGCCCACTCGCTCTACGCGCTGCGCAAGGGCGGCAGGGTCCGCGACATCACCCTGATCATGATCGGCGGCGTGTCGCAGATCTCCGAGCTGCCGCGGCCTGGCCGCGTCGAGGCCGTGATGGCGCTCGTGGGGCCGCTCACGAGCCTCGCGCTCGGGGGCGCCTTCTACCTCCTCCACCGGGCGCTCGCGGCGACGGGGCAGTTCGAGCTCACCTTCACCGCCTTCCACCTGTTCTACCTGAACGTGGCCCTCGGCCTCTTCAACCTGCTCCCGGCGTTTCCGATGGACGGAGGGCGCGTCCTCCGTGGGCTCCTCGAGGAGCGCTGGGGCGCGCTGCGGGCGACGCGGGTCTCCGCCGACGCGGGCAAGGTGTTCGCGCTGCTGTTCGCGATCGTCGGCTTCGTGACGGTCAACATCTTGCTCATGGTGATCGCGTTCTTCGTGTACGTGGGCGCCGAGGCGGAGAACCGGAGCGTCCTGGTGAAGGCCCTCCTCGGGAAGCTCCGCGTACGAGACCTCCCGATCCAGCGGACGGAGCCCGCGGAGGCCTCCACGTCGGTGTACGAGCTGGGGGAGCGGATGATCCGCGAGCGCCGCGTCGCGTACCCGGTCGAGGAGGAGGGCGCGGTGGCGGGGATCGTGACCCTCGAGGACGTCAAGAAGGTGCCGAGGGAGGAGCGGCACCGGCTCCAGGTCCGGGACGTGGTCAGGCGGGTCGAGCCCGTGGACGCCGCGGACGAGGCGGCCCGAGCCGTGCGCGCCCTCATGACCTCGAACGTCGCGGTCGTGCCCGTCGTGGAGCAGGGGCACCTCGTCGCCGTCCTGAGCCAGCTCGACCTCGCGCGCGGGCTGCAGCTGAAGGAGCTGGAGGCGACGCAGCACCCGTCGCCGCCGCCGCCGATCGCGCCGTGGACGTCGGCGGAGCAGCGCGTCTAGCGGCGCGCGCACGGCGATGGCGATCCGGCGCGGGGGAGCGCTTCATCGTCCTCGGAGGCGCCCGCGATGGACAGCCGGTTGGTGAGCCTGTCCCGCTTCCTGAGGCGAGCGGCGTCCGCGAGCATCCGCCCGGCCCATCGGTAGACGTTGAACTCGCCGACGTGGGCCCGCATCGCCCGCATGCGCTCCGCCTGCTCGGCAGGAGGCATGGCGAGCGCCGTCGCGAGCGCGGCGCTCGCCTCCTCGAGGTCGTACGGGTTCACGAGCAGCGCCTCGGTCAGCTCGCGGGACGCGCCGGTGAACCGGCTGAGCACGAGCACCCCCCGCTCGTCGTCGCGCGCGGCGAGGAACTCCTTGGCGACCAGGTTCATGCCGTCGTGCAGGCTGCTCACGTAGCAGAGGTCCGCCGCGCGGAGGTACCGGAACACGGCGGGCGGTTCGTGATGCGCGCGCAGCACCACGACGGGCTTCCACGCGCCCTCGGCGAAGCGCCCGTTGATGCGGCTCGCGAGGGCGTCCACCCGCTCGCTCAGCGCGCGGTACTCCGGGATGAGCGTCCGGCTGGGCGCCGCGAGCTGCGCGAACGTGAACCTCCCGCGGAACCGGGGAAAACGCTCGAGGAGGCGCTCGACGGCGAGGAGGCGATCCTCGATGCCCTTGGTGTAGTCGAGCCGATCGACGCCCACGCCGAGGAGCGCGTCCGGCCCGAGCCCCAGCTCCGCGAAGACCTCGCGACGGCACCGCGGGACGGGCGGCGCCGTCGCCGCCCGGCGGTCCGGCCACTCGATCGAGATCGGGTACGGCCGCACGAGCGACTCGCGCCCGCCGAGCACGACGGCATTGCGCTCGCGATCGATGCGCGCCTCGAGGAACCGGTCCACCGCTTCGAGGAAGTTGTTGCAGTGCTGCTGGGTGTGGAAGCCGAGGATGCTCGACCCGAGCATCCCGTCGAGCACCTCGCGATGCCATGGGCAGACGCCGAACCGCTCGGCGTTCGGCCACGGGATGTGCCAGAACGAGATGATCGTCGCGCGCGGCAGCCGCTCGCGGATCATCCGGGGCGCGAGCGCGAAGTGGTAGTCCTGCACGAGGACGACGGGATCGGGCCCCTCGACCTCCTCGCAGACCGCGTCCGCGAACCGGCGGTTCACGCTCTGGTACTGCCGCCAGTCCTCGACGCGGAACACGGGGCGCGTGTAGACGAGGTGGCAGAGGGGCCAGAGCCCCTCGTTCGAGAAGCCGTAGTAGTACCCGCGCTCCTCGGACTCGCTCAGCCAGACGCGACGGATGGCGTAGGACTCCTCTCCGGGGGGCACGAGGACGCGGTCCCGGCGATCGACCACCTCCCGATCCGCCGAGCCGCTGCCGTGCGCGACCCAGACGCCCGAGCACGCGCGCATCACCGGCTCGAGCGCCGTCACGAGACCGCTCGCGGGGTGCTGGACGTGGACGGCGCCGTCCGGGCCGCGGTCGTGCACGTATGGCTCGCGGTTCGCGAGGATGACGACCCGGTCGCCGTCGAGCGAGTCGGTGAGCACGCCGTGGAGGCGCTCGGGGGTCCACTTCCCCCCCGCGCTCACGCCCTGATCCGACGCGAGCTCGGTCATCATGGCCCGGAGATCCGAGAGGAGGGGGCCGAACCTCTTCTCCTGCCGGGTTCGCGGGCCCCAGACGACGCCCCTCCCCAACGTCAGCACCCGCAGGATCTCCTCGGTCCACCGGTGCCAGGTGAACCTCCGCACGAGCAGCGTGGCGATCGACGCGAGCAGGGCGACGACCGCGAACGCCCCGACCGTGAATCGTCTCATCGCGGCCTCCCGGCGCGCGACGAAGCTCAGGTCGTGTACGACCACGAGCTGCGCCACGATCCGGTCGTCGTCCAGGATGGGCACGACGGCGGCGTGAACGAGCCCGCCGTCCGGCTCCTCGAAGAGGTCGAGCCCGGCCTTCGGCGCGTCCACCACGCCGCGCTTCGCGAGCGCGTCGCACGCGTAGCGGGAAGGCAGCGCCGAGGTGCGCGCCAGCGGCTTCATCGAAGGCGTGCAGAGCGCCGCCGCCATGATCCGGTCGTCGCGCGCGATCTCGTCGAGCACCGCCGCGAGCTTCTGGCGATCGCCGGCGCGGAAGTACGTCGCGAGCGCCTCGCGCGCGCCGGCCGCGACGAGCCGGGTGCGTAGCTGGACGTCCCGCTCGAACCACGAGCGCGTCGTCCCGTTGACGAACCACGTGGCACCCCACGCGAGGGCTGCGAGGATGCCGAGGAGCGGGAGCAGGATCCTGTACGCCATCGCCACCCATCGGAAAGCGCCCGCACGAAGGGCGGCGAACCCGGAGGTTCGCTCGTTCCGAATGGCGGCCCGACCATTCGTCTAGACCTGCAGCGGCCGTCGGCGCTGCACCCAATCGACGAGCTTAACGCGACGCGGCGCCGCTCTCAAGAAACGCCCGCGGAGGGCCCGCAGGACCTTCGACGCAAAGGATCCTCGCGAAGGATCGTCGGAGGTGCCGGGCTCTCCGTGTGGGCGCTCGCCTCACGTGGTCCCTCCCGCCTCCGCGTCGTGAGCGGATCGATGGGGCCGATCGGCTGGGAAATCCGGCGCATCAAAGGGCGTTCGTGCCGACGATCACGTCCTGCGCCGGCGCGGAGCAGCGCCGCCAGACGCCGTAAGCCAGGAACGAGGCTCCCCCCACCGCGAGCATCGCCATCATGCCGAACGCGAGCCCGCGCGCGGAGCCCCACAGCAACGGCGCGACGACGGCGGTCACGACCGCGTTGCCGGACGTCTGGACGAAGGCCTGGCACGAGGAGGCGAGGCCGCGGCGCGAGGGGAACAGGTCGAGCGCCATCAGCGTCAACGAGGGCATCGCGAGCGACGTGCCCAGCACGTACCCGACGAGCGGCAGGATGCTCCAGGGCAGCGCGGGCGCGAAGAAGGCGTGGAAGGCCGCGTTCGCGCCGGCCGACAGCGCCATCGCGGCGTACGCCAGCGCGACGGTGCGCCGGGGGGAGACTCGACCGGCGAGGGCCCCGGACAGCGACGTGCCGAGCAGCATCCCGCCGCTGATCGGGCCGAAGAGCCAGAGGAACGCGGTCTCGGGGACCCGCAGGTGCTGGACGAGGAACGTCGGCGCGGAGACGATGTAGACGAACACCGCCGAGAAGCAGAAGGTCAGCGCGAGGACGAGCGCCAGGAAGGCCGGGGAGCCGAGCACCTCGCGGTAGCCGCTCGCCATCGAGCGCACCTCGAGCGGCCGGCGCTGCGCCGCGGGCAGGGTCTCCGGCAGCCCGCGCCAGCACGCGACGACGAGCCCCGCGGAGAAGAGCGCGAGGAACGCGAACACCGAGCGCCACCCGAACCAGACGTGGAGCCAGCCCCCGACCACGGGGCCGAGCGCGGGCGCGATGGCGAACACGAGGGCGATGCGGCTCATGAGCCGCTGCGCCTCGGCGCCCTCGAGGAGGTCGCGGACCAGGGCGCGGCCGATCACCATCCCCGCGCCCGCGGTCATCCCCTGGACGGCGCGGAAGAAGAGCAGCGCCTCGATCCGCCACGAGAGCATGCACCCCACCGAGGCGAGCGAGAACAGCGCGAGCATCCCGAGCGTCACGCGGCGGCGGCCGAGCGCGTCGGAGATGGCCCCGTGCCAGAGCGTCATGACGGCGAAGGGGATCATGTACGCGGTGAGCGTCTGCTGGACGAGGAGCGCGGGCGCGCCGAACGCGCGGCCGATCTCCTGGAACGACGGTAGGTACGCGTCGGTCGAGAAGGGGCCGATCGCCGAGATCGCGGCGAGCAGGAGGGGGAGGCCGCGGTGATCTCCGCGAGCGAGTCGATGGGGCATGTGTGGTGGATCGCTCCTGTTGCACGTCACGATGCACGCCGGAGCGTGCAAGGCCCGTTCCGCTGGTGCGTCGGCTGGCCAGCGCCGGGCGGTCGATTGTAGGGGCCCCGAAGCTCGGGTGCAGCCGTTTCAGCGGAACTTTCGCGCGGCGGCCGCCCACGTCCGGGGCAGCCATCGCGGGAGCGAGGCTGGTCCAGCGCCATCGCCTCGCCGCGCGCGCGCCAGGCCGGCTCGGCGCGGCTCATCGATCAGCGCGGCCCCAATGATTCGGGGCCAGACGAGCGCGGCGACGGGGAGAGCGGTGGGCCGCGCGTCACCGCGTGAGCAGCTCGCACGCGTGGTCGATCTCGTCCGACTTCGCCTTCACGAGCTTCTGGGCGAGCGCGGCGATGCGGGCGAGGGTCCCCGGGCTCGCGTCGTCCATGTCCTCGGGGACGCCCCCCTCGCCGAGCAGCGCCTGCCAGCGGAACATCCGCCCCTCGGGCAGCATCCGGCTCATCACGAGCGCGGCCGCCTCGGACTGACCGTCCATCATCGTGTAGAGCACCGGGATCGCCCAGCGGATGGCGCCCCAGCTCCGGATCTCCTCGAACGGGTAGCTCCGGGTCATGGAGCCCGTGCCGAGCGAGAGGATGATCTCGTCCTGGACGTCGCGAGGTCGCGTGAACGCGTACGCGAGCGCCACCGGGTCGTTCGCGAAGACGCCCCCGTCCACGAGCGTCAGCGTCCTGCGCCCCTCGCGCGCCTCGACCCGGTGCGGGGGGAAGTAGGTCGGCGCCGCGGAGGTCGCCATCGCGGCGTCGAGCACCGCGACGTCGCGGAGCTGGTCGAAGTAGACCTGGTCCTCGTCCGCCTGGCTGTCGAAGAACACCGGGACCCGGAGGGCCGTGTCGTAGCTCGTCACGAACACCCGCGCGAGCGCGTCCGCCACCCGCGCGTCCCCGAGGTAGCGCCGCAGGACGGCGCGGCGGCCGTCCGCCGGGTACTTGGGCCTGACGAGGTCGTGCAGATCCTCGTTCCTCGGGATCCCGAACAGCTCACCGACCTCGCGCGACAGCGGCAGCCCGTCCGCGATCGCGTCGAGGGTCTCCCACGGCTGGGACTTCGAGAAGATCTCCTGGCCGTTCGTCACGTACATGTCGACGAGCTCCGACGCGGAGTACTTCGGGCGATCGCCCTCCCGCAGCGTCAGCCCGAGCGCCAGGATGCCGCCGGTCGAGGTGCCCGCCAGGACGTCGAACAGGCTCGAGATCGGCTTCCCCGTCCGCCGCTCGATCTCCGCGAGCACCATGCCAGGCAGGATCCCCCGGATCCCGCCGCCGTCGATCGAGAGCAGTCGAAATCGCGCCATGAGCGTCTCCCCCCAGGACGCGCAGTCTCGCCTCGGCCTCGGTGCGCGCGCGGGCGGGATCTTGGGTCCGGCCCACCTCCGGGCGCGATCTCGGCCGAGCCCGCGCATGGCGACCCGATCGCGCCCTCCAGGCGATGGTATCGCCGACACGAGCCGAGCGTGATCGCGGCGGCGCCGGATCGGCGGCGGCGACGCGCCACCCGACGCGTCCGTGGGGACGCGGTGCCCGGACCGTACTCCCGCTCGGCCTGAGCGCAGCGCGGCGTCGCCGCGGAGTCGACGGCCGCGCGCGCCGGACCGACGACGCGGTCAGGCGGGCCGGTCGCCGGTCCTCGTGCGCGCCGCGAGCGCAGCCCGCCGCGCGGCATCCGCCTCGACGCGCACGGCGGCGACGCGGCGCTGCGCCTCCTCGAGGTCCCGCTCGGCCTGCTGGACGCGCGCCTCGACGGCGCGAAGCGCACGCGCCCTGCGCTCGGCGTCCCGCTCGGCTCGCCTGCGCTCGCGCTCTCGCCGCGCGGCCTCGGCCCGCGCGTTCCGCTCGGCGGCCTTGCGCGACCGCTCGGCCTCGCGATCCCGCTCCTGCTGCCTCGCCGGGGCTGGCTCGTGCCCGGGGCGAGGAGTCCCCGCGCCGCGCCGGGCCGGCGAGGGCGGCGCCACCGCGGCGAGGCCCGTCAGGAATTCGGTACCGCCCAGCGCCGGCAGCCGATCGAGCACGCCATCCTGCAAGCGAGCCCGAGCGGCAGCGTCCGTGGTGGCCGCGGCGCGGAGCCCTCTCTCCACCTGCCCGAGGAGCGCGCTCCCCGCTCCGTGTCCGGCCCGCGCGGCGATCTCCCGCGCCGCCTCGACCCCTGCGGCGACGGCGTCGTGAACCGCCGCGCTCGCGCTCCTGAGGTCGGTCGCGTCGCCTCGGACCGCGCGGGCCTGGGCGTCCCGGAGGCGATCCCCCGCCGCGAACGCCGCCGAGATCACCTCGGGCCTCTCGCGTGCCACGGCGTCGAGGAGCCAGACCGCGCGCGCGGGCCGGCGCAGCCGCCACACCGTGCCCGTCGCCGGGCTCGCCTCGGCGGCGAGCGACCGCGCGAGCGCGTCGCGCGCGGCCACGAACCCCGCCGGCGGTAGCGCGTAGAGATCGCGGACGCGGGGGTCGGGGCCGCGCCTGCCAGCCGAGCTCGTCGCGCGCTTCGCCATCTCGCCTCGTGGAGGATGGCGTCGGGGGCGTCCCCGCGCAGCGAGAATGCCCAGCGAGCGGCTGCACGCGGGCCGGGGAAGCCGGGGGAGAAGGGGCACGCTGGCTGCTCCCCGGGTCAGGGCTCGCCCGCGATCAGCGCCTCGAGCCTTTCGAGCGGCGCAGGCTTCGCGAGGTGCGCGTCGAAGCCGGCCTCCTTCGCGCGATCGCGGTCCTCGGGTTGGGCGTAGCCGCTGAGCGCGACGAGCCGCGTGCCCCGGAGCGACGGGTCGGCGCGCAGCGCCCGCGCGACCTCGTATCCGCTCACGTCCGGGAGGCCGATGTCGCACAGCACGACGTCTGGCCGGAGCTCGCGGGCGAGCGCGATGCCTGTCCGGCCGTCGTGCGCCAGCGCGACACGGTGACCGAAGAGCTCGAGCAGGTCGCCGAGCGACTGGGCGGCGTCGGGGTTGTCCTCGACGACGAGGACGTGACGCCCCGCCGCCGCGCCCTTCGCCGGCGAGGCGGCCGTCGCCTCGGAATCCGGCACGCGCGGAAGCCTGACGACGAACTCGGAGCCGCGGCCCGGGCCCGCGCTGTGCGCGCGCACCGTGCCGCCGTGCAGCTCGACGAGCCCGCGCACCAGGGCGAGGCCGAGGCCGAGCCCGCCGCGCGTCCGCGCGAGGCTCCGCTCGGACTGCGCGAACGGCTGGAACATGCGATCGATCTCGCTCGGCTCCATCCCCACGCCGTCGTCGCGCACGCGGAGCTCCGCGTCTCCTTCCGCCACGCCCGTGTGGACGGAGACACTCCCGCCCGCCGGCGTGAACTTGGCCGCGTTCTGGAGGAGGTTGCCGATGACCTGCGAGATCCGCGTCGCGTCCGCGTCGATCCAGACGGCGCCGGGCGTCGTGTCGATGCGCAGAGCGATCCCGCGCGACTCGAACAGCGCGCGGTGGTCGTCGCAGGTGCGGCGGGCGACGGCGCGCAGGTCGAGGTGGCGGCGGTGGAGCTGGATCTTGCCGCGCGTGACGCGGGTCACGTCGAGCAGGTCGTCCACCAGGCGCGCGAGGTGCTCCGTCTGGCGGCGGAGGACCTCCTTCGCGCGGCCCGCCTGCGGGCTGTCCGGGGCGGCGCGCTCGAGGAGGTGGACGCTGGTGCCGATCGTCGCGAGCGGGTTCCGCAGCTCGTGGGAGAGGACGCCGAGGAACTCGTCCTTGCGCCGGTCCGCCTCCCGCAGCCGCTCGTTCGCCTCGCGCAGCCGCTCCTCGGTGCGCTTCCGCTCGGTCACGTCGAGGAAGACGACCGCGAAGTAGCCGGGCTTCGGGCGGTACGCCGTCGCGTCGTACCACCGGTCCAGCTCGATCATGTGCTGCTCGTAATGCACCGGGACGCCGGTCCGCGCGACCTCCCCGAGGACCTCGATCCAGCGGGCCGGGTCGCCTCGGATGCCGGGGAGGACCTCGGTGATGCGCCGCCCGAGGACGTCCTCGCGGCGGAGCCCGGTCTGCACCTCGAACGCGAGGTTCGCCTCCTCGTGCACGTAGTCGACCGGGACGTCCCCCTCGAAGATTGCGCGGCAGAGGGTGAACCCGGTCGTCAGGTGGTCGAAGAGGTCGCGGTACTTCGCCTCGCTCTCGCGCAGCGCGCGCTCGGCTTCGTCGCGCGCCGTGACGTCATGGATCGACACCATGAAGAGCGGCGGCTCCCGTCGTCCGGGGAGCCGCCGGGCGGTGTACAGCCCGACCCAGCTTCGCCCGGTGTCCCGCCGCCGGACGTGGAGCAGCAGATCCGTGACGACCTCGCCGCGCGCGGCGCGCGAGGCGGGACCCTGGTCGGCCGGCACGGGCTCGTCTCGCGCGTCGCGTACCTCGAGCAGGTCCGGAGCAGCGCGCAGCGCGCCGCGGAGCTCGTCGACGGACACGAACCCGTGCAGCGCGAGCCCGGCGGGGTTCATCTCGACGATCTCGCCCCCGGCGTCCGAGATGACGAGCGGGTGCTCGATCGCGGACGCGATCGTACGCACGTGCTCGAGCGACGGCTCGAGCGGCGGTGGTCGCGGCGTGTTGCCGAATGTGCGCCGCGGGATCAATGCGCCGGTGCGCCACCGTGCTCGACGGGCAGGGTCGGCTCGCGGCTGTGCTCGATGACCTCGGCGGCGAGCATCCGGCTCACCATCGCGAGGTCGTCCACGCTGAGGAGGCCCACGAGCCGCTTCTGCCGGTCGAGCACCATCACCCGCCGGACCGCGTGCTGCTCCATGAGCTCGGCCCCGCGCCCGAGCTCGTCGTCCTCGAAGCAGTAGACGACCTGCGCCGTCATGGCGTCCCGGACCTTCGCGGCGCCGGGCGCGAGCCCCGCGGCGACGCCCCGCACGACGATGTCGCGATCCGTGATCATGCCGACGAGCCGATCGCTCTCGCATACCGGGAGCGCTCCGATCCCGGTGTCTCGCATCCTCCGCGCCGCGGCCTCGAGCGCCTCGTCCGGCCCGATCGTCTCGGCGCGCACGGTCATCGCCTCTCCGACTCGCATGGCGTCACCTCTTCGGACGTGCTCGGTACACGCGCCCATCACATGCTAGGCCCTGCGACGCCTGCGTCGAGGTCGGGCAGAAGGGGGCCGGCGCGCCGGCGTCCGCGCGGGGGCGATTCGCGCCGCGCGAGCGCCGCTGCTCACGAGCGCGCCGCGAGCCGCCGTGCGAGCGCATCGCGGCGCGCCGCCAGCGCCGGGCTCACCTCCACCGGGTAGGGCGGGGTCGCCGGCTCCAGCGCGCGCACCCGCTCGGGGAGCGCGTCGCGCTCGGCGCGCGCGTAGGCCCGCAGCGCGTCGAGGGTCGGCGGCGCGCCGACGCGCCGACCCGCGCGCATCGCGGGCGCGAGGAGCGGGCGACCGGGATGATCCTCCTCGTGGCCCGCCAGGAGATCGTCGGTCGCCTGCCCGTCGCGGGAACGCCGGAACACCTGCTTGCGGCCGGGGAGCAGCGCCTTCCCGGCGGAGAGCTTCATGCGGTCGCGCCCCGCGTACGAGACGAGCTTGTAGGCCATGTCGAGGCTGGGGGCGTCCTCCGAGACGCCCATCGCCGTGCCGACCCCGAAGGCGTCGATGGGGGCGCCCTCGCGGAGGAGCCGGGCGATCGCGTCCTCGTCCAGGCCGCTGCTCGCGAAGACGCGGACCCGGGCGAGGCCCGCGTCGTCCAGGAGCCGCCGCGCGCCGCGCGACAGCTCGAGCAGGTCGCCGGAGTCGAGGCGCACCGCGGTGACCTGGAACGCCGGGCCGAGCGCGCGGGCGAGCCGGATGACCTCGCGGATCCCGCCGAGCGTGTCGTACGTGTCCACGAGCAGCACCGTCCGCGGGTGGACGCGCGCGAACGCCTCGAACGCCTCGGCCTCCGTCTCGTGCACCTGCACGTAGCTGTGCGCCATCGTCCCGGCCACCGGGATGCCATACACCCGGCCGGCGAGCAGGTTCGACGTCGAGTCGATCCCCGCCAGGTACGCGGCGCGGACGACCTTGAGCCCGGCGTCCGCGCCGGGCATGCGGCGGACCCCGAAGTCCACCACCGTGCGGCCCGCCGCGGCGGTCACGACGCGCGACGCCTTCGACGCGGCGACGGTCTGCACGTGCATCTGGTTCATGATCACGGTCTCGACCAGCTGCGCCTGCGGGAGCGGCGCCACCACCTCCAGCAGCGGCTCGCCGGGGAAGGCCGGCGTCCCCTCGGGGATCGCGTGGACGTCGCCGGTGAAGCGGAAGTCGCGGAGCCACGCGAGGAGGCGCTGCGACACCACCCCGAGCGACGCGAGGTACGCGATCGCGTCCTCGGAGAAGCGCAGCCGCTCGAGCAGCGACAGCACGCTCTCGAGGCCGCAGGCGACGAGGTAGTTCCGCCGCCGCGGGAGCCGTCGCACGAACAGGCTGAAGACCGCCTCCTCGCCGAGATCCTCGGCGAGGTACGCGTCGATCATCGTGAGCTCGTACAGGTCGGTGAGGAGGGCGACGTCGTCCTCTCCGACCCACGCGGCCGGTGGGGATCCGGTCGGGTCCTCGATCGAGTGGCCCATCACCTGCTCCGGGCGCAGCGTGCCTCCGCGCTCCGACGCTCGACACGCTAGCGCCGTCCACCGCCAGCGAGCCGGAGCAGATGGGGCGCCGCCACGAAGAGCGGCCGGAGGCGACGGCACCGGGAGAGCGCCCGTGCCCGCGCCGCGCCACGAGATCGCCCGGGCGCTCGCCGGGCGGTTCGCCCCGTGGCGACGGCCGCCCCGGATGGCCGCGGGGCCACCCCGGAGACGTGGGCCTATCATTCATTTGGGGCCGTCGAGGGCCGGCGGCCGCGGCGACGGGGGCGGTCGTGGAGAACGCGGAGATCGCGCGGGTCCTGTCGGAGATCGCGGACCTCCTGGAGCTCACGGGCGGAAACACGTTCAAGGTCCGGGCCTATCGCCGCGCCGCGCAGGTCGTCGATCTCCACCCGACCTCGGTCGCGCAGGCGTGGCGGGAGGGGCGCGCGGCCGAGCTGACGGGGATCGGCGACCGCATCGCGGAGAAGATCGGCGAGCTGGTGGAGGTCGGGGAGTGCCGCGAGCACGCCAGGCTCGCCGCCCTCGTCCCGCCGGGCGTCGTGGACCTGCTCCGCCTCGAGGGGATGGGGCCGAAGACGGTCGAGGCGGTGTGGAAGGGGCTCGGGATCACCGACGTCGCGGCCCTCGAGGAGGCGTGCCGGTCCGGACGCATCCTCGAGGTGCCGCGCCTCGGGCCGACGCGCGCCGCCGCGATCGTCGCGGCGATCGCACGCCTCCGGGCGCGCGCGGGGCGCATGCTCCTCCACCGCGCGCTCGGTCACGCCGACGAGATCCTGGCGCGGCTCCGAGCCGTGCCGGGGGTCAGGCAGGCGGAGGCGGCCGGGAGCGTGCGGCGCCGCAAGGAGACCGTGGGCGATCTCGACCTGCTCGTCGCGACGACCGACGCCGCGCCGGTCGTGCGCGCGTTCTGCGGCTCCGCGGGCGTGGGGCAGGTGCTGTCGGAGGGCTCGACCAAGGCCTCGGTGCGGCTGAAGGCCGGGCTCCAGGCCGACCTGCGCGTGGTCGCGCCGGAGTCGTTCGGGGCGGCGCTCCACTACTTCACCGGGAGCAAGTCGCACAACATCGCGCTCCGGACCCGCGCGATGAAGCTCGGCCTCAAGGTCTCGGAGTACGGCGTCTTCGATCGCGAGGGGCGTCGCCTGGGAGGCCGGGACGAGGCGGACGTGTTCCGGGCGGTGGGGCTCCCGTTCATCCCGCCCGAGCTGCGCGAGGGGACCGGGGAGATCGAGGCGGCGGAGGCGGGGCGGTTGCCGCGCCTCGTCGAGGAGGCCGACCTGCTCGGCGATCTGCACGTGCACTCGCGCGCGTCGAACGACGCCCGCTCCGAGCTGGAGGACCTGGCGCGCGCCGCGCGCGCGCTCGGGCGGCGGTACCTCGCGATCACCGACCACTCCCGCGCGCGTCCGCTCGGGCTCGACGCCGCCCGCCTCGCGGAGCACGTCGCCGCGATCCGCGCGGCCGACCGGAGGGAGGCGGGTGGGCCACGGCTCCTCGCCGGCGTCGAGGTGGACATCCTCCCGTCCGGCGAGCTCGACCTCCCGCCCGACGCGCTCGCGGGGCTCGACTGCGTGGTCGCGAGCGTCCACGCGCACTTCGACGACCCGGCCGGGCGCAACACGCAGCGGCTCGAGCGCGCGCTGCGCTCGGGCGTCGTGCACGTCCTCGGACACCCGAGCGCCCGCGAGATCGGCTCGCGCGAGCCGTGCGCGCTCGATCTGGAAGGGGTGCTGGAGGTGGCCCGGGAGCAGGGCGTCGCGCTGGAGGTGAACGCCATGCCCGAGCGGCTCGACCTCACCGACGTGGGCTGCCGGGCGGCGCGGGCGGCGGGGGTGCCGGTGGTCATCTCCTCCGACGCGCACGAGGCGAGCCACCTCGCGAACCTCCGCTACGGCGTCTGGGTCGCGCGGCGAGGGTGGCTCGAGGCGAAGGACGTGCTGAACACGTTGCCGCTGGCGGAGCTCCGGCGACGGCTCGCGCGATCGCCGCGGGCGGCGCCCCGCCCGCCACGTCCGAAGCAGCGCGCGGCCCGGGCAGAGGAGGAGACCCATGCAGAAGCCCATCGAGGTGACGTGGCACGGCATCCGTCCGCCTGAGGCGCTCGCGGCGCACGTCCAGGATCGTGCGGCCCGGCTCGAGCGCTACTGCGATCGGATCGTCGGCTGCGACGTGACGCTGGAGGCGCCGGTCCGGCAGCACCACCGGCACGCGGGATCGCTGTACCGCGTCCGGATCGAGCTCTCGGTCCCCGGGGGCAAGCTCGTCGTCGGGCGCGATCCGCAGAAGGGCGCGAAGCACTCGGACCTGTACGCCGTCGTGGACGGGGCGTTCCGCGAGGCCCGCAGGCAGCTCGAGGACCGGATGCGCCGCCTCGACCAGCGCGTGAAGGCTCACGCGCTGCCGACGCAGGCGCTCGTCGCGCGGCTCTTCCGGGACGAGGGGTACGGGTTCCTCGAGACGCCGGACGGCCGCGAGATCTACTTCAACGCGCGGAGCGTCCTGCGCGGCGCGTTCCGCCGCCTGCGCGTGGGGACCCGCGTCCGGTTCGTCGAGGAGGCCGGCGACGAGGGGCCGCAGGCGAGCACCGTCGAGCCCGTTCGCCGCCACCGGGCGCGCCCGGCCGAGCGGGCGCCCGCCCCTCCGGCGGCGCCTCCCGCCGGGCCGTGAGCCGCGCCGCGGGCGGCGCGACCGGCGTGCCGTCCCGGTCTTCGTGCTCGCGGGAGCGCGCCTCCACTCCCGCTGCGCGGGTGCGGGCGCGCCCCGGCCCCATCTGCTCGCGCCCCGCAGCGTCGCTGGAGCGTACGCTCGGGTCATGAAGAAGCAGCTCCTCTTCGACGCTGACGCGCGCGAGAGGGTCCTCCGCGGCGCCACGCTCCTCGCCAACGCGGTCCGCGTCACCCTCGGGCCGAGGTCGAAGTGCGTGCTCATCGACAAGCGGTGGGGGGAGCCCATCGTCTGCAACGACGGCGTGACCATCGCGAAGGAGCTGGAGGTGGACGATCCGGCCGAGAACCTCGGGATCCGGATGATCCGCGAGGCGGCCGAGCGCACCGGCGAGGTCGTGGGCGACGGCACGACGACGGCGACGCTCCTCGCGCACGCGATCTACCTCGAGGGCGTCCGGAACGTCGCCGCCGGCGCGAGCGCCGTGGAGATCAAGCGCGGGCTCGAGCGCGGCCTGCGCGCGGCGGTGGCGTCGCTGCGCGCGCTGTCCCGGCCGGTCACCACCCGCCGCGAGAAGGCGCAGGTGGCGACCATCTCCGCCCACAACGATCCCGCCATGGGGGACCTCGTCGCGGACGCGATCGAGCGGGTCGGCGGCGAGGGCGTGATCTCGGTCGAGGAGGCCAAGGGGATCGAGACCACGCTCGAGGTCGTGGAGGGGATGCAGTTCGACCGCGGCTACCTCTCGCCGTACTTCGTCACGGACCCGGATCGCATGGAGTGCGTCCTCGAGGACGCGCTGGTGCTCCTCTCGGACCGGCGGATCAGCGGCATGAAGGACCTGGTCCCGCTCCTGGAGGAGGTGGTGAAGACGGGCCGGCCGCTGCTCGTGATCGCCGAGGACGTGGACGGCGAGGCCCTCGCCACCCTCGTCGTGAACAAGATCCGGGGCGCGCTGCACTGCGCCGCCGTGAAGGCGCCCGGCTACGGCGACCGGCGCAAGGCCATGCTCGAGGACCTCGCGATCCTGACGGGGGGACGCGTCGTCTCCGAGGAGCTGGGGATCCGGCTGGAGCACCTCTCGGTCGCCGAGCTGGGCAGCGCGCGGCGCATCGTGGTCGATCGCGAGAACACGACGGTGATCGGCGGGGCCGGCGATCGCAAGGCCATCGCGGACCGCGCGGAGCGGCTGCGCCGCGAGATCCGCGAGACCACGAGCGACTACGACCGGGAGAAGCTGAACGAGCGGCTCGGGAAGCTCACGGGCGGCGTCGCCGTCATCCACGTGGGCGCGCCGACCGAGGCGGAGCTCAAGAGCCGCAAGGAGGCGCTCGAGGACGCCATCAGCGCGACCAAGGCGGCGGTCGCGGAGGGGATCGTCCCCGGCGCGGGGCTCGCGCTCCTGCGCGCGATCCCCGCCATCGAGGAGGAGGGGGCCGCCTGCGCCGGCGACGAGCGGACGGGGCTCGGCGTGCTCCAGCACGCCCTCGCGGTGCCGACGCGGCAGATCGCGGTGAACTCCGGCGAGGACGGGGCGGTGGTCGTCGAGCGGATGCGCGCGGGATCCGGGAGCTACGGGTTCGACGCGGCGCGGGGGCAGTACGTCGATCTCGTCGAGGCCGGGATCGTGGACCCGACCAAGGTCGTGCGGCTCGCGCTCGAGAACGCGGTCTCGATCGCGGGCGTCCTGCTGCTCACCGAGGCGACGCTCGTCGAGCTCCCGGAGCACAAGCCCGAGGCGGGCGCGCCGCCGGAGCCCTGACCCGGCGGGGCGGCGTCGTCGAGGCGGCGGGGTGAGGCTGCGCAGTCGCGCCGCGCGATCAGGGCGGCGCGTCTGCTCCGTTGTCCAGGCGGCATGCCGGCCGAGCCCGCTCGTGCCTGGCCGATCCCCGTCCCGTCCGGCGGGGGATCCCCCGGCGCTTCGCCCGGTCATGCGTCCACCGGGCGCTCCCGCGCGGCTGTCCCCTTGCGGGGCGCGAGGTTGCGTGCGAATTTCGGCGACGCCGCCGAGCCACCTGCGTCCCGGCCGTCTTTCCCGATCTCGCCAAGGAGCCGCACGATGAAGAACCTCGTCCTCGCAGCGCTCTGCCTCGCGACGCTTCATTGCCGCTCCTCCGCCACCGACCAGTCGCTCCAGGCGGTGAAGGCGAAGGGCAGCCTCGTCCTCGGCCTCGACGACTCCTTCCCGCCGATGGGGTTCCGGAACGAGGACAACCAGATCGTCGGGTACGACATCGACCTCGCGAAGGAGGTCGCCAGGCGGCTCGGCGTCCGGCTCGTCGCCCAGCCGATCGACTGGAACGCCAAGGAGCAGGAGCTCGCCACCGGCAAGATCGACTGCATCTGGAACGGCTTCACCATCACCGGCGAGCGCGAGAAGGCGATGGCGTTCACGAAGCCCTACCTGCGGAACGCGCAGGTGGTGGTGGTGAAGAAGGACTCGCCGTACACCACCCTCGCCAGCCTGAAGGGGAGGAAGGTCGGGCTCCAGGCCGGCTCCTCGGCGGCCACCGCGCTCGAGGGCGCCACGGCGTTCCGCGCGTCGCTCGCCCAGGTGGTCGAGTTCAAGGACAACCTCACCGCCCTGATGGACCTCGAGGCTCACGGGGTGGACGCCGTGGTGATGGATCTCATCGTCGCGAACGACAACATCAAGCGCTCGGGGCGGCCCTACGTCGTCCTGCAGGAGTCGCTCGCCCCGGAGGTCTTCGGGGTGGGCTTCCGCAAGCACGATCTCGCCCTCCGCGACGCGGTGCAGGGCGCGCTGCAGGCGATGGCCGCCGACGGGACGCTCGCGAAGATCACCGCCGGGTGGTTCGGCTCCGACCTCTCGGTCGTCGGGAAGTGACCGGGCCTTCCGCTCGCGGCGCGCGTCGCGGAGCACGGGCGATCGCGATGATCCACGGGGGCACCAGCGCATGACGAAGATGCTGGAGGCGATGCTCGAGGGGTCGGTCGTCTCCCTCGAGATCTTCTCCCTGACCCTGCTCTTCGCGCTGCCGCTGGCCCTGCCGGTCGCCCTCGGCCGCATGTCGGCCAACCGGCTCGTCCGCGCCCCGATCGACCTCTACGTCCTGGTGATGCGCGGGACGCCGCTCATCCTCCAGATCCTGTTCGTCTACTTCGCCCCGTACTACCTGTTCGAGGCCTCGTACGATCGGTTCACCGCCGTCGTCGTGGCCTTCACGATCAACTACGCCGCCTACTTCGCCGAGATCTACCGGGGCGGGATCCAGGCGATCCCCAGGGGCCAGTACGAGGCGGCCAAGGTGCTCGGCTTCACCCGCGCCGACACCTTCTTCCGGATCGTCCTCCCGCAGGTGGTGAAGCGGATCCTGCCCGCCACCGCGAACGAGGTCATCACGCTGGTGAAGGACACCGCCCTCGCCCAGACCATCGGGGTGGCCGAGCTGTTCCGCGTGGCGCAGAACGCCTCCGCCCGCCAGTTCTCCACCACGCCCATCTTCATCGCAGGCGTCTTCTACTTCGTGATGAACTGGGCGGTCTCCGAGGCCTTCCTCCGCATGGAGCGGAGGCTCGAGTACTACAGATGAGCGTGGACGGCGCCGTGGACGTGGTCAGCGTCGAGCATCTCTCGAAGTCGTTCGGCGACCTCCGGGTCCTCGCGGACCTCTCCTTCTCGGTGCACCAGGGGGAGGTGCTCGCGATCATCGGGCCGTCCGGCTCCGGCAAGTCGACGCTCCTCCGCGCGATCACCCACCTCGAGACCGCCACGGGCGGCAGCATCGCGATCTGCGGCACCCGGATCCTGGACGACGGCGTCTACGCGGACAAGGCCACGCTCCGCAGCGCGCTCCTCAAGCTCGGGCTCGTGTTCCAGGACTTCAACCTGTTCCCGCACTTCTCGGTGCTGCGGAACCTCACCGAGGCCCAGGTGCGCGTGCTGGGGCGCGGCGCGGCGCAGGCGCGCGAGGTCGCCGTGGCGCTGCTCGAGAAGATGGGGCTCGCCGGCAAGGCCGCCGCCTATCCGTGCGAGCTCTCCGGCGGGCAGAAGCAGCGCGTCGCCATTGCCCGGGCCCTCGCCCTCGATCCGCAGGTCCTCCTCTTCGATGAGCCGACCAGCGCCCTCGACCCCGAGCTCACGGGCGAGATCCTCGAGGTCCTCCGCGGCCTGGCCGCCGAGAAGATGACCATGGTGGTGGTGACCCACGAGATGGGCTTCGCCCGCGACGTGGCCGACCGCGCCATGCTGATCGACGCCGGGCTCATCGTGGAGGAGGGCCCGGCCCGGGAGCTCATCGACAACCCCAGGAACGAGCGGACCCGGGCGTTCCTGAAGCGCTTCTCCCGATCCGGCCGCACGTAGCCGCGCCGGGGCCGCAGGGAGTCGATCCCTGGGCAATGGGCCTGCGCGCCGGATTGACTCATGGTGATCGGTGGTGGGGAGGGATTCTCCTGGCTTGATCCTCGCCGCTCCGCCCGGGTAATGTTCGACGACACGTCACTGACGGTGCTGCGGTGCGCCGGGGGAGGGGACTGGTGGGGATCGCTCGTTCTTTCGTGGCCGTCTTCGTGCTCGCGGTCGCGCCGATCGTGGCGCACGCCGAGTCGTTCGATCAGGAGACCGAGGCGAGCCCGGCCCCGTCGGGCCCGGCCGCGACGCCCCCGGTCTCGTCGCCCCCGCCGGTGACCGCGCCTCCCGCGCAAGCGCGCCCCGCGGTGCGGTTCGTCGGCGCGCTCGGGCTCGACTTCGGCTTCACCAACCTGCTGAAGGTGAAGATGAGCGACGGCTCGAGCCAGTCGCTCGCCGCGAACCAGGGCTTCTTCTTCTCCCTCGGCGCCGCGTTCCTGCCGCTCCTCGACGGCCGCCTCGAGACGCAGGCGACGCTCGGGGTGAAGGGCTGGAGCATCGACGCCTCCAACGGCAGCGCCTCGATCGTGACCTTCCCCCTCGAGGTCCTCGAGGTCGTCCACGTCGATCCGCTCCGGTTCGGGGCAGGGGTCGTCTACCTGCACCGTCCGACGCTCTCCGGGAAGGGCGTGCTCGACCCGGTGGACACGAGCTTCGAGAGCTCGCTCGGCGTCATCGCGGAGGCGGAGTGGACCGTGCGCACGTCGCGCACCGCGGTCCTCGGGTTCGGTCCGCGCTACATCTGGCAGGAGCTGCGGGTGCGGGACGGCGGGCCGGTCGTCGATGCGAGCGCGATCGGTTTCGTGATGTCGCTCACGGCTGGCTAGGGCCGCGCACCGCCCGGAGGCGTCGCCTTTCGTCGCGGCGACCGCGCCCGCCGCCGGGCGGCCGCATGGCCGATCACGCGGCGCGAACGATGGGGGCGTCGGGGAGCCTGACCAGCCGCCGGTACGAGAGCAGCATCGCGACGCGCCAGCGGAGGATCATCCCGAACGCCAGGAGGAAGAAGAGCCCTCCCGTCTGCATCGGGGAGAGGACGTGCTCGACGTAGGTGCGGAGCGCGAGCCTCACCGCGACGACCCCGAGCAGGATCCAGAGGAACGCCCTCGAGCGCTCCAGGAGCACGACGTCGCCGCGGCGGACGAGCCGGGAGGAGCGCGCGACCGGGATCGCGAGGACGAGGGCGCCGAGGAGGAACGCCGCGAGCGCCCACGCCCACGGCACGCGGGCCGCGGGGGCGAGGAACATCGCGAGCCCCGTGCTCATCCCGAGCGGGGGGCCGATGATCCTCCCCGTGGAGATCGGCCGGCTCGTCTCGCGCAGGCGCCAGGCGATCATCGCGCCCGCCCCGAGCAGGGAGCCGGCGACGGTGAACAGCAGGGGGACGTGGACGATGGGCATGGAGTCCTCTCGGGCTCGGGCTCGCGTTCGGGGCGGGCTTGACTGCAACAGCCGAGCCAGCGAACGATTTCCCGCGTTCGACCCACGCGACCTGGACAGCTCGCTGGAGCGAGGTATCTCCATCATAGCCGCTCGGTCGGTCCTCCGCTCCCAAACGAAGGATCGCCAGGGCGCCGCCAGCCAGGTGAACGTGAACCGCTCCTTCCGGCTCGGGACGACCTCCTTCATCCACCGCGCGGGCTGGCTCGAGAACGCCACCCGGCTCGCGCCGCGGATGGACGACGTGGAGATCCTCTGCTTCGACGGCGATCCCGCGGCGCTCCCGTCGACCGAGGAGGTGGCGGCCCTGGCGGAGCTGCGCGCCCGGACCGGGCTCACGTACTCGCTCCACGCGCCCCTCGAGGCGAGCCTCGCCAGCGAGGACGAGGGGCGGAGGCGCGACGGGGTCGCGCGGGTGCTGGGCGCGGTGGAGCGGACCCGGCCGCTCGCGCCGGACGCCATCGTCGTCCACGTCTACCTCGGAGACCGGGAGGGCGAGCCGCTCCGGCGGGACGTCGCCTCCTTTCGCCGCCGCGCCGCGCGCTCCCTCTCGGCGCTCGTCTCGGCGGGGGTCGCGCCGGGAGCGCTCTGCGTCGAGTCCCTCGACTACGACTTCGAGCTGATCTCGCCGGTCGTGGAGGAGCTGGGGCTCTCGGCCGCGCTCGACGTCGGCCACCTGCTGCGCGATGGCCGCCCGTTGGGACCGCTCCTCGCGCGGCACCTCCACCGCGCGCGCGTCGTCCACCTCCACGGCGTGGCGCCGGGCGGGCGCGATCACCGGTCCCTGCGCCACGTCCCGCGGGCGACGGCGCGGTGGCTGCTCGACACGCTGCGCGCCGTGGACTACCAAGGCGTCCTCACGATCGAGGTCTTCGGCGAGGCTGAGCTGGCGGAGTCGCTGGCGGTCCTCGAGGAGCTCGAGCCGGAGGGTGGATGGCGAAGCCGAAGGTGATCCTGGTCGGGGGAGGGGCGCGGTCCGGCAAGAGCGCGCACGCGCTCGCGCTGGCGCGCGCGCTCGGCGTCCGGCGGACGTTCGTCGCGACCGCGCGGCGCTACGACGACGACCTCTCCGCCCGCATCGACCGGCACGTCCGGGATCGCGGCCCGGACTTCGTCACCGTGGAGGAGCCGGTGGAGCTGCCGGCCCGGCTCGCCGGCCTCGGCTCGACCGACGTCGCCCTCGTCGACTGCCTCACGCTCTGGGTCTCCAATCTGTTGATGGACGGCGCGGACGACGCGGCGGTCGAGGCGCGCTTCGAGGCGCTCTGCGGGGTCCTGGCCGCTCCGCCGTGTCACGTGGTGCTCGTCACGAACGAGGTGGGCATGGGCATCCACCCGGAGACGCCGCTCGGGCGCCGGTTCCGGGACCTGGTGGGGCGCGGGCACCAGCGGGTGGCCGCGGTGGCCGACGAGGTGCACTTCGCCGTGATGGGCCTCGTCTTGCGCCTGTCGCCCGGGCCGGTCACGGCGCTCGCCCCGGCGGTGGCCCGATGAGCGTCGCCCGGCCCGCCGCGGTGGCGGTGCAGTTCCTCACCCGGTTCCCGACGGGCGTCGCGGCGGTGACGGGGGAGGACCTCGGGCGCTCCATCCCGTTCTTCCCGCTCGCCGGCGCGCTGCTCGGCGCCGCGCTGGCGGGGGCGGCCGCGGCGATCTCCGGCCGGATCGCGCCGGCGCTCGGGGCGGCGCTCCTCCTCGCCCTGCACGCGTTCCTCACCGGCGGCCTCCACCTCGACGGGCTCGCGGATCTCTTCGACGGGCTCTCGGGCGGGGCCGGCGACCGCGCCCGCACCCTCGCGATCATGCGGGACAGCCGGATCGGCGCGCACGGCGCCGCGGCGCTCGTGGTGGCGCTGCTCCTCAAGGCCGCCGCGCTCGTGACGCTCCTCGAGCGCCGGGAGCTGTTCGCGCTCCTGGCGTTCCCGGCGGTGGCCCGCTTCTCCGTGGTGCCGCTCGTGGTGTGGCTCCCCTACGCCCGGCCGGAGGGGATGGGGAAGCCGTTCCACGGCGGAGGGCGCGGCTGGCACGTGCCGTTCGCGGCGGTCCTCGCCGCCGCGGCCGCCGCGGGGATGAGGGCGCACGCGATCGTGCCGGTGCTGGCCGCGCTCCTCGCGGCCGGCGCCGCCGCGCGCGCCATGCACCGCCGCCTCGGCGGCCTCACCGGCGACGTCTACGGTGCGTGCATCGAGCTCGCCGAGGTGGGATTCCTCGTCGCGGCGGCGGCCGGCTGATCGATATTCATGCCGGCGATCCGGCAGAGGAGCTCCCAGTCGAGGTGCGCGAGGACGTGGTCCGCCAGCCGGTCGTACTCCTCCTCGCGCGTGGCGATGCGCGGGCCGGTCGCGGCCGGGAGCCCGCGCCGCTCGCGCAGGCGCCGGAGCAGGCCGCCCCGGACCGCGTCGTCCTCGAAGAGCCCGTGCAGCAGCGTGCCGACGACGGCGCCGTCCGGCGAGACCGCGCCGTCCGGCACCGCGACGGCGGCGCCGTTCCGAGCGACGAGCTCGAACGCCGGGCGGGCGCCCGGCAGGAGCTCGAGCGCGCCCATGTGGATCTCGTAGCCGTCGAGCGGCGCCGGGCCGGCGTCGCCGAGGAACGAGGGGGTGGCGACGCGCGCGCGGGTGCGGGCGGTCACCTTCTGCCGCGCGAAGCGGGTCCGCACCGGCAGCAGCCCGAGCCCCTCCACGACCGGCGCGGCGGACTCGACGCCGAGCGGATCGTGGATCGACTCGCCCAGCATCTGGCAGCCGCCGCAGATCCCGAGCACGGGCCGTCCCTGGCGGGCGCGGCGCGCCACCTCGGCGGCGAGCCCGGTCGCCCGGAGCCAGGCGAGGTCGCTCGCGGTGCACTTGGAGCCCGGGAGCACGACCAGATCCGCGCCGGCGAGCTCACGCGGGTCCTCCACCCATCGCACGGCGACCCGCGCCTCGTGCTCGAGCGGCGCGAGATCGTCGAGGTTCGAGACGCGCGGGAGCCGGATCGCGACGATCTCGACCTCGCCCTCCCGAGCGCGGCGGCCGCGGCCGCGCTCGTCGAGCGCCACCGAGTCCTCGTCGGCGAGCCGGAGCCCGCGCAGGAAGGGGAGCACCCCGAGCACGGGCACCCCGGTGCGGGCGGTGAGGACGTCGAGCCCGGGCCGAAGCAGGCCCACGTCGCCGCGGAACTTGTTCACCACGAACGCGGCGATGCGCGCCCGCTCCGGCGGGTCGAGCAGCGCGAGGGTGCCGACGAGGGCGGCGAAGACGCCGCCGCGGTCGATGTCGCCGACGAGCAGCACCGGCGCGTCCGCCGCCCGGGCCACGTCCATGTTGGCGAGGTCGCGGTCCTTCAGGTTCACCTCGGCCGGGCTGCCGGCCCCCTCGATCACGACGACATCCGCCGTCGCCCGCAGCCGCGCGAGCGCTCCCGCGACGACCGCGCGCAGCTCCGCCGTCCGGGCCTGGTACTCGGCCGAGCGCATGGAGCCGATCGACCTGCCGAGCACCACCACCTGCGCGCCGGTCGCGCCCTCGGGCTTGAGCAGGATGGGGTTCATGTCCACGGTCGGGGCCACGCCCGCCGCCTCCGCCTGCACCGCCTGGGCGCGCCCGATCTCGCCGCCGTCGGCGGACACCGCCGACTCGAGCGCCATGTTCTGCGCCTTGAACGGCGCGACGCGCAGGCCGGCGCGCCGGAACAGCCGGCAGAGCGCGGTGGTGACGAGGCTCTTGCCGACCGACGAGGCGGTCCCCTGGATCATGAGCGTGCGGGCCGTCATCGAGCTCCTCCGTGCCACACCGGCGCGCCTAGGTCGCCCTGCCGCTCACGCCGGCCGAGGCGAAGGTGGCCATCTCCCGCAGGACCCGCACCGCGGCGTCCACGAAGTGCATCGCGAGCGTGGCGCCGGTGCCCTCGCCGAGGCGGAGATCGAAGTCGAACAGCGGCTTCTTCCCGAGGGCGGCGAGCAGGTGCTGGTGCCCCGCCTCGACGGACCGGTGCGAGGCGAGCACGGCGAAGCCGGCGCGCGGGGCGATCCGGACGGCGCAGAGGGCGGCGGCGGTGGCGATGAGGCCGTCGGTGAGCACCGGCACGCGCCGGGCGGCGGCCCCGAGCACCACGCCGGCGAGCCCGGCGATCTCGTAGCCGCCGAGCGCGGCGAGCACGCCCAGCGGGTCGGCGGGATCGGGCCGGTTCACCTCCAGGGCGCGGGCGATCACCTCGATCTTCCGCCTGTGCGCCTCGTCGCCGATGCCGGTGCCGCGCCCCGTCACCTCGGCGGGCGGCCGGCCGGTGAAGGCGGCGGCGAGGGCGCTCGCCGGCGTGGTGTTGGCGATCCCCATCTCGCCGATCGCGAGGAGCGTCACGCCGCGGTCGGCGAGCTCGTTCGCGACCCCGATGCCGGCCTCCAGGGCGGTGGTCGCCTGGGCGCGGGTCATCGCCGGCCCCTTCGCGATGTTCGCCGTCCCGGGCGCCACCCGGACCGAGCGGATGGCGGGGCTGGCCGGGAGGGGCGCCTTCACCCCCATGTCCACCACCAGCACCTCGGCGCCGGCGTGGCGCGCGAGCACGTTGATGGCGGCGCCGCCCCCCGCGAAGTTGAGCACCATCTGCGCGGTCACCTCCTGCGGGAAGGCGCTCACCCCCTCCTCGGCGACGCCGTGGTCGCCGGCCATGATCACGACCGCCTTGCGCGGGAGCTCGAGCTCCGCGGTGCCGCGGACGGCGGCGAGCGCGCAGGCGAGGTCCTCGAGCCGGCCCAGGCTGCGGGGAGGCTTCGTCTTGTGATCGAGCCGGGCCTGCGCCTCGCGGGCCGCGGCGAGATCGGGGGCGGGGATGGCGGCGATCGTGCTCTGGAGGAGGCTCATGGCGTTCGGTTCCTGGCGTGTGGGTGGGTGCTGCGCGTCGCCGCCTCGCCTCGCGAGGGACCGCGAGAGGAGGCCAAGGCGCCTCGCGAGCGTCGAGATCGGCACGTGACGGAGCGGCGACACCCGGGCGTGCGTCCGGCGCGCGCCTGGGAGGGTGAGCGCGGCCGCGAGCGGCGCGCGAGCGGGATGCTGTCGAGAGCCCGCCGGGCGATCTCCGCGCCCGGAAGGCCGCAGGCCGGTGGCATGCGGAGCTCCTCCTCCGGGTAGGTCTCCTGGCTCGTGGGTTCGGGAGGTCCGTCGGACCTCCGCGCGCGTCCTCGGCCTTCCCCGGCGGGATCGCCGAGTGGCTGTTCGAGGTCGCTTCCCACTTACAGTGGCGGGACCGCGCCGGCTTCTCACCGGCTTCCCTGTTATGCCCTCGCGGGCACCCGAAGCGCTTCTGTTGTCGCTCGCTGTTAGCCCGCCGTTCGGCTGGCTGTCAAGCAAGGCGCTCTGCGACCCGACCGAGAGTCGTTGCGGCGAAGGGAAAGAGGGATCGAGCGACGACGAGTAGGAGCGGCCTTCGAGATCGGAGTGGTGAGGCAAGAATCCCCGCGAAGATGCCGTGGATAGCAACGACGGGCAGAGCGAGACGCCGAGGACCATCCACGACGCAGAATGCTGGTGTGGTGGCGTGAGCGAGCCCACGGCGTCTCATCGGGAGACCCGTTCGGTCTTGCCTTGGTTGACTGATTGGTTGACTCAGAGGGTGCGGCTATCCGCATGCTTCGCCGCACAGTGCGGCATGCTGGACGCGCATGAGCCACGTGCCGGGGGGAAAGAGGATGTCGCGCACGCCCGCCCTCCACGACTCGAGCGCCTTCCGGTAGGCCCATCCGAACTCCTTGAGCCGCTGGAGCGCCTCGATCCGCTTCCACCTGTTCCTGCACGCGACGCGAGGATTGAGCCTCCGCCGCGGCTCGCCGGGAGCGGGGCGCGCGTAGGGCTTCTGGGCGAGGACGCGGGCTGCGCCGAGGAAGGAGCGGCCTTCACCCGCGAGCACCGCCGCGGCGCGGTCCTCGGCGTCGCGCAGTTCCTTGCCCAGCCGCTCGGGGAAGGCGGCGTCCGACTCGAACCCCGGAGGCCTGTGAAGCTGCAGGCTCACCGAGGCCGGCATGCGGCCCATCTTGCGGAAGAACCCCGCGGGCTTCTTCGCGATGATGGGCTCTCCGCCGATCAGGGCCGGGTCGGACCAGAGCCCTGGCCACTCCCGGCCGCGTCGGACGAGGCCGGCGGCGACGGGGTTCGCGAGGACGTAGACCATCTTCTCGATCACCGTGTCGTCGGTCTCGAGCCGGACGGCGCTGTAGGTGTCTCGCTCCCAGAAGCCGTCCCACCGGCCAAGGGAGCAGTTCATCGCCCGGGCGACCAGGCCGTCGAGGTAGCGGTGGAACTCGGGGAGCCGGGCGTGCGGGTCGGTCACGACGAGGTGGAAGTGGGTCGAGAGCACGCAGAACGCGTGCACCTGGATCTCGTACCGGTTCGCAGCGAGTGCGAGGACGTACCGGAAGATGTCGTCGGTATTCCTCGATGGCCGGAGGAAGAAGCGGCGTTCCGAGCAGCGACGCGTGACGAGATAGGTGGTGCCCTCGAGGAGTTGCCTGGGCGCGGTCATGCCCGAGGCGCAAGGCAACGGGTGTGCCAGGGATGCGGGGCCGGAACTGCGGGACAAGGCCAGCGTCGACCGTCCGCGCGGCGGACGGGTGGTCCGCGGAAACTTCTCTCGGTCGGGTCGGGATCAGTCGAGCCGGTCGCGGAGCCGGTAGCCGACGCCGGGCTCGGTGACGAGGAGCCGGGGTCGCGCGGCGTCGGCCTCGATCTTCTTCCGGAGCTCGGCGACCTGGACGCGCACGTAGTGCGCCTCGGTCGCGTTCGGGCCCCACACCTCGCGGAGGATCTGGCGGTGCGTGAGCACCTTCCCGGCGTGGCGGGCGAGGAGCGCGAGGACGCGGTACTCCGTGGGCGTGAGGCGCACCTCGGCGCCGTTCACCGTGACCTCCCGGCGCGCGAGGTCGATCCGGAGCGGGCCGGCCTCGAAGACCGGGGGCTGCTCCGGCGAGGCCTGCGCGTGGCGGAGCGCGACGCGGAGCCGCGCGAGGAGCTCGTTCACGCCGAACGGCTTCGTCAGGTAGTCGTCCGCGCCCGCGTCGAGCGCGTTCACCTTGTCCTCCTCCCGGCCGCGCGCGGACAGGACGATGATCGGCGCGCGGGACCACTCGCGCAGGCGGCGCGTGAGATCGATGCCGTCGCCGTCCGGCAGCCCGAGATCGAGGAGGTAGACGTCCGGGTTGTGGCTCGGCGCGAGGTGCTCCGCGTCGGCGACCGTGCCCGCCTCGACCACCCGGTACCCATGGCCCGCGAGCGCGGCGCGGAGGAAGCGCCGCACCGGCAGCTCGTCCTCGACGACGAGCACGAGGGGGCCGGCGCCGGTCACGTGCCGACCTCGCGCGCGGAGGGAGGCTCCGCGGCGGGCTCCTTCGACGCCTGGGGAGGCGTCGCGATCGGGAGCGTGAGCCTGAACACCGCTCCGCCCTCGGGGCGGTTCGCCGCGGTGAGCCGACCGCCGTGCGCCTGCGCGATGGCGCGCGCGATCGAGAGCCCCAGCCCGACGCCGCCGACGCCCGTCCGGGCTGCGCGGTGGAACCGCTCGAACACCCGCTCCTCCTCGCCGGGCGGGATGCCCGGCCCGCGATCCGCGACGTCCACCACGAGCGTCCCGCCCTCCCGGGCTGCGCGGACCGAGATCTCCGAGCCGGGCGGCGTGTACTTGGTCGCGTTCTCGAGGAGGTTCACCAGGAGCTGCTGGATCAGGATCGGGTCGATCGAGAGGAGGGGGAGGTCGTCCGGGATGGCGATGGCGACGGGGCGGCCGACCAGCGCGCGGTCGAGCCGGTTCATCGCGGCGCCCACGACCTCCACCAGCGGCACCCACTCGCGCTTCGGCTCGACCACCCCCGACTCCAGCCGCGTCATGTCGAGGAGGTTCGAGACCAGGCGCTCGAGCCGCTCCGCCTCCTCCACCACGGTGGTGGCCAGCTCCCGGCGCAGCGCAGGCTCCGCGACGCCCTCGTCGAGGAGCAGCGTCCCCGCGCCGGTGATCGCGGCGAGCGGCGTCCGGAGATCGTGCGAGACCGAGGAGAGGAGCGCGCTGCGGAGCTCCTCCGCCTTGGCCCGCAGCGCGGCGCGGCGCGCCTCCTCGGCGAGGCGGACGCGGTCGAGCGCGACGGCGGCGTGCCGGCCCAGGGACTCGAGCACGTCGCGCTGCTCGCCGGTGAGCCGGCGCTCCCCGGGAGGCCGCAGGGCGAGGACCGCGAGCACGTCGCCGAAGGTGCGGAGCGGCAGGCAGAAGATCGGCTCCGCGGGGAGCGTGTCGGTGCCGCGCCCGGCCGGGCGCCCGTGCTCGAGCACCCACTGCGCGACGGCCTGCTCGCCCGCCCCGAGCGACAGGCCGGGAGGGGCCGCGGCGATCGGCTCCAGCGTCTCCCGGTCCTTCGGGAGCAGCAAGGCGACCTCGCAGTCGAACGCCTCCGCCACCGCGCGGACGCAGGCGGCCCCGACCCCGGGGGCGTCCACGGCCGCCGCCAGCTCGCGGCTGAGGGCGTACACCGCGCTCGTCCTCCGCTCCCGGGCGACGGCGGCGCGCTGCTGCTCGCGCAGCCTGAGCGTGAGCGTCCCGATGACGACGCCGATCCCGAGCATCATCGCGAAGGTGAGGAGGTAGCGCGCGTCCGAGACGCCGAGCGTGTACGCCGGCGGGACGAAGAAGAAGTCGTAGCAGACGACCGCGAGGGCCGCCGCGAGCACGGACGCGCGCCGGTCCCCGGTCGTCAGCGCGGCGACCATGACGCCGAGCAGGAACAGCATCTCGACGTCCGGGACGTGGAAGAGCGCGCGCGCGGCCTGCGCGAGCCCGGTCGTGGCCGCGATGATCGCCGTCGCCCGGGCGTACGCGCGCGCGGGCGCCCGCTCCCCCGGGCGCGCGGGCGCGGCGCGCGGGGGAGGCTCCTCGGCCGAGCCCGAGAGGACGTGCACCTCGATGTCGCCGCTGCCGCGGATGATCTCGTCCACGAGCGACCCGCGGACGAGGTCGCGCCAGCGCGGGTGGCGCGGCTTGCCCAGCACGATGCGGGTGACGTTCTTGCGTCGCGCGAACTCCAGCACCGCGTCGGCGACGCGCAGGCCGGAGAGCCGCACCACGTCGGCCCCGAGCGACTCCGCGAGCCGGAGGTGCGCCTCGAGGCGGTCGCGGTCGTCCTCGGCGAGGGGGGGCTGGCTCGTGACCTCGACGGCGACGGCGAACCACGGGGCCCGGAGCCCCGCCGCCATCCGTCGGCCCGCCCGCACGATGCGGGCCGAGTCGGGCGCGGGCCCGACGCAGACGAGGACCCGCTCGGCGGTGGCCCAGGCGCGGTCCACGCCGTGCGCCTCCCGGAAGGCGAGCACGTCCTCGTCCACCCGCTCGGCCATCCTGCGGAGCGCGAGCTCGCGGAGGGCGAGCAGGTTCCCGCGCTTGAAGAAGTGCTCGCGGGCGAGCGCGGCCTGCTCCGGGAGGTACACCTTCCCCTCGCGCAGCCGCTGGAGCAGCTCCTCCGGCGCCACGTCCACGAGCTCGATCTCGTCGGCGCGCTCGAGCACCGAGTCCGGGATCGTCTCGCGGACCTGCACGTGCGTGATCTGGGCGACCACGTCGTTGAGGCTCTCGACGTGCTGCACGTTGAGGGTGGTGTAGACCTCGATGCCCGCCGACAGGAGCTCGACGACGTCCTGCCAGCGCTTCGCGTGGCGCGAGCCGGGAGCGTTGCCGTGGGCGAGCTCGTCGAGGAGCAGGATCTTCGGGCGCCGCGCGAGCGCCGCGTCCAGGTCGAACTCCTCGAGCACGCGGCCGCGGTAGGGGAGGGCGCGCCGCGGCAGCACCTCGAGCCCCAGCGCCAGGCCGGCGGTGTCGTAGCGACCGTGCGTCTCGACCGCCCCGATCACGACGTCCACGCCCTCGGCGACGAGGTCGCGCGCCACCTGCAGCATGCGGTAGGTCTTCCCGACGCCCGGCGCGAAGCCGAAGAACACCTTGAACCGCGCGCGCTGCGCCTTCGCCTCCTCGGCGGTCACCCTCGCGAGGAACGCTTCGGGGCTCGGGCGGTCGGTCGGAGGCGTCACGGGTGGGGACCTCGGGCTGCGTGCGATTCCCCGCGGATCAACGCCGCGCCGCGCCGAGCCGTCAAGCGCGACGTCGAGCGCGAGGGGGCCCGCGACCTGCGGCGCGGCGGTCGCTCGAGGGCACCGTACGGCGTCTTGATACCGCCTTGATACCGGGGGCGCAGGTCTTGATCCCGTCCTGACGGGGGGACGGGCAAGCTGCCGCCATGCAGGCAGGCACCCCGCGCCCCCGCCCTTCACCGCAGGAGCGCTCCGAACCCTCCCCCGCGTGGCCGCCCCGGCAACCCCTGGCCCGGCTCCGCACGCTCCTCCTCGGCGCGCCGCGCGACGTCCAGGACCCGCGGACGCACCACAGCATCTCGCTCGTCGCGCTCCTGGCCTGGGTCGGGCTCGGCGCCGACGGCCTGTCCTCGTCCGCTTACGGCCCCGACGAGGCGTTCCGCGCGCTCGGGACGCACGGCTACCTCGCGGTGGCCCTCGCGCTCGCGACGGCGGTGACCGTCCTCGTCATCTCGATCGCCTACTCGCAGATCATCAACCGGTTCCCGTTCGGCGGCGGCGGGTACGTCGTGGCCACGGAGCTGCTCGGGCCGCGGGTGGGCGTGGTGTCGGGGGCGTCGCTCCTCGTCGACTACGTCCTCACCATCTCCGTGTCGGTCGCCTCGAGCGGCGACGCCATCTTCAGCTTCCTGCCGGCGGGGCTCGAGGCCTGGAAGCTGCCGGCCGAGGGCGTCGCGATCGGGCTCCTCGTCCTCCTGAACCTGCGGGGCGTGAAGGAGTCGGTGACGATCCTCGCCCCGATCTTCGGCCTGTTCCTGCTCACCCACCTCGTGCTGATCGTCGGCGGGATCGGCGTGCACCTGCCGGACGTGCCGCGGGTCGCGGCGGACGTCGGACACGGCTTTCGTTCAGGGCTCGCGGAGCTCGGCGCGCTCGGGCTCTTCTCGGTGTTCGTCCGGGCGTACTCGATGGGCGCCGGGACCTACACCGGCATCGAGGCGGTCTCGAACGGCATCCAGATCATGCGGGAGCCGAAGGTCCACACCGCGAAGAAGACCATGACGTACATGGCGGTCTCGCTCGCCTTCACCGCGGCCGGGATCCTCGTCTGCTACCTCCTCTTCCGCGCCGCGCCCGAGGAGGGGAAGACGATGAACGCCGTGCTGCTCGAGCGGTTCGCGGGCGGCTGGCGGCTCGGGGGCGTCCCCATCGGCCGCGGCTTCGTCGTCGTGACGCTGCTCGCGGAGGCGGCGCTGCTCGTGGTCGCGGCGCAGGCGGGGTTCATCGACGGGCCGCGGGTGATGGCCAACATGGCGCACGACTCCTGGCTGCCGCACCGCTTCGGCCAGCTCTCCGAGCGGCTCACGATCCAGGACGGGGTGCTCCTCATGGGCGGCGCGTCCCTCGCGACCCTGCTCTGGACGCGGGGCGACATCCTCCACCTCGTCACGATGTACTCGATCAACGTCTTCGTCACCTTCTCGCTGTCGCAGCTCGCCATGCTCCGGTACTGGCAGCGGACCCGGGCGCCGGGGCGCGGACGCGGGCTCGCGATCCACGGCGTCGCGTTCGCGCTCTGCCTCGCGATCCTCGTGGGCACCGTCTACGAGAAGGGGGAGCAGGGCGGCTGGATCACCATCGCCGTCACGAGCCTCGTCATAGGGCTGTGCTTCGCCATCCGGCGCCACTACCGGAACGTCCAGGCGAACCTGAAGCGCCTCGACGACATCCTCGAGGCGCTGCCGCCCCATCCGCCGGGGCCGCACCCCGTCGTCGACCCGAAGGCCCCGACCGCGGTCCTGCTGGTCGGCGGCTACGGCGGCCTCGGGATCCACGCGCTGCTCAACGTCCAGCGCACCTTCCCCGGCCACTTCAAGAACTTCGTCTTCGTCTCGGTGGGCGTCATCGACGCGGCGTCGATGAAGGGGGTCGAGGAGGTGGATCGCGTCCGGCTCCGCACGCAGCAGGGGCTCGAGCAGTACGTCGCGCTCGCGCACCGGCTGAAGCTCGCGGCGGACTACCGGATGGAGATCGGGACCGAGGCCGTCAGCGTCGCCGAGAAGCTGTGCTTCGAGGTGGCCCAGGAGTTCCCGCGGACGGTGGTGTTCGCGGGGAAGCTCGTCTTCCAGCAGGAGCGCTGGTACCAGCGCCTGCTCCACAACGAGACCGCGTACCAGCTCCAGCGCAGGCTCCAGCTCGGCGGCCTCAACGCGATGGTGCTGCCCGTGCGGGTCCTCGCCGCCGCCTCGTGACGGGCGGCGCGGTGCCGTCGCCTCGAGCTCCCGCCGTCACCGGGGCCGAGGCCGTCGGCGCGAGGCCGTCGGTGCGCGGAGCCCGCGGCCGCGGGACCTCCTCGCCCTACGCGCCCTGCGGGAGCAGCCCGTGGAGGAGGTCGGCGCGATCGACCACGCCGACGAGGTGCCCCTCCGCGTCGGTGACGGCGAGGACCTTGGCCTCCCCGCGGAGCATGATCCCGATCGCCTCGGAGAGCAGCGCGTCCTCGTGGACCGTCGGGACGGCGCGGGTCATCACGTCCGCGGCGGTGTGCCCGCGCGTGTGCGCCGCGACGGACTCCTCGCCCTTCCCGCGGCCGAACGGCATCCGGTGCATGAGCGACCGGATCGCTCCCGGGCGGAGGGCCGGCGTCACGCGCTCGAGCAGCTCGGCGTCCGTGACGAGCCCGATCGGCCTCCGGTCCGCGTCGACCACCAGGGCGCGGTTGAGCCGGGTGGAGATCACCGCCTGGAAGACCTCGAACAGCGAGGACTCCGGCTGGAGGATCGGGAGGTCCCGGCGCATCACCCGCGAGAGCGGCTGGTTCCCGCTCAGCCCCGGCTCGGGCGCCGACGGCTCCTTCGGCTCGTAGCCGCCGCCGGCGGTCCGGAGGAGATCCACCCGGCTCACGATCCCGACCAGCGCTCCGCGAGCGTCCACGACCGGGAGCCGCTTCAGGCGACGGCGCACCATCAGCTCGGCGGCCGCGGTGAGGGGAGCGGACTCCTCGACGGTGATCGGGGGCGAGGTCATCACGTCCGCGGCCCGCTGGTGCTGGCTCGAGAGGCGCTCGAGGAGCGCGTGCAGCTCGGGCTCGTCCAGGCTCGCGAGCAGATCGACCCGGACGCCGAGGCCGCCGCGCTGGACGAGGTCGCCGTTCGTGACGATGCCGACGGGCCGGCCGTCCTCGACCACCGGCACGGCCCGATAGGTCTTCGCGAGCATGAGCTCCACGACCTCGCGCACCGGCGTCGAGGGGCTCGCCGAGACCACCGCGCGGCTCATCACGTCCCGGACCGCGGCCGAGGGGGCGAGATCCCGGACCGGGCGCGGCTCGAACAGGAGCACGTCCGTGTCGTCCACCGTGATCAGGCCGTGGCGGACGAGCTCGCGGAGGCGCGGCACGAGCCGCTCCACCTGCTCGGGGCGGTCGATCCACTCGACGATCACGGGGAGCCGCCACGGGACGTCGGCGAGCGTGCTGACGTGGAGGCGGCCGGTGGCCCCGAAGCCCTCGACGGCCTTGAGGACCGTCGCGCCCGCCGCGTTCTCGGCCCGGAGGAGCTCCACGATCGCGAGGTGGAGCGGCTTGCCGTGAGCGCGGTCGTCCTCGTTCACGTAGATCCGGACGCGCTTCGCCTTCCCCAGGAGCTCCATGGCGGTCCTCCTCGCGGTCCTCCTCGCGATCCATAGGCCCCCTCGCCCGGGGGCGCCTCGCGGATCGCATCCCTGGCAGGTACCGCGTGCGCGGTCGGGGCCGGTCCTCGCCGGCGAGCGCGCACGCGCCGCGGCCAGGGGGCGTAGCCCGTCCCCGCGGGGCCTCCCGCGGACGCCACCCGCGTGGTCGCGAACGCCGCGTCGGCGCGTGGCTACGATGACCTCCAGGGTGCGCGAGGCCTTCCGCAGGATCGCCGGCCGCCGCCCGGTGACCGCGTCACCGGGAGCCACGGTCGAGCTGCGCCGCGCGGACGACGCCTCGCTGCGCGTCCGGCTGGGCGGGGGCTGGCGGCTCGCGGAACGCCTGCCGCGCGTGGACGAGGTCGAGCGCGAGCTGGACCGCACGCGCGCCCCGCGCGTCACGATCGAGGATGCCGGCCTCGGCGCGTGGGACAGCGCCCTCGTGGTGTTCGTCGGCGGCGTCCTCGACCGGTGTCGCGCCCGCGGCGTCCCGGTGGACGCGCGCGGCCTCCCCCCCGAGGTCGGACGGCTCCTCGCCGTCGCGCAGGAGGCCCCCGTCGCCGTGGAGCGGGCGGCGCCGAGGCCGGGCGTCCTCGAGCGGACGGGCGTGGCGGTCCTGGAGCGGTACGCGCGCCTGCGAGCGGCGGTCGCGTTCATCGGCGAGACCGCGCTCGCGCTCGGGCGGTTCGGAGGGCGCCGCGCCCGCTTCCGGTCCCAGGACCTGTGGCTCCTCGTGCAGCAGTCCGGCGCCGGGGCGCTCCCGATCGTCGCGCTCGTGAACTTCCTCGTCGGGATCATCCTCGCCTTCGTAGGGATCACGCAGCTCCGGTTCTTCGGCGCCGAGGCCTTCGTCGCCGACATCGTCGGGATCGCCATCGTCCGCGACATGGGCGCCCTCATCACCGGGATCACGCTGTCCGGGCGGAGCGGCGGCGCGTTCGCGGCCCAGATCGCCTCGATGAAGATCACCCAGGAGATCGACGCGCTCCGGACGTTCGGCTTCCCGCCCGTGGAGTTCCTGGTGGTCCCCCGCATCCTCGCCCTCACGGCGATGACGCCGTTCCTGACGCTCTTCGCCGACGCGACCGGCGTCCTCGGGGGGGCGGTCGTCGCCACGACGATGCTGCAGCAACCGTTGAGCGGGTACATGCGGCGGACGGCGCTCGCCGTCACCGCGGGGGACCTCGTCGGCGGGCTCGTCAAGGGGGCGACCTACGGGCTCCTCATCGCGCTCACGGCCACGCTCCGGGGCATGCAGGCCGAGGGCAGCGCCGCCCGCGTCGGCGACGCGGCGACGCAGGCGGTGGTGACGGCCATCGTCGCGATCATCGCCGCGTGCGGCGTCTACCAGTACGTGTTCTTCCTGCTCGGGTGGTGAACGTGGGGGACGACGTCATCAGCGTGCGCGGGCTCACGATGGGGTTCGGCGACCGCGTGATCATCCGGGATCTCGACTTCGCGGTCCGTCGCGGCGAGGTGTTCGTCGTGATGGGCCCGAGCGGCTGCGGGAAGACGACCCTGCTCCGCCACCTCCTGGGCCTGCAGGAGCCGATCTCCGGCGAGGTCCGTTACGGCGACGAGCGCTTCACGGGCGCGTCCCCGCAGGAGCGCGAGCGCATCCTCCGCCGCGTCGGCGTGCTGTTCCAGGGGAGCGCCCTCTGGACGTCGATGACGCTCGCCGAGAACGTCGCGCTGCCGCTCGAGCAGTTCACCCCGCTCCCGGCGTCGAGCGTCCGGGCCGTGGTGCGGCTCAAGCTCTCGCTCGTCGGCCTGGGCGGCTTCGAGGACTACTTCCCGTGGGAGCTGTCGGGGGGGATGCAGAAGCGCGCCGGGCTCGCCCGCGCCATCTCCCTCGACCCGGAGCTCCTCTTCATCGACGAGCCCTCGGCGAGCCTCGATCCGCCGACCGCCCGGCGGCTCGACGCGCTGATCCTGCAGCTCCGCGACGCGCTCGGCACGACCGCGGTCGTCGTCACCCACGACGTGGCGACGATCGTCGGGATCGGGACGCGCGCGCTGTTCCTCGACGCGGAGAGCCAGCGCGCCACCGCGGAGGGAGCGCCGTCGGAGCTGCGCGCGCGCGGTCCGGCGCAGGTCCGCGCGTTCTTCGAGGGGAGCGTCCCCGGTCCGTGAAGGAGGGCCCATGCCTCGGCGGTTCGATCCGAAGACGGTCGGGGCGTTCGTGATCGCGGCCGCCGCGCTCGGCGTCACGGCGGCGGTCTACCTCGGCGCGACCCGCTTCCTCCAGCACCGCGTCCCGTTCGTGGTGCTCTTCTCCGAGGACCTCGCGGGGCTGGACGTGGACGCCCCCGTGAAGTTCCGCGGCGTCCCCGTCGGGCGGGTGACGAGCATCCACCTCTCGATGGGGCCGGCGACGGAGCCCCTCCGCGAGCTGCGCATGCCGGTCGTGATCGAGCTCAACCAGACGCAGATCCGGGAGATGGGCGGCGAGGTGGACCTCTCGGATCGGCGGGCGGTGCGGACGCTGATCGACCACGGCCTCCGCGCGCACATCGCCCTCGAGAGCTTCCTCTCGAACCGCCGCTACGTGGCCCTCGACATCATCCCGTCGGCGCCGCCGGCGCGGCCGTCGCCCATCCCCATTCCATATCCGGAGATCCCGGTGTACTCGGAGCCCGGCTGGACGGCGGTCCAGACGGACGTCGCGAAGCTCCTCACGAAGCTCCAGGCGCTGGATCTCGAGGGGCTCGTCGCCGACCTGCGCCGCGCGGCGAGCTCGCTCGAGCGGACCGCCAACGGCGTCGGGGCCGCCGCCGCCGGGCTGCCGAGGACGCTCCGCGAGGCGGAGGCGGCCATCGCGTCGGTGGGGAGCGCGGCGCGCGGGATCCAGGCCGGCGTGGCCCCGCTCGCCGCGGACACGCGCGCGGCCGTCGTCCAGCTCCGCTCGACCCTCGCGCGGGCGGAGGCCGCCATCCGGCACGTGGACGAGCTCGTCGATCCCGGCTCGCCGCTGGCGTGGCAGCTCACGAGGACGCTCGGCGAGCTCCAGAGCACCAGCCGCACCGTGCGCCACCTCGCGGAGGAGCTGGATCGCGACCCGAGCGCGCTCCTCCGCGGCCGCGCGGGGGAAGGGCGATGAGGCCGGCGCCCGCCCTCGCGGTGCCGCTCGCGCTCGCCGCCGGTTGCCTCACGCTCGGGCCGCGGCCCGAGCGGACCCGCTACTACATCCTCGAGGCCGAGCCGACCTCGTCGAACCCCGCCCGGCCGCCGATCCCGTCGCTCGGGGTCGGCCCGGTGGAGCTCCCGGCGTACCTCGACCGGCGCGAGATCGTGCGGCGCGCCGGGCCGGGGCGGCTCGAGGTGGCGGGCGGCGACCGCTGGGCTGCGCCGCTCGACGACCTCTTCGCGAGCGTGCTCGAGGAGGACCTGCGCGCGGCGGTGCCCGCGCGCCAGGTGTCGGCGTGGCCCTGGGCCGTGGAGGACGCGCCGGAGTGGTCGGTGTCGGTCGAGGTGCTGCGGTTCGACGGCGAGTCGGACGGGACCGCGGTCCTCGAGGCGCGGTGGAGCGTGCGGAGGAGGGGCGCGCTCGCTCACCAGGGGGTCACGAACGCGCGCGTGCGCGGATCGACCCCGGCCGTCGGCGCCACGGTCGCCGCGCTCGGCAGGACGATCGGGGCGCTGGCGCAGGACATCGCGGCGGCGGTGCACGGGGGCCTGGAGGGAGCGCGCCCCGCCGCGCCCGGTCCCTGACGGCTCGCACACACGGACCGTGGAGAAGGCCGGCGCCCGGCGCCTCCACGAGGCGGCGACGCGGCCGAGGATCGGCGAGGAGCGCTCGGGGCCCCCGGCCGCGCGCGCGGTGGGCGCCGGTCCCGCCCGGCCCCTGGCGCGCCCCGACGTACCACCCCGCCTTGGCCATCCGAACGGAGCATCCCGCGCGCCCGGCGAGGGAGGAGGATCGCGCCGACAGGAGGGTCGTGCGATGGCGAGCCCTGCGCGCTTCATCCGGTGGTTCGGTGAAATCACCCTCGACGACGTGTCCACGGTCGGAGGGAAGACGGCGTCCCTCGGCGAGCTGTACCGGGAGCTCACGCCGCAGGGGCTGCGGATCCCGAACGGCTTCGCGGTGACCGCGGACGCCTACCGCGCGCTGATCGACGCGGGCGGCGTGCTCCCGAAGATGCGGGAGGTGGTCGCCGGCCTCGACCGGAGCGACCTCGAGGACTTCGCGCGCAGGGGGCACCTGCTGCGCGAGCTCGTGTACCAGGCCCGCTTCCCCGACGCGCTCGCGCGGGAGATCGTCGAGGCCTACGAGGGGCTCTGCCGCGAGTACGGCGAGAACGCCGACGTCGCGGTGCGCAGCAGCGCCACCGCGGAGGATCTGCCGGGCGTCTCCTTCGCGGGCGCGCACGAGACGTACCTGAACATCCGCGGGACCGCGCAGCTCCTGGACGCGTGCCACCGCTGCTTCGCGTCGCTGTTCACGGATCGCGCCATCTCCTACCGGATGGACCGCGGGTTCGATCAGCTCGACGTCGCCCTCTCCATCGCCGTGATGAAGATGGTCCGCTCGGACCTGGCCGCGAGCGGGGTGATGTTCACGCTCGACACCGAGACCGGCTTTCGCGACGTCGTCCTCGTGAACGCGGTCTACGGGCTCGGGGAGAACGTGGTGCAGGGGGCGGTGAACCCGGACGAGTTCTACGTGTTCAAGCCGACCCTGGGCGAGGGGCGCCGGCCGATCATCCGCCGCAAGCTCGGCGAGAAGAAGATCAAGCTCATCTACGGCAGCGGCACGAGCAAGGTGATCACCCGGAACGTCGAGGTGCCCAAGGCCGATCGGCGGAGGTTCTGCATCGACGACGACGACCTCCTCGAGCTCGCGCGCGCGGGCGTCGCGATCGAGCGCCACTACTCGCGCCGGGCCGGCCGGGACCAGCCGATGGACATCGAGTGGGCGAAGGACGGCCTCTCCGGGCGGATCTTCATCGTGCAGGCGCGGCCGGAGACGGTCGAGTCGCAGCGCGGCGTCGAGGCCCTCGAGGTGTACCACCTCGACCGCGGCGCGACCGCCCCGGTGCTCCTGGCGCGCGGCACGAGCGTCGGCGAGAAGATCGGGAGCGGCACCGCCCATGTGATCACCGACGTCCACCGGCTCGCCGGGTTCCGCCCGGGCGAGATCCTCGTCGCCGACACCACGACGCCGGACTGGGAGCCCGTGATGAAGCGGGCGAGCGCGATCGTCACGAACCGCGGCGGGCGGACCTGCCACGCCGCGATCGTCAGCCGGGAGCTCGGGATCCCGTCGATCGTCGGGACCGGGAACGCGACGGAGGTGGTCGCCACCGGGCGGGCGATCACCGTCTGCTGCGCCGAGGGAGAGGTCGGCCGGGTCTACGACGGCGCGGTGCCCTTCCACGTGGAGCGCGTGCCGGTCGGGACCCTGGGCCGCCCGCGGACGAAGGTGATGATGAACCTGGGCAACCCCGAGGAGGCCTTCGCGCTCCGGCGGATCCCGAACGACGGGGTAGGGCTCGCGCGGATGGAGTTCATCGTCAACAACGACATCAAGATCCACCCGATGGCGCTCGTCCACCCGGAGCGCCTGGACGAGGAGGACCGGAAGAGGATCGAGGAGCTGACCTTCGGCTTCCCGGACGGCCAGTCGTTCTTCGTGCGCAAGCTCGCCGAGGGGATCGGCACGATCGCGGCCGCCTTCTACCCGAGGCCCGTGGTGGTGCGGCTCTCGGACTTCAAGACGAACGAGTACGCGCGGCTCGTCGGCGGGAAGCCCTTCGAGCCGGCCGAGGAGAACCCGATGATCGGGTTCCGCGGCGCCTCCCGGTACTACGACGAGCGCTACCGCGAGGGGTTCGCGCTGGAGTGCCGGGCGCTGAAGCGGGTCCGGGAGGAGATGGGGCTCACCAACGTGATCCCGATGATCCCGTTCTGCCGCACGGTCACCGAAGGCGAGCGGGTGCTCGCCGAGATGGAGAAGAACGGCCTGCGCCGGGGCGAGGACGGGCTGCACGTCTACGTGATGGCGGAGATCCCGAACAACGCCGTCCTCATCGACGAGTTCAGCCGGATCTTCGACGGCTTCTCCATCGGCTCCAACGACCTCACCCAGCTCACGCTGGGCGTGGACCGCGACTCGGCGCTCGTCGCCCACGTGTTCGACGAGCGCGACCCGGGCGTGAAGTGGATGGTCCAGCGGGTGATCGAGGGCGCCCGCAGGAACGGGCGCCACAGCGGGATCTGCGGCCAGGCGCCGAGCGACTACCCCGAGTTCGCGGAGTTCGTGGTGCGGGCGGGGATCGACTCCATCTCCCTCAACCCGGACTCGGTCCTGAAGACCACGCTGCGGCGGGGGGGGGGGGGGGGGGGGGGGGCCCCGGGGGGGGGGGCGGGGGGGGGCCCCCCCCCCCCGGCGCGGGGGGGCGGCCGCGCGCGG
>NZ_JALCZA010000004.1:3796-62363 GCF_022690765.1 Anaeromyxobacter oryzisoli | reverse complement strand
CCCCACACCCCCGCCGCCCTCCCTCACCCCCCCGCGGGGCCTCTCCGGCCGGCGCCCGCCCCCCCCGCGGCGGCAGGCGGCGGGCGCGCCCGCGCACTGACGATCGGGCCTGCGTCAGCTCGCGGAGCGGCGGCGGAGGTAGCCCAGCACGTCCATCCGCGTGACGAGGCCCACGAAGGCGTCGCCGTCCATGACGATGGGCACGAGCCCGGCGGCGAACAGCGACGGCAGCTCGTGGAGCGGCGTCGCGGGGGTGACCGTCTCGAGCCGCGTCGTCATGACGTCGCGGACGGGGCTCCGGAGGCGGCGCTCGTCGTCCAGCGCGGCGACGAGCAGGTCGGACTCGTCCACGATGCCGACGATCCGGCCGCCGTCCACGACCGGGAGCTGCGAGACGTCGTTCGCCTTCATCCGGTTCAGCGCGACGAGGAGCGGATCCCCGGGGCCGACGGTGACGACCGCACGGTCCGCGAAGCGGTGCGTCACCAGGTCCGTGAGATCGCCGACGAGGGGCCGATCCGAGAGCCCCTGATCGAGCATCCAGAGGTCGTCGAACATCTTCGAGAGGTACTTGTTGCCGGAGTCGCAGACGAGGGTGCAGACGCGGCGCGGGCGATCCTGCTCGCGGCAGTAGCGGAGCGCCGCCGCGAGGAGCGTCCCCGTCGAGGAGCCCGCGAGGATGCCCTCCTTGCGCAGCAGGTCGCGCGCGGTCTCGAGGCTCTCCCGATCCGGGATGCGGTACGCCTTGCGGACCCGCGAGAGGTCCGCGAACGGCGGCACGAAGTCCTCCCCGATCCCCTCGACGACCCAGCTCCCGGCCTGCCCGATGGTCCCGCGCTCCACGAAGTCCGCCAGCACGGAGCCCGCCGGGTCCGCGAGCACCATCTCGCAGGCGGGGATGGCTCTCTGGAGGTGGCGCGACAGGCCGGTGAGCGTGCCGCCGGAGCCGACGCCGCACACCATCGCGTCGAGCCGCCCGCCGAGCTGCGCGGTGATCTCGGGCCCGGTGGTGGCTTCGTGCGCCGCCGGGTTCGCCGGGTTCCCGAACTGGTTCACGTAGAACGCGCCCTCCTCCCGCGCGATGCGCTCGGCCATGTCCTGGTAGTACTCGGGGTGGCCCTTCCCGACGTCGGAGCGCGTCATCACCACCTCCGCGCCGAGCGCCTTGAGGTGGAGCACCTTCTCGCGGCTCATCTTGTCCGGGATGACGAGGGTGAGGTGATACCCGCGCTGCGCGGCGACCAGCGCGAGCCCGAGCCCGGTGTTCCCCGCGGTCGCCTCGACCAGCCGGCGCTGGTCCGGGCCGACCTTGCCGTCGCGCTCCGCGGCCGCGATCAGCGAGAGCCCGACGCGGTCCTTGATCGAGCCGCCCGGGTTGGCGCTCTCGAGCTTCAGGAAGAGCTCGCACGGCCCCGTGTCGAGGTGGCGGACGCGGACCATGGGCGTCCCGCCGATGAGCGCGAGCGCGCCCTCCGAGGGAGAAGAGAAGTTCGTCGCCACGCGCTGCCTCCCGTACGGGGTGGTTCTCATCCGCTAAAGCAGATCCTAGATGGCCGCGGCGCCTCCGGTCAAGCGGATGAGGGCCTGGCGTCCTCCTGCCCCCGTGCACCCCCGCCGCGCGCTCCGGCGTGGGCGCGGCGCGACGGCGTGCGCGGCGAGAGCGCGAGGCAGGCTTGTGCGCGCGGCGGTCGTCCGTTATAACGGACACATGTCCTCGAAGACGGTCGATCACCTCGCGATGGCGCCCTGGGGTGCGGGGCGCGCCGCCCGGCCTTCGTCGGCCGGCGCGACGGTGCTCGTCGTCCCCGGGCTGAACGGCTCGGGGCCGACGCACTGGCAGACCATCTGGCAGATCCGCCATCCCGAGTTCCGCCGCGTCGAGCAGGCGAGCTGGGATCGCCCCCGCCTCGGGGACTGGGCGTCGGCGCTGGAGCGAGCGGTGCGCCGGCACCGGCGGGTGATCCTGGTCGCGCACAGCCTCGGGTGTGCCCTCGTCGCGCACTGGGCGCGCCGGGGATCCACCGCGGGCGTCTCGTCCGCGCTGCTCGTCGCCCCGGCCGACGTCGAGCGCCCCGGAGCACCGTCCGCGCTGCGCTCCTTCGCGCCCATGCCGCTCCAGCCGCTCCCGTTCCCGTCGTGGGTCGTCGCCAGCCGCGACGACCCGCACGCGACGCTGGCCCGGGCCCGGGCCTTCGCGGACGCGTGGGGCGCCCGCTTCCTCGACGCGGGCCCCTGCGGTCACATCAACGCCGAGTCCGGCCACGGAGAGTGGGCGGACGGCGAGGCGCTCCTCGAGGAGATCCGGCGCTCCGGGCGTGCCTCGCCGGCGTGGCGCGTCGCGGGCGGGCTCGAGGGGGAGCGCACATGAGGATCCTGATCGCGGACGGCAACGGCGCGCTCGCGCCGACGTGCCTCGTCTTCTTCGCGTACTGGGGACACGAGGTGGAGGTCGCGCTGAACGGCTTGGCCGCGCTGCGCCGGGCGCACTCCTGGGAGCCGGATGTCGTCGTGTCGGAGGTCGCGCTCGACCGGATGGACGGGCTGTCGCTCACGGCCGCGATCCAGGCCGACGCGCGGCTGCGCGGCACGGTCGTGGTCCTCGCCGGTCCGGCGGAGGACGTGCATGCCCGGCGCCGCGCCCGCGACCTCGGCGTCCACGCGTACCTGTCCACGCCGCTGGTGGTGAAGGACCTGCACCGGCTGGTGAGCCGGCTGGCCGAATCGCGGGGCGCGAGCGCGCGCGGCCTGATTGCGACGCGTCGGCAACCCGGATACTCTCCATGAGCCTTGCGCCTCCTGCTCGTCCTCGTGCTCGTGAACGGCATCGTCCCCGACCTCGCGGAGGCCGGCGAGGCGGTGGTCCACTGCCTGCGGACCGGGCACGTGGCGCACTGCGCGATGCATCGGGGCGATCCAGGTCGGCAGTGCGACGAGCACGGCTGCGGATCGACGCATCATCGCTGCACCTGCTGCGCGAGCCAGCCGCTGGCGGCGGTGCCCAGCGAGGTGGTCGTGAGCTCCCTCGCGGGCGAGCCCGAGCGCCCGCTGGCGCCGAGCGCGGTCGAGCTGCCGGCGCGCGCGCCCTCGCGGCCGTTCCGCCCTCCGATCGCCTGACTCGAGGCCATCGCGCTCGCGCGAGCGCCGGGCCGGTGCCCGGGCGCTCCGCGTATCCGATCGCCCGCGCTGCCGCGGGCCTGGTCGTGCGTGCTCGTGTCCGGAGGCAAGGTGTCGAGACAGGGATGGGTCGCGTGCGCGCTCCTCGCAGCGTACGGAGCGCCCGCGCGTCCCCAGGACGTGCAGGAGAACATTCTTCGCTGGCCGGACGTGGTCGCGGCGGTCGCGCGCGACCCGCGCCTCGCCGCGGCGCGGGCACGCATCGACGCCGCGGAGGGCGCCGTCAGGGCCGCTCGAACCCCGCCGAACCCCGAGCTCGAGGCGGCGGCCGGGCGGGGATCGGCCCGAAACGGCGCAGTCGCGCGCGCCGAGTGGGAGCTGGCGCTCTCGATCCCGCTCGACTGGATCGCGCGGCGCGGGCCGGGGATCGACGCGGCGCGCGCGAGCGTGGACGAGGTCTCGGCGGAGGCCGAGGCGCTCCGCGCCGAGGTCACCGCGGAGCTGTGGCGGCTCTACACCGTGGCGGCCTACGGGCAGCTCGAGGTGGAGGCGCTCGAGGCGTCCGAGGAGCAGGCCGGCGCGCTCGGGCGGCTCGTCCGGCGGCGGGTGGATGCCGGCGAAGGCCGACCGGTCGAGATCCCGCGGATCGAGCTCGAGCTGGAGCGGGTGAGGAACGAAGTGGCGGCGGCAAGAGCGGCACGCGATGGGGCGCTCGCCCGCCTCGCGGCGTGGCTGAAGCTCCCCCACATCCGGCGTGTCGAGCTCCCGCCCTCGCCGCCGCCCGCCGAGTCGATCGGGATCGGCTCGCCGAGCGAGCTCGCGGAGCACCCGCGGATCCGGGCCGCCCTCGCGCGGCTCGAGGCTGCGAGGGCGGAGGCCTCCGTCGCGCGACGGTCGCGCATCCCCGGGATCTCCCTCGGCGCCTTCTACGCGAGCGAGCTGGACCGCGAGGCGGTCGGCGGCCGGGTCGGCGTGGAGCTTCCGCTGTGGGACTGGAGGTCCGGACGCGTCCAGCGTGCCGAGGCCGCCGCGGCGGCGGAGGCCAGCCGCGCGGACGCCGAGGGGCGCGCGCTGCGCGCTGCGCTCGCGGCGGCCGTCGCGTCCTGCGAGAGCGCTCGGGCCATCGCGGATCGCCAGACGGCGCGCATCCTGCCCCGCGCCGAGGAGTCGGCGCGCACGCTCGAGCGGACGTTCCAGCTCGGCGAGATCGGGATCCTCGACGTCATCGACTCGCGCCGGGTGCTGCTCGAGGCCCGGCGCGCGGCCCTCTCCAGCGCCCGCGATCGCGAGGTCGAGTGCGGGGCGCTCATCCTGCTGTCCGGTCGGGAGTTGCCATGATCCCTCGAAGCCTGAACGTTCTCGTCGTCGCAGTCGCAGTCATCTCGCTCGCGTGCCGCGGAGGCGGACACGCTGATGCGGCCCAGCCGAACGCCGCTGCGAAGGTGGCGGGCCAGGAGCGGCACGAGGAGCACGGCGCCGAGAAGACTTCCGATCTCGACCGTCCCGTAGACGAGCTCTTCGCGGACGTCTGCGAGCACGGAAAGAAGACGTACGAGTGTGACGAGTGCCGGTACGGGGTCGGCGTCGTGCGCGTGCCCGAGAAGCTCGTCCAGGGCGGGCTCCTGAAGAAGGCGAGCGTCTCGAAGCGGCGCGTCGAGGCGCCGATCGTGCTCACGGGCGAGGTCCGGTTCGACGAACGGCACGTAACCCACCTCTCGCCGCGGATCGAGGGGACCATACGGAAGGCCCACGCGAGCCTGGGAGAGCGGGTGCGGCGCGGCCAGCCGATCGTCGAGCTGGAGAGCATCCAGCTCGGCGAGGCGGAGAGCGACTACCTCGCGGCGCAGGCGGCGGCCCGGCTCGCGCGCTCCAGCTTCGAACGCCAGGAGCAGCTCCGGAAGGAGCAGATCTCCTCCGAGAAGGAGTACCTCTCCGCGCGGCAGGAGCACGAGACGGCGCAGATCCACGCCCGCTCCGCGCTGGAGAAGCTCGCGCGGCTCGGCGTGTCGCGGGGCGACGTCGAGCGGCTCGCCTCGGTGGGCCGAAGCGCGGGGGATGGCGCGCTCGTCGTCCGCGCGCCCGCGGACGGCATCGTGCTCGAGATGCATGCGGTGCCGGGAGAGCTCGTGAAACCCGACGAGAGCATCGTGACGGTGGGCGACGTCTCTTCGGTGTGGGTGTGGGCCGATCTCCACGAGGACCAGCTCGGGCGGGTACTCGACGCGCAGCGCGGTGGGAAGCTCCGCGCCGAGATCGCCGTCAAGGCGTTCCCGGACGCCTCGTTCCCGGGCGCGGTCGACTTCGTCGGCCCGACGATGGACGAGCGGACGAGGACGGTGAAGGTGCGCGTGGCTGCTGCCAACCCCGAGGCAAAGCTCCGGGCCGGGTTGTTCGCCAGCGTCCGGATCTTCCTGCCCGGGCAGGAAGAGGCGCTGGCCGTTCCGAGGGCGGCGGTGCTCTCGGACGAGGGTCGCTCGTTCGTCTTCGTGCATCACCACGGCGACTACTGGGTCCGGCGGCCGGTCGAACCCGGCCGGAAGTGGCTGGACTGGGTCGAGGTGAAGCAGGGCGTGTCCGGCGGCGAGACGCTCGCGGGCGACGGCGCCTTCCTGCTGAAGTCGGACGTCCTGCGCTCGAAGATGGGCGCGGGCTGCGCGGACTAGGGGCGACGATGCGAATCACCGAGTGGCTCCTGAAGAATCGACTCCTGGTGCTCGCGGTCACGGCGGTCCTCGCCGTCGGCGGCTGGGTCGCCTGGACGCGCCTGCCCATCGACGCCTATCCGGACGTGACGAACACGCAGGTGATGATCCTCACGAAGGCGCCCGGCCTCGCGGCGGTCGACGTCGAGCAGCGCGTCAGCTTCCCCATCGAGCAGTCGATGCGGGGGTTGCCGCGCGTCCTCTCCGTGCGGTCGCTCTCGAAGGCCGAGCTGTCCCAGGTCGTCGTCGTGTTCGAGGACGGCGCCGAGACCTACTGGACGCGGCAGGTGGTCTTCGAGCGGCTCGCCGCCGCGCGCGAGCAGCTCCCGCCCGGCGTCGAGCCGGAGCTCGGCCCGATCTCGACCGGGCTGGGAGAGATCTTCCAGTACACACTGGAGGGGGAGGGGCTCTCCCCGATGGACCTGCGGACGATCCAGGACTGGATCCTCGCGCCGCAGCTCCGGCCCATCCCCGGCGTGAACGAGGTGAACAGCTTCGGCGGCGAGGTGAAGCAGTACCAGGTACTCGTCCATCCAGACCGGCTCGTGAAGTACCGGCTCACCGTTCGGGACGTCTCCGAGGCGATCGAGCGGTCGAACGGGAACGCCGGCGGCGGCGTCATCGTCGCGGGCTGGGAGCAGACGTACCTGCGCGGCGTGGGCCTCCTCCGCGATGTCCCGGACATCGAGCGGATCGTCCTCGGCGCATTCGACGGCTCGCCGGTGTACCTGCGCGACGTCGCCGACGTCGTGATCGGGGCCGAGCCGCGCCAGGGGGCCGTCACCCGCGACGGCAACGGCGAGACGGTCGCCGGCATGGTGGTCATGCTGAAGGGCGCGAACGCCAAGGACGTGGTCGCGGGCGTCAAGGACGCGATCGACCGCGCGCAGACGACCGTGCCGAAGGGATCCCGGATCAGCGTCTTCTACGACCGCACCTCGCTCATCGAGGCCTGCATCAAGACCGTCGTCGACGCGCTGCTCGAGGGCGGGATCTTCGTCATCCTGGTCCTGTTCCTGTTCGTGGCGGAGCTTCGGACGGCGGTCGTCGTCCTCTTCTCGCTGCCGTTCACGTTCCTGGTGAGCTTCATCGTCATGGGCTGGGCGGGGCTCACCTCGAACCTCATGTCGCTCGGCGGGCTCGCCTTCTCGGTCGGCATGGTGGTCGACGCATCGATTGTCGTGGTCGAGAACGCGCGGCGGCACCTCGCGGAGGATCCCAAGCGGAGCCGGCACGACGTCATCGCGATGGCGGTGCGGGAGGTCGCCCGACCCGTCGCCTTCTCGGTGCTGGTGATCGCGGTCATCCTCGTGCCCCTCTACGCGCTGCAGGGGATCGAGGGGAAGATGTTCGCCCCGCTCGCGACGACGATGCTCATCGCGCTCCTCGTGTCGCTCGTCGTCGCGCTCACGGTGATCCCCGTCCTCTCCGCGACGCTGCTGAAGCAGGCCCCGGAGAAGGAGTTCCGGCTGGTCCGCCGCTTCCACGAAGGCTATCTGAACCTCCTCCGCCGGGCGGTGGCGCACCCGCGCAGGGCCCTGGGAATCAGCGCCGTGGTGCTCGTCGTGTCGGCGGCGCTCGTTCCGCTCATCGGGACCGAGTTCATGCCGCCGCTCGACGAGGGGTCCATCGCCATCAACGTCGTCCGGCTGCCGAACGCGTCGCTCGCCGGATCGGTGAACGTCGCGAGCTACATGGAGAAGCGGCTGCGGGAGTTCCCCGAGGTTGACACGGTCGTGTCGAAGACCGGCCGCGCCGAGATCTCCGAGGATCCGATGGGGCCGGAGCAGACGGACGTGTTCGTCATGCTGAAGCCGCACCGCGCCTGGAGGAGCGGGCGCGACAAGACCGAGCTCGTCGAGGCGATGCGGAAGGAGCTCGCCGAGGTCCCCGGGCTCCGGATCTCGGTCTCGCAGCCGATCGCGCTTCGCGTGAACGAGCTCATCTCGGGAGTGAAGAGCGACCTCGCGGTGAAGGTGTTCGGCCCCGAGCTGGAGGTCCTGAAGGGCTTCGCCGATCGGATCGGCGCCGCGGTCGGCGGCGTCCGGGGGGCGGGCGACGTCAAGGTCGAGCAGGTGTCAGGGATGCCGCAGTACGACCTCGACATCGATCGCGAGGCAGCCGCCCGCTACGGCATCCGGGTCGGCGACGTGAACGACACGATCGAGACCGCGATCGGCGGCCAACAGGCGAGCACGCTCATCGAGGGTCAGCGCCGGTTCGCGGTCACGGTCCGCTTCCCGGAGGAGAGCCGCCGGGACATCGATGAGATCGAGCGGCTGCTCGTCCCTGGCCCGGAAGGCGAGCGCGTTCCGCTCGCGCAGCTCGCGAAGGTGAACCTCGTCGAGGCGCCCGCCCAGGTGAGCCGCGAGAACGGCATGCGCCGCGTCGTCGTCGAGGCGAACGTTCGCGGCCGCGATCTCGGCGGTTTCGTGAAGGACGTTCGCGCGAGCATCCAGGGAGTCGAGAAGGAGCTGCCCCCTGGCTATTACCTGCGGCTCGGCGGTCAGTTCGAGAACCAGGAGCGCGCGATGAAGCGCCTCGCGGTCGTCGTCCCGGTCGCGCTCGCGCTCGTGTTCCTGCTCCTCTACCTCGCGCTCGGGTCCGTGCCGTACGCCGCGCTCGTCCTCCTGAACCTCCCGTTCGCGCTCGTCGGCGGTGTCGTCGCGGTCGTGATCTTCGGGATGCCGCTCTCCGTCTCGGCGGCGGTCGCGTTCATCGTGCTCCTCGGGATCGCGGTGCAGAACGGCGTCGTGCTCGTCGCGTTCTTCAGGCAGCTCCGCGAGCGCGGGCTCTCGGTCGCCGACACGGTGGAGCAGGGCTGCAACCTGCGGTTCCGCCCGCTCCTCATGACGGCGCTCACGAGCTTCATCGGGCACCTCCCGATGCTCTACGCGACCGGCTCCGGGGCGGACATCCAGAAGCCGCTCGCGGTCGTCGTGATGGGCGGGCTGGTCACCTCCACGCTGCTCACGCTCCTCGTGCTGCCGACGCTCTACGTGGTCGTCGCGGGGCGGCGCTCAGGTGCGTCTCTCGCGGGGTCGAGAGCGGATCGATGAGACGGCGGCTTCTTCACGAGCCATCGTAGCGAGGCGAGGAGGTCGGCCGGCTTCTCGCTCATGCTGTCACCGGGCGACTCGGGAACGCGAGCGCTCTCACGAAGGTTCGTTCGAAGCCGGGCGCGTGGGCGAGATCGAGCACCTTCGTGCGGCCCACGAGCTCGAGCAGCTCGTCGCGGGCCTCGCGGTCGAGGAGGAGCGCCTCCGCGCCCGTGCGCGAGGTGTTCCCCACCGCGAGCACGCGGCGGCTCGACTCGGGGGGGAGGAGGCCGATGCCGGCGAGGCTCTCCGGCCTGAGGTGCGCGCCGAAGGAGCCGGCCAGGAGGACGCGGTCCACGTCTTCCGGGACGAGCCCCTCGTGGGCGAGGAGGGCGTCGATCCCGGCGCGCACCGCGCCCTTCGCGAGCTGGACCTGTCGGACGTCCTGCTGCGTGAGCACGACGACGCCCTCCGGGAGGTCGGCGTCGCGCGCCAGGCAGAGCGCGCGCTTCCCCGCGTGCGGGACGAGGAGGGCGGCCAGCTCCGGCGGGAGCGCCTCCGGGCGCCGAAAGCGGCCGGAGGGGTCGACGAGCCCGGTCCGGACGAGCTCGGCCACCGCGTCCACCAGCCCGCTCCCGCAGAGGCCGCGCGCGCGCGCCGAGCCGATCGTCTGGGCGTGCAGCCCGTCGGCGTCGATCCGGACCTTCTCGATCGCGCCGGGGCCGGCGCGCATGCCGAAGGTGATGTTCATCCCCTCGAACGCGGGGCCGGCCGCGGTGGAGGTGGCGACGAGCCGCCCGCTCGACGCGAGCACCATCTCGCCGTTGGTGCCGACGTCGATGAACAGCGTGACGCCGACGTCATCAAGGTCGGCGAGGCCCGTGGCCACCACGCCCGCGGAGATGTCGGCGCCGACGTAGGCGTCGAACACCGGGGGGAAGTAGACGCGGGTGTGCGCGCCGCCGAGCAGGCCCAGGTCGACCGCGCGTGCAGCGGTCCCGCCGCGCAGCGCGGGCGTGTAGGGGTACCTCCCGAGCGAGCGCGGGCTCACGCGCGCGGCCAGGTGCAGCATCGTGGTGTTCCCGGCGAGCACGATCTCGTGGAGGTCCCCGACCCGGGCGCCGGCGCGGCGCAGCACCTCGGCGCCCAGCCGGTTCAGCTCGTCCGCGAGCAGCCGGTGCAGCTCGGCGAGGCCGGTCTCCTCGGAGCCGATCTGGATCCTCGACAGGACATCGTGTCCGAGGCGGGTCTGGGGGTTCACCGCGCCGAGCGTCCCCAGCTCGCGCCCGTCGAGGAGGTCGATCAGCGCGACGACGAGCGTGGTCGTCCCGACGTCCACCGCGAGCCCGTAGATCGGCGCGCGACCGGGGCGCTCGACGACGAGCGCGTCGCCGTGGAAGATCCGGCTGCGATCGGTCGCGGCGCACCACTCGCGCCGGACGAAGGGCCGGAGCGGCCGCGCGACCCGCTCGCCGGAGAGGAGCACGCGGTCGCGGCCGCGGACGACCTGCGGGAACGTCACCTGGAGGTCCGCGTCGAGCACCTCGGTCGAGCACGAGAGCACCTCGGCCGCGGGCGGCTCGCCGCTCCGCCGGAGGACCGCAGCGGGGCGATCGACCGAGACGCGGCACTTGCCGCAGGTCCCCGCGCCGTTGCAGGGCGACTCGAGCTCGAGGCCGGCCCGCCGGGCCGCGTCGAGCAGCGTCACGCCGCGCTCGACCTCCAGCTCGAGCCCGCTCTGGGGAAACGAGACCTTCGGCACGTCAGCCCTCCCGGACCGCGTCGGTGAGGGCGCGGATGTGGGTCAGGGGCGTGGACGTGCCGAGCCCGCACGCGGGCGCGATGATGTCCACGCCGTCCTCGACGAGCTGCCGCGCCCGGCCGGCGATCCGCTCGGGCTCGCCGAGCTGGAGCGTCTGCGTGCTGACGTTGCCCATCGTCACCAGGCCCGGATGGCTGGCCTTGAGGTGGGACAGGCTCACCACCGCGTCGGTGCTGACGGCGCGTGCGTGGAGGCGCGCGACGAGGTGCTCGACGGGGCGGATGTCGCCGCAGATGTGGACGACGACGGGCGCGCCGAGCCGGTGGATGCGATCGGTCAGCTCGTTCAGGTAGCGGAGCGCGAACTCCTCGAACGCGCGGGGCCCGAGGATCTCCCCCGTGGCGGTCGGGTCGCTGACGGCGATGACGTCGGCGCCCGCGGAGACCATCTCCTCGGCGAGCCGGCCCACCGCCCCGACCACCGCGTCGAGGACCCGGTGGCTGTTCGCCCGCTCCTTGCGCAGCTCCTTCAGGAAGGTGATCGGATCGACGATCGAGGCCGCGGTGCTCACCGGCCCGGTGAGGCTGCCCACGATCGGCTCGTCGGGCTTCGCGGCCGCGGCGAGCGCGATCGCCTGGATCACTCGCGCGGCGCGGCTGGCCTCCGGGATCCGCTCGAGCTTCGGGAGCGCCACCTCGCGCACCGACGGGAACGCCTCCTCGGCGATCCGAGCCTCCACCGCGATCGTCCCGGGATCGACGCGGCTCCCGAGCAGCTCCGCCTCGAGCGTCATGCAGAAGGGGAGGGCGAGGTCCTCGAACCCGGTCAGCCGCGCGACGTCTCGCGCGAGCCTCGCCAGCCTGGCCGGATCGTCGTAGGCCTCCGGGAGCGGATTCCCGGTCCGCTCCATGACGTCCACCACGGCGGCGTTCATCATGCCGCCGAGGCACGCCACCGGTGGGCGGTCCACGGGCCGCCGCTGCAGCACGCGGAGCAGCCGCTCCTTGGGGCTGGCGCTGTCGGTCATCGGTCTCTCGTCTGCGGTTCGGGCGTGAACCCGCGGTCAGGTCGCCACGCGAGGCGCCTGCTGGACCAGCCGCTTCACCAGGTCGGCGGCGCCGATCGCGTCCTTCGAGTAGCCGTCCGCCCCGATCCGGTCGGCGTAGGCCTTCGAGAGGGGCGAGCCGCCCACGATGACCTGGAAGCGGTCGCGGAGGTCCCGCTTCGCGAGCAGCTTCACCGTCTCGTCCATGTTCACCATGGTGGTCGTCATCAGGGTGGAGAGGGCGATCACGTCGGCGCCCACCTCGACCGCCTTGTCCACGAACCGGGAGGGCGGCACGTCGCGCCCGAGATCGTGGACCTCGAAGCCCTTGGTCTGGAGGATGATCCGGACGAGGTTCTTGCCGACGTCGTGGGTGTCGCCCTCGACGACGCCGATCACCACCTTGCCAGGGACGTCCAGCCTGTCCGCCGCGATGTGTGGCCGAAGGACGCCGAGGCCCGCGTAGAGCGCGTCCGACGCGACGAGCAGCTCCGGGACGAAGTACTCCTGCTCCTCGAAGAGCTGGCCCGCGCGGCTCATGCCCACGAGGAGCCCGCTCTCGATCGCGGTGTACGGGTCGACGCTCTCGTTCAGGGCCTCGTGCGCAGCGTCCACCGCGCGCGCCTCGTCGAGCGCGACGACCGCGTCGGCGAGCTCGGTGAGGACCGCCTGCTGCAAGCTGGTGTTCGTCATGGTCGTCTCGACCCCTTCGTCCGGGCACCCGGAACGTGCCGTGTTCACGACCGGCTCGGCGCCGGCAGGTTCGTCGCCCCTCGAGGAAACCCGCTCACCGTCGGCCTGCTGGACGAGGGCCGCCGCCGGGCGCCTCGAGGCGAATCCGTTAAATGAGCAGCGTATCCAGTTTAACGGACGATGACACGACCCAGTCCGAGTGTCAAACGGCCGTGGCGCTCCCTCCCCGCTCCGGCTGCGGGTCGTCACGGTGGGCACGCTGCGCGGCACGGGACCGAGGTCGTCCGCGTGAAGGCTTCCGGGCTCACCGGCACGCCTCGGGCGACGTGGACGAAGCGCGCCGCGTCCCACGGACCGTTCACGAGCGCCTCGAGGTACGTGCGGCTGCCGTCCACCGTGTCGAGCGGGAGCCCGACCCAGGCGGCGAGCTGACCGGCGTCGCGCTCCCGAAGCTCCCGGCGCGGGTGATCGGTGCGGATGAACAGGAACCGGTGGTAGCCCCCGAGCATCGTGGAGAGGACGCGCAGCGCCTTCTGCTCGCCGAACCGCGCGACCGACCGGCGGTGCTCCGAGTACAGGGTGCGCTCGCCCTCCATCCAGCCGCCGCTCAGGTAGAAGGTCCCGCGCTCGTGGAGCGGACCGGCGCCAGGGGGTGGCGGTGCGCCGGCGAGGAGCGGGATGCAGTCGTGGACGCGCGGGATGATCAGCGGCGCGTGCGGTGAGCGCACGCCGGCGATCGCGTTCCCGCAGAGACCGAACCCGAGCACGATCCGGTCCACCTCGCGCGGCCGCTCGAGCTCCGCCGCGATGGCCGCGCGGAGCCGGTCGGGCGCGACGTGCAGTCCCATGGACAGGAAGGCGAACGACACGGGGGCCGCGGAACGGATCCGGAGCAGCTCCTCGCGCACGACCTCGCAGGCCAGCACCAGGGTGGACACGGATCGGCTCCCCGCCGTCACTCGCGCCGCCGGCCGGCGGTCGGCGGCGCGTCGTCCGCGTCGCCGGGCGAGCGCGGCGGGTCGTCCGTTCCCGGGATCGCCAGCGGGGTCTTCGCGAGCCGCCGGTAATAGAAGCTCTGCCCGTAGAGGGCTGCGACGGGGTTGTGGCCGGTCACCCGGTCCTTCGCGACGAGGGTCGTCACCGGCGCCGCCGAGTGCTTCGAGAACAGCATGTCGTGGCCCACGCAGAGCCCGACGATCACGTTCAGATCCGTGCAGACCTCGTTCAGGATGCGCGCCTGCGCCACCGGGTTGCACGCCGGCTCGAAGGTGCCCGGGCGGACCTTCTCCTCGTCCCGCACCCCGACCCGCTCCTTGTCCACCCGCCCGACCTTGCAGCAGACCGAGATCGGCTCGAGCCCCTGCGCCTTCAGGATCTCCTCGAGGCGCGCGCTCTCCTCGAGGAGGCCGATGCACGTGGCGATCCCGACGCGCCTCCAGCCCATGAGGCGCGCGAACGCGATCGTGTCCTCGACCCGAGTCCACCGCGCGTGGAGCGCGCCGTCCCCCACCTTGTCGTAGCAGAGCCCCTCGACCCTGGCGGCGACGCGGGCGAGGCGCGCGTCGGGGCCGCCGTCCAGGTACACGGGCAGGGTCGCCGCGACGGTCGCAGCGTACGCGCCGGTCGGGCACGTGCCCGGCGCGGGGGGCGCCGCGGACGGCTCGCTCCAGCAGTGCGTCGTCCCCTCCTTGCGCTGGACGGCGGCGCAGGCTGCGCACCGGGGCGGGGTCGGATCGCGGGCGGGACGCGTCATGGAGCTCTCCCTTGTCGAACGGGTGACGAGTGGACCTCCGCGCACGCGGAGATCCGTCGGTGACGAAACCGTGCGTCCGTCCGTTCTTGCGGACGAAGAGTCTAGATAATCGCCATCCGTCCGGTCAAGCGGACGGCCGCTCCATCGCCCTGGGCGCGCAAAGCGTGACGCGATGGCGCATGCGCGGCTTGGGCCACAGCGACTTGGTATCGTGCGGTCGATCGGCAAGGGGGCGGGCCTGCGCTCGGGTGCGCGCTTGCCCGCCTCAACGGCGTCTGCTATAGCGGACGAATCCGGCATGGGCGGACGCCATGGGCTTCGCACGGAGGGTTCACGTGAGCGATCGACGAGAGGGGTTCGGAACCGGGGAGCGGCAGCAGGGAGCACCCCGCCGAGCGGAGCTGACCCGCCGCGCACTGCTGCGGGCGGCCGTGGGGGCGGGGATCGCGCTCCCGCTCGCCGGCCTCGGAGCGCGGGCGCGCGGGGCAGACGGGGCTGGGAGGAGAGGCCGGCATCTCCGGCTGGCGTGGAACTCCGGCGCGGTGTGCCACTCGCCGATCGCGCTCGCGGTGCACGATGGGATCTTCGCGCGGCACGGGCTCGACGTGGAGGTGGTGAACTTCGCCGGCTCGACCGAGCAGCTCCTGGAGGCGATCGCGACGGGGAAGGCCGACGCGGGCATCGGGATGGTGCTGCGCTGGCTGAAGCCGCTCGAGCAGGGCTTCGACGTGAAGCTCGTCGCGGGCACGCACGGGGGCTGCATCCGGCTCATCGCCTCGAAGGCGTCCGGCATCCGGACCGTGACGGACCTCGCGGGCAAGACCGTCGCCGTGAGCGACCTGGCGAGCCCTGCGAAGAACTTCTTCTCCATCCTGCTGGCGAAGAGCGGCATCGATCCCGTGAAGAGCGTGGACTGGCGGACCTATCCGCCCGATCTCCAGGCGCTGGCGATCGAGAAGGGGGAGGCGCAGGCGCTCGCGCACTGGGATCCGGACGCCTACCGGAACCTCAAGTCGGGCAAGCTCGTCGAGGTCGCCAGCAACCTGTACGGTGAGTACAGGAGTCGCGTCTGCTGCGTCATCGGCGCGCGCGGCAGCCTCCTCCGCGAGGATCGGGGGGCGGTGAGGTCCCTCGTGGAAGCGCTGCACGAGGCGCACGCCATCGCGGTCACCGACCCCGTCAGGGCCGCCAAGGTCTATTCGCAGCAGTACTCGCCGAAGGACCCGGTGGAGGACCTCGTGGCCCAGCTCCGCAGCCACACGCACGCTCACCACCCCGTGGGCGCGGATCTGCGGCGGGAGCTGGCGCTCTACGCGGACGACCTGAAGCGCATCTCGGTGCTGAAGTCGAGCACCGACCCGGCCCGGTTCGCCGACAAGATCTTCGCGGACGTGCTGAGCTGAGGCCGCCATGTGGATCGAGGAGCGATCGACCGAAGCAGCCGCGATCGAGCCGGTGATCGCCGCGGACGATGCGCCGCCCGCCGTCCGGCCGCCGGTCGCGGGGGTCGTCGCGGGGGCGGCCTGGCTCGCGGCCGCCGCGGTGACGGTGAAGTGGCCCGATCTCGAGGAGACGCCTCACACGTCCACGCTCGCGGCGCTGCAGGTCGCGATCGGCCTGACCGCGCTCGCGCTCTCGGTGGGCGCGCCCTGGCTGCGGGCGGCCGGCCGCCGCCTCCGCGTCGCCGCGCCGTGGCTCCTCGCGCTGGCGCTGTGGGTGACGGGGTGGCAGCTCGCGACGGCGAAGCTCGGCCTCCTGCCGCGTCCATTCTTCGCGCCGCCGCAGGCGCTGATCGAGGTCTACGTCGAGGACTGGCGCCGGCTCCTCGAGTGCACGGCTCACTCGCTCGCGCTGCTCGGCGCGGGGTTCCTGATCGGCGGGCTGGCCGGCTTCGGCGCGGGAGTCGCGATCGGGTGGTCGCGGGCCGCCGCGTACTGGGGCCACCCGCTGCTGCGCCTCGTCGGCCCGGTCCCGGCGACGGCGTGGCTGCCCCTCGCGTTCTTCGTGTTCCCCTCGAGCCGGAGCGCCAGCGTGTTCCTCATCGCGCTCGCGGCGGGGATCCCGGTCGCCGTGCTCACGTGGTCCGGCGTCGCCGGGGTGAAGAACGCGTACTACGACATCGCCCGGACGCTCGGGGCCTCGCCCCGGTTCCTCGTGCTCAGGGTCGCGATCCCGGCCGCGCTCCCGCACGTGTTCGTCGGCCTGTTCATGGGGCTGTGCGCGTCCTTCTCGGTGCTCGTCGTGGCGGAGATGCTCGGGGTGAAGGCCGGCCTCGGGTGGTACCTCTCCTGGGCGCAGGGGTGGGCCGCCTACGTGAACATGTTCGCGGCCCTCCTGTTCATGGCGCTGGTCTTCTGCGGGTTGATCGCGCTCCTCTTCGCGGCGCGCGACCGGCTCCTCGGCTGGCAGAGCGGGCTCGTCCGATGGTAGCCGCCGCCACCGCTCCGCTCCCGCGCGGCGCCACCGGCGCCGGCGAGTCCGTCGAGATCCGCGGCGTCAGCCACGCCTTCCGGCTCCGCGGTGAGCCGCTGCCCGTCCTCGACCGCGTGGACTTCCGGGTGGAGCCCGGGGAGCTCGTCGCCCTCGTCGGCCCGAGCGGCTGCGGGAAGTCCACCCTGCTCAGGCTCCTGGCCGGCCTGGACGCGCCCGCGCACGGGAGCGTCTGGTCTGGCGGGCGCCTCGTCTCCGGCCCGGATCCGTCGCGCGTGCTGGTGTTCCAGGATCCCACGCTCTACCCCTGGCGAACCGTCCGGGACAACGTCGCGCTCGGGCCGCACGCGCGCGGCGAGCTGAAGGGAGCGCGGGCGCGCGTGGACGACGCGCTGCGCCTCGTCGGCCTCGAGTCGTTCTCGAGCGCGTACCCGCACCAGCTCTCGGGCGGGATGGCCCAGCGCGCCGCGCTGGCGCGGGCGCTCGTCAACGATCCGCGCGTCCTCCTCCTCGACGAGCCGCTGGGGATGCTCGACGCGCTGACCCGCGTCGCGATGCAGGACGAGATCCTGGCGCTCTGGCGGCGCGCCGGGTTCACCGCGCTCCTCGTCACCCACGACGTCGAGGAGGCGCTGCTGATGGCGAGCCGGGTGCTCGTGTTCAGCAGCCGCCCGGCCCGCGTCGAGGCGGTCGTGCCGGTCGAGCTCGCGTATCCACGCGACCGCGCCGACCCGCGGTTCACGCGGCTCCGGCGCGACGTGCTGGACCTCTGCATGCGCGCGAGCCGCGCCAGGAGCCCGGCGTGACCTCGAAGGAGATCATCGAGAGGGCGCTGCGCCTCGAGGCGACGCCGCGCCTGCCCGTGTCGCTCCTCTCCGCGGGGGCGTGGACGCTGAACCGGCACGGCCTCACGCTCGAAGGGGCGCTCGGGGCCGGACCGGAGCGGATCGCGGAGGTCATCGCCCGCACCAACGAGCTGGTCCGGTGCGACATCGTGTGGCCCGGGTCCGGGTATCACAACCTGGCCCTCCGCGCCGTCGGCGGGAAGATCAAGTTCCGCGCGAAGGGCACGCCGGACGTCCAGGAGCCGCTGCTCCGGACACCGTCGGACGTGGAGCGCGTCCGGCTGGACCGAGTCCGAGAAGATCCGGGGATCCGGGCGCTGGTGGGCGCCGCGTCGATCCTGTCACGCTCCATCGGCTCGACCACCGTCGTGGGGACGAGCCAGTGGGCGCCCTTCACGCTGGGAGCGCTCGCCTACGGCGCCGAGCACGTGATGCGGGGCATCTACAAGGACAAGCCGGCGGTGCACGCGATCCTCGGCTTCGCGGCCGACCTCTGCTTCGCGTACCTCGAGCCGTTCATCGAGGCGGGCGTCTCGATGATCTCGCTCGCCGATCCGACGTCGTCCGGAGACATGGTCTCCAGGGATCAGTTCCTCGAGTTCTCCCTGCCGTACCTGACGAAGGTCGCCGCGCGGGTGAAGGCGCGCGGCGTCCGGGTGCTGGTGCACATCTGCGGCGACACGACCAACAGGCTCGAAGCGATCCCAGGGGGCGGGGCGGAGCTGATGTCGGTCGACTACAAGGTCGATCTCGCCGCCGCGCGGCGCGTGCTCGGCGGACGGATCGCCTTCGCCGGGAACATGAACCCCGCGGCCGTCATGCAGGACCAGACGCCGGAGGGCGTCGCGGCCGCCTGCCGCGCATGCATCCGGTCCGCAGGCCCGGGCCCGGGTTACGTGCTGATGCCCGGCTGTGACATCCCGCCGACCGTCCCGATCGAGAACGTCCGGGCGATGGTCGAGACCGCGCACGCTCACCCGTGCGCCGAGCCGTGATCACGAACTCACGCGAAGGAGCCGCTTCGATGTCGAACTTCGGAAAAGGGACGATCTGCGTGCAGGGCGGGTGGACCCCGAAGCCGGGCGAGCCGCGCGTGCTGCCCATCTTCCAGTCCACCACCTACAAGTACGAGGACATCGAGCAGGTCGAGCGGCTCTTCGCCCTCGAGGAGGTCGGGTTCAAGTACACCCGCACCGGCAACCCGACGGTGGCGGCGTTCGAGCAGAAGATCACCGCGCTCGAGGGGGGCGTCGGGGCCGTCGCGCTCGCCTCCGGCCAGGCGGCCAACCTGCTCGCGATCACGAACCTCTGCAACGGGGGCGATCATATCGTCTCGGCGTCGACGATCTACGGCGGGACCTACACGCTGTTCGCGACGAAGCTCCGGAAGCTCGGGATCGACGTCACGTTCGTCGATCCCGAGGCGCCCGAGGAGGTGCTCCAGAAGGCGTTCCGGCCGAGCACGAAGGCGCTCTTCGGCGAGACCATCGGCAACCCGGGGCTCAACGTCCTCGACTTCGCGAAGTTCAAGTCGCTCGCGCGGAGGTTCGACGTCCCCTTCATCGTGGACAACACCCTCGCGACGCCGTACCTCTGCACGCCCCTCCAGCTCGGCGCGGACATCGTCACGCACTCCGCGACGAAGTACATCGACGGCCACGCGACGAGCCTCGGCGGCGTCGTCGTGGACGGCGGGAGCTACGACTGGGCGAACGGCAAGTTCCCCGAGTTCACCGAGCCGGACCCGACGTACGCGGGGGTCCGGTACGTCCAGGCGTTCGAGCGTGCGGCGTTCGTCGCGAAGGCCCGCGCCCAGTTCCTCCGGGACTTCGGCGCGTGCCTGAGCCCGTTCAACGCCTTCATGTTCAACCTCGGGCTCGAGACGCTCCACCTGCGGATGCCCCAGCACGGCAGGAACGCGCTGGCGCTCGCGCGCTTCCTCTCGAAGCACCCGAAGGTGAGCTGGGTCGTCTACCCCGGGCTCGAGTCGAGCCCGCAGTACGCGCGCGTCCGCAACTACTTCTCGAAGCCGGAGGGGAGCGGGATCCTGACCTTCGGGCTCCAGGGCGACCTCCAGGCCACGCGGCGCTTCGTGAAGAGCCTGCGGGTGGCGGCCCTGGTCGTCCACGTCGGGGACGCGCGCACGTGCGTCCTGCACCCCGCCTCGAGCACGCACGCGCAGCTCACGCCCGAGCAGCAGCGGAGCGCCGGGATCACCCCGGACATGATCCGCGTCTCCACCGGGATCGAGGACGCCGAGGACATCCTCGAGGACTTCGATCAGGCGCTGAGGCACGCCGATGCGTAGCGATCCGGCCGACGCCCCCTCGCGTAGTCCCCGCGTGCCGTCGCGCGACCACCCCACGGGCACGGAGCGCGCGATCGAGCTCCGCATCGACGCGACGAGGTACCTCTCCGAGCCGAAGCCGACGCGCATCCGCCGGGAGCTCACGATCCACGTGAGCGAGCACTGCTTCCTCCCGCGCGACGAGGACCTGGCGAGCGACTGGGTCGCGCACGTCGCGGTGCCCGCGTTTCGGCTGCTCCGGCGCGAGCGCGGCGGAGGGAGGGTGGAGTCGTTCTGCTCGATCGGCACGGGGGCGGGGCTCGACGTGCTCTCGGCGATCGAGGTCTTCGACGCCACGCGCGTGGGGCTGACCGACGTGCACGAGGACGTGGTCGCCGCCGCCGTCGGAAACGTCCGCCGCAACCTCGCGGGCGGCCAGCCCGTGGCGATCGAGGCGGGCCACGGCGATCTCCTCGAGCCGCTCCGGCCCCTCCGGCCGAGGTACGACGTCGTCTACGAGAACCTCCCGAACGTCCCCGCCGAGAGCGCCGCGGCCGTGGCGGTCGAGCGGACGAGCTCGACCCACGTCCCGCCCCGGGCGGAGGCGATCCCGCCGGAGGTGAAGCGGCAGATGCTCGACCTCCACTACGTCGCCCTCCGGAGCGCGAGGGACTTCCTCGCGCCGGGAGGGGCCGTCCTCTCCATGCTCGGCGCGCGGGTGCCGCTCGAGGTGTTCCTGCGGATGGGCGAGGCGGCCGGCGTCGGCTCGTCCTTCCTCGCCTACACCTGGAAGGTCCAGGCAGAGGGCGAGAGCGTCATCCGGGATCACGCGGAGCGGCAGCGGCGAGGCTTCGGCCCGTTTCACTTCTACCGCGCCGACGCGCTCCGGCGGCGCTTCGCGTCCGTCGATTTCGCGACCTCCGGTGCGCAGGCGCTCGAGATCGAGCGATCCCTCGCCCCCGAGCGGCTCGACGCCGTGCGCGCCTGGGAGGCCTTCCAGGCGGGCGAGCGCATCGGCCACACCGCCGTCGTGCTGAAGTCGGTGGCCCGATGAACGCGCCGCTCGCGACCCCGGGGCAGGTCCTCGACTTCGTGCGCGCGGTCGAGGCGCTCGACGATCGCGCGCTCCCTGCGGATCCCGCGGTGGCCGCGGAGATCGCGCGGGTCTGGTCGCGGCTCCGGGCGATCGCCGTGCCCGCCGCGGGCTTGCCGAGGAGCGATCATCCCATCGTCGGTCACCTGGCGGCGGCGCTCGGGGCCGCGGCCGGCCCGGCGGTGGAGGTGACGACCGCGCTCGGCGCGGTCGCCGAGCACCTCCCATGGCGTTACGGGTACCCGCGCCGAGCCGACGCGCCCGATCTCGGGGAGCGGATCGCCTTCGCCGAGATCATCGGCCCGGAGGCGCCGTTCAGGAGCGAGGTGGTCTGCCTCGGCGTGACGCTGATCGCGCCGCGGACCCTGTACCCCGATCACCATCACCCGGCGATCGAGCTGTACCGGGTGCTCACGGGGAGCGCGACCTGGAGCGCCGCCGGTCGCTCCCGCCGCGTTCCGCCCGGCGAGCTGGTGCTCCACCCTTCGGGCGTCGTGCACGCGATGCGCACCGAGGACGAGCCCCTGCTCGCCGTGTACACCTGGTCCGGCGACGACGTCCGGACGACCTCCGTCTACGCGTAGCGCGCCCGCGCCGCGCCGGCGCCGCGCGCGAGGCGCTGGCGGCTCCGATCGCTCGGCGTGTAACATCCGGGGAATGCGAACGGCGCACGTACGCGAGCTCGTCGAGCGTTGGCGTGATGACCCGGGCGGCACGTACCGGACCTGGTTCCTCTGGGAGGAGCGGCTCAAGAACTTCCGGTCGATCCGCCGCGGCATCGCCGTGGTCGTGAATCAGATCGAGGCCGGGACCTTCGGGACCACGTACAAGGGCTCCGCGCTCGAGACGGTCGTCGGCTCCATCGCCGAGCAGCGGCAGATCTTCAAGGGGGCGGATCACGCGTTCCTCTGGAAGCCGAAGCTCCGGATCCCCGACATCTACGAGGACCGCGAGAACCAGCTCGCGTTCGGGCGCTTCCTCGACACCTGCGCGTGCTGCACCGGCGAGGAGCAGGTCCTCGCGGCGATCCGGCGGCTCGACGAGCGCCGCATCAAGGGGCTCGGCCCCGCGGCGGCGAACCTGCTCTACTTCCTGCACCCCACGATCGCGGTCCCGTTCAACACGGCCATCGTGAGGGGGTACGACGCCCTCACGGGCTCCAAGGTGAAGCTCGGGCGATGGGACGAGTACCTGGCGATGCGCGCCGGGGTGCTGAGGCTCAACGCCGAGCACCAGGCGCTCTTCTCGAACGATCTCGGCGCGATCGCCGGGTTCCTCTTCGACGTCGGGTCGGGTCGGTACCCTTTGCCGTCGCGCGACGGGGACGAGGCGGCGGAGGGCGCGTGGCGCGCCGACCTCGCGCGGGTCCGCGAGGAGTCGGAGCGGGAGCGCAGATCGCTCGAGGCGGTCCGGGAGGGGGATCGGACTCACACGGAGGTCCAGGGCTGGCTCCGGGATCTCGGCCGTGCGCTCGGCTTCGACGTGTGGGTCGCAACCAACGATCGAACGCGCGCGTCCGGCGCGGGTCGGCTCGCGGACGGGTGCCTGGAGTCGCTGCCCGCCCCGCTCGCGGCGATCGACTCCGTGCCGCTCATCGACGTGCTCTGGCTCGAGCGTGGGAGCGACCGCGCGGCGGCCGCGTTCGAGGTCGAGCACACGACCTCGATCTACTCCGGGATCGTGCGGATGCTAGACCTCGCCTCCGGGGCCGCGCAGGCGGTCCGTGGTCTGTACCTCGTCGCGCCCGACGCGCGGGAGGAGGACGTCCGCAAGCAGCTCGCGCGACCGGCCTTCCGGCGCATCGGCGATCTCGCGGTGAAGTACCTGCCCTACAGCGCGCTCGAGCAGCACCGCGAGTCGATGGCCCGCTTCGGCGAGGGGTTGAAGGCCGTCGACGCGGTCGCGCGCGCGCTGGGCTAGGCGGGCGACCGACTTGCGCTCGTCGGTCATGCGAGCGTCCTCGTCGCGCCCGTGTTCACGGCCGGCGCGCTCGCTGCTCTCGCGGCGGCGCTGACGGCGATCGTCGCCGCGCTGCGCGATCCGTTCCTGCTCAGGATCCGTGAGCCCTCCTCCACGCGCACGGGGAGCGCGGCCGCGACCGGACGTTCCCGACGTTCACGGAGAGGGCCGGGAAATCGCTCGCGCTCGGGGAGGCCCAGCATCCGCCTGATCGGCGGGCAGCCGGGGGCTCGCGAGCTGACGGCTGCGCGGTGTCGCTCGTCGCGGCCTCGCGCGCTGGCGCCGTCGTGGCTCGGTTCGGCATTGCTGTTGCAATACAAACAGAGAGTGCGCCTCGCGGGCGCGGCCCAGCGAGAAGCTCGGCCGAGCACGCCAGGAGGTGAGCCATGGACACGGCATTTTGCAGGGTGACCGCGTTCGTGAGGATCGAGCGGCTCTCGACGGTCGAGCGAGCGCTCCAGGCGATGGACGTCCGAGGCGTGTCCGTCTCGCGGGTCAAGGGGTACGGCGAGTACGTGGACTTCTTCGCGAACGACTGGATGGGCCAGCACGCTCGTATCGAGGTCGTCACCGGCTCCGCTCGCGCTGCAGCGGTGGTCGACGCGATCCTCGCCGCGGCGAGCACGGGTACGCCCGGCGACGGCATCCTCACCGTCACGCCGCTGGAGAGCGTCTGGCGGATCCGGACCCGGCGCGGCGCCGAGGCGGCCGATCTGTGACGAAACAGTCAGGGCTCGCCACGCGACCTCCTCCGTATCGAGAGCTAGAGGAGGTACGCGTTCGTCGCGTACTCCAGCACCATGCGGTATGTGTTGAAGAACGACGCGTTGAGAGCGATCACGGACCGCATCATGGCGGCCCACCGCTCCGGGGCGTGCTGGAACGTCTCGAGGACGATCGGGAGCTTCGCGTACAGGTCCGCTGCATCGTCGGCGTCGGTCTCGGTCCCCGCCTCCGCGCGACCGATCGACCAGCCGGTCACGCCCTCGACGTGCCCTTCGATCCACCAGCCGTCGAGGATGGACAGGCTGGGCACGCCGTTGTGGGCCGCCTTCATCCCGGACGTCCCCGAGGCCTCCATGGGGCGCCGCGGCGTGTTGAGCCAGAGGTCAACGCCGGCGACGAGAAGCTTTGCGAGCTCGACGCCGTAGTCGGGCAGGTAGACGACGGGGATCTCCTCGTCCAGCTCGCGCGCGAAGCGCATCACGCGCCGGATGAGCTCCTTCCCGCCCTCGTCCCTCGGGTGCGCCTTCCCGGCGTACACGAGCTGCAGCGGCCCCATCCGGCGGATCGCGCGCAACCGCGCGAGGTCCGAGAAGATCAGGTCCGCGCGCTTGTAGGCCGTCGCGCGGCGCGCGAACCCGATGGTGAGCGCGTCCTCCGAGAGTGTCCGCCCTGTGAGCCGCTTCACCTCCATCAGGAGCGATCGCTTCGCCTCTCCGTGTGCGCGCCAGAGCTCCTCCGCGGGAATGCGCATCGCCTGGCGCAGGAGCGTCGGCTCCTCGCGCCACCCGGGGACGTGCCGGTCGTACAGGATCCGGAACGGCTCGCTCGTCCAGGTGACCGAGTGCACGCCGTTCGTGACGCTGGAGATGGCGTACTCGGGGAACATCCCCTGCGAAACCTCCCGGTGTCTTCGCGCCACGCCGTTCACGTGCCCGGCGAGGTTCAGGGCGAGGCGCGTCATGTTCAGGCGGTCGCTGCCCGAGAGCATCTGGAGGACGGCTCGCGGGACCGGCTCCCCGAGGACGCGCGCGACGAGATCGTGGTCGAACTGGTCGTGGCCAGCCGGCACGGGGGTGTGGGTGGTGAAGACGACCTGCTCGCGGACGTCGTCGAACTGCGCCGCTGCGCCGTGTCGTCTGAGCAATTCGAGCGCACGAGGCTCGCATGTCCCTCGTTGAGGTGGAACTTGCGGATGGCCGAATGGCCGAGGCTGTCGAGCATCCGCACGCCGCCGATGCCCAGGACGATCTCCTGCGCGAGCCGGTAGCCGTCGTCGCCACCGTACAGGCGGTCCGTCAGATGGCGATCCGCTTCGGCGTTCTCCGGCAAATCGGTGTCGAGGAGCAGGAGCGGTACCACGCCGCGGGCGCCCGGGATGTCGTACTGCCAGGCACGAACCTGGACCGTCCGGCCTTCGATCGAGAGCTCCACGCGAGCAGGGAGCGCGCGGAGGCGGCGCTCCGGCTCCCAGGTCTCCTCACGTTCGACCTGTCCGCTCGCCTCGTCGAGCGCCTGGGAGAAGTAGCCCTTGCGGTGCAGCAGCGTGATCCCGATGAGCGGGAGCCCGAGATCGGCGCAGGATCGCAGCGTGTCCCCGGCGAGGACGCCCAGGCCCCCGCTGTACGTCGGCATGCGTGGATCGATCGCGACCTCCATCGAGAGATACGCGACCTGACGCGGCCGCCCATTCGCGTCCGCACGCGCGAGACCCCCGGCGGCGTAGGCCTGCGGGTTCCACCGGAAGACGTGGCGGCAGTACTCGGAGCAGAAGGAGTATCGCGTCCCGTCCAGCTCGAACGAAAGTGCGCGGGCGGGGTCGACCGGCATCCCGCACACGGGGTCCCTGACGCTCGCGGCCATGTTCGTCCCTCCGGCTCGTGCAGCAGCTCGGGCGCGACCTCGGTCGTCCCCGTCAGGACGAGAGCGGTCGCCCCTCACGTTCGGCCTCGCGGAGCTCCCGCGCCTTCCACAAATAGTAGACGGCCGGATAGACGAGGAACTCCATCAGCACGGAGGTGACGATCCCTCCCACCATCGGCGCCGCGATGCGCTTCATGACGTCCGCGCCCGCCCCGCCGCTCCACATGATCGGGAGGAGGCCCGCGATGATCGTGACGGCGGTCATCATCTTGGGCCGGACACGCTTCACCGCGCCGTGATCGATCGCCTCCCTCAGATCGGCGAGCCCGCGCATCCGTCCCTGCCCACGCCACTCCTGGTACGCCACGTCCAGGTAGAGGAGCATCACCACCCCGGTCTCCGCGGAGAGCCCGGCGAGCGCGATCATCCCGACCCACACGGCGATGCTCATGTTGTAGCCGGCCGCGTAGAGGAGCCAGACGGCGCCGACGAGCGAGAACGGCACGGCGAGCAGGACGATCGCGGTCTTCGTGAGCGATCGGGTGTTCAGGTAGATGATGACGAAGATGATGAAGAGCGTGAGCGGGACGACCACCAGGAGCTTTGCCTGCGCCCGCTGCATGTACTCGTACTGGCCGCTCCAGGTCAGGGTGTACCCCGCTGGAACCTTCACCCGCTCGGCGACGGCGCGCATCGCGCGCTCGACGTAGGTCCCGACGTCGGTCCCGGTGATGTCCACGTAGATCCAGGCGTTCGGGCGCGTGGCCTCGCTCCGCACCACCATCGGCCCGCTGGTGAGCCGGACGTCGGCGAGCTGCCCGATGGGGATCTGCTGCCCCGACGGCGTACGGACGAGCACGCGTCGCAGCTCCTCGGGGTCGTCCCGCAGCTCCCTCGGATAGCGAAGGTTCACCGGATAGCGCTCGAGCCCCTCGACGGTGGTGGTGATCGTCATCCCGCCCAGGGCCGTCTGGATCACGTCCTGCACGTCGCCGACGGTGAGCCCGAACCTCGCCGCGGCGGTGCGATCGATGTGGAAGTCGATGTAGTTGCCACCGGTCGCCCGCTCGGCGAACGCGCTGAGCGTCCCCGGTACGGTTCGCACGACCGCCTCGACCTCCCTCCCGATCGACTCGAGCACCGCGAGATCGGGGCCGGCGACCTTGATGCCCACCGGCGTCTTGATCCCGGTGCTGAGCATGTCGGTGCGCGTCTTGATGGGCATCGTCCACGCGTTGGTGACGCCCGGGAACCGGATGGCCTGGTCCATCTCCCGCACGAGGCGCTCGGGCGTCATCCCCGGACGCCACTCCCCCTCCGGCTTGAGCTGGATGGTCGTCTCGACCATGTCGAGACCGGCCGGGTCGGTCGCCGACTCCGCGCGCCCGATCTTCCCGAGCACGCGCTTCACCTCGGGGAAGGTCCGGATGATGCGGTCGGTCTGCTGCAGCAGCTCGCGGGCCTTGGTGATCGACATCCCCGGGAGCGTCGTGGGCATGTACAGCAGGTCCCCCTCGTAGAGCGGCGGCATGAACTCGGAGCCGAGCTTCAGGAACGGGACCACCGTCACCGCCACGACCGCCGCGGCCGCGAGGATGATCCAGCGGCTGTGCGCGAGGACGAACCCCACCACCGGGTGGTACGCGCGGATGAGGAGCCGGTTCAGCGGGTTCCGCTCCTCGGGGAGGATCCGCCCGCGGATCCAGTAGCCCATGAGGATCGGGGCGAGCGTCACCGAGAGCGCCGCGGCGGCGGCCATCGCGTAGGTCTTCGTGAACGCCAGCGGCCGGAAGAGGCGGCCCTCCTGCGACTCGAGCGTGAACACGGGGATGAACGAGACGGTGATCACGAGCAGCGAGTAGAAGAGCGAGGGGCCGACCTCCTTCGACGCGTCCAGGATCACCCGCCAGTGCTCGCGACGCGCTTCCGGAGGCTTCGACGCCTCCCGCTCGATGTGCTTGTGCGCGTTCTCGATCATGACGATCGCCGCGTCCACCATGGCGCCGATCGCGATCGCGATCCCACCGAGCGACATGATGTTCGCGTTGATCCCCTGGAGCCGCATCACGGCGAAGGAGATCAGGATCGCGGTCGGGAGCGTCAGGATCGCGACGAGCGCGCTCCGCACGTGGAGCAGGAACACGACGCTGACGAGGGCGACGATGATCGACTCCTCGACGAGCTTGCTCCGCAGCGTCTCGATGGATCGCTCGATCAGCCCGGAGCGGTCGTACATGGGCGTGATCTCCACGTCCGCCGGCAGCCCCTGCCTGAGCTCCTCGAGCCTTCGCTTCACCCCCTCGATCACGCGGAGCGCGTTCTGGCCGTAGCGCATCACCACGATGCCGGCGACGACCTCCCCTTCGCCGTTCGCCTCGGTGAGCCCCCGCCGCATGAGGGGGCCGAGCGTCACGTCACCGACGTCCCGGACGAAGATGGGCGTGCCGGTCCTCGGGTTCACCATCACCGGGATCGCCTTCACGTCCTCGACGTCGCGGATGTAGCCGAGCCCGCGGACCATGAACTCCTTCTCCGACAGCTCGACGACCTCGCCGCCCACGTCGTTGTTCGACCGCGCGATCGCCGTCTCCACCATCTCGATGGGCACGCGGTAGGCGAGCAGCTTCGCGGGATCGACGGTGACCTGGTACTCCTTGACGAAGCCGCCGATGCTGGCCACCTCCGCGACGCCAGGGACCGAGGCGAGGCCGTACTTCAGGTACCAGTCCTGGTACGAGCGCAGCTCCTGGAGCGAGCGCCGATCCGACGTCACGGCGTACTCGAACACCCAGCCGACGCCCGTCGCGTCCGGTCCGAGCGTCGGGACGACGTCCCGCGGCAGCCGCTTCTGCGCGTAGTTGAGGTACTCGAGGACGCGGCTCCGCGCCCAGTACATGTCCGTCCCGTCCTCGAAGATGACGTACACGAGCGAGTAGCCGAAGAAGGAGTATCCCCGCACCACCTTCGAGCCCGGCACGGAGACCATCGCGGTGGTGAGCGGGTACGTGACCTGGTCCTCGACGATGCGGGGCGACTGGCCGGGGTATTCGGTGTAGACGATCACCTGCACGTCGGAGAGGTCGGGGATGGCGTCGACGGGGGTCTTCAGGAGCGAGTAGGCGCCCCACCCGGCCAGGGCCGCGATCACGAGCAGGACGAGGAACCGGTTCCGGACCGAGGCCTCGATGATCTTCTGCAGCATGGGGGCCTCCCCGCGTCACTCCGTCCCGTGCCCAGCGTGGTCCGAGCCCGCCGCAGCGCCCGCTCGGTGCGGACCGGGGCCGCCGTGTCGCCCCTGGACGCCCGGCTGAGGCGCTGGAGCGGGCGACGGCCCGGCGGCGCCGCCCGCCTGGTCTCCGGTCATCGCCGCGACCGCAGCGCGCAGGTTGCTCTCCGAGTCGATCAGGAACTGCGACGAGGTGACGATCCGTTCGCCCGCGCGGACCCCCTCGAGGATCTCGACCCACCCATCGGCGGCGACGCCGAGCTTCAGCTCGCGCGGCTCGAACCATCCGCCGCCGAGGGAGACGATCCCGACGGCCCGCTCGCCGGTGCGGATGACGGCCTGCTCCGGGACCGCGACCGCCTCGCGGACGATCGGGGATCGGATGATCACGGTCGCGAACATGTCCGGCTTGAGCTGGACGCGCCGGCCCGGGTCGCGTAGCTCCACGCGCACCTTCACGGTGCGCGTCTCGCCTGCGAGCGTCGGGTACACGAAGGTCACGCGCCCCTCGAGCGACGGCCCAGGCGCATACGGGAGCGTCACCGACGCTCGCTGGCCGACCGCGACCCATGGCAACTCGTACTCGTAGACGTCGGCGAGGACCCACACCGTCGAGAGATCCGCGATCCGGAAGAGAGGCATGCCGGGCGTCACATGGGCGCCGGCGACGACCGCCTTCTCGACCACGTACCCGTCCGCCGGGGAGCGGAGCGTGAGCGCCTTGGAGCTGAAGCCGCGCCGTTCCAGGGCGCGAATCTCGGAGTCGGGGACGTCGAAGTAGCGCAACCGCTGACGCGCGCTACGAACGAGCGCGTCCGCCTGGGCGCGCAATTCGACGGAGCTGCTCGCCGCGAGCGCGCCGCGATGGCGCAACGCGAGCAGGTACTCCTCCTCCGTGGAGTACAGCTCCGGGCTGTAGATCGACATGAGCGGATCGCCGCGGCGAACCGGCTTGCCCGTGTAATCGACGTATAGCCGCGTGATCCAACCCGCGATCTTGGCGTTCAGGTTGTAGAGTCGCCGCTCGTCGTAGGTGACCTGCCCCACGGTCCGGATCACGCGTGCGAGCGGGCGGGAGCGGACCACCTCGTCGCGGACTCCCGAGCTCTGCGCCATCCGCGGCTCGACGTAGACGCCACGCTCCGTGGCCCCGGCTGGTGGGGCGGCCGTGCCCTCGTACACCGGCACGTAGTCCATCCCCATCTCGTCCTTTCGCGGAACGGGCGAGGTGCGGGCTGGGTTCATGGGGGCGCGGTAGTAGAGCGGCTTCCGCGGTCCTGCGACCGGTGGGCCGCGCGGCCGAAGCAGCGTGACTCCGGCGACGACGCCCGCGGCTGAGCTCGCGAGCGCGACTGCGAGGATCAACGCGCTGCGCTTCATGGGCCGCCTCCAGGATCGCCCCCCCGAGCTTCTCACGGCCTGAGCTTGCCCTGGTCGGCCGGCGCTCCTCGGGCCGATGCTCCGAGTTACGCGTCTTGCATCGGGGATGCTGGTCCCATTTCGTGTCCCCACCGAATGCAGGGCTTCTCCCGGACGCTCGGGAGCTCGACGCGCCTCACACGCCGCCTCGTCGAGCGCGGCCGGAGCGCTCGACGGATTGAAGACCATGTCGCAGACCGGATTCCGCGCGACAAGCGGGCGCGGACGCGTCCAGGCGGCGGGCCGCCTCGGGGGGCGCCGTCGAGAGAGGCGCCGGTCAGGTCGAGCGTGAGGGCTGCACTCGTCGTGCCGGCTCCCCGTGCCGTGAGGGGCTGGATTCACGGAGCTCGCCGCACGTCGGGGTCGCGCGGCACGGTCATGGCGTGACCATGGGGGTCACACAGCGCCCCGCGATTCAGCGGCGCATGCCGCAGGTCACGGAAACGCAGGGGGCCCCGAGCCTGAAGGGCTCGAAGGACCCTAGATCCTGACCGGAGGCGCGATGGCAGCCGCCGGGGCTCATTCGGAGCAACTGGTCCTCGTCGTCCTGCTCCTGCTCGTGATCGCGTTCGGCGCGCTCTCGCGCAGGCTCGGGGTCCCGTACCCCATCGTGCTCCTCGTCGGCGGCCTGGCCGTGAGCTTCGTCCCCGGCCTGCCGCGGCCGGCGCTCGATCCCGGCGTGATCTTTTTGGCCGTCCTGCCGCCGCTGCTCTACGCCGCCGCGTGGCACACCTCGTGGCGGGAGTTCTCGCGCGACCTCGCGGAGATCGCGTCGCTCGCCGTCGGGGTCGTCGCCCTGACGGTCGCGGGCGTCGCGCTGACCGCGGGCTGGATCCTCCCCGGGCTCGACGGGCGCGCCGGGTTCGTCCTCGGCGCCGTCGTCGCCACGACCGACGCGATCGCCGCGACGTCGATCGCGCGGCGCATGGGGCTGCCGCGCCGGACCGTCGCCCTGCTGGAGGGCGAGAGCCTCGTGAACGACGCGACGGGGTTGCTGGCGCTCGAGCTCGGGATCGCGCTGCTCGTCCGGGGCGCGGCGCCGTCGGTCGGGTACGCGCTGCTCCGGCTCGGGTTCCTCGTCGTGGCGGGGATCGGGGTGGGGCTGCTGCTCGGGTGGGTCGTGGACTGGGTCGAGCGCCGCATCGACGACGGGCCCATCGAGATCGCGATCAGCATCCTCGTGCCCTACGGCGCGTACCTCGTCGCCGACGCGATCCACGCGTCGGGGGTCCTCGCCGTCGTCACCGCGGGCCTCTACCTCAGCCGCAGGAGCGCGCGGTTCTTCTCACCGGAGGTGCGGATTCAGGCGTACGCCGTGTGGGACGCCCTCACGTTCATCCTCAACGGCATGGTGTTCGTGCTGCTCGGGCTCCAGCTCCCGGTGGTCCTCGCGGGGATCCGCGACCTCGGGCCGGGGCGGCTCGTCCCCGCCGGCGCGGCGCTCGGCGCCGTCGTCATCGGGCTCCGGCTGCTCGGCGTGATCCCGGCCGCGGGGCTCGCCGCGTGGATCCGCCGCCACGTGCTGCGGCAGGAGGCGGCGATGCCGCCCCCTCGCCAGCTCTTCGTGCTCGGGTGGGCCGGCATGCGCGGCGTGGTCGCGCTCGCCGCGGCGATGGCGCTCCCGGTCGCGACGGCGGGCGGCGCGCCGTTCCGGCAGCGGAACGCGATCGTGTTCCTCACGTTCTGCGTCATCGTCGCGACGCTGCTGCTCCAGGGGCTGGCGCTCCCGCCGCTCGTCCGCGCCCTCGGCCTGGAGGGCTCGGCGGGGCCCGACTGCGAGGAGCCCGAGGCGCGCCGCATCGTCCTCGAGGCGGCGCTGGCGCGCCTGGACGAGCTCCGCGCGTCGGGGCGCGACGGCCCGGTGCTCGAGGCGATCTACGACGACGTGGGCGAGCACTACCGTCACCGGCTGGCGGCCCTGTCGCGCGCGCACCCGGCGGGCCGCGGCGCGGATCGTCCGCCGCCCCGCGGGCGGAGGCGCGAGGTGCTCCGCGAGCTGCTCCGCGCCGAGCGCGAGGCCGTCATCCGTCTCCGCGACGAGCGCCGGATCAGCGACGAGGTCCTGCGGCGGATCGAGCGCGAGATCGATCTCTCGGACGCGCGCCTGCCGCCCCTCGCGCGGTAGCCGCGGGGATCGGGCCTCACCCCGCCGACCAGACGACGGCGAGCATCCGCGACGGCGCGTCGCCGAGCCCGCGGAACAGGTGCGGATGGGTCGCGTCGAGGTAGGCGCTGTCGCCCGGGGCGAGCGTGGACCGCTCGCCGTCGTAGAGGAGCTCGATGCGCCCCTCGAGCACGTAGACGAACTCCTGGCCGTCGTGCGCGAGCGGCCGCGCGTCCGTCACGCGGGGATCGAAGGTGAGGAGGAACGGCTCCATGCCGTGGCCGGGGGTCCCGGGCCGCGTCAGCATGCGGTACGTGTAGCCCTGGTCGGTGTCGCCCTGGTCGTAGCCGACGCCGACCGCGTCGGCGCGGCAGATGGCGAGGGCGTCCGAGGTGGACGCGCCGCCGTGGAGGATCCCGCCGAGCCGCGATCCGAGCACGCGCGAGAGCTTGATGACGACGCCGACCGAGGGCGCCTCGCGCCCCTCCTCGAACGCCGCGAGGCGATCCACGCTCAGGCCCGCCAGCGCGCACACCTGCTCGCGCGTGAGCCGCTGGGCCTCGCGCAGCCTGCGGATCCGCTCGCCGATGTCCCTCTGCATGGCGTCCTCCGCGTGGGTTCAGGCCTCGCGCTCGGCCGGGAGGATGCGCCCGCTGGCCGCGCGGAGCTCGCGCCAGCGCCGCGCGATCGCCGGCGCGAGCCGCTCGGCGGTGATCCCCGAGCGCTGGAACCGCTGCTGGAGCGAGAGGTACAGCTCCAGCGCCTCCCGCGAGAAGTCCGGCTCGACGTTCACGACGAGCTTCCGCCCCTCGACGATCTCGACGACCGGGTAGAGGCCGGAGCGCACCGCGAGGCGCACCAGCTCGATCCCGAGCGCGGGCTCGGACTTCCAGCCGGTGGGGCAGGGCGAGAGCGCGTGGAGGAACCGGAACCCGGTCGCGTCGAGCGCGCGGCGCACCTTCCGGATCGCGTCCTGCGGGTGGGCGATGGAGAAGGAGGCGGCGTACCGGACGCGGTGCGCCGCCATGATCGCGAGGAGGTCCTTCTTCTCCTCCGGCTTCCCGGCGGGCGTGTTCGTGGTGCTCGCGCCGGCGGGCGTCGCGGAGGAGCGCTGGCCGCCGGTGTTGCCGTAGATCTCGTTGTCGTAGCAGACGTACAGGACGTCCTCGTCGCGCTCGGCCGCGGCCGAGAGGCTCGCCATCCCGATGTCGTAGGTCCCGCCGTCCCCCGCCCAGCACACCACGCGGGTGCCGTCGCCGTTGAGCCGCGCCACCCGCGAGAGCCCGGTCGCGACCGCGGCGGCCGCGCCGAACGTGGTGAGCACCGTCGGCACGCCGAAGGACGTCGTCGGGAAGGGGCCGGCGGTCACCGCGGCGCAGGAGGCGGGGACGACGAGCTGGAGGCGCCGGTGCTCGACGGCGCGGCCGAAGAGCTGGAGCGCGGAGGACATCCCGCAGCCCCCGCAGTTGCTGTTGCCGGGGCGGAGGAGCGGCGTCGGGCGAGTCTCCGCGGAGGGGCCCGCGACGGTCGAAGGTTCGCTCATGCGCCGGTCTCCATGAGCACGGGCCGCCCCGCGGCGGTGCGCGCCGCCAGGTCCGCGGCGACGGCCGCCACGTGCTCCGGCCGGACGTCGCCGCCGCCCACGCCGATGACGTACCCCTGGACCACCGCGCCGGGCTCGGCGAGGCCCCGGACCTCTCCCCACAGCACGCCGCCGAACCCGAGGCTGAGATCGCGGTCGATCACCGCGATGCGCCGCTTGCCGCGGAAGATCGCGGCGAGCTGCTCCGCCGGGGACGGCCGGAAGGTGCGGACCCGGACGGCGCCGAGCCGCTCCCCGCGCGCGCGCGCCTCGTCCACCGCCCGCTGCGCGGTGACGGCGATGGTGCCCATCGAGACGACGAGCAGGTCGGCGTCCTCGGCGCGGTAGGGCACCACCGGGTCGGCCGGGCGGCGCCCCAGCTCGCGCTCGAACGCGTCCTGCACCTCCCGGTACACCTCGAACACGCGCGCCATGGCCTCGTGGTGCTGGGCCCGGTGCGCCTCGGCCACGCCGGGCACGTCCACGCCGCCGAGCGCCCGGGGCGTGTCGCGGAGCCGGGCGGGGAGCTCGAGCGGCGGCAGGAAGCGGTCCACCTCCTCCTGCGAGGGGACCTCGGTCCGGGTCGTCGTGTGCGAGAGCACGAACCCCTCCTGGCAGACCAGCACCGGCAGGAGCACCCGGTGGTCCTCGGCGAGGCGGTACGCGCAGAGCACCGTGTCGAGGACCTCCTGGTTGTCGGCGCAGTAGAACTGCACCCAGCCGCTGTCGCGCAGCAGGAGCGTGTCGCCGTGGTCCGCCCAGAGGTTCCAGGGCGGGCCGAGGGCGCGGTTCGCGGCGACCATCACCACGGGGAGCCGCAGCAGCGCCGCCGAGACCACGTTCTCCGCCATGAGCGCGAGCCCGTTCGACGACGAGGTGGTGAAGGTGCGGGCGCCGCTCGCCGCCGCGCCGATGCAGACCGCCATCGCGCTGTGCTCGCTCTCGACCCGCACCACCTCTCCCTTCTCGAACTCCTGGTTGCACAGGAGCTCCATGCACTCGGTCGAGGGGGTGATCGGGTACACGCCGCTGCAGAAGCCGCGCGCCGTCCGGTTCGCCCGCCCGGCGAGCGTCGCCGCGAGGGCGGCGGCGTGGTTCGCGCTGATGAGCCGTCCGGCCATGATCACCTCGCCTCCGCGTCGAGCGTCATCTCCATCGCCCGCCGCGGGCACTCCGCCACGCACACGCCGCACCCCTTGCAGAAGGCCTCGTCCACCGCGTAGCCGTCGCCGCTCCGGCTCACGACGCCCTCGGGGCACGACAGCAGGCAGGTGTCGCAGCGCGTGCAGCGCCCGCACGAGAAGCAGCGCTCGGCCTCGGAGGCGTCCTCGAGCCCGCCGTTCACCTCGGCGAAGCAGCGGGCGCGGTCGGCGGCCGCCGCGTGTCGCTCGGGACGCGGCCGGCGCACCTCGAAGTGGCTGAAGCGCACGTGCGCCGGCGTGACGCGGTCCTCGGCCGGCGCAGCGCGCTCGGCGGGGACGGGCGCGCCCTCGACCGCGGCCAGCGCCCGGGCGGCGACCCGCCGGCCGCTCCCGATCGCGTGGGCGACCGTCCCGTCGCCGGTGGCCAGGTCGCCCGCGAGCCACACGTCGGTCGGTCGCTCCCCGTCCATGCAGCGGCCTCCTCGCACCGACCAGCCCGCCGGGACGAGGGCGGGATCGGGGCCCTGCCCGAGGGCGAGGAGCACCGCGTCGCAGGCGAGGTCGCTCGCGCGCCCGGTGACGACCGGGCGGCGGCGGCCGCTCGCGTCCGGCGCGCCCGGCTCGACCTCGGCGAGCGTCACGCGCGCGACCGCGCCCCCGCCCGCGAAGCCGACCGGCTGCCGGTGCGTGAGGAGCGCGACGCCCTCGGCGAGCGCCTCCTCGACCTCGGTCGGGATGGCGGGCATCTCCTCGCGCCCGCGCCGGTAGGCGATCGTGACGCGGGCCGCGCCGCAGCGGAGCGCGGTGCGCGCGCAGTCCACCGCGGTGTTGCCGCCGCCGACGACGACGACGTGGCCGCGGAGCGTCGGGCGCTCGCCGCGTCTCACGGCGTCGAGGAACCCGAGCCCGTCCCGCACGCCGCCGAGCGACGCGCCGGGCGCGTCGAGCCGGGCGGGCCGCGGCAGGCCCGCCGCGAGGATCACCGCGTCGTGGTCGGCGGCGAGCGCGCGCACGCCGGGGCCGTCGATCGCCACCCCGCACCGCGCGTCCACCCCGGTCGCGAGGACGCGCGCGACGTCGCGATCGAGGACGTCGAGGGGGAGCCGGTAGGCCGGGATCCCCGTGCGCAGGACGCCGCCGAGGCCGGTGCCGGCCTCGAGGAGGAGCACCTCGTGGCCGGCGGAGCGCAGCGCGAAGGCCGCGGACAGCCCGGCCGGGCCGCCGCCGACCACCGCGAACCGGCGCGGCCGCGCGGCGAGCGGCGCCCGCGCGCCCGCGTCGGCGAGCCGATCGCCGATCCAGCGCTCGAGCGCGCGGACGTTGACCGCGCCGTCGTAGGCGGCCCGGTTGCAGGCGGCCGCGCAGGGCGCCGGGCAGACGCGGCCGCAGACGGAGGGGAGCGGCTGGGTCGCGAGGAGGAGCCGCGCCGCCGCCTCCACCCCGCCGGTCCGGAGCGCCTGGACGAAGCCGACCACGTCGTTGCCGGCGGGGCAGGCCGCGCTGCACGGGGCGACGTGGCTCCGGTATCGCGGCCGCTGCGTGCGCCAGGTGCCTGTCGGGAGCGCGGTGGGGACGTCTCGCACGTGCTCCGCGAGGCCGAGGACCGGGCGCGGCGGCGCCGGGACGCGCGGTGCCGGGGCGATCGCGCCGGGGCGGGGCGGGCGCACGGCGACGGCGGCGTACGCCTCGCGCGCGGCGCCGAGATCGCCGTCCATCCCCAGCGATCGGAAGGCGCGCTCGACGACCGCCCACGGCAGGTCCACCGCGCGGGCGTACGCGCCGGCGACGGTCGTGTTCACGATCACGAGGGCGGCGGAGCCGATGCCGTGACGGCGCGCGATGGCGGTCGCGTCCACGGCGGCGACGCGGAACGCATCATGACTCGACGTGAAGGCCGCGAGGCCGCGCGCGGTGTTGAGGAGGAGGAGCGCCCCGGGCCCGGCGCCGTCCAGCACGTCGTCCCCGGAGCCGCTGGGGAGGAGGGCGGCGTCCAGCACGAGGAGGTGGTGCGGGCGGTAGACCTTGTTCCGGTTGGTGATCGGCGCGAGGTCCACCCGGGTGAAGGCGCGCACGGGCGCGCCGGCCCGCTCCGAGCCGTAGTCCCCGAACGTCTGCACGTGTCGCCCCTGCTCCGCGAACATCGCCGCGAGGAGCTTCGCGCAGGTCACGCCGCCCTGGCCGCCGCGCCCGTGGACGCGGATCTCCAGCGGCAGCGGGGACGCCCCGGTCGGGACGTTCCAGTGCGGGCGCTCGCTCATGCCGTGAAGAGCGAGCAAACGGCGGGCCCGCGCGGTAGCGCGCACGACCCGAGTGATCTCCGTGGCTTGAAGTGAAGGCAGCGCGAGATCCTGAAAGCCTTTTCATGCTAATCGTTTCAGCCGCACCTGGGAGCGGGAAGCGTCCGCGCCTGCGACGAGGAACACGTCCGCTAAACGGCCGATCATGATTCGCGAACGGACAGCGGGGAGGGGCCCCACCGCAGGTGGGGAGGGGCAGCGCCCCTCCCCGCGGGACAGCGCGCGCCAGCGCGCGTGGGCCCCGCGGAGCCAGGGGTGGGGCCCCGGCGACCCTTCGACGAGCTCAGGGTGGACGGGGCGGGGGCGCAGCCCCCGTGTAACCTGGCTAAACGAGGGCGCGAGGCGCGACACCGAAGGTGTTCGCGAATCGCGAACCCTCGTTTAGAGGAGCCGCATGGCGATCGCCCCGACGAAGTCGCTCGACCGGCTCGAGGCGCTCCTCGGCGCGATCCTCGAGGGGAGCGTCCCGGTGGACGGCACGACCTTCCGGGATCTCTCCGAGGTCCGGGCGCTCGCGGGAGAGCTGCACACCGTCCGTGATCTCCGCGAGCTGTCGGAGGCGATCGTCCGGTGCTCGCAGGAGGCCATCTCGATCTCCGACGCGGCGGGGCGCACCGTGCTCGTGAACCCCGCCTACACCAAGCTCATGGGGCTGACCGAGGCGGAGGTGCTCGGCCGCCCCGTCACCGCGGACATCGCGGAGGGCGAGAGCGTGCACCTGCGCGTGCTGCGCACGCGCGAGGCGATCCGAGGGGCGCGGCTGCGGGTCGGGCCGCACGGGCGGGAGGTGATCGTCAACGCGGCCCCGTTGATCGTGGGCGGCGAGCTGCGCGGGAGCGTGGGCGTCATCCGGGACGTGTCGGAGATCCAGCGGCTGTCGGCCGAGCTCGCCTCGGCCAGGCGGCTGCTCCGCAAGCTCGAGCCGCGGCGCTCGTTCGACGACATCCTCGGCGATGGGCCGGCGATCACGCGCGCCAAGGAGCTCGCGCGGAGGGCGGCGCGCACGCCCGCGACCGTGCTCCTGCTCGGCGAGAGCGGGACCGGCAAGGAGCTCTTCGCGCACGCGATCCACGACGCGAGCGATCGGCGCGAGGGCCCCCTCATCCGCGTGAACTGTGCGGCGATCCCGGAGGGGCTGCTCGAGAGCGCGCTGTTCGGGTACGAGGGGGGCGCGTTCACCGGCGCGCGCGCCCGCGGGCAGAAGGGGCACTTCGAGGAGGCGGAGGGCGGGACCCTGTTCCTCGACGAGGTCGCCGAGGCGCCGCTGGCGCTCCAGGTGAAGCTCCTCCGCGCCCTGCAGGAGCGCGAGATCGTGCGGGTGGGCAGCAGCAGGCCGGTCCCGGTGGACGTCCGGCTCGTCGCCGCCACGAACGCGGACCTCGCGGCGCGCCTCGCGCGCGGCGCGTTCCGGCGGGACCTCTTCTACCGGTTGAGCGTGATGCCCATCCGCCTGCCGAGCCTGCGGGAGCGCCGCGAGGACGTCCCCCTCCTCGCGCGGGAGCTCCTCGCGCGGATCTGCGAGGAGTACCGGGTGGCGCCGGTGGATCTGACGCCGGACGCGCTCGCGCTGCTCCAGGCCTCGGACTGGAAGGGGAACGTCCGCGAGCTCGAGAACGTCCTGCGCCGCGGCGTCATCGACCGGCCCCCCGACGCGAGCGTGCTGCGCGCGTCGGACCTCGTGCTCGAGGACGCGGCGCCGGGCGTCGAGGCCGGCGCGCCGGCCGCGGGCGGTCCGCGCCCGCTCGCGGCGCTCAGGGCCGACTGGGAGCGGCAGCTCCTGCGCGCGCAGCTCGCGCGCAACGGCGGGAACCGCGAGGCCACGGCGCGCGCGCTCGGGATCACCGCGCGGAACCTGTACTACAAGCTGCGGCGGTACCGGCTCGGGTGAAGCCGCTGCCGGCGGCCGCCCACGTCGCCGCGGCGAGACCTCGGCCGCTCCGCGGGGCAGGCGCGGGGGAACCTCGTCCGCCGGCCGCCCGGTCCGACCCGCGCCCGGGCGTGCGCCCGCTCGCAAGGACGATCGCCCGGCGCGCGCGTGGAGGGCTGGGCAGCGGACCCTCCTTCGTGGTGTTCTCTCCTGCATGATCGCTCGCAGGTGGACCATCGGAGTGGTGGCGTCGCTGGCGCTGGGCACGGGCGCGGGGCTGTGGTGGACCCGTGACTCCGTCCCGGCGCCCACGCCCGAGGGCGCCGGGGCCGCGAAGGGCCAGCAGCGCCCCGCGGCCGGATCCCTGGCCCAGGCGTACCGGCGCGGGTGGGTGGACATGAGCCCGCTCCTCACGGCGCGGCGCATGTCGTCGCTCGCGACGACCCCCGAGGAGCAGGAGTTCGCGCGCCAGGCCGAGCGGCTGGCGGACCACTCCGTGGATCTCGCCTTTGCGGAGGCGATGCGGCAGGCGACCGACGAGCAGCCCGCGACGACCCCGCAGATCAAGGAGCTGGCCGCCCGGAAGGCGAAGGCGCAGGCGGCCGTCGAGGCCGATCAGCGCGACATCGACCGGCTCACCGCACAGGCGGCCGCCACGCCGCCCGCAGCTCCAGGAGAAGAAGGGGACCGCCAGCGGGATCGGCTGGAGGTGGCCCGGGCGCAGCTCGAGCTCGATCGCGACGAGCTGAACCTCGCCGCCGAGGACCTGGAGCGCGCCGGGGGCGATCCGCAGGCCCGCATCCGGCGGCTCAAGGAGGTCTACGACGCGGCGCAGAAGGAGCCGCGCGCCGTCGCGGCGGCCGCCTCCGGCGCCCCCGCCGCCGCGGTCTCCGAGCCGACCAGCCTGGCGGCGCGGCTCCGCGGGTGGACGGCGCAGCGGAGCAAGCGCGAGCAGCTCGCCGGCGCGATGCGGGAGGCGCGGGAGAAGGCGGCGCGGCTGGAGACGTGGCACGGGCGGCTCGAGCAGCGGATCGCGGCAGCGGCGCCGCAGCGGGAGGCCGCGCGGCAGGCCGCGGCGGGGATCGCCCAGGGGGACCCCCTGCCCGGCGCGGCGCCCGAGGCGAAGACCACGCTCGCGTCCCTGAAGCAGCTCTCGGCCGATCGGCGCCGGCTCACCGTCGTGGACCAGCGGATCCAGAACCAGCGGGATCTCGCGGACGTGTACTCGGAGTGGCGTGGCGTGGTGGAGACGCGCGCGCGCTCGGCCCTGCACGCGGTCCTCCTCCACGTGCTCTGGCTGCTCCTCACCGTGGCGGCGATCACCGCCGCGTCGGTGGTGGCGGACCGGCTCGTGCGCCGCATCGAGGGCGACGACCCCCGCGCCCCGACGCTCCGCACCGTGACGAAGGTCGCGATCCAGCTCGGCGGGGCGCTCGTCGTCCTGTTCATGATCTTCGGCGCGCCCGCGCAGGCGACGACCATCATCGGCCTCGCCGGCGCGGGGCTCACGGTCGCCATGAAGAACTTCATCGTGGCGTTCTTCGGCTGGTTCGTGCTGATGGGGCGCAACGGGCTGCGCGTCGGCGACTGGGTGGAGATCGAGGGGGTGGGGGGCGAGGTCGTGGAGATCGGCCTGCTCCACACGGTGCTCCTCGAGACCGGGAGCTGGACCGACGCCGGCCACCCGACCGGCCGCCGGGTGTCGTTCGTGAACAGCTTCGCGATCGAGGGGCACTACTTCAACTTCTCCACCTCCGGGCAGTGGATGTGGGACGAGCTCCGGGTGCTGATCCCGTCGGGCGAGGATCCGTACCCGATCATCGACGGCGTCCAGAAGCTGACGCAGCGCGAGACCGAGGCGAACGCCAAGCTGGCGGAGCAGGAGTGGCGCAAGACGACCACGCGTTACCGCGTGCGCTCGTTCTCCGCGGAGCCGGGGATCAACGTCGTCCCGACCAGCGCCGGGGTCGAGATCGAGGCGCGCTACATCACGCGGGCCTTCGAGCGGCACGAGACCCGGCGCAAGCTCTACCAGGCGGTGTTCGAGCTCATGCACGGGAAGCGCGGCGGCGGGGAGCTCGCCGGCGCGGCGGGCTGAGAGCTTGTCGAAGAATTCGACGAGCTCTCAGGCCGACCCGCGTGAGCGGGGCGGCGGGTGGGGTGAAGCGCCCGAATTCACTTCGGGCGCGAGGGGCGGGCGACGGCCCGCCCCTCCTGGATGGTCAAGGCCCGTCGATTGTTCGACGGGCCGATCCCTCGCCCCGCCTCCCTGGCTCCCCGTGGAGCGGTCGCCCGTTGATGATCAGGCGGCTCCCTGACGGGGGGCTGCGGCGCTGGCCGCGGCGCCGAACACATTGAGGGGAAGGCCGCGGGGCGCCGCGGCGGCGGAGGGGGGATGGGGCTCGCGAGCTTCCTCGACGGCTTCACGCGCGTGCTGCGGGACAAGGCCCGCGCCGAGGGGGCGCTCCCGGCGTCCGCCCGCCACCTGACCGTGGACGGGGTCCGCGGCTGGCTCTTCCCGGTCACGACGGAGCTCGGCGACGCGTTCCGGCTGTTCCTCTACTTCGACGGCGCGGCCTACCAGGTGAAGGTCGTGGAGCCGGAGGTGGAGGGGCGGTTCGATCCGCACGCGTGCCACCTCTTGCCGGACGCCCGCATCTGCCTCTCCGCGGAGGCGGGGGCCGGGATGGAATCGCTGCAGGCGGCCTACGCCCGGAGCGTCGTCTGGTGCAACGGCTTCAGCGTCTACCTGCGCGACGAGCACTTCCCCTACTAGCAGCCCCCGCGCGCTCGCGCGGGTCCACCCGAGGAGGCAGCGATGGCCCAGACCGACGTTCTCGACCGGCTCCGCGACGCAATGCTCGACGAGCGTCGCCGGGCGGAGCCCCGCCCGGAGGAGGCCCGCCGCCGGATCTACGTCACCCCGAGCGGCCGGGTCGTCTTCGGCGACCCGATGGCGCCCCCCGACGACGCCGAGGAGCGGATGCTTTCGGAGGTGCACCCGGCGGTCTTCGCCGCCCCGCGGAGCTGATGCGTGTACGTGGCCGACTGGCTGCTCCGCGAGCTCGAGGCGGAGCTGGCCGTCCACCCTCCCGAGCGCGGCGGGGCGCTGCTCGGCCCGCGCCAGCGCCCGGTGCTCACGCACCTGGTCCCGGATCCCGGGGCGGTCGCGACCGCGATCTCCTACGCGCCCTCGCGCGCCCTCGCCGCGCGGGTCGTCGAGCTGGAGCGCGAGGCGGACCTCGAGCTCGCCGGGATCGTCCACTCGCACCGGGACGGGCTGGATCGTCCCTCCGAGCAGGACGCCCTGGAGCTCGCCGAGGGGCTCCGCCGCAACCCGCACCTCGCCCGCTACGCCGGTCCGATCGTCTCCGACCGCCGCGAGGACGCGGAGCTCGCCCCGCACGAGCTCCCGCTCCCGTCCGGCAAGATCTCGTTCTTCGCCGCCCACCGGACGCGCGAGGGCGGGGCGGAGCTCCGGCCGGTGCGCGTGCGGCTCGTGCCGCTCCTCCGCGATCTGGAGCGGGCGGCGGACGCGCTCGGCGGCGAGCGCCCGGCGACCTTCGTCTCCGACGCGGGGCGGGGCGCGCTGCTCGCGGGGCGGCTCGGGCTCCCGGGCGACCTCGAGCTCGTCGTGCTCGCGAGCGAGCTGTACCCGTCGCTCCCGCCCGCGGTGCTGTTGAGCGGCGCCGGCGACGCGACCGAGCAGCTCCAGCTCCCCTGGGCGCTCGCCGCGCCGGAGGAGGACCGACTCGTCGCGGCGCTGCGGACCGTCTTCGAGGGGCGTGGCCCCTACCGCCGCGCCCACGGCCCCCGGGGCGGCCCCGCGCTCACGCGCGACGAGGCGGTGGCGCGCCTCGCGGGGTGGGCGCCGCGCCTGACCGGCGAGGACCTCGAGGCCCGCGCGGGCGCGCGCCGCGCGGCGATCCTCTCCCGCGGCGCCGGCCTGCTCTCGAGCGCGCTGCGCGGCCGCTCCGCGCTGGTCGCGGGGTGCGGCTCCGTCGGCTGCTACGTCGCCGAGCACCTCGTGCGCGGCGGCGTGGGCCGGCTCGCGCTCCTCGATCCGGAGGCCGTCGAGGCGGAGAACCTCTCGCGGACGGTCTACACCGCCGAGGACGTGGGGACGCCGAAGACGGCGGCGCTGGCGCGGCGCCTCCTCGGCGTCGACCCCGCGGTGGAGCTCGCGCTCACGCCGTCGGCGGTCGAGGCGCTCGAGCCCGCCGCCCTCGACGCGCTCGTGCGCGGCGCCGACCTGGTGGTGGCCGCCACGGACGATCCGGGCGCGCAGCGCGCGCTGGATCGGTTCGCCTACGCGCGCGGGAAGCCGGCCCTCTTCGTCGGGCTGTACGCGGGGGCGCGCGGCGGCGAGGTCGTCGTGAGCGTCCCCGAGCGCACCGCGTGCTACCTGTGCGCGACCCGCAGCCGCCACGAGGTCGAGCGCGCCGGCGGGCGGGTGGCCCGCGAGGTGGACTACGGCACGGGCCGGCTCCGGGGCGAGATCGCGCTCGCGGCCGACATCCAGCACGTGGCCTCCGCCGCGGTGAAGCTCGCGCTGTCGCTCCTCCTGCCGCCCGGGAGCGAGGCCGCCCTGGGAGCCTTCGCGGAGGAGGTGCTCTCCTCCGGGATGTCCTACCTGACGCTCTCGACGGTGGCCGGCTACTGGTTCTACCCGCGGGTGTTCGGGGACACGCCGGGGCAGGGCCCGTACCAGGGGGTCTGGCTCACGCCGCGCCGGAGCGCGGACTGCCCGGTGTGCGGCCCGCCCGCGGCGCGGCGCGATCCGCTCACCGTGCCGCTGCGGCCCCCGCGGCGCGCGGCGTTCGCGGAGGTCCTCGACGCGGAGCGCAGCGGGCGCTGAAGACCGCGGCTTCGCGGCGCCGCGGGCCCCTGGCGCTTCGGGGAGCCCGCGGCGCGCCTGACGAGGTGCCGCGCGGCGACGGGGTGGCGCGACCGGTCAACGCCCGTCGCGCGGCGCGGCGGGTCCCGTCCCGGCGAGCCGCTCGTAGAGCGCCCTCCGGGCCTGGAGCCGCCGCTCCGCCTCGTCGAGGAACGCCGCCTCCTCCTGCGGGCTCCCGGGACGGCGGAAGCGGTTCTCGACGGCCGTGAACTCGGCCAGCGCGCGCGTGGGCGCGCGCGAGTCGAGCCGCAGCGGGCTCTCGCCGTGCGCGGCGCGCCGCGGGTCGTACCGGAGGAGCGGCCAGTAGCCGCTCGCGACGGCGGCCGCCTGCTGGTCGAGCCCGCGCGCGAGGTCGTAGCCGTGGGCGATGCAGTGGCTGTAGGCGATGACGAGGGACGGGCCGGGGAAGCTCTCCGCCTCGCGGAACGCGCGGACCGCCTGCTGGTCGTTCGCGCCGAGCGCCACCCGGGCGACGTAGGCGGTGCCGTAGGTCATCGCGAGCAGCGCGAGGTCCTTCTTCTCGCTCCGCTTGCCGCTCGTGGCGAACTTGGCCGCCGCCCCGAGCGGCGTGGCCTTCGAGGCCTGCCCGCCGGTGTTGGAGTAGACCTCCGTGTCGAGCACGAGGACGTTCACGTCGCGCCCCTGCGCCAGCACGTGGTCGAGGCCGCCGTACCCGATGTCGTAGGCCCAGCCGTCTCCGCCCACGATCCAGACGCTGCGCCGCACGAGGTGCTCGGCGAGGCGCGCCAGCCGGCGGGCCTCGTCGCCCGGCGTGCAGGCGAGCCGCTCGCGGAGGAGCGCGACCCGCTCGCGCTGCGCCGCGAGCCCGGCCTCGGTGGTCTGGTCCGCGCCGAGGAGCGCCTCGACGAGCTCGCCGCCGAGCCGCGGCGCGAGGCGCCGCAGGAGCTCCCGGGCGTGGTCCGCGAGCTCGTCCACCGCCAGGCGCATCCCGAAGCCGAACTCCGCGGCGTCCTCGAAGAGCGAGTTCGACCACGCCGGACCCCGCCCCTGCGCGTCGGCCGTGTACGGGGTGGTCGGGAGGTTCCCGCCGTAGATGGAGGAGCAGCCCGTGGCGTTCGCGACGAGCGCCCGGTCGCCGAAGAGCTGCGTGACCAACTTCAAATACGGGGTCTCGCCGCAGCCGGCGCAGGCGCCGGAGTACTCGAACAGCGGGCGCAGGAGCTGCGATCCCTTCACGTCCAGCTCGAGCGCGCTCCGGTCCGGATCGGGGAGCCCGAGGAAGAACTCGAGGTTCGCGCGCTCGGCGTCGCGCACGGGCGCGAGCGGCGCCATCCGCAGCGCCTTCGTGCCGTCCTTCCGGGTCGGGCACGCCTCGACGCACAGCGTGCAGCCGGTGCAGTCGTCCGGCGCGACCTGCAGCGTGTAGCGCGCGTCGCCGGCGCCGCGGGCCCGGAGCGGCGCGGACCGGAACGCGGGCGGGGCTCCGGCGAGCGCGAGGGCCGGGTAGCGCTTCGGGCGGATCGCCGCGTGCGGGCACACGAGCGCGCACCGGTTGCACTGGACGCACGCCGCGTCGTCCCAGACCGGCACCGCCTCGGCGATGGCGCGCTTCTCCCACCGCGCGGTGCCGGTGGGCCAGGTCCCGTCCACGGGGAAGGCGGACACGGGGAGGAGGTCGCCCTTCCCCTCCAGCATCGGCGCCGTGACGCGCCGCACGAACCCGGGCGCCGCGGCGGCGACCACCGGCGGGCGCGGCCGTCCGTCCACCCGCGCCGGCACCTCGATCTCGTGCAGGTGCGCGAGCGCGGCGTCCACCGCGGCGCAGTTCCGCTCGACGACGCCGGCCCCCTTGCGCGCGTAGGACTTCGCGATCGACCGCTTGATCGCGGCGATCGCCTCGTCGCGCGGGAGCACCCCGGAGATGGCGAAGAAGCAGGTCTGCATCACCGTGTTGATCCGGCCGCCCATGCCCGCGTCCCGCGCCACCGCGCTCGCGTCGATGGTGAACAGCCGGAGGTCGAGATCCCGGATCCGCTGCTGCACCTCGCGCGGCAGCCGCTGCCAGACCTGCGCGGGGGCGTGGGGCGCGTTGAGGAGGAGCGTGGCCCCGCGCGCCGCGCGGTCGAGCACGTCCACCTTCTCGAGGAAGGGGAGGTGGTGGCAGGCGACGAAGCGGGCCCGGCGCACCAGGTAGGACGAGCGGATCGGGCGCGGCCCGAACCGGAGGTGGCTCACGGTCATCGAGCCGGACTTCTTCGAGTCGTAGACGAAGTAGCCCTGCGCGAAGAGCCTCGTCTGCTCCCCGATGATCTTGATGGAGTTCTTGTTGGCGCCCACCGTGCCGTCGGAGCCGAGGCCGTAGAAGAGCGCGCTGACCACGTCGGCGGGCTCGGTGTCGAAGTCCGGATCCAGGTCGAGGGAGAGGTGCGTGACGTCGTCCCGGATGCCGACCGTGAAGCGGGGCCTCGGCGAGGGGCGGCCCAGCTCGTCGAGCGCCGCCTTCACCATGGCGGGGGTGAAGTCCTTGGAGGAGAGGCCGTAGCGCCCGCCGATCACCAGCGGCGGCGGGCACCGGGAGGTGCCGCGCTGCTCCGCCTCGCGCAGCGCGGTGACCACGTCCTGGAACAGGGGCTCGCCGATCGCCCCCGGCTCCTTGGTGCGATCGAGGACGGCGATCCGGGTGGTGGTCCGCGGCAGCGCCCGGAGGAGCGCGTCCACCGCGAAGGGGCGGAAGAGGCGGACCTTCACGACGCCCACCTTCTCGCCGGCGGCCACGAGGTGCTCCACGGCCTCGTGGGCGACCTCGCCGCCGGAGCCCATGATCACGACGACGCGCTCGGCCTCCGGGTGGCCCACGTACTCGAAGAGCCGGTACCGGCGGCCGGTGATCGCGGCGAACGCGTCCATCGCCGCCTGCACCTTGCCCGGGGCGTCGGCGTAGTGGACGTTCGCGGCCTCGCGCGCCTGGAAGAAGGCGTCCGGGTTCTGCGCCGTCCCGCGGATCACCGGACGGTCCGGGGAGAGGGCGCGGGCCCGGTGCGCGGCGACGAGCTCGTCCGGGAGGAGCTCGCGCAGCTCCGCGTCGTCGATCGGCGCGATCTTCGCGACCTCGTGCGAGGTGCGGAACCCGTCGAAGAAGTGGAGGAAGGGGAGCCGGGTCTCGAGGGTCGCCCGGTGCGCGACGGCGGCGAGGTCGTGGGCCTCCTGCACCGAGCCGCTCGCGAGGAGCGCGAAGCCGGTCTGGCGGCACGCCATCACGTCCGAGTGGTCGCCGAAGATCGAGAGCGCGTGCGTGGCGATCGCCCGCGCCGTGACGTGCATGCAGAACGGGGTGAGCTCCCCCGCGATCTTGTACATGCTGGGGATCATGAGCAGGAGCCCCTGCGACGCCGTGAAGGTGGTGGTCAGGGCGCCCGCCTGGAGCGCGCCGTGGGCGGCCGCGGCGGCGCCGCCCTCCGACTGCATCTCCTGCACGAGCGGGACGGCCCCCCACACGTTCGGCTTCCCTTGCGCGGCCCACTCGTCGGCCCACTCCCCCATCGTCGAGGAGGGCGTGATCGGGTAGATGGCGACGACCTCGCTGGCGCGGTGGGCCACGGAGGCGACGGCCTCGTTGCCGTCGAGGGTCTTCATGGGGCGGTTCGTCGAGCGGTCCGGCATGCGGGGCTCCTGTTCGGGGATGGCTCCGCCCGCGACGGCCGCCGGAGGGCGGCCGCCTGGGCGGGCTCGAGGGTGCGCGAGGACGCGGCTAAACGGTCGGTCATGATTCGAGAACAGTCAGCGGGGAGGGGCCCCACCGCAGGTGGGGAGGGGCAGCGCCCCTCCCCGCGGGACAGCGCGCGCCAGCGCGCGTGGGCCCCGCGGAGCCGGGGTGGGGCCCCGGCGAGCTTCGCTCGACGGGGCGGGGGCGCAGCCCCCGTGTAAAATGGCTAAACGAGGGCGCGAGGCGCGACACCGAAGGTGTTCGCGAATCGCGAACCCTCGTTTAGATGACCATCAGGTCGAGCAGCTCCGGGACGGAGGTCGCCGCCAGCCGCGGCGGGTCCTGGAAGAGGGAGAGGATCGCCGCGGCCTGCCGGCGCGGGAAGCGCGTGGCGAGCGCCTCCTCGAACTTCTTCACGAGGAGCGGGAGCCCCTCCGCGCGGCGGCGCCGGTGGCCGATGGGGTAGTCGATCGAGACCTTGTCCGTGGCGGTGCCGTCGTCGAAGAAGACCTGGACGGAGTTGCCGATCGAGCGCTTGTCGGGGTCGTAGTACTCCTTCGTGAAGCGCGGCTCCTCGACGACCCGCGTCCGCGCCCGGAGCGCGTCGATCCGCGGATCGGCGGCGAAGGCGTCCTCGTAGCACTCGGCGGTGAGCCGCCCGTGGAGGAGCGGCACCGCGACCATGTACTGGATGCAGTGGTCCCGGTCCGCCGGGTTGTGGAGCGGGCCGTCCTTGCTGATGATCCGGATCGCCGGCTCCTGCGTGGTGATCTCCACGCGCGCGATCCGGTCGAGGCGGTCCTTCACCTGCGGGTGCAGCTTCACCGCGCACTCCACCGCGGTCTGCGCGTGGAACTCCGCCGGGAACGAGATCTTGAAGAGCACGTTCTCCATCACGTAGGAGCCGTACGGCCGCTGGAACGCGAAGGGCTTGCCCTGGAACAGGACGTCGTAGAAGCCCCAGCGCTTCGCGGAGAGCACGCCGGGCAGCCCCATCTCGCCCCGGAGGGTCATCAGCGCCAGCCGGACCGCGCGGCTCGTCGCGTCCCCCGCGGCCCAGGACTTCCGGGAGCCGGCGTTGGGGGCGTGCCGGTAGGTGCGGAGGCTCTGCCCGTCCACGAAGGCCTGGGACAGCGCGTCCACGATCTGGTCGTGCGTCGCGCCGAGGAGCTGGGACACGACCGCGGTGGAGGCGACCTTCACCAGGACGACGTGATCGAGGCCGACGCGGTTGAACGAGTTCTCGAGGGCCAGCACGCCCTGGATCTCGTGCGCCTTGATCATCGCGCCGAGGACGTCCTGCACGGTGAGCGGCGCCTTCCCGGCGGCCACGCTCCTCCGGGAGACCCAGTCGGCGACGGCGAGGATGCCGCCGAGGTTGTCGGAGGGGTGTCCCCACTCGGCGGCGAGCCAGGTGTCGTTGAAGTCCAGCCAGCGCACCATCGCGCCGATGTCGAAGGCCGCCTTCACGGGGTCGAGCACGAGCTGCGTCCCCGGGACCCGGGCGCCGCCCGGGACGACCGTCCCCGGGACGATGGGGCCGAGGTGCTTCGTGCACTCGGGGAAGCGCAGCGCGAGGAGGCCGGTCCCGAGCGTGTCCATCAGGCAGTGGCGGGCGGTGTCGTAGGCCTCCGCGCTCCCGATCGGCCGGGCGACGTAGTCGGCGATGGCGACCAGCTCGGGATCCGGGGCGGGGCGGGCGTTGGGATCTGCGGCGTGCGAGCTCATGGGTTCTCCGGACGGGGACGAGGGATCAGGCGCGCTGCGCGATGGGGACGAACGGGCGGTCGTCCGGGCCGACGTAGTTCGCGCCGGGCCGGATGATCTTGCCGTCCTGCCGCTGCTCGATGACGTGCGCCACCCAGCCCGCCGTGCGGGCGAGGACGAACAGCGGCGTGAACATGGGGGTGGGGACGCCCAGGGCGTGGTAGGCGGACGCGCTGTACCAGTCGAGGTTCGGGAACATCCGCTTGATCTCCCACATCACCTGCTCGATCCGCTCCGAGATCGCGAACAGGTTCCCGAACCCGCCCTCCGCGCAGAGCCGGCGCGAGACCTCCTTGATGATGCGGTTGCGGGGATCGGCCACGGTGTAGACCGGGTGGCCGAAGCCGATCAGGATCTCCTTCCGCGCGATCCGGCCGCGAACGTCGGCCTCCGCCTCGTCCGGGGTCGCGTAGCGCTGGATGATCTCCATCGCGGCCTCGTTGGCGCCGCCGTGCTTCGGCCCGCGCAGCGCGCCGATCGCGCCGGTCACGGCCGAGTAGAGGTCGGACGCGGTGCCCGCCACGACGCGCCCGGTGAAGGTCGAGGCGTTGAACTCGTGCTCCGCGTACAGGATGAGCGACTGGTCGAGCGAGCGGGCGTGGAGGGGCGACGGCGGCCGCCCGTGCAGCAGGTGGAGGAAGTGCGCGGCGATCGTCTCGTCGTCGGTCTCGACCTCGATCCGGCGCCCCGACCGCGAGAAGTGGTGCCAGTAGAGCAGCATGGAGCCGAGGCTCGCGAGGAGCCGGTCGGCGATCTCCCGCGCGCCGGCCTCGGGGTGGTCGTCCTTCTCCGGGAGGACGGTGCCGAGGATCGAGCAGCCGGTCCGGAGCACGTCCATCGGGTGGGCCGCGGCCGGGATCTGCTCGAGCCCGGCCCGCACCGGCCCCGGCAGCCCGCGCTGCCGGCGGAGCCGGGCCCGGTAGGCGGCGAGCTCGGACGCCCCGGGGAGGCGCCCGTGCACCAGCAGGAACGCGACCTCCTCGTAGGTCGCCTGGGCCGCGAGGTCGGCGATGTCGTACCCGCGGTAGTGGAGGTCGTTGCCGCTTCGACCCACCGTGCAGATCGCGGTGTTCCCGGCGATCGTGCCGGAGAGGGCGACGGACTTCTTCGGGGCGGGCTGCGTCGTGCTCTGGGCCTCTGCCATGGTCAGTGCTCCTCCGCGGTGAAGAGTTCGTCGAGCTTGCGCTCGAACGCGTGGTAGTCGAGGTGCTCGTACAGCTCGGCGCGGGTCTGCATCAGGGGCAGGACGCGCGCCTGCGTCCCGTCCTCGCGGAGCGCCCGGTAGACGGCGAGGGCCGCCGCGCTCATGGCCCGGAAGGCGGACAGCGGGTACAGCGCGAGCGCCACGCCCGCGCTGCGGAGCTCGTCCACCGTGAACGGCGGCGTCTGGCCGAACTCGGTGATGTTGGCGAGCACCGGGACCTTCGTCTCCTCGACGAAGCGGCGGTAGTCCGCGAGCGTCCGCACCGCCTCGGGGAAGATCATGTCCGCGCCCGCGGCCACGCACGCGCGCGCCCGCTCCAGCGCCGCGTCCAGCCCCTCCACGGCGAGGGCGTCCGTGCGGGCCATGATCACGAACGCCGGATCCACCCGCGCGTCCACGGCGGCCTTCACCCGGTCCACCATCTCCCGCGTCGAGACGATCGCCTTCCCGGGGCGGTGCCCGCAGCGCTTCTGCTGCACCTGGTCCTCGAGGTGGATCGCGGCGGCGCCCGCCTTCTCCATCGAGCGGACGGTCCGCGCGATGTTGAAGGCGCCGCCCCAGCCGGTGTCCACGTCCACGAGGACCGGCAGGTCGGTGGCGTCGGTGATCCGCCGGACGTCGACGAGGACGTCGTCGAGGGTGGTGATCCCGAGATCGGGGACGGCGCAGGACGAGGCGGCGACGCCGCCGCCGGAGACGTAGAGCGCCCGGAAGCCGGCGTGCTGCGCGAGCCGCGCCGCGTAGGCGTTCACGGCGCCGGCTATCTGCAGCGGCTGCTCGGCGGCGATCGCTGCCCGGAACCGGTCGCCAGGGGTGGAGCGCTTGCTCAAGGTCCTCTCCTTTCGAGTGCCGCCGCTCGGCGGCGCCCACCCACGAGAGCAAGCACGCGGCCAGCGCCGCGCCGAAAGCGGTCGGCGACGTAAGGCGTTGAAATCTCGCAGTACCGTCGCGCGGCGCGGCCGGGCGACTGTTCCATGCGCTGTTCCTCGCGAAACGGATGTGTTTCAAATGGTGGAACATGCGCACGCCAGGCCGGGCCGATCGGAAGCCGAAGATCTGGGCGTTCTCGCTCAGCAAGCTGAACGAGCTCCTCGAGGCGGTGATCCCGCAGCTCGAGCCGGTGGCCGAGGTCCGCGTCTTCCACCTCGGCTTCGAGGAGGCCCTCGACGCCGCCCGCGCCCTCATCAAGGGGGGCGACGAGGTGGACGTCTTCGTCTCCGCGGGGTCGAACGGCGCCTACCTGAAGGCGCGCGCGCCGGTGCCGGTCGTGGTCGTGGCGCCGACCGGCTTCGACATGCTGGCGGCGCTCTCCCGGGCCCGGAAGCTCTCCGGCCGCGTCGGCCTCGTCACCTACGGCGCGGTCACCCCCGAGCTGGAGCAGTTCAAGGATCTCTACGACCTCGAGATCGCCCAGCGCGCCTACGTGACGGCGCAGGACGCGCGCGCGGCGGTGAGGGCGCTCCGCGCGGCGGGGGTCGAGGTCGTGGTCGGCCCCGGGCTCGTCTGCGACCTGGCCGAGGAGGCGGGGCTCCGCGGGGTGTTCCTCTACTCCGAGAGCTCGGTGCGCGAGGCGCTGGCGCGGGCGGTCGAGATCGCCCGCGTCGCCCGCGTCGAGGAGGCGCGCCGGGAGCGGATCGACACGATCCTCCACCACCTCCGGGACGGGGTGGTCGCGGTGGACGCGGAGGAGCGCGTCGAGTCCCTGAACCCCGCCATGGAGCGGCTGCTGGGGGTCTCGGCGGCGAAGGTCGTCGGCGCGCGCCTGTCCTCCGTCGCCCCGGCCCTCGGCCTCGCCCGGGTCCTCGAGAGCGGCGTGCCCGAGCTGGAGGGCATCCAGACGGTGGGGAAGCGGACGCTGGTCACGAACCGGATCCCCTTCGTCGAGCAGGGGACCCAGACCGGCGCCGTCCTCACCTGCCAGGACGCGTCGGAGATCGCGCGCGTGGACCGGAGCCTGCGCTCGCACGAGCGGCCGCGACGCTTCGTGGCGCGCCACGAGCTCGCCGACGTGATCGGCGTCTCGCCCGCCGTCCGCCGGGCGCGCGCGCTCGCCGCGACGTACGCGCGGACCGACGCGACGGTCCTCGTCACGGGCGCGAGCGGCACCGGGAAGGAGCTGTTCGCCCAGGGGATCCACAACGCGAGCCCGCGCCACTCGCACCCGTTCGTGGCCGTGAACTGCGCCGCGTTCCCGGAGACGCTCCTCGAGTCCGAGCTCTTCGGCTACGAGGAGGGGGCGTTCACCGGCTCGCGCCGCGGCGGCCGCGCCGGGCTCTTCGAGGCGGCCCACACCGGGACGATCTTCCTCGACGAGATCGGCGACATGCCGCTCCCGCTCCAGACGCGGCTGCTGCGGGTGCTCCAGGAGCGGGAGGTGCTGCGGCTCGGCGCGAACGACCCGACGCCGGTGGACGTCCGCGTCGTCGCCGCGACGAACCGCGATCTCGAGCGGTGCGTGGCCGACGGGAGCTTCCGGGCGGACCTCTACTACCGCCTCGACATCCTCCACCTCCACCTGCCGCCGCTCGCCGAGCGCCCCGAGGACGTCGGCCCCGTGGCCGGCCGGCTCCTCGAGCAGGCGCTCCGCCGGTACGGGGCGCTCGCGCTGCGTGATCGGGCCGCGGCCGTGCTCCTGCCGCTGCTCGCGCGCTGCCCGTGGCCGGGGAACGTCCGCCAGCTCGAGAACGTCGTCGAGCGCGCGGCGGTGCTGTGCTCGAGCGCGGGCGCGCTCGGCGAGGCCCTCGAGGACCAGCTCCGCGCCGTGGTGCCGGCGCCGCTCGCGCCCGACGCGCCGCGGCGGCGCGGCGACCCCGACGACGCGGAGCGCGCGCGCATCGAGCAGGTCCTCCGCGAGTGCAACGGGAACCAGAGCGAGGCCGCGCGGCGGCTCGGGATCGGCCGGACGACGCTCTGGCGGAAGCGCGGCCGGGGGGCGCCGCGGCAGCTCAAGGCCCGTCGAACAATCGACGGGCCTTGACCATCCAGGAGGGGCGGGCCGTCGCCCGCCCCTCGCGCCCGAAATGAATTCGGGTGCTTCACCCCACCCGCCGCCCCGCTCACGCGGGTCGGCCTGAGAGCTCGTCGAATTCTTCGACAAGCTCTCAATTCGAGCGGGTGTCGCCGCCTGCCGTCGGAGGAGCCGTCTTCCACCGCTGGTGCATCCAGACCCACTCGTCGGGATGCTGGCGGATCATCCGCTCCTGGATCGCCACGCAGGCGGCGGTGAGCCGGATCACCTCGGCCTCGCGATCCGTCGCCGCGCCGTCGTACTCGACCTCGACGACGTCCACGCGATGCCCGTCGCCCGGGCGCGGTCCGCGCCGGTGGCAGGACACGACGAACACGGCCGCCCCGAAGCGCAGCGCGAGATCCGCGGCGCCGCGCGGGGTCGCCGCGGGGCGCCCGAAGAACGGGACGAAGACGCTCTGGACCCCGCGGATGTCCTGGTCGATCAGGATGCCGAGCGTGCCGCCGTGCCTGAGCAGCTTCAGCATGCCTCGCGCGGTCGTCGGGTCGTCGCGCCAGAGCGTCTGGACGTGGTTGTCGGCGCGGAGCTGCTCCGCCAGGGCGTCGAGGCTCGTGTGCCAGCTCCGCTTGGCGATCACCCCGGTCGGCTCGATGTACCGGGAGATCCGGGAGGTGAGCTCCCAGTTCCCGATGTGCCCGAGCACGAGGATGATCCCTCTGCCTCGCGCGATGGCGCGCTGGAGGGTCGCGACCGTCGCCGCGGGCACCTCGACGTATTCGTCCATCCGCGAGGCCCACGCCCGCATCGTGATCAGCTCGCCGCCGAGCCACCCGAGGTGCACGAGGCTGGCGCGCGCGATCGCGTCGCGCTCGGCGCCGTCCTTCGCCGGGAACGCGGCGGCGAGGCTCGCGCGCATCTCCCGGCGGAGCCGGGGGGAGAGGAGCCAGGCCAGCCGGCCGAGCGCGCCGCCGAGGGCGAGGCCCGCCCCGAGCGGCATGACCATCAGGCCCCGGACGAACGCGACGATCACCGCCGCGCGCGCGGCGCGCTTCACGCGCTTCCACCTGGTCGCGGCCATCGGGGTCAGCCCTCTGCCCGGCGGCCAACTGCGGGGGCGTCTCCGGGGAGCAGCGACCGTCTCGGCGCGTCGATCATCACCCCTTGTACGCGCTGGCGGACGGCGCGCGAAAGGGACGGCGTGCGGCGATGTGCGTCGCGCGTCGGCGTGCGCGGAGCGCGGCGCACGCCGATCCGTCCGCGAGCGCGTCGTCCCCTCCCGGACGGCGCGCGTGGGCGGCTGCGCTAGTGGACGACGGCGCCTGCCGAGGGCTCGCCCGCCAGCAGGTGCTCCTCGGCCGGCTCCCCCTTCAGCAGGGCGACGCACGACGGGCAGGTGACGGCGCGCGCGTGCTTCGTCGAGCGGTGCGCGAACCCGTGGAGTCCGCACAGGATCGTGCGATGGCTCGTGTCGTAGTAGTGAATGGGTGCAGCTACGGTGCTCTGAGTGTCCATGGTCGATCCCTCGCGCCGGCCGATGAGGGAGCGGGAGTGCTCCGAGACGCAGGCTGCGATCGTGGTCCTTCCGTCAAGTGGATAACCGGCGCGCCGTGGGGGCGCACGCGATCCAGCGGGGCTCCCGAGAGGCCGGCGTGGGCTCTGCCGGCTGCCGGGGGGGATCGCGGGCCGGCCCTGCGGGCGTGCGGCGGCTCGCTAACGACGGCGCTCGATCGACGCGATCCCGTCGCGGGCGATCTCGCCCGCGCCGCACCCCCGGGGACCCGAGAAGGCGCCCCGGAGGGCCTCGAGCGCGTTCTCCGGCGGCGGCTCCGGCGGCTCGGCCTCGGAGAGCTCCCCGAGCGGCTCGAGCGCCTCGGGCGAGCGCGACTCGGCGAGGGCGCGCGCGGCGAGGCGCCGGCGCTCGCAGTCGTGGGACCGGGCCTCGTGCGCGAGCGTGGAGAGGGCGTCCTCGCTGCCTGCCGCGAGGGCGCGGGACCACGAGGTGAAGGCGGCCCGGAGCGAGCCGCCGGCGCCGGCGTCGGCCCGGACCTGCTCGTACCGGCCGCGGAGGAACAGGACCCCGGGGTCGTGGGGGCCCTTCTCCTCCGTCACCTGCTCGAGCGCGACGCGCGCCTCCTCGTACCGGCCGCGCCGGAGCGCGCGCTCGGTGGGGGGGAGGTGGAACCACCACCCCGCGCCGGCGCCGCCGCCGAGCAGCAGGGCGAGCGCGCCGACGCGCAGGATGGGGGCGCCCCGCGAGCCGGCCTCGATCGGGCCGACGTCGAGGTCCTTCTCCAGGACCGCCGGATCGGGCTCCGGGATCCCGGAGACGAGGTCGAGCGCGGCGTTCCCGTAGGGAGGCGCGTCGGTCGCGCCCACCCGCGGGACCCGGAACAGCCGCACCGCGTCGGGGAAGCCCTTCAGCGCGCGGTAGCCGACCTCCTCGAACGGCACGAGGCTCCGGTCGAGCGACCAGTAGAGCGCCTCCGTGAACCAGATCTCCCGGGGCTGCGCCTCCGCCTCGACGCGCGCCGCCAGGTTCACGGCGTCGCCGAACACGTCGCCCTTCGCGATCCGGACCTCGCCGAGCGAGAGGGCGACGCGGATCTCGATCCGCTTCGCCTCGGGGACGCGCCGCGCGTGATCCCAGAGGCGATCCTGGATCGCCATCGCGCAGAGCAGCGCCCGCGTGGGCGCCCCGAACACCACGAGGTACGCGTCGCCGATCGTCTTCACGCGACGCCCGGCGAACGCACGGATGACCGGGTGCACCAGCGCGTCGTGGAGCGCCAGCATCCGGGCGCTCTCCTCGCGGGTCTGACGGCTGGTCGCGGCCGTGTAGCCCTTGATGTCCGTGAACATCACGACGCGGTTCTCGCTTCGCATCACGCAGGTCCGTTCCGGGGGCGGGGGTCGCTCAGCGCAGCGGCCGCGAGAGGGCGGCGCGGTGGACCGGCCGGCGCTGGCGGACCCACTCGCGGAGGGCGTCGAGCTGGCGGGTGAGCCGGGCGAGCGCCGCGGGGATGGGCCGGCGCCGGTAGCCCACCCAGCTCACCACGGCGAGCGCGCCGGACGTGGCGCGGGCGCCCACGTCCACGCAGCGCAGCGCCACGAGCCCGGTGCCGGCGCCCACGACCCGCAGGGCGGCGCGGCCACGCCCCTCCGCCGCGCCCTCCTCGATGGACGCGAGGCCGTCCGCGATGGGGCCGAGCACCTGCGCGACCCGATCGCTCGTCGCGACCCGGCCCGCCTCGCGGCCGCCGTAGGGGAGGGGGCCTGGCACGCGCTCGACGCGGTAGAGCGGCAGGGGCTCGTCGCGCTGCGGGTGGGCGATCGCGGGGCGCGGCTCCACCGGCACCTCGCTGTGGTTCATCGCGAGGTACACGGTCCGGCTCAGCGCGACGTCCCCCGGCTCGGCCGCGCCGCGGACCGCGAGCGCGAGGTCCACCGCCTCGCCCACGAGGTCCCCGCCCTCGGGGCGGGCCTCGCCGAGGTGGATCCCGACGCGGAGGGCGAACGCCGGTCCGGCGGGGGCGGCGGGCCGCCCCGCCAGGCGGTCCTGGATCGCCATCCCACTCAGGATGGCGTTGGTCGGCGAGGGGAACGCCGCGAGCGCGGTCTCGCGCCGCGAGCGGACGGGCCGCCCCTGGAACGCCCGGATGGCGGGGAGCACGATCTCGTCGTGGACGCGCAGCAGGCGCGCGAGCGCGTCGGCGGAGAGGGCGCCCTCGAGCTCGGCGTAGCCGACGATCTCGGTGACGAGGACGGTCGTGCCCACGGCGCGGGGGAGCGTCGCCGTCGGCCGGAGGAGGCCGGAGAGCGTCCGGGGCGGCGGCGGGGCGGGCTCGGCCGGCTCGCAGGCGCCGGCCCCGGTCCGCGCCCGGGCGCCGGCCGTGGACGTCCAGCGGAGGACCGCCTCGCGGCCGTCGAGGATCGCGAGGAGCTCCTGGGCGGACTGGGCCCGCGCCGCGGGGTCCTTCTCGGTGGCCCGCGCCACGAACCTGAGGAGCGACGGGTGCGCGGCGAGCTCCGGGACCTCGCGGTCCGGCGGCGGGACGGGCTCGAACGCGTGGGCGCGGACCAGCTCGCGGGCGCTCTCCCGCGGGAAGGGGTGGCGCCCGGTCAGCAGCACCCAGGCGATGATGCCGGCGCTGTACAGATCCGACCGCGCGTCCACCGCCCCGCCCACCGCCTGCTCGGGCGAGAGGTACTCGGGCGTCCCGACGACGAGCCCCACCTGCGTCCGCGCCGCCCCCTCGGGCAGGTCGGCGACCTTGGCGATGCCGAAGTCGAGGATCTTCAGCCGCTCGCCGCCGCCGCCCGCGGTGAGCCAGAGGTTCTCGGGCTTGAGGTCGCGGTGCACGATGCCGGCGTCGTGGGCCGCCGCGAGCCCGGTGAGGAGCTCCCGCATCAGGTCCGTCACGCGCTCGGGCGGCAGCCGGCCGTCGCGCGCGAGCCGGGCGCCCACGCTCTCGCCGCGGAGCAGCTCCATGACGAGGTAGAGCGACCCCTCCGCGGTCCGGCCGAAGTCGAGGACCTCGACGACGTGCGGGGAGCCGAGGCGGACGGCGATCTGCGCCTCCCGCTGGAACCGCTCGACGTCCACCCGGCTCCGGGCGAACTCCGGGTGGAGCACCTTGATCGCGACGCGGCGCCCGATCCGGACGTTCTCCGCCTCGTACACCGTCCCCATCCCGCCGGCGCCGAGGCGCCGGGCGATGCGGTAGCGCTCGTCGAGGAGCGCGCCGACGGCGAGGCCGGCGGGCGCTGGCGCGGGCTCCCGGGCGATCTCGGCGGGCGCGCTGGCGAGTTGGAGGGTGCGGTCGGGCATGGATCGTGAGGATCTCGCGCGGGATTTTCCGCGCGCGGCCCCAGGGCACGCGCGACGGCGACCCATGAGTATACCAAGCGCGCCCTCGCCCGTCCCCTGGGCGCGGGTGACGGTTTCGTGACGCTACGCCCCCGCGTCCTCGCCCGGCTCGCCGGGCTTGCAGCCCGAGGAGGCGAGCAGCGAGTACAGGCGGCGGCGCGTGACGCCGAGGAAGCTCGCCGCCCGGGTCTTGTTGCCGCCGGCGCGGTCGGGCGCGGCGCGGAGCCGCGCGCCCGCCCACCCGGCGCGGCGGCAG
>NZ_JALCZA010000004.1:0-3786 GCF_022690765.1 Anaeromyxobacter oryzisoli | reverse complement strand
CCCCGGCCGCCGCCCCCCCCCTCGCGGCTGACGCCCCCCCCGCCGCGCGCGGCCGCCGCGCGCGGCCGGCCGCGCGCGGCGCCGCCGAGCGCGAGGTGCTCGGCGCGGAGCTCGTCCTCGCCCGCGAGGATGAGCGCGCGCTCGAGGGCGTTCTCCAGCTCCCGCACGTTCCCGGGCCAGTGGTGCGCGAGGAGCGCGGCCCGGGCCCCGGCGGAGAGCTTCCCGGGCGGCAGCCCGCGCGCGGCCAGGAAGCGCTCCGCGATCGGGCCGATGTCCTCGCGCCGGTCGCGCAGCGGTGGCACGCGGATCGCGAAGACGTTCAGCCGGTAGAAGAAGTCCTCCCGGAACGCGCCGGCGCGCACCGCCTCGTCGAGGTCGCGGTTCGTCGCGGAGATCACGCGGACGTCCACCGCCCGCGGCTCGGTCGCGCCCACCGGCACGAAGGTCCGGTCCTGCAGGAAGCGCAGGAGCTTCACCTGGATCGCGGGCGCGATCTCGCCGATCTCGTCGAGGAAGAGCGTCCCCCCCTCGGCGGCGGCGAGGTGGCCGGCCTTGCGCTGCACCGCGCCGGTGAACGCCCCCTTCTCGTGGCCGAACAGCTCGGCCTCGAGCAGCGTCTCCGGCAGCGCGGCGCAGTGGACCTCGACGATCGGCGCGGCGGCCCGGCGCCCCTGGTGGTGGATGAAGCGCGCGAGCTGGCTCTTCCCGGTGCCGCTCTCGCCGAGGAGGAGCACGCTCGCGTCCGTCGGCGCGACCTGGCGGGCGGCGGCGAGGACCGCCTTCATGGCCGGGCTCTCCGCGACGAGATCGGGCGTGAGCCGCGCGACGAGGCGCGCGCGCTGCGCCTCCCCCGCGCGCTGCGCCGCGAGCCGCCCGACGCGCAGGCGCAGCTCGTCCATCGAGACCGGCTTCGTCACGTAGTCGGCCGCGCCGGACTTCATCGCCTCGACGGCGCTCTCGGCCGTGCCGTACGCCGTCACGAGCACGACCTCGGGCGGGGGCGTGCGCGCCCGGGCCGCCCGCAGCACCGCCAGGCCGTCCACCTCCGGCATGCGCAGGTCGGTCACGACGACGTCGAAGGGGGCGGGCTCCCCCGCGAGCCGGGCGAGCGCCTCGCGCCCGCCCTCGGCGCGGACGACCGCGTGCCCGTCCAGCTCGAGCATCTGGGCCATCACGCGGCCGAGCTTCGGTTCGTCGTCCACGACGAGGACGCGCGCCATGATCCGATCCTAGCCCCGCGCCGGCGGGAGCCGCACCTCGAACGCCGCGCCGCCGTCCGCGACCTCGAGCAGGCGGAGGGTCCCGCCCTGGCGCGCCACGATCCGGCGCGAGAGCGCGAGCCCGAGGCCCGTGCCCTCGGCGCGCCCGGTGGCGAAGGGCTCGAAGAGGCGGGGGCGCAGCGCGGGCGCGACGCCCGGCCCGTTGTCGCGGATCACGATCCGCGGCTGGCCGCCCGGCGCGTCCATCCGCACCCAGGCGTTCCGCGCGCCGGCCTGCGCCGCGTTCACGAGCAGGTTCGAGAGCACCTGGCGCAGCCGGCCCGGGTCCGCCAGGGCGCGCGCCTCCCCCTCGAGGTGGATCGCGAGCGCGCCGTGCGAGCGCCCCACCGCGCGGGCGGCGTCCTCGGCGACGGCCTCCACCTCCACGTCGGTCGCCGCGATGGCGGGGTCGCGGGCGAGATCGAGGAAGTCGTCGGTGAGGCGCCGGAGCCGGTCGGCCTCCCCGAGGACGTCCACGAGGGCCTCCGCGTCCGGCGGCGCGAGGGCGGCCCCGCTGCGGGCGCGGACGAGCTCCACCGAGCCGCGGATCACGCCGAGCGGGTTCCGGATCTCGTGGGCGACCATCGCGCCCATCCGGGAGAGCGCGTCGCCGCGGATGGCGCGCTCCGCGTCCCGGCGGCGCGCCGCCTCGGCGCGGGCCCACCGCCGCGCGACGAGGGCGAGCGCCAGCGCGCCCACCAGCGAGAGCGCGACCGCGAAGCCGAGGGCGCGGCGCAGCCCCCGGTGCGCCGTCGCGAACGCCTGGCCCGCCTCGAGCGCGAGGACGGCGCGCACGGCGCCCTCCGGGCCGCGGACCGGGAAGTAGCCGGTCGCCACGGGCTGATCGCCGACCGCGTACGCGAAGGCGATGGTGGCCTCGCCGCGGGCCGCGCGCGCGACGCGGGCGGCGTCGGTGCGCAGCAGATCGGCGCGCCGGCCGGCGCGCCCCGTCGCGTCGGCGAGGACCACGAGCGAGGGCGAGACGAGGTACGCCCCCTCGAGCCCGTTCGCGGCCCTCACCGGGCGCAGGTCGGCCGAGGCGGGCTCGGCGCGGGCGAGCATCTCCGCGGCCGTCTCGCCGGCGCCGCGGAGGCGCTCCTCGAGCACCCGGTCCACCGCGCCGGCCGCGGCGCGGTAGAGGAAGAGCGTCGCGGCGAGCGAGCCGGCGAGGCCGAGGAGGCCGGCCAGGGCCGGGACGAGGGCGCGCGAGCCGCTCACGGCGAGAGGGTGTACGCCAGGCCGATGGTCGGGACCAGCCGCGCGTACTGGAAGCCCGAGACGTTCGAGAGCGCCTGCCGCCCCTGGACCGCGACGTGGGCGGTCCAGCCGGGGGAGACGTCCCACTCGGCGAGGGCCGCGGCGTCGAGGTAGGTGTCGTGACGGCGCGCGCCGAGCGCCGCGTCGTATTCGTCGTAGCCGCGGAACGTCGCCGCGAGGTCGAGCCCGAGCCGCACGCGCCGGGCGGCGGCGAGCCGGAGCTCGGCGCGGGGGCCGTGCTCGAGGTACGAGAGGATCGACTCCCGGGCCGCGTCGCGCGCGAGGCCGTACGCGAGGGCGAGGCGGAGCCGCGCGGCGAGCGGGAACGCCGTCCGGACCTCGCCCGCCTGGACCGTGCCCGAGAACGGCGACCACCCGCCGGCGTAGGACTCGAAGCGCGCGAGCCAGGTCGCGCCCAGGGTGACGTCGCCGAGCGCGGTCCAGGCCGACGCGAGCAGCCGGTGCGAGGTCTCGAAGGGCGAGCCGCCGAACGTCCGGTGCGTGAAGTCGTACTCGGCGATCCCGGCCCACCGCCCGCGCTGGAGCTGCCAGCCGCCGGCGGCGTCCACGGCCGAGGAGTCGAAGGCGCCCAGCCGGAGCTGCTGGTTCAGGAGCCCCTGCGCCCGGACGTACGGCCCGTCGGCGCCCCACGGCCGGAGGAGCCCGGTCGCGCCGAGGGCGTACAGCCCGTCCGACTGGCGGGAGGGGTTCGTGCTGGAGGGGGCGAGGTTCACGTTGGAGTCGTAGCCCGAGGCGGCGAACAGCGTGAGGGACCACCGGCCCTGGCTGCGCGCGACGCGGGCGAGCTCCGAGGCGACGGGCGCGAGGGCGCCGCTCGCGGTCGCCGCGTCGAAGAGGGCGGCCGCGCGCGAGCCGGAGCCGGCGCGGAGCGCGACGAGCCCGAGGTAGAGCTGCGCGACGTCCGCGCTCTCCGGCGCCTTCTCGGCGGCGCGGAGGAGCGGCTCGGCCTGGGCGTCCTCTCCGAGCTCGTAGTGGCAGATGCCCTCGAGGAGGGCGATGGCCGGGTCGTCGTCCTGGGCGCGGGCCGCGCGGAAGCCGGCGATCGCGCCGCGGAGGTCGCCGGCGTCCATCCGGGCGAGCCCCTCCTCGAACGGATCGGACCGGGGGCCGGCGCGGCACGCCCGCTCCAGGGCCGCGCGCGACGCGCGGTCGTCCGGGTCGAGGGCGGCGGCGCGCTGGTAGGCGAGGACGGCGGTGTCGCCGCCGCCGCGCGCGTCCTCGCGCTCGGCGACGGCCCTGTAGGCCGCCG